>NZ_CP160452.1:1978990-2638654 GCF_041295575.1 Sporosarcina pasteurii | reverse complement strand
AGACAATCAATGCAATAATGACTGCAACGGCAAAGATAACGTTTTGTAGAATAATACGATTTAGCTTTTTACTTAATTTAAAGCTATAAAAAAGTTTTGCTAAATTATTTTTTACTATGACAACATCTGCAGATTCCATGGCTACAGAGGAACCGCTTCCCATTGCAATTCCGATATCGGCATTCGCTAGAGCCGGAGCATCATTGATACCATCGCCAATCATACCCACAACTTTCTTTTGTTTTTGACTATCTAATACATATTTGATTTTGTCTTCTGGTGAACACGAAGCCGCATAGGTATCAATATTCACTTCTTCCGCAACTTTTTTCGCTGTCATTTCGTTATCTCCGGTTAATAAAACAACCTTAATTTTCTCATCTTGAAAACCTGCAATTGCGGGTGCAGATTCGGGACGAACTTGATCAGATAGCGAGAAATAACCAACAATTTGATGTTCTTTACCGACAAAAACCGTTGTATATCCAGCACTCAATTTGCTTCTGTAATGATGAGGATCTTCATAATCAGCAAACGCTGAAGGTTTACCAACATAGATAGCGCCTTTTTTCATTCCAGACCCTGCTATTTCTTCAATTTCTTCGGTTTGATCTACACGATTGAGATCTATATCGTTAAACGCGGACACGATCGCATCTGCAATCGGATGACTAGATTGCTGTTCCATATATACAACTTCTTTTAATACATCCTCATTTGCCTCATAACTAATGACTTTAAACTCACCGAGTGTAATGGTGCCTGTTTTGTCACTATACAAAATGTCCATCGTACTCAGTGCTTCCATAGCTGCTCCGCCTTTAAATAACACGCCGTTTTTTGCACCATTACTTATCGCACTCAGTGTAGCAGGTGTTGCCGATGCGACTAAAGCACATGGACTTGCGACAGTTAGCAATACCATTCCTCGGTAAAAAGCCTCTTGGAAGGTAAAGTCATTGAAATAAAATAAGATAAGAATAAATATCGGTACGACAATAAGTACACCAATCACATATCGGCTCTCAAAACGATCGATAAAATTGGAGATTTTGGATGGTCTATTTTGCGCTTCCTCAACCATTCGAATGATATTTGAAAAAACCGTTTCGTTACTTAATTTATTTACTTGAAGATAAAAGACATTGCCTTCGTTAATTGTTCCAGCAAAGACTTCATCGCCATTTTCTTTTGCAACTGGAAGGGATTCTCCTGTTAAAGCTGCTTCATTGATCATTGTTTTTCGATCAGTATAGCCATCAATTGGAATTTGAGCTCCTTTTGACACAATCACAATATCTCCTACATTTAATGCTTCAGCAGGAAGTTCAACAACTTCACTATTTGCTTGTAAAACCTGAGCAGTTGAAGGGACTTGTGATAGGAGCTCTGAAATCGCACTCGTTGATTTGTCAGAAGCAAAGTCTTCTAATGCCTCTGCACCCGCGAAGATGAGTAATAACATGGCAGCTTCCGATTCATAGTGGATTAACATGGCGCCCAAAGCCGAAAGAATCATTAGTAAATCAACATTGGGGGATTTTGATTGTATGGTTTCAACAACTGCATTTTTTGCTGCAAAAAAACCTAAAAAGAAAATAGCAGTATAGAATGCCAACAGACTATAACTTTCGTTAACCAATGTAAAAATAAACCCTGAAATCGTGAATAAAATACCAATGAGTAAAAATTGCCCGGGTCGGGTCTTCATTAAATAGTTCAACATTTTACAATATCCTTTCTAAGTTTTTATTAGTCTTCATCATGCCTATTCAAAAAATATTTCCTGTCTATGCTAACACCTTCTATGAATTAAATTTATTCTAATTTAGGATAGTGTAGTATGCTTATCTTTGTCAACCTAATTGAGAAAAAATGAATACAATTGAGAATGACTATCACTATCGATTTACTTAATTTTCTTATTTCACTAATCTTTCACTACAATCGCATAAAATAAAATGAGGTATACCAAGAAGATAATACTTTCTCGATATCTCCTTGATTTAGTCACAAAAAGGACAAAAAAAATCGAACGACTTGTGAATTATTTCACAAAGTGCAGAGTGTCCATGAAAAAAGAAGTAGAATAATTTTAAGTTACCTATGCAATACACATTAACCACGCACAGGTACCAATTCGTGAAGATGTAACACTAGCGGTTTTGAAGGGAGAAATTCATGAAGCAGTCTATTACGCAAGAAGAATTAAATTATATTCTCCGGGCTCGACAATTTATTTATGATATTTTAGCAAGATTTTTCGTCGAAGAGCCTTCGAAAGAGTATCTTACGTATTTTGTGGAAAACGAACTCGTCAATATTTTTCCGTTTGTAGAAGAATCCAAAGGTATCGAGGAAGCGATTGAGGATATTAAAGCGTATTTAAAAGAACATGATGTCATTCATAATGATGATGACTATGAAAATTTACACTGGGATTACACAAAAATGTTTATTGGACCATTGGAACTGACAGCGCCCCCTTGGGAATCGGTTTATGTACGAAAGGATCGTTTATTATTTCAAGAAAATACCGTGGCAGTTCAAAGGAAGTACGAGGAATTTGGCTTCGTCATTCGCGACCAAAACTTAGAAGCTGAAGATCACGTTGGGTTCGAGCTTAATTTCATGTTTCATTTAAATGAATTATGCATTGAGACGATTGAAAAAGCAGAACCTCATGCGATCAGTTATTTGTCTTATTTGATTGATCAACAGGAAAAATTTCTAGAAAACCACTTACTGGCTTTCATTCCTGCATTTTCTGAAAAGGTGATTGAAAATGCAGACACTCAGTTTTTTAAAGGAATGGCGAAATTATTAGATGCTTATTTAAAACTGGATCAAGCAATCCTTCGTGAAATCGCTAAATTAGATGTAGCCATTACAACGGATGGAAAGAAGGGGGCCTCCTAATATGTTTAATATTAAAGAGAAAATTGAAAGTATCAAAATGACAAGAAGATCTTTTCTTGGTTGGTCGGCAGCTATTACCGCCTCTGCGAGCATTCCGTTCAGTCGCGGTTTAACGAAGAAAATACAAGGACAAGCAGTAGGCGAGACAAGTGATGACGCAGATGGAATATGGAAATCAGCAGCATGTTGGCATAACTGTGGTGGTCGTTGTGTGAATAAAGTGTTCGTAAAAGACGGGGTTGTCATTCGTCAGAAGACAGATGATACGCATATAGATAGCCCTGATTTTCCACAACAAAGAGGTTGCTTGAGAGGTCGGTCACAACGTCAACAAGTTTTTGGTGCAGATCGCCTCAAATATCCAATGAAGCGTAAAAACTGGAAACCTGGCGGAGGGAAAAAAGAACTTCGTGGAAAAGACCAGTGGGTGAGAATTTCATGGGATGAGGCACTGGACATCGTCTCTAGTGAAATAAAACGAGTGAAAAATAACTATGGAAATGAAGCGATCTGGGCAACTGGAGATGGCGAAATAGACAAAGTGTTGTTTGAAAATGGTGGATGTACGAAAGATTACGGGACGACATCTTGGGGAGCATGGATGTGGGCTTCTACAATGATGGGGGTCGCTGAAGGATATTATGAAGTAGGCATGAACGACCGTTTAGACTTACGGAATTCACAACTAATTGTTCTATGGGGATTAAATCCGGCATGGAGTAGCCCGGGAAGCCCTACGTATAACTATTTACAAGCTAAGAAAGCAGGCGCAAAATTTATTTCGATTGATCCGATGTATACTGACTCCGCAGAAGTTTTTGATGCTGAATGGTTCCCGATTAGACCAGGTACAGACCATGCGTTAGCACTCGCTATTATGCACACGTTACTTGATGAAGATGATCCCAAAACAAACCCGCTGATAGACTGGGAATTTTTAAACAGTTGTACGGTTGGTTTTGATGAAAATCATATGCCAGAAGGTGCAGATCCCAAAGATAACTTTAAAGATTATTTACTAGGCACCTATGATCATGAACCGAAAACAGCCGAATGGGCATCTGAAATTTGTGGAATCTCACCAGACCTTATTCGCCAACTTGCGCGTCAAATTGGTGGGACAAAACGTGTCGCTTTATTAACCGGATGGGCAGCTGCACGGATTAATGATGGTGAAGGCTGGGTCCAAGCATTTTCTACACTCGGTTTTATGACAGGACATATGGGACGTCCTGGAAGAATGACAGGCGTAAGTGTCCACCGAGCAGCAGGAAATGGCGGCCCTTGGTTAATTGAACAAGGAAGTAAAGGATACCCGGCACCAAAAGAAAACGCTGTAACGAATTTAATTAACCACAATGAAGTATTTTCAGCGATATTAGATGGGAAGTTTCACCAAAGAGGTGAAGGTGAACGCAAGGCGAATATCCAGTTTATTTATCATCAGTACAATGCAACATTACAAACGCGTACTTCTATAAACCAAGGGATTAAGGCGCACCGTGAAGTTGAATTCGTCGTCACGAATGCTTATAACTTAACGACGAATGCACAGTACTCGGATATTGTGTTACCTGTTACATCTATGTGGGAAAGAGAAGGCGGACTTTTAGATGGTAACCGAGAAATGATTATCGTCCACAGTAATATCGTTGACCCGTTATATGAAGCGAAAAGTGATATTTGGATTGCGAAGGAACTGATGAAAAGGCTTGGAAAAGATCCGAATTTGTTATATCCATTTAATGAAAAACAAGCATTCTTTAACGAACTTGCGACAACGAATGTCATTATGGAAAATGGCGTAGATTTTGAACCATTAGTAGAAATTACAGCAGCGGATATTAAAGTATGGGGCGTAAAAGGGAAGCCACAAAAGGGAAGAGTCCCTATGGCTGAATTAATTGAAAGAGGCGTTTATCAAGTCGCGCGCAGACCGGGAGATAATTTCGGGCATATCGCGTATGAAGACTTTGTCAATGATCCGGAAAACAATCCGGTAGATACACCAAGCGGTAAGTTTGAGATTTATTGTGAAACAATTCACGAGAAGTCGAAAGAAGGTTGGTCGGAAATTCCGCCAATACCGAAGTATACGCCTAAAACATTAGGTTATGAGAATACATTTGGAAATTGGAAAAGCAAAGAAAAAGGAAAGTATCCGTTTCAGTTGTATAACCCACATTATTTAAGAAGATCACATACTGTTTTTGATAATATTCCTTGGTTACGTGAAATGATGCCAAGTCCACTATTTATGAATGCGACGGATGCAAAAGAACGCGGCATTAAAGATGGCGATACCGTCATTATTTATAATGACCACGGCAAAACATTACGCCCGGCAAGAGTCACGCAAACAATGACGCCAGGTGTACTTGCCTTACCACACGGTGCGTGGCCAAGATTTGATAAAGATGAAAAAATTGATAAAGCTGGTGCAGATAATATATTACAAGCGCCAATCTCTACAGGGTTAGGGACGTCGGGCTGGAACACAGTCGTATGCGATGTTAAAAAGTATGCGGGTAAGCCATTGACTGAGGATAAAGATTGGGAACAGCTAATTGTATTTCCAGAAGGGTAGGTGTCATATATGACTCAAATCGGTTTTTTTATCGATGTAACAAAATGTATAGGGTGTAAAACATGCGTAGTTGCTTGTAAAGATAAAAATAATTTAGAAGTCGGCAGAAATTTCCGCAGAGTTTATTCTTTTGAACAAGGGGTGTTTCCAAATCCATCACTGACCCATGTCTCTCTGTCATGTAATCATTGTGATGTGCCTACATGTATCCCGAATTGTCCGACGACCGCAATTTTTAAGCGTGCCGAAGATGGTGCGGTTTTAATTGATCACGACAAATGTGTTGGCTGCAGATATTGTGAGTGGAATTGTCCATATGACGCACCGCAATTTAACGAACAGTTAGGGAAAATGACAAAATGTGACACGTGCTTTGACTTACGTGATGCTGGCGAAGAACCTGTCTGTGTTACATCGTGTCCACTGAGAGCAATCGAGTTTGGGCCTATCAAAGAATTAAGAAAAAAGTACGGTAATGTTAGTGAAATTAAAGGGATGCCAAGTGCGTCCATCACAAAACCAAATCTTGTGATTAAAACAAAGTAAAGAGGAGGGATATCAATGGATGAATGGGCATTGTTCATATTTACATTAGCTGTACAGGCATCAATTGGCAGTACGTTTGTGTTATATCTATTCAACCTAAGAAGTTCTGAGCTGAAAGAAGACGAAGCCTATCATTTATTTAGAATGCCTTTGATTGTTATTTCTGTCCTTTCGTTATTAGGTTTAGCGGCATCATTCTCTCACTTAGGTGCACCGATGAATGCGTTCAATACGATTCGAAATATCGGTTCTTCATGGATGAGTAGAGAAATCGTTTTAACGGGCGCCTTTATTGGCTTAACTTGTTTAACAGCTGGTTTAACGATTGTGCAGAAAAAAGTGACGCCATGGCTTATGCTTGTGACTGCAATTGTGGGATTAATAGATGTGTACGCTATGGGGGCGCTTTATGCAACTACTCTAGTGAGCGGTTGGAATTCAATCAATACGTATACGTCCTTTTTTGGAACAACTTTAATCTTAGGTGCTGTATTAGCTGTTTCTTTAGTAGCTCCGAAGTTTTCTAAGGAGACATCGGGCATTAATGCAAAAGGCATTATTAGAGGTGCATTTGCTGTTGCGGTATTGGGTTTCACAATTCAAGTCGTAGGATCTGCTATGTTCTTTACAGCCGTTCATGAGGTAACGATGATTGATGCAGTGCCGGCTTCTTCGATTTTAGCAAACTATAAAGGAATGATTGCTTCTGGCTGGATTGCTTCGATTATCGGTATGTTTTTATTCGGTTATTTGGCAGTATCCAAGTCGAAAAAGACATTCGTCAGTCTAACATTTACGGCATTAGCAATATTTGTCGTCGCACAAGGATTAAGTCGCTATGTGTTTTATGTCATGCCAGGTTAATTAATAAACTAGAAAGGAAGGGGGATTGTAAATGAATCTATTGCAAAGTTGGTTGGAAAGTTTAGATTATGAATATCGAATTTTACCATCTTGTACGCATTATCAAAGCCCCCGTTCTAGTTGTAGGGAATGTATTGATCAGTGTCCTGAGCAAGCGATAATTTTAAAAGACGGAAAACCATTCATTGATACGGTGAAGTGTACACAATGTAGTCAGTGTATTGTCGCTTGTCCTGTACAAGCGGTGGAAGGTTTTCTTCCTAAGCGGACGGTTGAGAATAACCAGTTAATCGTATCTAATGAGGACGTTATCTCTTTAAAAGAATTACTCGTTTATTATCAAAAACAAGTCACAACGATTGTGTTCAAACACGAGGATGTTTCAGATGAATGGCAACATATGATAAAAAATGCGAATGAAGCGTTAAGTGAACTTGGAGAAGCTGCTTTTGCGATTCAATTTAATAAAGCAGTGGAAGAAACTGAACAAACGATGACGCGAAAAGAGTTGTTTTCTTTTTGGAAAAAAGATGTTAAAAACATTGCGAAAGAAATGGCGCCAGCTAAATGGCGTTTTAATCAAGAAAGTCTCAATTTAACAAAGTACTATCCTGATCATCAGTTTATTGAGTTTTCTTTAGATACAAGTACATGTACTTTATGTAAAGCGTGTGAAATTCTATGTCCCAAAGCGTGTATTCATCTGACAGACACCCATTTTACTGTTGCGCCTGAACAATGCTCGAATTGTTCACTCTGTGAAGATATTTGTCCAGAACAAGCGATATCCATTACAAGTAAAATTTCACCCGTTACACCTATCAATTATTTGCTTCAGGAAAATGAATGTACAAGTTGTGAAGAGAATTTTAAAACATTAGATGAAGCCGAGCATATGTGTCACGCTTGTCGAAAGAAGAATGAGTTATCGTTTTATAATAGAAATTAATTTTAATTGAAAAAATAAGGAGGCACTACCTATGAATTTATCAGGCATCGGTGTACCCGGTTTAATCATTATCCTTGTCATTGTACTGATTTTATTTGGTCCAAAGAAATTACCAGAAATCGGATCGGCAGTTGGAAAGACACTTTCAGAGTTTAAGAAATCAGCCAAGGATGTTATAAGTGATGACGAAGAAACGCCAAAAGCAACGAAGGAAAAGGGACATAAGAAGTAGGTGATTGTATGCGTCCAACTGGAGATCACAACCATAAAAGTTTGAGTCCGTTAGATAAAGAAAATGCAGAAATAGAAGTAAAAACAGAGCGAGATTTAAAAGATGACGACCAAGTAGTAGAGGAACAGGATTCGAAGACTGAAGAAACCCCATCGTTACCGTTAGTCGCTCATCTTGGAGAATTAAGGAAACAGCTCATTAAAAGTATTGTTGTATTTATCCTCTTTTTCGTCATTGTTTTCGCGACAATTAATATTTGGTTTCCTTATGTAACACGTGGACATCAGTTAATTGTGCTGGGTCCATTAGAAGTTGTTAAGTTTTATATGTCCATTTCGATAGCACTTGCGGTTGGACTTGCATTGCCGTTTGTATGTCATTTTCTTTGGCAATTTGTAGGTCCTGGGTTAAATGAAAATGAAAGACGATTTTTAAGTTTATATGCGCCGGTCATGTTGCTCCTGTTCGTTGGTGGATTAGCCTTTGGATATTTTGTCGTCAATCCGATTAGTTATAATTTCTTAACAACGTTAGGTGCTGTCAATTTTGATGTGATGATTTCTGCACAGGAGTATGTCAGTTTTCTTTTAATGACAACGGTTCCACTCGGATTGATTTTTGAACTGCCAATCGTTGCAATGTTTCTCGCTGCAATTGGATTGTTGACAGCTGATTCAATGAAAAAAGTTCGTAGATGGTCCTATTTGGCGCTTGCAGTTGTATCGGCTCTTATTACACCACCCGACTTCATTAGCCAACTGATTGTGTTGATTCCGATGATGCTGCTTTACGAAACGAGTATTTATATCGTAAGACGTGCTGAACAGCGAAGCGCATAAGCGAACTCGTATTAAGGACCTACTGCAGCTGTATAGGATCCAGTGAAAACAGAGGTGAAAACAGAGGTGAAAACAGAGGTGAGAACATACTTTATAATAACTATTAGTTAATATTGATTATTATATAATATGTGTTACAATTAGAGTAGGAACTTGAGGAGGTTTTATTAGATGGAAAAATTACATACAGCATTAAATGGTCAAATCGCAAACTGGAGTGTCCTTTATACGAAGCTTCACCGTTATCATTGGTTCGTAAAAGGGCCGCATTTTTTCACCCTTCATGAAAAATTTGAGGAACTGTATAATGAAGCAGCTAGTGTGGTGGACGAAGTAGCAGAAAGACTGCTAGCGTCTGGTGGGACGCCTGTTGCAACAATGAAGGAATACCTGGCTGTTGCGACTTTAGAAGAGACTAATGGAGAAACAACTGCCAATGAAATGGTTGCAAGCCTTGTAGAAGATTATAAGCATCTGAAAGAAGAGTTAAAGGGTTTAGCGGAACTATCAGAACAGCACGGAGACGATGGAATTAATGATCTCGCTGTTGGGTTATTAGTAAAACTTGACCTACATATTTGGATGTTATCTGCTTACTTAGGAGAATAACAGAAACTTAAAGGAGCATCAGTGATTTTTATCACTGATGCTTCTTTTCCAATGAGGTGCCAGTCACTCAAACTTTCACGTTAATTAAAAGAAAATCGAGTGTCATGAAATTCGCGTTTGTTGTGTTTGTTTAGGCGACTGTCACCTAGATAATTCAATTGACAAACAATTCCGTAACCGCTTATAATAAAACATCATCAAAGAGGAGGCGTTCATATGATCAAGAAAAAGTATACGTATGCTTTGCATATTTTTCCTAAAGCTTTACAAATGTTCTTGAATATAATGCTTGTGATTCTCGCAATTATTTTGTCAGTAGTATTAATAAAAGAACTATTTGTCTTTGGTGATCTATTGCTTTCTGGCGATCATACTGACTACAAAACATACTTAGCGAATATATTAATTTTCTTCTTATATTTCGAATTTATCGCGATGATTGTTAAGTATTTTAAAGAAGAATATCATTTCCCACTTCGTTATTTTATTTATATTGGGATCACTGCAATGGTCAGATTGGTCATTGTTGATCACGATCATCCCATCCACACATTAATTTATTCCTTTGTCATTTTGATACTCATTATCGGATATTTTATCATCAATATGACGCCGCGAGATCGGCCAGATAGTCAATGGTATTTTAAAAGGCAATAAAATCGTGTATCTACGCGTTATTGTGCCAATACACTACAATTGCATAAAGCAATATAGTAAGTTGGGACAAAACTTAGGTAAGAAGAAAGGAGTGTCGTGGAAGGTCTGTAAAATGACCTTCTAACACACTCTTTTTTATTAATTATCCAAAGATATAGTTGTTCTCCGATACGACTTTTCTTGTTGATGTATTGAATGTTTTTTTCACTTCCAATAAAAACCTTCAACAGGCACGTCAAAATCTTTAAAAGCGTCGCTAAATAAAGCTTTGTTAACGAGTTCACGTAGGACCCCCGAATAATAGCCCGACAAATTTTTGATATGTCTTCGTTTCGTTGCTTGAACGGCAATCTGCAATGCTTGGATACCCAGTTGTTCAAACAACTCTCTTTTATGTTCGTGAAAGCTAAATCTTAACATCGGCAGTGTGTGTTGACGGTATACGCCAAAAAAACGGCGTGCGAGTGTGTTTTCGCCAATAGTTGAAGCAAGTATCGTTTTCATTCGCTCAAAAAAGTTGTAGGTACTGGTAGCATTTCAGCAGAATTGCTGGCTTTTCTTTCCTGATTGCGTGCTTGTTTTACTGTTGCAGGGTTATCCTTCACTCTCTTCTCAATTTTCGAAGGTTGTTTAAAAGGTTTAATCGCATAAATATTCGCACCGAGTCCATTCATGACAGGACGGACATAATGAATACGATCAATAATACCAAGCTTCTCCAGTTTACGAATTGCGCGGCGAACTGTAGCGTTAGATTTCTTAATTGCCTTTTCAATGGTGTAATGTTTCAAATGTGCGGCGCCAAACTTCACAGAATAACGACGAATCACGTCAAGTACATCACGATCAGTCTGATTCATCTCCTGCCAATGCTCTTGTTTTTGCAATGAAGCTGCCTTGTCCAAGTCAAATTTGTTCGTAAAATATGCATAGTCTTTTAAGTAATGTGTCATCAAAATTCCCCCTTTACTTACTACATAGAGAAAATTTGATGAAAAGAATACAAATTGATGAAAATAATTTTGAAACATGAAAAAGATCGTAAGAGAATGTCAGGGTGAAACTTGTCCGTAGGAGACGATTTTGATAAATCTCTTAAGAAAGATTAATAAAGGAATGGTTCTTTTCTCTGAAAATGTATGTAAAGCATACTGGCAGTAGCTTCATTTGCAGGTGGCGGGGCGGTCATAATCGGGTGGGCAATTGGAAGATTATGTCCAGAGTTTTAACAGTGAAGGTGTTTTTAGTTCAGAGTGCTATCAAAATATTTTTAATATATATATTTTCTAGTACAATAGATGTAATGAACGTAAATTAGTAACCGGATTTATACCGCTATCAAACTGTTGGTTAAAAGGAGTAATTTACATGAAGTCATCTAAAAAATGGTTATGGGCTGTACTTATCATTGCTGTTATTGTAGTGATTGGTATGTTGATGCCGAAAGAAACTCACCCATCGGCAGATACTAGAGTTATTTTAGACCATACTTATCAAACTTATATTGCACCTATTTGTTTTGAGGAATCGAATGCAACAAACTTTCTAGCTGAATCAACTTTAAAAGAAGCCAAAAGTTTAAATTATCCGCCACACTCACCATGTACCGAGGAAGCTTTGGACAGCGAGGATGACAGGCTTTTACCGAGTTTACTTAAAGAGTTGGGGGTATTGAGTAAGAAATGGGATGGTTGGTAAGTAATTGAATTAATATAAGCGACGATCTTTGGAAGATATATTGGTTTATAGCATTAATAATTATTTTGTTCCTGCATTAATAGAATGGGTTACAAAGTTTATTTTTCCTTGGATTGCATTATATTGGTTTATAAGGTTCGCTAAGAGTTTTGAAAAAGGGTAAATTGCATACTTAGATTATCTGGCGCAGTTAATCCAGATGTAAGCCGCTTTTTAAAGAGGTTTTTGGAACTCAGCAAATCGCAAATCAACATGTGCAAAAAAATAAGAAGCACCAAACCAACTATTAATTAATATAAAAATTGGGCGCGTTTGTTTAGCACGGACACTTAGTTGATTAGATCGGAAGGCGGCAATACCTTGGGATCACCTCATGCCCCTAGGAAAGCGTCCGCCTAGAACGGAAATCAACGGGTTAGTAAGGTACTATTATGATGACGAGCCTGAAAACAAATTATAAATCCCCTTTTAACTGTCTTACGTTTCTTGTTTTACCTTTAAATTCCGAGATTTTATAATCGACAAAGACGCCGATGATACCTAGTGGTAATCCGCCGCCAGCTAGCGAAAGAAATAATATAAAAGGGCTGAGCTTTGTTGTTTTTTGAAGTAATAGATATAAAACTACAATGGTACCAACAGTTATAAATATACTTGTGAAATAATAAGTCATTCGAATGTTTTTTATGTTTTGTTTTTTCATGGCACACCCTCGTTTCTAGTCAAAATTACCTCTCTCTATATACTTTCCCTTTTTATATCATTTCAATCGGATTCAAGTTATACTTTTTACAAAATTAATAACGTGGCATGAATACAAAATGCTCACATACCATAAGAATGAAATGCGCGCATAGTAACTTTTTTAAAAAGTTTTTATAGCATCCTATCACCATGACGTACGCGAATGAAAATGGTTACGCGGTATTCGTAAAATCAACATCGAAATCCTTGATTCTTTATCTCGCTAAAACTATAATCATATTTGAAGTTATATTTTTTTGTATGTCAGTGCTACGAATGTCAGTAATCGTGACACTATTTATAAATACACTTTAGAAAAGGTATTAACTAGTTGAGGGAATATCGTCCAATGGCCATAATGTATACCAATGAAAATGGTAGTATATCTTCAATTAAAAGTGCATCGAATTCATTGATTTTTTATCTTGTAAAACCTATAATTAAGGGTATTCGTGAAATTTTTTTGGTTATCGGTGTTACGAAAGTTAACAATCGTGCTACTGGGGGGCGAGTTCACTATGGAAGATTCAACATTAAAAAGGTTTGGAGTGTCAATGGAAGGAAGTTTGCTTCGAAAATTCGATCAGCTTGTCACGCAGAAAGGCTATTCGAATCGTTCGGAGGCTGTCAGAGATCTTGTGCGTGAAGCGATTATCGAGCAATCTTCGGAAGAGGATGACCAGCTAATTGCGGGAACAATATTATTGTTTTATAACCATCATCAGAGGAATTTACTTGAGGAAATGACGACCGTTCAACATGAGATGCATGATTTGATCATGGCAACAACTCATTTTCATCTTAACCATGATAGTTGTATAGAACTGATTGTTGTTCAAGGAAAAGCAAGTGATGTGCGCAAATTAAGTAATCAATTAACGAGTTTAATAGGTGTGGAATATGGGAAGCTAACAGTCGCCCCCGTAGAAAAACTTTAATATAAGGAGTAAGAATATGCGAAATCGAATTTTGGGATTTGGCTTAATCGCTATATTGTTGGTAACAACAATTTTAGCAGGTTGTTCATCGTCAAAATCAATTGAAAAGAATACAAGTACTGACAATACGAAAAAGGATGAGTTAGTACTCGCCTTCAATTCGGAGCCTCAAACAGGCTTTGACCCGGTGATAGGATGGGGCCGTTATGGTTCGCCATTGTTTCAAAGTACGTTATTAAAAAGAGATGATGACTTGAAAGTTGTCAATGACTTAGCAACAGATTACGAAGTAAGTGAAGACGGAAAAACGTGGACCGTTCATTTGCGAGATGATGTGCAATTTTCCGACGGCGAACAGCTGACGGCTACAGACGTTGTGTTTACGTATGAACAAACATTGGAAAGCGGTTCAGTCGTAGATATGAATGCTTTGGAAAAAGTTGAAGCCATCGATGAAACGACAGTCGTCTTTACATTAAAAGAAGCCCAGTCGACTTTTATTAATAATCTTATTGCAACGGGAATTGTTCCTGAACATGCTTATAACGAATCGTATGCTGAAAATCCAATCGGTTCAGGTCCATTTAAACTTGTCCAATGGGATAAAGGTCAGCAACTAATCGTTGAAGCTAATGAAAATTATTACGGAAAAAAGCCTAATATTAAAAAAATCACGTTCTTATTTTTAACTGAAGATGCGGCATTTGCAGCGGCACAAGCAGGTACTGTAGATCTTGCCCATATTCCAGCTTCATTTAGTCAGAAGAGAGTTCCTGGGACGGAATTGAAAGCAGTAAAAACAGTGGATAACCGCGGGATTGTCTTTCCTTATGTTGAATCCGGAGAAATGACAGAAGATGGGTTCCCTATTGGCAATGATGTAACTGCGGATGCTGCGATTCGTCACGCCATTAATATTGGCGTCGACCGTCAAGCGCTAATTGATGGCGTTTTAGAAGGGTATGGAACACCAGCGTATACATCAGTTGATGGGTTACCTTGGTGGAATCCTGAGACAGTTATTGCCGATGGAAATATGGAAGAAGCTAAAAAAATATTAGAAGAAGCTGGTTGGAGAGACGCGAACGGTGATGGCATCGTTGAAAAAGACGGATTAAAGGCGGAGTTTAGTCTTTATTACCCTGCGAATGATGAAGTACGTCAATCGTTAGCGATTACTGTTGCAGATATGATAAAACCACTTGGTATCAACATAAAGGTTGAGGGAGCAAGCTGGGATATTATTGCGCAAAAGATGTATTCAGAAGCCGTATTATTAGGTTGGGGAAGTCATGACCCACATGAATTATACAATATTTATGGTTCTGATAATGCTGGTGTTGAGTATTACAATACAGGTTTTTATAAAAACGATACAGTTGATCAATATTTTGAAAAAGCGTTACGTGCATTAAGTGAAGAAGAAGCCATTGAATATTGGCAAAAAGCGCAATGGGATGGCACAACGGGCTTAAGTGCAAAAGGTGATGCACCGTGGGCTTGGCTAGTGAATATTGACCATTTGTATATCGTTAAAGAGGGATTAGATATCGGTCATCAAAGAACCCATGTACATGGACATGGATGGCCTGCAACAGATAATATAGTCGATTGGAAATGGAAGTAATTAGGTGAGTATAAAAATGATGAAGAAGTTAGTTCGGTTTTTACTATTTAAAACCATACGTATTGCTACATTATTAGTGGCCATTTGTTTGATATCCTTTCTACTTGTGAAAAATTCACCGATAGATCCGATTCAAGCGTATATTGGTGCTGATATGTTAAAAGTTGGACCTGAACAACGTGAAAAAATTGCTGAATATTGGGGGTTGAATGAACCTACATTTGTTCAGTTTTTAAATTGGGGTTCAGCTGTTTTGAAAGGTGATTTAGGGACTTCGATGATTTATCGAAGTCCTGTCAGTGATGTGATTGGAGAAAGATTTCTCAATTCGGTTGTGTTGATGATTACTGCATGGATTTTTTCGGGCATTGTTGGATTTATTCTCGGTGTTGTTGCCGCAATGAAGAGAAATACGTGGATTGACCGTATTATTCAGTGGTATTGCTATACACTTGCTTCAACCCCTACATTTTGGGTAGGACTTCTCATGTTGATCGTGTTTGCGGTTTGGCTCGGCTGGTTCCCAATTGGATTAGGTGTGCCAGTTGGCGTGCTTGCGGAAGATGTCACCTTAACAGATCGCCTTCAACATTTATTATTGCCAGCGATTACGCTAAGCATTCTCGGTGTTGCAAACGTTGCTTTACATACAAGGCAAAAGCTCATTGACGTGCTAGCAAGCGATTATGTGCTATTCGCCAAGGCGAGAGGCGAACGTGGTTTTACATTGTTTTGGAGACATGGCTTACGTAACGTAGCATTGCCAGCAATTACGTTGCAATTTGCTGCATTTAGCGAGTTGTTTGGCGGGGCCGTACTTGCAGAGCAAGTGTTTTCCTATCCAGGACTTGGTCAAGCGACGGTAGAAGCGGGCCTACGAGGCGATGTGCCATTATTATTGGGACTCGTCATCTTTAGTACGTTATTTGTATTTATCGGAAACTTAATCGCAGATTTGATTTATCAAATCGTTGATCCGAGAACGAGGGAGGGACGTATGTAATGAAAACGCTCCTCAGATCAAATCAAAGACAGCGAACAATTTTTACAATTATCGTCGGTACATTGATACTTGTAAGTATTATCTTTAGCAGCAGTTGGCTAGATACCGGAAAAATAATGACGAATTTAAACGCACGTAATTTAGCACCATCATTTCAACATTTATTTGGTACAGATTGGCTTGGAAGAGATATGTTTACCAGAACGATGATGGGGCTTTCGTTAAGTATAGGTGTTGGATTACTAGGTGCGATTGGTAGTACAGCCATTGCGCTAACGCTTGGAATGGCGGCTGCAACAATGGGGAAAGTTGTGGACCGTTTTGTCTCATGGATTATAGATTTGTTTTTAAGTGTTCCTCATTTAGTCATGCTTATATTAATTTCCTTTACACTAGGCGGCGGTTTTAAAGGCGTCGTGATTGGACTAATGGTGACCCATTGGCCAAGTTTAGCGCGTGTCATTCGTGCGGAAGTGATGCAAGTGCGTAACGCGGAATATGTGCAAGTATCCAAACAATTAGGAAAGTCGAACGGGTGGATTGCTGTCCATCATATCTTTCCGCATTTATTGCCACAAGTGATTATTGGTTTTATGTTATTGTTTCCGCATGTAATTTTACATGAAGCGGCAGTTACATTTTTAGGGCTAGGATTATCGCCGCATGAACCGGCAATTGGCATTATTTTATCGGAATCGATGAAGTATTTATCTTCAGGGTTATGGTGGCTCGCCTTTTTCCCGGGATTAGCTTTACTATTTGTCGTTCGGATGTTTGATAAAATCGGTGAAAGTTTGCGGTTACTGATTGATCCAACAAAATCTCATTTGTGAATGAAAATCAACCTAAATATAAATGTATCAAGAATTACCTGTATTAATGAACAAAAATGAACTAGTGAGCAGAGAGGAGAAGCCGAATGTCGATTTTAGAAGTACAAAATTTATCAATCTCCTTTCAACAGTATGGCAGTGGTTTAAAACGGCAAACACTCGATGTGATGTCGAATTTAAGCATCGAGCTCGAAGAAGGAGAAATTTTAGCCGTTGTTGGTGCAAGCGGCTCTGGGAAAAGTTTATTGGCGCATGCGATATTAGGGATTCTTCCCGAAAATGCTGGTACAACTGGAACAATTCAATACGATGGAGAGGAACTCACGGATGACAAGCTTGTTACTTTAAGAGGAAAAGAAATTGCCTTAATTCCGCAATCCGTCAATTTCTTAGATCCGTTAATGCAAGTCGGTAAACAAGTGCGTCATTCGGTTGGAGAAGGAGATGCCTTTGCTGCTCAGCGGGCGGTTTTTGAAAGGTATCATCTTAATCCGCAAGTGGAGAAGATGTATCCGTTCCAATTGTCGGGTGGGATGGCAAGACGTACATTATTATCAACAGCTGCGGTAAGTGGCGCGAAAGTTATTATCGCGGATGAGCCGACACCAGGTTTAGATGAAGTTGTCATACAAGAAGCACTGTCAAACTTTAGGGAGTTCGCGAATGCTGGCTGTGCAGTTATGCTCATTACGCATGATATCGAATCTGCATTAAAGATTGCTGATAAAATTGCAGTGTTCTACGCTGGAACCGTTGTTGAAATTGCTTCTGTCCATGACTTTACGGGTAAAGGAGAAAAGTTACGTCACCCATACAGTAAAGCACTTTGGAATGCTTTACCTCAAAATGACTTTATACCAATTCCAGGCGCCCAACCTCAACTAAATGACTTGCCCCCAGGTTGTTTATTCGCACCGCGTTGTCCACTTGCAACAAAAGAATGTACGGAAGCTCGTCCTGATATGCGAGAACTGCGGGAAGGGAAGGTGCGATGTATCGATGCGACTTGAAGCAAATCATATAGGGTTTCGTTATGGCAATGACCCTTGGTTATTAAAAGATGTGCATTTTGCAATCGAGCCTGGCGAGGTCGTTGGCTTAACCGGCGCAAGTGGACGAGGAAAAACAACTTTTTGTCGGATTTTAGCCGGGTTTGAGCAACCTTTGGAAGGTGATATCACGCTTGGCGGAAATCGGATTCCAAATAAAGGAATGTATCCCGTACAATTAGTATTGCAACACCCAGAAAAAGCAGTGAATCCACGCTGGAAGATGCAAAAAGTGTTGCATGAAAGTGGGCAACCAGATCCCGAATTACTTACATTGTTAGGGATTAAACAATCATGGCTGTCACGTTGGCCGAATGAATTATCAGGGGGAGAATTGCAGAGGTTTTGCGTTGCCCGTGCACTTGCGTCGAATCCCCGGTATTTAATTGCGGATGAAATGACCACAATGCTCGACGCGATTACCCAAGCACAAATTTGGCAAGCTGTTTTAGAAACCGCTAAAAAAAGAAATATGGGCATCATCGTTGTGAGTCATGAGAAGAATTTAATCCAAAGATTATGTGACCGTGTTGTCGAATTGTGAATAGGTATTAGGAAAGTAGTCTTATCAGTAGATAAGGCTATTTTTATTTTGACTTGAATAATAAAAAATTTGTCTGAATTTGTTCTACGATACTCCGCATATTGATAGTTGTTCGCGCATATAATAAGTCTTACACCTAGTGAATGAATAGATTAGGAGATTGGAGGAGGCTTATGGAAAAGACGCAAGTGGGACAACCATATCATCGAACTGCAATGTATGTAAAAGATGTACAGAAAAGAGTTTTTGATAGTATTGTTACCTTAGTTTTATTGCTCTTGTTATGGCCTATTCTCTTATTTTGTTTACTGGTTCACTTAATTAATGGAGATAAACCGATTTTTTCAAAGTGTTTGTATGGAGGAAAAAATAATCAGCCGCTCGTCGTAAGGAAACCAGCATCATATACAGGAGATGATTGGAAGACAAGGTCTGTCAATGATTCGAATGACCAAGTGGACGCTCATAAACGCCGACTACAAACAGAAAAGCTATTAAGGAAATTAAAATTCGAAGAGATGCTTCTTTTATTAAATGTTATCAAAGGTGATATGAGTCTTATTGGACCGAGGGCAGAGATTATTAAGGTGACTCAACGCTATTGTCCTTACCAATCTCAGCGACTCAGCATAAAACCTGGTTTGACTGGCTATGCACAAGTAAACACCGATGTCATCGATTCGCATAACCAGATGATTGAGTATGACTTATATTATATGCAACATCAATCAATTTTGTTGGATTGTAAAATATTGATTCAAGCGGTTAAACTGCTGATTCGAGGTAAAGTGTTTTGTTGATTCATACTGAAAAAAATCCCCAATCACTGAGAATAGTGATTGGGGAAATTGTTATTTTTTACGGCGTTTTGGGCGAATCATTAAGCCCAATTCTTTTTTCTCATGATCCAATGCTTTATAAAGCGAAATCATCATTAAAATCATGACGAAAGAGAAAGGTAGTGCAGCGATAATTAGGGCGTTTTGTAGCGCACCGAGCCCACCTGTTGAAAGTAGAATTATGGCGATTGTTGATTGCGCAATTCCCCATGTTAATTTGACTGCATTCGGCGGATGAAGCGATCCGTAAGACGTTTGCATACCGAGTACGAATGTTGCCGAGTCAGCTGATGTAATAAAGAAGATCGCAACTAGTAATATTGCGACAGCCGATAATATCATCGACATAGGTAAATCGTGAAACACTGCGAAGAGTGTTTCTTCCGTTAACAACCCAGTTAGATCAGTTCCTTTAGTCTGAACATCCATAGCTGTTGCTCCAAAAGCGGAGAACCAAAAGAAACTAATTAATGCGGGTAGTAAAAGGACGCCTCCTAAAAACTCTCGTATCGTACGACCACGTGAAACACGGGCAATAAACACGCCAACAAACGGTGACCATGAAATCCACCAAGCCCAATAGAAAACAGTCCATCCGTCAATCCAAGAACGCAGGTCTTTATCAACGGGGGCTGCGTTAAAGCTCATTTGAATAATGTTCTGTAAGTACATACCGATTGAATCAGTAAATGTATTGAAAATAAGAAGTGTCGGTCCAACAATCACAATCAGTATCAGTAATATAGCAGCAAGAACCATATTCGTATTGGATAAATATTTAATCCCTTTGCTAAGTCCACTCCATGCAGAAAAAATAAATAAAATCGTTACGATGATGATAATAACTACTTGCACTGGGAAGCTAATAGGTAAATCAAAAAGATATGCCAGTCCACCGTTAATTTGAACTGCACCAAAACCTAATGTTGTTGCGACTCCTACAACAGTTGCAAAAACGGCTAGTACGTTTATGATAGTACCGATAGGTCCGTCTACACGATCCCCTAAAATGGGTCTTAATGTTGAAGAAATTAAGCCTGGTGCACCTTTACGGTATTGGAAATACGCGAGTGACAACGCGACGATGCCGTATATTGCCCACGCGTGAATACCCCAATGGAAAAATGTATAGCGCATGGATTCACGAAAAGCTTCTTGACTCTCGGGTGTCGCGGTTGCGGGACTTATCGCAAAGTGGGAAAGTGGTTCAGCAGCTCCCCAAAACACGAGTCCAATCCCCATCCCAGCTGAAAATAGCATAGCAAACCAACTCATACGAGAGTATTCTGGTTTTTCATCGGGTTTACCGAGACGAAGTTGTCCAACTGGGCTAAAAATGAAAAACAGACAGAAGATTACGATTGCAGAAACAACTAGTAAATAATACCACCCAAATGATGAGGTGATAAAAGCTTGCATATTTCCGGTAATTGCGCTAAAATTTTCAGGCGCAAATGCTCCATAGGCTACTGCTGCCAAAACAAGAGCGACCGTTATCCAAAAAACATTTGATATTTTTCTCATAGTTCCTCCATTCTTATATTATAAAGTAATGAAAAATTCCCCATCGAAAAAAATCGCTTTACAGAAGAATTACTTTATATCTTCCCCTCATTAGGCCATCTTAAACTGTATCAGTGACATAAAAAAATCAATAAAACTGATTTCTAAAACAGTGATTATCCAGTTTTTACAGCATATGAGAGAAATTATGTAAAAAATATAGTATAACCATAGGTGAAAGTAATTTCAAATAAAAACGTTCTAAGCGAATTATTCACTTAGAACGCATTTTAATTATTGTAATTTTTAGGTGATTAGTTAGGGGTATTTTAACTTTCTTAATCGATATGAAAATAGCATTCATTGCCAAAAATATTTAGACGCAAGTAAATGAATTAATATTGTCTAAATCTAGTCCCGTATATTCCCATCTTCTACGCCTTGAGTTCCAGCGGTAGCCCGCCACAGATCGTCTTCCTAAGAAAACTGGGTAAAACCAAAATCCTTGTCTTCTAGATAGCCAAATGTACGTAAAACGATACATACATCTCGCAATGGCACCAGGATCTACGGCGAATAATTGGTGACTTGGATATTCTGGTGTCCAACTTGGCGGTGCACTTTGAGGGGCTTGATTGCCACCGTGTTGTCCAGGCGGTCTGCCGGGTTGATTGCTATGTCCAGGAGGAAATCCTGGCCATCCGTGAGAAGGTCCTCCGTGCCCCGGTGGAAAACCTGGTGTGCCATGTGGGGGACCGCCATGTCCAGGTGGAAATCCGGGCATGCCGTGAGATGGTGGTCTTTGTGCAGTAAATCCTGTGTGATCACTAGGCATTCCGTACGGAGTCCAACCGTGGTTAGGTCGATATTCGCCTGGATTTGTTGAAGGCATTGGGACGGGGCCACCATGTCCCCTTCTATCATTCCCATCATATCCATCAGGTAAACGCGGGTACCAGTATTGCTCATTATTTTGTCCTGAATTGTTATTTACCATCAAATTTCTCTCCTTCCGAACGATTCTAATTACTATATGCAATACAGAAAATAGATGTTTGGACTTTTCGGCAAGGATGTTGTTAAGTTCGTTAATTCGTATCCAATTTTTAAAACGCTCTAACCACCTGATACGAAGACTGAACTTCCTAGGAAAGCGTTCTTTTACTATTTTCATCATGTAAGATAGTACTAGATGAGTAGGGAGGAAATGCAAGGTGGATAACACAAAGAAACGGATTCAACGTTATCAATCGTAATAAAGAGATAGTTGCAATTTATCGCTATCTCTTTAATAAAAATGGGGGAATGTATGATGGGGAAAATTAGATTAGTACCACATGCGTTAAAATATGCGAAAGAAATATCTGCTTTATCCTCGAATCCGAAAGTGAAAATGGCATTAGGACTGAGCGATGAACAAACGACAGTTGAAGGAACGAAGGGCTTCATTGAGTTTATTTTAGAAGAGGAAAAACTAGGGAGACAATATTCCAGATGTATCGTAAATGAAGAAGAGAAGCTTATAGGGGTGATTACTCTTAAAGATATTGATCCAATCAAGAAGACCTCTCATATTGGCACATGGATAGGTTATGCGTACTGGGGACGAGGTTATAATGAGCTTGCGAAAGCAGCAATATTATCCACTGCGTTTAATCAATTAGGACTCAATTATGTTTTCGCTGGGGCTAAAGCGGATAATTACCGTTCTCAAAAAGCACAAGAAAAGCTACCTTATATTACATTACGTGTTGAAAATAAATTTCCCGAAGAACTAAAGCTTATAGAGGCGCAAACTGGTTCGAAATGTGTGTTGAATGTTTTTGAGAAGGATAAGTTTTTAGCATGGTATTTATAGGTATAGAATAAATAATGAAAATATCATGAAACGAATAAACAAAAGATGGTTAGAACTCGTATACCATCTTTTTTTGTTTACTATTAGTATGTTAAAAGAGTCATCCCCCGGAATTCCACATTATATCTCTTTCATATAAACGACTGATTTAGCGAATGCATTAACATCACATTCATTCTCTTCTTCTTGAACTATACTGATTGCAGATGTGTTTTCGACAATATACGAAGGGCGATGATTACAAGTTATGCAAGATTAGTATCTAAAAATACTTTATTCCACAATAACATTCACAAATATGTCGTTTCTTGTTCACACTTCGTCTATTGCTCAATGCAACCTTCATTGATAGGTTTAGTAGTGTCGGGGTTTCCAACGTTTAGGAAAGTAATTTCTAGAAGGTTTAAAAGGAAAATATATTTTTCGACAACATATGCAAGACTGTTAGACCTTTTTAGCTCGACGATCAAAATGATTAGGAGGAATTCAGAATGAAGAACAAATTTTCATTTTTCATGACGTTCGCGGCTATCATTTTAGCTACCTTCTTTGTTGCTTCACCAGTTTCTGCTCAAATTGCAGATGGTACATATAAGGTAAATTATGAAATGAAAGAGTCAGGTAGTGCGAATACATCCATTGCGGATGGTTATTTTACAAAGCCTGCAACACTAACCGTTCAAAATGGTGTTCAATATATCCAGTTAACGGTAACTGGCAGCAATTATATTAAATCGCTTTCAACACCAACAGGTCCGGTTTCGGTTGTCAGTGAAAATACTGCAAATCAGACAAGAACAGTGAAGTTTAGAGTGAAAGGTGATTTATCTCAACCTCTAAATATGGACATGCACATTGTTGTTCCAGATATGTACGACATGACGCATACTGCCCGTGCTGTATTTAATGTAAGCGGATTACCGCAAGCCACATCAGCTGGAGAACAAAAATCAGTGGAAAGTGGTTCCGAAACTAGCGGCAATATAGCCGAAACTGTAGAGAATCCAAAAACAGGGGATAACTCTCCTATTGGAATGTACGCGCTATTAATGCTTGGATCTGCAATTGCTTTATTCGCAATTCGCAAGTTTCGACCTGTACGTAACTAATTAATAGAATCCATAAGAGGAGAGAATATAGATGCGAAACAAATGGCTTATGTCCCTGTTTATCGTAATACTTGCACTGCCATTTTTTAGTGGTGCGGTGTTTGCGGAAGAAACGAAACAGTTTGAAGACGGAACACATAATATTGAATATGTTGTCAAGCATGAAGATAAGGATGAGGTATCATTGGCTGATCCTTTCTTCAGTAAACCAGCGTCATTAATTGTTGAAAATGGAAAGCAATTCATTCAGTTTAAAATAGACCAAAGTAATATGATTCTATCATTGAAAGCAAACGGCAATGAAGTTGTTGTCGTTAGTGAAGAAGAAAACAAAAGGAGTGTAAAGTTTGAGGTAGATGGTAATTTATCTGATCCTGTAATACTGGAAATGCATATGTCCTATGGCGGTCAACATACTGCGCGTGCCTTTTTTGATGTAAGTAATGTGCCTGTAAAAGAAGATGTAATTGAAGAAGAACCAGTTGAATCTGAACCCGAAGAAGAATCAACTGGGCCAGTTGAAGAAGAGGAAAAACAGGTAGGATTGGCTGACCTAGCAGACGGTTACTATACTGTAAATGCTAGCTATTTAAGAGATGATAACGATAATCAATCCGCAATGGGCAGACATTTAGGCGATGAATTATTCTTATCTATTAAAGAAGGAAAAGCCGAATTAACAATATCAATTAATGATGATAATACGGTAACGTTATTGAAGCTTAATGGAAAGAATGCTTTGGAAAAGAAAGGTGACGGGAAAAAGCGTCATGAAACATTCAAGTTAGATAGTTTGCAATATTTATATAATGCCTATGTTGAATATCAAGCACCGATGGGTAATGAGAAGATGCACTATGGACAATCAGGATTCCGTATCCAATTGGATGAGACTAGTATTACGGAAACTGTTGCATCGAATAAACCAGGATTTGGAATTCCAGACGTAGATCCATTAGAGCCGGTTGAACCGGAAGAACCAACAAAATCAGAACCACCGGTTGAGAACGATGGCGACAAAGTTGAAAATAAAAATTCGGCGTTAGTACCTGATCAAGCATACGAAATTAATTATGTTTCCGAATCTGCATCAGTAAATCGTCAATTTATTAATCCGGCTGTATTACTCATTAAAGATGGAGTGAAATATATTCAAATAAATGGAACAGGCGGCCAATTTATAGAGTCATTGTCTATAAACGGTAAAGAGGTTACATGGGGCACAAAAAATGCTGATGGAACTTTTACGATTCAATTTAAAGTAGAAGGCTCTCTGTCAGAAGTATTAGATTTTGGAATGATTATTAATGCGCGTGGAACTATCATGCCACATACGGTTGACCTTTCATTTGATGAAAGTACTCAAGAAGCCGTTGACATTAAAGATTACACACTTTTACCAATAGATAATGACTCACAAGATGATAATAAAAATGAAGAACCTACAAAAGATGAAAAAGCTAATGAAAAAGATAATCCTGTAGCAAACGATAAAGAGGAAAACGGAAAACCTAAAACTCCTAAAAAGAAGGATCAATTAACACCAGATAAAGCATATAAAATTGGTTTTGTCATTAAGCATGAAACAGAAGATAGGCCTTCTTCAGCGGATTCATTCTTTAAAGGCCCTGCAATTTTATTAGAGAAAGATGGCGAACGATATATTCAAATCACTGTAACAGGAAGCGAATATATTAATTCACTGAAGACAAAACATGGCGATGTGGTTGTTGTTAAGGATAATGGAGACGGTTCCATCGTTGTCCAGTTCAAGGTAGATGGAAAAATATCGGATGTAATTGAGTTAGATATGATGATTACTGTACCCGGAGTTTACGAAAATCAAAAGCATAAAGCGCGTCTTTTTTTAGATGAAAGTAGCATGGAAGAAATTGAAGTGGGTGATTATCGTTTAGTTGCTTCTACCAATGGAAATGGTCCAACAGTTGATGGAGAAGCTATTAAGAATACACCATTACCAGGCGCTAAAGATAACAATACTAAAACAAAGCACAATCCAACAATCAAAAAACCAGAACTCGATTCCAATGAAAAGAATGGATCAACAACCAAAACGAAAGTTTCTGGACAAGAAAAGAACCCACAAACAGGCGATACAACAAACATCATGCTTTATGTGTTGCTACTCATTGGGTCAGCAATTCCGCTAGCGATTCAACTTAAAAGACGTTACGCTAATGTCGCATAACCAAAAATAAATTTATAATTTACGAGAGTCTTACTGTTTATGCCAAGCAGTAAGGCTCTAAATTTTATATATAGTTTTTCGGAGAAATCAGATTTTAAATACCTAATAAGAGGTGTACAGGTTTTGAAAAATAAATTAAGTTTATTCCTCATCGTAGTCCTTCTCATCGTATTAGCAGGTTGTGGCACAGATGACAAATCCGCCGTAACTGAAAATCAATCCTCAAATGATACTCAACAATCAAGTTCAGAAGTAACGGATGCAATCGAAAATGAAAAGAAACTTGAAACGGATGGGAAAATCATTTCAACGACCGTCGCAATTACGGAAATTACGAACGAATTGGAATTAGACCTTGTCGGAATTCCGACGACCTATAAAGGATTGCCAGAGCGATATAAAGGGTTACCGGAAGTTGGCTTGGCGATGAATCCGGATATGGAAATCATTAAGTCGTTAAAACCGACAGATGTTTTAACGGTGACAACGTTAACATCTTATGTCGAAGATACGTTCACTGAAACGGATACGCCAGCGACTTATCTTGACTTTGAAAGTGTTGAAGGTATGTATGAAGGCATCCAGTATCTTGGTGAAAAATATAATCGCGAAGAACATGCAGAGAAATTAGTAAAAGCATTTGAAGAAAAGTTAGCTGAAATTGAAGCGAAAATAGAAGACCAAGAATCACCGAGAGTCCTTATTTTACTTGGCGTACCAGGCAGTTATCTCGTTGCAACAGAAAAGTCGTATGTAGGCGATCTCGTTCGACGCGCCGGTGGTGTAAACGCAATGACAGAAACAGATGTGGAATATATGTCTGCTAACACGGAAACCCTGCAGCAGGCTGATGCAGATATTATTTTGCGTATGGCGCATGGGATGCCGGAAGAAGTCGTTGACATGTTTAATAAAGAATTTAAAGAGAATACAATTTGGCGCCATTTTAAAGCAGTTAAAAATGACCGAGTTTATGATTTAGAAGAAGAGCTTTTTGGGACGACTGCAAACTTAGCGGCTGCCGAAGCATTAGAAGAATTAATGAAAATCCTTTATGAATAATAGGTTGTGAAAGAGGTTTATCGTATGTATAAAAAGATTATCAGCTTTGTTGTTGTCATCTGCGCACTCTTTATTTTGACAATCTATTCGATGACGACTGGGAGTATTGCAATTACAACGGGAGAGCTGCTAAAAGGCCTCTTTACAGGCACGAATGAAAATGTAGAGATTATAAAAGATTTACGTTTGCCGAGGATTATCATCGCACTATTTGCCGGCGCGGCTTTATCGGTTTCGGGTGTGCTTTTGCAAGCGGTCATGCGGAACCCGCTAGCTGAACCAGGGATTATCGGTGTATCGTCTGGCGCTGGATTCATGTCCATCGTTATGGTTACCTTCTTTCCGACGTTATTTTTCTACACGCCATTGTTTTCCTTCATCGGTGGGGCGGTTGCCTTTTTACTTGTCTATATATTTTCATGGAAATCGGGACTCAATCCACTCAGAATGATTTTAATTGGCGTTGCGATAAACGCGGTCTTTACGGGATTAAGTGAATTGATCAGTGCGCAAAATGCGAGCAGCATGATGTCGGGAATTTCTGTTACGTCTTCAACACTTACGATGAAGACTTGGACGGATGTGCAAGTGATTGTCCTATATGGTTCGATTGGACTGATTCTCAGTATGCTGTTGTATGCATGGTGTAACCATTTGGGGTTACGAGATAAAACATTGAAAAATCTTGGTTTTCAAGTGAATCGAGCACGACTGATTATTTCTATCATTGCTGTTTTGCTTGCATCCATTGCCACCGCAATTGCTGGGATGTTTACGTTTGTTGGCTTACTCATCCCGCATATTGGGCGAACGCTTGTCGGCAATGACCATAAGCTACTCATTCCGTTTTCTGCATTTGCAGGGGCACTATTAATATTAGTAGCAGATACATTGGGAAGAGCACTATTCTCGCCCATTGAAATTCCAGCATCCATTATTATGGCTGTGATTGGGGGACCATTCCTCATATTCTTGCTTAGAAAGAGTGATCGTATTTATGGAAATTAAAGATATATCTTTTTCCTACCAAGATAAAGTTAAGCGTCTGCACGATGTAGAAGCAAGTATCCATAAAGGCCAAATCACAACGATTCTAGGGCCGAACGGGTCTGGAAAGTCGACACTGCTTGGGGTACTTACGAATAATCTTCAGCCGCAAATCGGACAAGTGATCCTGGACGGGAAGGCAATCAATACATACAAACCGAAAGAACTGGCAAAAAAGTTAGGCGTTGTTCATCAACAAAACAGTGCACCTGCAGATATGACAGTGGAAAAACTTGTCTATTATGGTCGTCTGCCACATAGAAATACATTCTCTCCTCAATCTGATAAGGATGAACAGATGGTGAATTGGGCGATTGAATGTACAGGGCTGTCTGAAAAACGACATGATGCGATTGATACATTGTCTGGTGGTCAACAACAACGTGTTTGGATTGCGATGGCCCTTGCTCAAGATACACCATTTTTATTTTTAGATGAACCAACATCTAACTTAGATATTTATTATCAATATGAGATACTAGAGCTTGTGAAACAATTATGTGAAGAACATGGCTTAACGATTGTGATGGTTTTGCATGATATTAATCAAGCAATACAATATAGCCATCATATTATTGCGATGAAAGAAGGAAGAGTAATAGAAAAGGGCAATCCACAACAGATTGTTACGAAACAATTAATGCAAGAAGTTTACGGTGTAAATGTTGTTGTGAAAAATGATACGGATGTCGGGATGTATATTGTACCGATTGGCATCTGATTGATGTTAATACCTGGGGGAATATGTTGATGAACGCGAAGACGAAGAAAACTTTATCAATCATGCTCACTTGTTTATGTTTAGGTGTGTTTATTTATGCGGCATATGGTTTGATTGATACGGCGATTGATTACTATAAAAATCGGAAAGTGTTAAACAATCTCCAGGAAACATTTTACAACGCGGATCATCCCGTTATTGACGATGAGTCTGCCTCCATTCGTTCCGGATTTGATAGGTTGTTAAAAGAAAATGATGAACTTGTCGGTTGGATTACGATTGAGGGAACACAAATTGATTATCCTATTTTACAAGCAGACAATAATGTTGATTATTTAAGAAGAAATTTTTATAAAGAGAAGAATATTGCGGGCAGTATTTTTATGGATTTTCGGAACGACGTACAAACCCCAGGTTTAAATACGATTCTCTATGGCCATCGGATGAAGGACGGTTCCATGTTCGAACAATTAACGAAGTTTCAGGACAAGGACTTTTTTAAGAATCACCAAACATTCGAGTATGATACGTTGTATGACAGTTATGTAGCGGAAATTTTTGCTGTGTACATTACAAAGACAGACTTTGATTATATACAAACTGATTTTTCAACTGACGAGGAATATGAACAGCTACTCGCAGGCATTCGTGAGAAATCTATGTATGAAACAGACGTGGAAGTAAAAGCAGATGATCACATTCTTACGTTATCTACATGCGATTATGCACTAGATCCAAATGATGGAAGGTTGGTTGTACAGGCGAAATTGGTAAAGAAGGGGTAACGGCGGTTATCTAGGTATTACGAGGATTGCCACTCCGAAGCGCAAAGATTCATTCGTTCAACATCTCAAATATGTTGAGCGAATGAATCTTTTTTAAATTCAAATCGTACATAACAAACGTGGGTGGGAATTCTTCGATAATTTAAACGTCTTTGAAATTCAGTTAGAGTGCATGAAAGTTTGCTATAATGTACAGAGACTAGCTAGCAAATGGAGGAAATATATAAATTGATGACAGAAGAAAAACCACATATTCTTATTATAGATGGCATGGCGCTTTTATTTCGTTCCTTTTTTGCAACTTCTGCAATGGGACACTTTTTTCCGAATGCGGCAGGTGTGCCGACGAATGGGGTTCAAGGATTTGCACGTCATACGATGACTGCGGCGTCGGTTTTTAAACCGACCCATATGGCAGTTTGCTGGGATATGGGGGCGCACACATTCCGTAATGATCTGTATGACGGCTACAAAGCGAATCGTCCTGCGCCACCTGAGGAACTTGTGCCACAGTTTGATATGGCGCGTGACGCATCGGCATTAATTGGCTGGAAAAATTACGGTGAAAAAGGGATGGAAGCTGATGATTTAATCGGTTCAATGATCGCACATTGGGACGGGAAAGCCGAAATTACAGTTGTCAGCGGAGATAGAGATTTACTGCAATTGCTTCGTCCAGGCGTCAATATCGCTTTGATAAAAAAAGGATATAGCGAATATGATATTTACACGGAAGACCGATTTGTAGAAGAATACGGCATTACACCTTTACAGTATATCGATAAAAAAGCATTCACTGGGGACACAGCTGATGGTTATCCAGGGGTGAAAGGCATCGGTCCGAAAACCGCGCTTACGCTTATTAAACAATATGGCTCTGTGGATGGTGTCGTTGCTGCGATAGATGAATTAACCCCAGCACGTCGAAAAAGAATTGAAGATGGTATGGACATGCTCATGCTTTCAAGAAAACTTGCGGAAATACATTGCGATTTGGAAGTCGAGGCATCACTCGAGGAAATGCCCATTCCAAATTACGATGACAATGTGAAGCAAACGCTTGAACAACTAGGTTATTCACTTGTCATGAGACATGCGAATTCACTTTATGTGACGAATTAAAAAAACGCCAACAAGACAGTTACCAGTCGTCTTGTTGGCGTTTTTTTCTATCTATTTTAACAAAAGTCAAAATGTCCCGATTTGGAGCGTATGGCACTTTTCGGATTTGGCAAGGGCGATTTTTACCGCCATTATCATGAATAAATAGCATCAACCCGCTTTCACTTTCCTCATAACCAACGATAGGAACCCAATGATAATCAAAGGAATAACGACCGCGCCACTTCCACCTAAACCATTTATCAAACTTCGCTGCGACAGGATATCCTTTGTCGATTTGTTTTTTCACTTCTTCAATTGAACAAGTTGCTACGACCCAATCATCACCTAACAGTTTAGAAAGATTGCGAACGAAACGCCACGTAAATAAGCCAATTGCTGTTCCCCCTAGCCGTTTATATAATTGATTAATATCTTGAAAACGGTTCGGGAAATAATAATCAAGGATGGCATAGGCTGTAACAGGGCCACATGCAGATGCGCGGTAACGTTTATGAATATCGGGGTCGAATTGTGATATTTTCTTTAATGGTAGAATATTTCTCATAAAAAGGCTCCTTGAAAAAGTGTTTTGTTCATTATATGCTAGCACTTTTCACGCCAAACAAACATATAAAACAATATGAATGATGATTCATTAATTATAAGTTTTTTAAATAAAAATATTGCGAAAACAAGAATAATAGATTACAATAATATTCATAGAGGTTGTTTCTATATTTTTTTTGACTAATAATGAATGAGTATTCATTCAAAGGGGTAAAGGGAGGCAGGACACGTGGCTTATCAAATAAAAAAGGCAGCAGTTTTAGGTTCAGGTGTAATGGGGTCTGGTATTGCAGCACATCTTGCAAATATCGGGATTCCAGTACTTTTACTAGACATCGTCCCTGGGGAATTAACAGCTGATGAAGAAAAGCAGGGACTTACTTTAGAGGATCGTCAAGTACGGAATCGATTTGCAACAGGTGCTTTACAAAAATTAATGAAACAAAAACCTGCACCATTAACGACGAAAAAGAATATGTCGCTTATCGAGGCAGGAAATTTAGAAGATGATGTAGACAAATTAAAAGATGTTGATTGGATTATTGAAGTAGTTGTTGAAAACTTAGACGTGAAGAAGAGCCTATATGAAAAAATTGATGCAGTACGCTCTTCCGGAACGATTGTCACTTCAAATACATCCGGCATTAGCATTGAGGCGATGATGGAAGGGCGTTCGGAAGATATTCAAAAGCATTTCTTAGGGACGCACTTTTTTAACCCACCACGTTATTTGAAGTTATTAGAAGTGATTCCAGCAAGTACGACAGCGCCAGAAGTTGTCGATTTCATGGTTCGCTTTGGGGAAGATACATTAGGAAAAGGTGTCGTCATCGCGAAAGATACACCAAACTTTATTGCCAATCGCATTGGCACATACGGTTTGTTAGTAACTTTGCGTGAAATGGAGAAACGCGGTTATTCAATTGGGGAAGTTGACTCCGTGACAGGCACGTTAATTGGAAGACCAAAATCAGCGACATTTAGAACGCTGGATGTTGTTGGATTAGATACATTCGTTCATGTCGCAAAAAATGTTTATGACCACACTGATGGTGAAGAGCAACAAGTATTTGATACACCTGAATTCATGAAGAAAATGGTGGAAAACGGATGGCTCGGTGCAAAAACAAAACAAGGTTTTTACGTGAAAAAAGGCAAGGAAATTTTAGAACTGGATCGTGCAACATTTGAATACGTTCCAACGAAAAAGTTGAAAACGCCTTCAATTGAAATGGCAAAACAGCAAAAAGGTCTTGGCAATCGAGTAAAAACACTTATTTATTCAGAAGATCGTACAGGGGAAATTTTATGGAGTATCTTTGCACCAACACTTCTTTATTCGGCAGAATTAAACGGAGAAATTGCTGATGACATTGTCGCGATTGACAATGCAATGAAATGGGGATTCGGCTGGCAACAAGGACCATTTGAAACATGGGATGCCATCGGTGTGAAAACATCTGTAGAAAAGATGAAAGCTGAAGGATTTGAAATTCCAAGCTTCGTTCAAAGTTTATTAGAGAAAGGTTATGAAACTTTCTATAAGGAAGAAGATGGCGAACGATTCTTCTTTAATGGAGAAACGTATGAGCCGGTACCTGTTAATGAAAAAGTGATTGATTTAAAACAATATAAAAAGAAGCATGGCGTCATTAAGAAAAATTCAGGTGCGAGCTTAATTGACTTAGGCGACGGGGTTGCGCTTCTTGAATTTCATTCACAATCGAATGCGATTGGCTTAGACATTATTCAAATGATTAACTTTGCGATTGAAGAAGTAGAGAAAAATTATAAAGGACTCGTCATTGGAAACCAGGGGAAAAACTTCTGCGTGGGTGCCAATCTCGGTTTAATTTTAATGGAAGCACAAGATGACAATATTTTTGAATTAGACTTTGTTATTCGTTCATTCCAACAAGCGATGATGAATATTAAATATGCGAAAAAACCAGTTGTTGCGGCACCATTTGCAATGACACTTGGCGGAGGAGCCGAGGTTTGTTTACCAGCTGCGCATATCCAAGCAACAACAGAAACGTATATGGGACTTGTTGAAGTCGGCGTCGGGTTAATTCCAGGCGGGGGTGGAAATGTCAACTTATATACGAAGCATTTGAAAGGATTACCGAATGGCGTGGATGTTGATTACCAAAACATCGCCAATAAAGTATTTGAAACAATTGCGATGGCGAAAGTTTCAACTTCTGGCGATGAAGCACGCGAAAATAACTTCTTAGATTTTGCGGATGGCATTAGTGTAAACGGCGACCATCAAATTTATGATGCCAAACAAGTAGCGCTTGCGTTATATGAGAACGGATACAAAGCACCGAAGCGCGAAAAAGTTCCAGTAACGGGCGAGTCTGGTTATGCAACGTTATTGCTTGGTGCGGAAGCGATGCATTTATCAGGTTATATAAGCGATCACGATTTAAAAATTGCGAAAAAGCTTGCGTATGTGATTGCAGGCGGAAAAGTTCCGTACGGCACGTTCGTTGATGAACAATACTTATTGGATTTAGAACGTGAAGCATTCCTAAGCTTGGTGGCAGATCCAATGTCACAGCAACGTATGCAGCACATGCTCATAAAAGGAAAGCCGCTTCGTAATTAATTAAGTAAAGCTAAAGGTGTTGTTTATCCGCGACAAGTATGAGGCGAATTGGTGGAGTAGCGCACTTTGCGATATAGACAGTTTGTTTATGACTTGAGCAGCGGATGACGCCTTGGAGTTGGATTTTATAGGGAAGTTTGAATAGGGAGGATATGAATATGCGTGAAGCAGTGATTGTAGCCGGGGCGAGAACACCGGTTGGGAGAGCGAAAAGAGGTTCACTTGCAACCGTGCGTCCAGATGATTTAGGAGCACTAGCAGTAAAAGAAACATTAAGACGCGCAGACGGTTATGACGGTGCAATTGATGATCTAATTATCGGTTGTGCGATGCCAGAAGCGGAACAAGGGATGAATATGGCAAGAAATATCGGGGCACTTGCCGGATTACCAGATACAACGCCGGCGATTACAATTAACCGATTTTGTTCGTCTGGGCTTCAGTCCATCGCTTACGGGGCTGAAAGGATCATGCTTGGCCATTCAAAAGCGATGCTAGCAGGCGGAGCAGAATCGATGAGTATGGTGCCAATGATGGGGAATACCGTACGTCCAAACGTGCGCTTAGCTGAAACTGCACCAGAATATTATATGGGGATGGGGCATACGGCGGAACAAGTTGCCAAGAAGTACGATGTTAGCCGTTCCGACCAAGATGCATTTGCAGTACGGTCGCATGAAAGGGCAGCGGCAGCAATCGAAGCTGGAAAATTTGTTGATGAAATTGTACCGGTTGACGTTGTACAAAGAAGCGTCGACGACAATGGAAAGCTTCATGAAAAAGAGTTCACTTTTGAAATGGATGAAGGCGTTCGTCATGGTACGACAGAAGAGGTACTTGGCAAATTACGACCAGCTTTTTCAGTGACTGGTTCCGTCACAGCCGGAAACGCATCCCAAACTTCTGACGGTGCAGGCGCAGTACTCATTATGGATCGTGAAGTTGCTGAAGCAGAAGGACTCACACCCATTGCAAAGTTCCGTTCATTTGCTGTAGGAGGCGTCCCACCAGAAGTGATGGGAATTGGCCCAATTGAAGCCGTTCCAAAAGCATTGAAAATAGCCGGATTAACAATTGACGACATCGACCTGTGGGAATTAAACGAAGCATTCGCTTCACAATCCTTACAAGTTATTCGCCATCTGGGGCTAGATATGGATAAAGTGAACGTCAACGGTGGTGCCATCGCACTCGGTCATCCACTTGGCGCAACAGGAACTATTTTAACCATTCGTCTTATGAATGAACTAAAACGTCAACAGAAGCAATTCGGTGTTGTCACGATGTGTATCGGTGGCGGTATGGGTGCCGCGGGCGTATTTGAGATGTTATAAGAAAAGCTGAAAGCATCGTTTAGGCGCGACAGGCATAAGTCGAGCTGACGACGTGGCGCATTTTGCCACAAAGTCAGATTGCTTATGACCCGAGCGACTGATGCTTGAAGCTGGATCAAGAAAAGCTGAAAGCATCGTTTAGGCGCGACAGGCATAAGTCGAGCTGACGACGTGGTGCATTTTGCCACATAGTCAGATTGCTTATGACCCGAGCGACTGATGCTTGAAGCTGGATCAAGAAAAGATGATTTGTTTGTAAATTAGATGAGAATATTGATTTTCAATTTAGGAAAAGGGAAAGTTCATGTTCATAAAAAAGGGAGGAACATAAAATGACGAAACAGGTAGAGGCAAATGAGTTTGTTAAAGGCGGCGCGTTCTTAATCGAGGACATTGAGCCGGCACGTGTATTCACACCAGAAGATTTTACGGATGAGCAAAAAATGATTGCGCAAACAACGGCTGAATATGTTGAAAAAGAAGTGAAGCCTGTCATTGAAAACTTGGAAAACCATGAGTTTGAGCATTCTGTTAAGCTATTGAAAAAAGCAGGGGAACTCGGTTTACTAGCAGCAGATATTCCAGAAGAATACGATGGACTTGGATTAGACAAAATTTCATCAGCATTGATTGCTGAAAAAATGTCTGTAGCTGGTGGGTTTTCAATTACACATGGTGCCCATGTTGGAATCGGATCACTACCAATCGTTCTCTTTGGAAATGAAGAGCAAAAGAAGAAGTACTTGCCGGCTTCCGCAACAGCTGAAAAAATATTTGCCTATGCGTTAACGGAACCAGGCTCGGGATCAGACGCACTTGGCGCTAGTGCAAATGCGAAACTAAATGAGGCAGGTACACATTACGTATTAAATGGTGAAAAGCAATGGATTACAAACGCTGGATTTGCTGACGTGTTCATCGTTTATGCTAAAATTGATGGAGATAAATTCTCTACGTTCATCGTAGAAAAAGATTTCCCAGGCGTTTCTGTAGGTCCTGAAGAAAAGAAAATGGGGATTAAATCATCTTCAACACGTACATTGATTTTACAAGATGCGGAAGTACCAGTTGAAAACCTATTAGGAGAAATTGGTCGTGGGCACGTGATTGCCTTTAATATTTTAAATATTGGCCGTTATAAACTAGGCGTTGGTACGGTAGGAGGTTCTAAACGTGCGTTAGAATTAGCAATCACTTATGCAAATGATAGGAAGCAATTTAACACACCGATTTCTTCATTTAACTTAACAAAAGAGAAAATCGCAACGATGGCATCTAAATTGTATGCTGCTGAAAGTTTAATTTACCGTACAGTAGGTAATTTTGAAGAGCGTGAAAGTGCGATGTCAGAAGAAGAGTTAAAAGATGGAAAGGCAGTTGCAGCATCGATTGCAGAGTACGCAATTGAATGCTCTATTAACAAAGTGTTTGGCTCTGAAGTGCTAGATTATATCGCAGATGAAGCAGTTCAATTGCATGGCGGATACGGATTTATGTCTGAATATGAAGTTGAGCGAATTTACCGAGATTCCCGTATTAATCGTATTTTTGAAGGAACGAATGAAATTAACCGTATGCTAGTGCCTGGAACATTTATGCGAAAAGCGATGAAGGGTGAATTGCCGCTTCTGCAAAAAGCGCAAAGCTTACAAGAAGAGCTACTTATGATGATGCCAGAAGAAGTTGGCGATGAAGCTTTAGCACAAGAAAATGTACTTGTGAAAAACGCAAAGAAAATCGGTCTGCTTGCGGCGGGACTTGCGGCACAGCGCTTTGGTACAAAACTAGAAGCGGAGCAAGAAGTACTTGTAAACATTGCGGATATCGCACAAAACATCTTTGCGATGGAATCTGTACTGTTGCGTACGGAAAAAGCAATTGCACGAAATGGCGAAGAGAAAGAGAAGCAAAAAATCTTATATACTGAAATCTTCTGTCAAGAAGCATTCGAAGCTATTGAAAAAGATGCGAAAGAAACACTTCTATCGGCGGTAGAAGGAGATAACCAGCGTATGATGTTGTCCGCATTACGTAAATTAACTCGTTCTACGCCGTACAATATTATCGCGAAAAAACGTGAAGCTGCTGAAAAGCTGATTGACGAAGCGAAATATACCGTTTAAATAAAAAACGAAACCGCCATTCAGCCGCGACAGGCATACGTCGAACTGACGGAGTGGTGCACTCTGCCGCATAGTCAGTTTGCTTATAACCCGAGTGTCTGGCGATAAAAGTTGGATCAAAAACCCTTCAGATGACTATTAAAGCATCTGAAGGTTTTTTTTGATATGATGGGGGCACTGGAGGGAATTTAATTATGGACATTACATATTACGGATATCCTAAATGCAGCACATGCCGAAAAGCGAAGAAATGGCTAACAGACAAAGGCATCGACTTTGTCGAGGTGAATCTTGTAGAAGCACCTCCAACGGTAGAAACATTACAAGAAATGATTGAAACTTCGGGACTCGACATTAAAAAGTTTTTCAATGTCAGTGGGAAAGTTTATCGTGAACAAAACTTGAAAGATAAGCTACCAACACTGTCGGACGAAGAAAAAGTAGCGCTACTCGCTTCAAATGGTATGCTGATTAAAAGACCAATTGTATTTGGCGATGGGAAAGTGACAGTTGGTTTTAAAGATGAAACGTTTGACGAGGTTTGGGGCTAATTGTTCCGAATTTCAAGTCGGAAAGTTATCTAATAAGTTAGTAGACTTATCAGGTAATCTTGTATTTTAGGGTAAACTATGGCATTATTGAAGTGACTGAATTAATTTTATAATGATTGATTATGATGCAAAAACGAATGTTGTGGTAGATTCGTATCGGAAGGTTCGGTTATATGGATTTATTTCCGTTAATTGTAGTGGAAGGGGTCTTCCCAGGATGGAAATCAAAGCAGTCCGGATTTTCCTAGAGTATGTTCGATTATGAAATTAATTCAATTAACTATGAATATTTGGAGGCTATGACATGAACACACCGAAAGAATTGAAGTATTCTGAAGAGCATGAATGGGTGAAAGACGAAGACGGTAAATACCGTATTGGTATTACACATTTTGCGCAATCGGAACTTGGCGATATTGTTTTCGTTGAACTTCCGGAAGTAGGCGATGACATTACTGCGAACGAGCCATTTGGTAGCGTTGAGTCTGTAAAAACAGTTTCAGAACTATATGCACCAATTAGTGGTAAAGTTGTAGAAGTGAACGAAGAGCTAGAAGATAGCCCTGAATTTGTAAACGAATCTCCATATGAACAAGCATGGATGATTGTCGTTGAACCATCAGATGTTTCAGAACTAGATTCACTCATGTCAGCTGAAGAATACGATAAAATGACAATTGAGTAATCAATGAAAACCGAACGTCGGGAGAGTTATTCCCTGACGTTTTTTTCTTGCAATCATTCATGCATGAAATTTTGTGCATAAATGAGTATGATAAAGTTCATGGATGGAAAACTATACAGCAGTATTGCGTTTGAATAAATGGTAAACGAGGATGGAGGGATTGTGTGGACCGACAAAAAGTGATAGTCGTAGAAGGAAAAGCAGATCGCTTTCGGTTAAAACGGATCCTTGCTGAACCTGTTCAAATCATTTGTACATTTGGTACGATTAGTGAATATCATCTTGATGAATTGATGGAACCTTACGAGGCGAGTGAACTTTTTGTTTTTGTAGATGCGGATGATACAGGAGATAAAATTCGCACTTTATTCAAAAAAAACTACCCTTGGGCGATTCATTTATATACTGATGAATTTTATAAAGAAGTTGAAACGACCCCGTACGATATCTTGGCTGAACAATTGGATGGCTATTTTAATATTCACCGAGAATTTTTACTGTAAGAGGATGATGGTTATGGAAACGTGGACACGTGAACAATGGGAAACTGTGATGCATGATTCAAGTAAAGCTTTGTTCTATTTATATACGCCTATTTGTGGGACGTGTATGGTTGCGTCTAAAATGATGGAAGTAATTCATGCGATGAGGAAAAGTATACCAATGGGAAAGGCAGACTTGAATTATATTGAAGACTTAGCAGTAGACTATCAAATAGAAAGTGTGCCTTGTTTACTCATCGCAGAAGATGGTGTCATAAAAGAGAAAATCTATGCTTTTCAATCTGTTCCACATTTACTTGAAAAGATTGGTTGACAAAATTCAACTAAATGTGATAAGTTATTAGTTATTATAAAAGAATAGTAAAACTCTTATTAAGAGCGGCGGAGGGAAGTGCCCTATGAAGCCCGGCAACCATCACATTTGTGAAATGGTGCCAATTCACACAAAGCGGTTGCTTTGGAAGATGAGAGATTGGACAAACGATTTTTTTTAAAAAACGTAAAGCCTTTCTACTCACTTGGTGGAAAGGCTTTTTAATTTATCGGAAAGTAAACATACTATATGAGAGATAGTATCTACCAAAGCGTTCAAGCAATTGGATTTTAAATGAAGGTGGAAAAAAGATGATACATTTACAAGATGTTGTAAAACAATATGGGACAGGCCCAAATCAGATTGCGGCCGTAGATGGCGTCACGCTTTCGGTTAGGGAAGGCGAAATATTTGGCATCATCGGTTATAGTGGTGCAGGAAAAAGTACGTTAATCCGCCTATTAAATGGGCTTGAAATGCCAACTATTGGATCGGTTAAGGTTGGCGGATTAGAAGTTTCTTCAATTAAAGGTAAACAATTAAGATTGGCGCGTCAAAAAGTGAGTATGATTTTCCAACATTTCAACTTACTATGGTCAAGAACCGTGAAAGATAATATTGCTTTCCCACTTGAAATCTCAGGTGTTGCGAAAGCAGAACGTGAAAGGAAAGTAGCGGAATTGATCGAGTTAGTCGGTTTGAGCGGACGTGAAAATGCTTATCCGTCTCAATTATCGGGAGGTCAAAAACAACGAGTGGGCATCGCACGTGCACTTGCAAATGATCCGGAAGTATTGCTTTGCGATGAAGCAACATCAGCGCTAGATCCTGAAACGACTGACGCGATCCTCGACTTATTAACAGATATAAACGAACGTTTAGGTTTAACGATTGTCCTGATTACGCACGAAATGCATGTCATTCGTAAAATATGTCATCGTGTTGCCGTCATGGAAGCTGGAAAAGTCGTGGAAATTGGTGATGTGCTGGAAGTATTCCAAACACCGAAAGAGCCGATTACGAAACGATTCGTCGCACAATTAACAGAGTCTGCTGATGCAAAAGAGGCAATTGAGCATCTTAAAGAAGAGTTCCCGACAGGAAAGCTTGTCAAGCTTGCTTTTGTCGGCGAGCGCACAGAACAACCAATTCTTGCAAGTCTAATCCGTAAATTCAACATTGACGTCAATATTGTCCAAGGGAATATTTCCCATACACAAGCAGGGGCATATGGAACGCTCATTTTACAGCTTGTTGGTGACGATGAATTGATTGAAAAGGCAATTGGCTATCTTCATGAACAAGATGTACAGACGGAGGTGATTGGTCATGATTGAAAGCCTTCTACCAAATGTCGATTGGGATAAAATGTGGGAAGCAACTATAGAGACGCTTTACATGACCGTCATGTCAACGCTGTTTACATTTATTATCGGATTAGCGCTAGGCATCTTATTGTTTTTATCAGCCCCTGGACAATTATGGGCAAATAAATTCATTCATACGATTACCGGAGCCGTTGTAAATATATTCCGTTCCATTCCATTTATTATTTTAATTATATTACTAATTCCGCTTACAAAGTTACTTGTCGGGACAATGCGTGGACCTGAAGCAGCTTTACCGGCGTTGATTATTGGTGCGGCACCGTTTTATGGCCGTATGGTTTTAATTGCACTACAGGAAATTGACAAAGGTGTGATTGAAGCTGCAAAGTCAATGGGTGCAAAAACATCTACAATTATTTTCAAGGTGTTAATTCCTGAATCGATACCGGCCCTCATCTCAGGGATTACGGTTACAGCGATTGCGCTCGTGGGATATACGGCGATGGCTGGTGTTATTGGTGCAGGAGGGCTTGGTACATTGGCTTTCTTAGACGGTTTCCAACGTAGTCGAGAAGACGTCGTATGGGTCGCAACGATTCTAATATTAATTGTTGTATTTATTATCCAATTCATTGGAGATTTGTCTGTTAGAAAACTAGATAAAAGATAATTATTTGGGAACAATAGGCTTAGCTTATTTACCATATAAACATACGGAAAAGGGGAGTTCATACAATGAAAAAGTTTTTATCTGCGATTTTATTGGCGGCACTTGTGCTAACATTGGTTGCTTGCGGTACGAAAGACGATAAAACTACTGGTAGCGGCGATAAAGAAACAGAATTGGTTGTTGGTGCTTCAAACACACCTCACGCAATTATTCTGGAGCAGGCACAACCGTTATTGAAAGAAAAAGGCATTAATCTTGTGATTGAGGAATATACTGAATATGTGTTACCTAACAAAGATTTAGATTCCGGTGATTTAGATGCAAACTATTTCCAACACATCCCTTTCTTAGAATCTAATATTGCTGATCATGGTTACGATTTTGTCAATGCTGGCGGAATTCATATTGAGCCAATTGGTGTTTATTCGAAGAAGTATGACTCACTTGAAGCGTTGCCTGAAGGTGCAACAATTTTAATTAGTAACTCTGTTGCAGATCATGGTCGTGTACTTGCGATGCTTGAAGCACAAGGTCTGATTAAGCTTAAAGAAGGCATTGATAAAACGAAAGCAGAAGTTAAAGATATTGTCGAAAATCCGAAAAACATTCAATTCGATGCGAACTATGAAGCTGCATTGTTACCGCAACTTTATAACAATGACGAAGGGGATGCTGTTCTGATTAACTCAAACTTCGCGATTGATGCAGGATTAAACCCACTTGAAGATTCTATTGCGATTGAAGAATCCGACTCGCCGTACGTGAATATCATTGCAGTACGTGCTGGTGATGAAGACAAAGAAGAAATTAAAGCATTAGTTGAAGTATTAAAATCAGATGAAATTCAAGACTTTATTCTTGAGGAATGGGAAGGCATTGTTGTCCCTGTAAAATAAACTTAAAAACTAAAGCATCACTTCTTAATGAGGTGATGCTTTAGTTTTTTAATCAATTGAGGGGGTGTGAGAAAAGGACTAGAAGCGATTTTCGTGAAAAGTTCATTGGCGAGCTGAATAACATCTGGAATTCTGTTTAGCTTTTTTTGTATCCTTCGTGAAAAAGAACTATTCAGATGTTTGGTGAATTTATTTTCAGTGAAAAATGTTTATACGCGAACGATGAAAGTGATTTTTTGTCTAAAATTCGTCTTTTGGTGTAAGAAAAATTTGTTTTTTCTTAAAAAAAACTATGTTAATCTTATAGGCGATATGATATATTAGATGCAGTTTTAAAAAAGATAAAAAGGGGGAATCAATTTGAAATTTAGAATTGGTTTGATCGGAAGAATTATTATCGCGATTGCACTTGCTGTCGGTCTAGGATTATTGCTTCCGGCTATTCACGAAGGTTTTGCTAATTGGGTTGTCAGACTCTTCGCAACATTTAATATGTTGTTTGGCGGTTTTTTAAATTTTGTTGTCCCATTAATTATCATTGGGTTTATTGCACCGGGTATTGCGCAACTTGGGAAAGGGTCCGGGAAATTACTCGGAATTGCAACAGTATTTGCTTACGCATCAACAATATTCGCTGGAATAATGGCTTTTGTTGTAGCGACTGCTATCCTTCCTAATTTTATCGGGAGTGCAACTGACACGAGTGTTGCTGAGGCTGCGAGAGAGGCTGGGACTGCATTTTTTGACCTGGAAATGCCACCGGTTATGGGCATTATGACTGCGCTTCTTATTGCATTTTTATTTGGAATTGGAATGGCTTCGATTGGCAGTAAAACGATGTTACCAGTTTTCGAAGAGTTTCAATTAATAATAGAAAAAGTGATATCATTTGTCATTATTCCATTACTACCTGTCCATATTTTCGGGATATTTTTGAATATGACCTATACAGGCGAAGTTGGAAAAGTACTATCTGTCTTCGCATTAGTTTTTGTTATGATTATTATACTTCATCTATTAATGTTAACAATTCAATACACAGTTGCTGGTGCAATGTCAAAGCGAAATCCATTGTTTTTAATGAAAACGATGGCGCCTGCTTACTTTACAGCACTCGGTACGCAGTCATCAGCTGCGACAATACCAGTTACTTTAAGACAAGCACGTAAAACGGGTGCATCGGAAAAAGTCACGGATTTTACAATCCCACTATTTGCTACGATTCATCTTTCAGGAAGTACAATTACCCTCGTTTCTTGTTCGATTGGTGTATTATTGATGAACGGTCTTCCAGTTAGTTTTGCTGAGTATTTACCATTTATTCTAATGCTTGGGGTTACAATGATTGCAGCGCCTGGCGTACCAGGTGGGGCTGTAATGGCCGCAGTTGGCTTATTAAGTTCTATGCTTGGATTTAGTGAAGCGATGGTTGCGTTAATGATCGCACTCTATATGGCACAAGATAGTTTCGGAACGGCAACAAACGTTACAGGTGACGGAGCAATCGCAATTATGGTAGATAAATTCACAAAGAAATAGAGTATTCAACGAAATGCTTTTTCTCAATGACTATTCGTCAATTGAGAAAAGGCGTTTCTTTTGTTATACTGGGATTTATAAGCGGAAAATTACTAGTAAGCTGTTTTGAATGTGCTTAATTCAAACATTTGCAAGGGAGCCGTTTATAGGATAAGATTAGAATTATACTAAATTGAGAATGGGTATCCATTCGCATTTATCATATTGGAGGTATAGGAATGGCAACTTTAGAAATAAAAGGCCTTCACGTTGAAATCGAAGGCAAGGAAATTTTGAAAGGCGTCGATTTGACGATTAATACAAATGAGATCCATGCAATTATGGGTCCAAACGGTACAGGAAAGTCAACTCTCGCGCAAGCGATTATGGGTCACCCTAGATACGAAATTACTTCAGGTTCAGTTACATTGGATGGTGAAGATGTACTGGAAATGGAAGTAGACGAGCGTGCGAATGCTGGTTTATTCCTAGCAATGCAATATCCAAGTGAAGTAGCTGGTGTCACAAACGCAGACTTCTTACGTTCAGCAATTAACGCAAAACGTGAAGAAGGCGACGAAATTCCGCTGATGAGCTTCATTCGAGAATTAGATGCGAAAATGGATACACTTGAAATGCATGAAGATATGGCAACACGTTACTTAAACGAAGGATTCTCAGGTGGAGAGAAGAAGCGTAACGAAATTCTTCAGTTAATGATGTTAAAGCCTAAGTTTGCAATTCTTGATGAAATCGACTCAGGTTTAGACATTGATGCACTACGCATCGTTTCTAAAGGTGTTAACGAAATGCGCGGAGAAAACTTTGGTTGCTTAATCATTACACACTACCAACGCCTACTTGACTACATTACACCAGACCATGTACACGTAATGATGCAAGGTAAAGTTGTGAAATCAGGTGGTCCAGAATTAGCACAAAAACTTGAAGCTGAAGGATACGACTGGTTACAACAAGAACTTGGTATTGAAGCAGAAACTGCAGAGCAAGAAGCATAAGAAAGGGGACAATTCAAAATGACGGTTGAAACAAAAATGGCATTGACCGAACAGGATGTCCGTTCCTTTTCAGAAAAGATGAATGAAGCAGCGTGGATGACAGATTTCCGTGCAGATGCATTTGCGAAATTGGAACAACTCCCTATGCCTAAACCAGATAAAACAAGGATTGATCGTTGGAACTTTACAGACTTTCCTATCCATGCGGTAGAAGGAACTGTAGTTTCCTCATTAAATGAATTACCTGAAGAAGTGCGCGCACTCTTTAGTGAAGATAAAGAACAGAATGTTTACGTTCAACATAATAATACACCAGCTTTTACTTCAATTTCAGAAGATTTGAAAGCAAAAGGTGTTATTATCACGGATATTTTCACAGCAACTCGCGAATATGAAGAGTTGTTGAAAAAATATTATATGACAGACGGTGTAAAGGTAGATGAACATAAGCTGACGGCTTTAAATGCTGCATGCATGAACGGTGGATTATTCGTCTATGTACCGAAAAATGTCATTGTAGAAGACCCAATTCAAGCAGTATTTTTCCATGACAATGAACAAGCGTCTTTATTCAACCACGTCATCGTTGTTGCAGAGGCAAACAGTTCGTTAACATATATCGAAAACTATATGTCTACAGTAACAGAAGCAAAAGGACAAGCGAATATTGTGGCTGAAGTATTTACAGGCGACAATGCGCAAGTTACATTTGGTGCTGTTGATGTGTTGCCAACAGGGTTTACAACATTTGTCAGCCGCCGCGGAGTGACTGGAAGAGATAGCCAGTTAAACTGGGCACTTGGCCTAATGAACGACAGTGACACAATTGCTGAGAACATTACTCACCTAATTGGTGACGGTTCTCATAGTGATTTGAAAACAGTAGTTGTAGGTCGCGGAAAACAACGTCAAAACTTTACAACTGAAATTATTAGTTACGGTAAAAATACAAACGGTATGATTTTAAAGCACGCTGTTGTAAAAGACGAGTCAACAGTAATCTTTAATGGTATCGGTAAAATTGAAAAAGGCGGCATCGGTTCCAATGCTGAGCAAGAGTCACGTATGCTAATTCTAAGTGAGCGTGCACGTGCAGATGCCAACCCAATACTCCTCATTAGAGAAGATGAAGTAACAGCAGGTCATGCGGCAACAGTTGGACGTGTAGATCCACTTCAAATGTTCTACTTAATGAGCCGTGGAATTTCAAAGCAAGAAGCAGAACGCCTCATCATTCACGGATTCCTTGCACCAGTCGTATCTGAATTAGCATCAGATGGTGTGAAGAAGCTGTTGACGGAGGTTATTGAAAGGAAAGTGCGCTAATGCTTAACAAAGACATACGCAATCATTTCCCAATATTAAATCAAGAGATAAACGGGCATCCGCTCGTTTATCTCGATAGTGCGGCAACATCGCAAAAACCACAAAAAGTGATTGATGCGATTAAGCACTATTATGAGTACGAAAATTCGAACGTTCATCGCGGTGTGCATACGCTTGGTAACCGTGCAACAGAAGCTTATGAAGGCGCACGTGAAAAGGTCCGTCGGTTCGTTAATGCGAAGTCTACGGAGGAAATTATTTTCACGCGTGGTACGACAACGGCTTTAAACTTAGTTGCACAAAGTTACGGTCAAGCGAATGTACAAGAAGGCGATGAAATCGTTATTACACATATGGAGCATCACTCGAATATTATTCCGTGGCAGCAACTTGCGAGAGCAAAAGGGGCTACATTGAATTATATTGATTTAGAATCGGACGGGACGATTTCGTTAGATAAAGTTCGTGAAGTCATTACGGATCGGACTAAAATAGTCGCAATTATGCATGTTTCTAACGTACTTGGTACGATTAACCCGATTCAAGAAATTACAGAAATTGCACATGCACACGGTGCAGTGATGGTTGTTGATGGCGCACAAGCAGCGCCGCATATTAAAGTAGACGTGGAAGCACTAGACTGTGACTTCTATGCATTTTCCGGACATAAAATGGGTGCACCAACTGGTATTGGTGTTCTTTACGGAAAAAAACGTTTACTTGAAAACATGGAGCCGGTAGAATTTGGCGGCGAAATGATTGATTTTGTCGGACTGCAAGAATCGACTTGGAAAGAATTGCCTTGGAAATTTGAAGGTGGGACGCCGATTATTGCAGGTGCAGTAGGACTTGGTGCTGCAATTGATTATCTCGAGGAAATTGGTCTCGACAATATCGAACGTCATGAACACGAACTTGCCGCATATGCGCTCGAACGTTTTAAAGACGTTGAAGGATTGACCATTTACGGACCAATGAATGCCGACGAGCGTGCCGGCGTCATTACATTTAACCTAGAAGGTGTTCATCCGCATGACTTGGCAACTGTATTGGACATGAATGGAATTGCTGTGAGAGCAGGTCATCATTGTGCTCAACCGCTCATGAAGTGGTTAGATGTTTCATCGACAGCAAGAGCAAGTTTCTATGTTTACAATACAAAAGAAGATGTTGATCGTCTCGTAGATGGACTCCGGACTGCAAAGGAGTATTTCAGCGATGTCGTCTAGAAATCTTGACCAACTGTATCGTTCGGTTATCATGGACCATTACAAGTCGCCAAGAAACAAAGGCGTTCTTGATGAGAGCAGTGTCACAGTTGATATGAACAACCCAACTTGTGGTGACGTAATCCATTTAACGATGCAAGTTGAAGAGGGAACAGTAAAAGATGCGAAGTTTGAAGGTGAAGGTTGCTCAATTTCCATGGCATCGGCGTCAATGATGACGCAAATGCTAAAAGGGAAAACAGAGGCAGAAGCGTTACAACTCGCAGATACAATTTCAGAAATGATGCTTGGCAATGAATACGACACTTCTATCGATTTAGGGGACATTGAAGCACTATCAGGCGTTGCAAAGTTCCCAGCCCGTATTAAATGCGCAACGCTTGCATGGAAGGCGATGGAAAAAGGAATCGGGGAAGAAGAGTCTGAGGAATAAACGATTTGTTTGAAAAGTGCTATCGTCCTTTCGCTGTAGATAACGAAATGGGCAATGCTCTCAATACCTTTTCAAGCGTAAATTATATGAACGGAGGAATAATTAATGGCTAAAAAAATGCCTGAAATCGGCGAATATAAATACGGTTTCCATGATGAAGATGTTTCTGTGTTTCGTTCCGAGCGTGGATTAACGCGTGAAATCGTCGAAGAAATTTCATCTATGAAAGAAGAGCCACAATGGATGCTCGACTACCGTTTGAAGTCATTAGAGCTATTTTACGAAATGCCTATGCCGCAGTGGGGTGGAGATTTAAGTGCGCTTAACTTCGATGAAATCACCTATTACGTAAAAGCTTCTGATGCAACTGAACGTTCATGGGATGAGGTTCCAGAAGAAATTAAACGTACATTTGATAAACTAGGAATTCCTGAAGCAGAACAGAAGTATTTAGCAGGGGTTTCTGCACAGTATGAATCTGAAGTTGTTTACCACAACATGAAAGCAGATTTAGAAGAACAAGGGATAATCTTTAAAGATACAGACTCTGCTCTTCAAGAAAACGAAGAAATCTTTAAAAAATATTGGGGTACGGTTATCCCGAACACTGACAATAAATTTGCTGCATTGAACTCAGCAGTTTGGTCAGGTGGTTCATTCATTTACGTACCACCAGGTGTGAAAGTAGAATCCCCATTACAAGCGTATTTCCGTATTAACTCGGAAAACATGGGACAATTCGAACGTACAATGATCATCGTTGACGAAGGCGCAAGCGTTCACTACGTTGAAGGATGTACAGCACCAATTTTCACAACGAACTCACTTCACAGTGCCGTAGTAGAAATTATCGTTAAAGAAAACGGTTATTGCCGTTACACGACAATCCAAAACTGGGCGAACAACGTTTACAACCTCGTTACAAAACGTGCAGTTGTGGATGCGCACGGTACGATGGAATGGATTGACGGAAATATCGGTTCTAAAGTGACAATGAAATACCCAGCAGTTCTTCTTCGCGGAGAAGGCGCACGTGGTATGACATTATCGATTGCACTTTCAGGTAAAGGCCAAACACAAGATGCGGGTGCGAAAATGATGCACTTAGCACCGAACACATCATCGACAATCGTTTCTAAATCGATTTCTCACGGCGGTGGAGTCGGGACATATCGTGGAATTGTACACTTCGGACGTAGAGCAGACGGTGCTAGTTCAAACATCGAATGTGATGCGTTGCTAATGGATGACATTTCCATTTCCGACACAATTCCATACAACGAAATCCTAAACGACAACATTTCACTTCAGCACGAAGCAAGCGTTTCTAAAGTATCTGAAGACCAGCTCTTCTATTTAATGAGTCGTGGTGTTCCAGAGCTAGAAGCAATCGAAATGATCGTTCTCGGATTCATTGAACCATTCACAAAAGAACTACCGATGGAATATGCGGTAGAGATGAACCGTCTTATCAAGTTTGAGATGGAAGGTTCTATCGGTTAAGACACTTTAAACCCTTACCACAACAATGTTTGTGGCGAGGGTTTTTTTATAGGAATTCTCCTAACGTTACACTTTGAAAGGGAGGTTTAGCGTTTCTCTAAGGATTAGTAACTGCTAAACTATCAGAATAATGATACACTAGTATATGGAAATAAATTAAGGGGGGCTAAATAATGCGAAATAAAGATATGTTGCTTATCCCTGGACCGACGCCAGTGATTGATTCGATTTATGATGCGATGGCACAGGAAACAAGAAGTCATACAGATGGAAGATTTACGAAAGTTTATAAAAAAGCCATTGAGATGACCCGTGAAATGTTCCAAACAGACGGGGAAGTCTTCGTTGTTTCAGGTTCTGGAACATTAGCGATGGAGATGGCACTTGTGAATACAGTTGCTGCTGGAGAAAAGTTATTAGTCATTAGCCAAGGCTATTTCGGCGACCGTTTTATTAAACTAGGCGAAGCTTTTGGCATTGATGTAGAAGTTCTCCAATCCGAGTGGGGTAAGCAAGTAACTCCGGCTGAAGTTGAAGCTAAACTTGCAACGGATACATTTAAAGCAGTTACGATAACACATGCAGATACTTCAACAGGCGTTGTTGCTGATTTAGAAGCACTTGTACCGATTATTAAAAAGCATGGTGCACTTATTATTTTGGACGGTGTTGTGGCAACTGCGGCAATTGAAGAAGATATGAGTAAAACATACGGCCATCCAGACTATAAGATTGATGTGATTTTAACAGGCTCGCAAAAGGCAATTGGTGTCCCACCAGGACTCGCAATTGTTGCTTTCAATAAAACGGCTTTAGCCGCGCGTGAACAAATTGAACGTGTACCTGCTTATTACGCGGATATTTATAACTGGATCCCGATTATGCATGACCCGAGCAAATACTTTGCAACCCCACCTGTAAACTTGATTTATGCGTATCATGAAGGGATGCGTCTTGTTTTAGATGAAGGTATGGAAAAGCGTTATAAGCGCCACACGGCTTACGGTAAGGCGGTGCGAGCTGGATTAGCTGCTTATGGGATGCAAGCGTTAGCAGAAGAATCTGTTGCCGCTTCCACGCTAAGCTGTATTTTATACCCAGATGGTGTAGACGACGTAAATTTCCGCGCTACAATGGCTGAAAAAGGCGTAATTTTAGCGGGGGCACTTGCTCATCTAGGCGGGAAGGCATTCCGCATCGGTCATATGGGCAATACCACTGCTGAAATGCTTGAAAAAGCAGTTGACTTAATCGGTGAAACATTGAACGAAATGGGTCATCAGGTTGATCGAGCAAATGCACGCGCGCAATTTAGGGCTCAATTAGAAATCAAAGTATAATATATTTCTTGTCCTAAGCCTTATGTTTACTTGAAAATGAAAAGGTGACCTACCCAAATATAAATCTCGGTAGGTCGCTCTTTTTGTTATTCTTTATTAAAGATTTGATAATAACCGCTTGGCGATTTGCTGATACTCATCGGGCCCGATTCCTGGCGCGAACTCTTCAGGGAGGTCTTCAAGTTCTGGGATATCGTATCCTTGTGGCATCCCTTCCTTAACGTAAAGAGTCTCCCCACTAGATGGGTTAGTTCCTTTCCAAATTTGTCGGATGTCATTATATTCGCCTGTATCATTCCAAGTAAATAACACATTCCCGTGTCCGCGTTCTTCATATTTTCTTGCAGTATCGAAGGCGCGATTATCTAAGCTAGGGATTGGAAGCATTTTTGTTAAATCAGTACCCGTTGCTATTTCAAGCGCTTTCGCATAGGCAAGAATATGAGTACCACCTCTAACGAGAAGGTAGCCAATCATTTCTCTTGCTGTAGGGTGATCGGTCATTTCATAAACGCGCATTTTATGTGTTCTTGCTCCACACTCGAGGAAAAAGTTGTGTAAAAGGTCGAGTACTAAATTGCCGCTAGAAAAAACGTTATCTCCGCACCATGGATTGCCCATAGAATCTCCAGGCATTGAAGTTTGAGCGGTTGCGATGAAGCTATATGAATTTCGCTTATTTTTAGCATTTTGTAGAGGGGTTAGGTCAGGATCTGCAGTGAAGGAAGTTCCTTTATTGACGATATTAATGGTATTTGAGACGAGTTCTACATGGCCAAATTCCTCAGCTGTAATACTGGCAACTAAATCATAAAAAGGCTTTAATTTTCCTTTTTGTCTAAAGTTAAATGATTGGTACATATAATTATTCAATGTTGACATTTCACCGAACTTACCCCCTAACAGCTCTTGAACGACTGAAGCGGCATTCGCATCTCCATATTCAGGAACGGGTAAATCGATTGGCAGTTTTTTAACTCGTTTAATCAATGGATGTTTGCTCTCCTTCCACAAAGAAATTCAATCATGCTTCCGTTATCCATACGATTTCTTGTATTCGAACATAAAATGGTGTGTCACTTACTTCAATGACAACATGGTCTGGACTAACTGAGTGTAATAGGCCTTGTAAAGGATTTTTCGTCGTATTAATTACAACCCATTTACCTCTAAAGCTGTGTAGCCTTTGATATAAGTAGGAATCAACGATACTTACTAAACCGACTTCTGATTGCTTTCCGCTCATCTCATTTCCACCTTTCATATTAATCATCTAACTGTATGGATAAGAGGAAGGATATATGATTATATTGAGGGAATATGATTTCTCATGTATTGAAACGTATTAGTTACACAAACTATTAACACGATGATGAAATAATTGACTCTGCATCAAGTAGCAACTATACTTTACCCAATATCATAATTACGCAACTTTCTTTAAGGGGAGTAGCTACACAGCAAAGTCGTCAGTACAGGGCCCAGTCCCTCGGTTTTGTTGGCAACACCCGTTGTTTGCGAGACCTTACCGTTTATTTGGTGAGGCTTATTTTTTAGAGGCGTTGTAACCAAATACTGGTTATACCGTCTTTTTTTATTTCCTATAAGATACTGGAGGACAAATTTTGAATAGATACGAAGAATTGGCAAGAACGGTTGTCATTCACAAGAAAAATCGTCTCATGCGTTACTCAGATGCATTAGAACTTGTTGGTAAAGGTAGAAGTGCTTTTGTTTTTAGAATAAAGTCTTCGGATAAAGCCATTAAGCTATTTTTCCCTGGGTTTATGCATTTAGCAAAAGAAGAGGCTGAAATTTATCATGTACTTCAAAATATCTCTTATTACCCAAATATTTACGGCGCAGGTCTGAATTATATTGTGATTGATTATATTGAGGGGCTAACGCTCTTTGACTGTATCGCGCAAGGGCAGCTGATCAGACCCAATCATATAAAAGAAATTGATTATGCCTTGTTATTAGCTTCGAAACAAGGATTAAACCCATCTGATATTCACTTGCGCAACATTTTTCTGACCACGAATGGCGATATCAAGTTAATTGATGTCGCGCGTTTTAGACAGCAGAAAAATTGTGCACAGTGGAACAATCTAAAGAAAGCGTACGAACAGCTTTATCGAAAGCGGTTCTTTCCAAAGAAAATTGCTGCGACATATCTGAATGGTATTGCATTCCTTTATAAAAAAGGATTCATTCCTTCCTATCGAATGAAGTGAATATAGTCCTGAAACAGAAATTAACCTAGTTCCAAGCATTGTCTGAAAAAATAGTAGAATGTATGATAGGATAAGAGTATTCCTTTTCTTAGGGAGGGCATGAGAAGATGATACAAATCGGGTTGACGGGGTGGGGAGATCATCCGGATCTTGCCAATCCGAATTCAACCGCAAGAGATAAATTACTGGATTATACTGCACATTTTCCAATCGTGGAATTAGATTCCACATTTTATGCGATACAACCAGAGCGAAACATTCAAAGATGGATACGGGAAACGCCGGATGATTTTCAATTTATTGTGAAGGCATATCAAGGAATAACCGGACATCACCGTGGTGAATTGCCGTTTGAATCGGAAGAAGAGATGTATCGTCTATTTATTCAATCGATAAAACCATTGCAAGAGGCAGGGAAGTTAGCGATGGTCCTCGTCCAGTTTCCGCCTTGGTTTGATTGTGTGAAAGAACATGTGGATGAAATCCGTTCAATTTGCAAGAAATTAAAAGGCTTTGATATTGCCATTGAGTTTAGACACCAATCGTGGTATTCAACACCATTTAAAATGAAAACAATCGCCTTTTTGCGCGAATTAAATGTCATTCATTCAGTGTGTGATGAACCGCAAGCAGGGGAGGGGAGCATACCCCTTGTACCGGTGTCAACCAGGGCCGATAAGGTGCTCTTTCGTTTACATGGTCGGAATATATACGGGTGGCGCAATACGTCAGGAGACGATAAATCATGGCGTACTGTGCGCAATTTATATGAGTATGATGCGAAAGAATTAAAAGAATTTGAAGCCGTTACACAAAAATTAGCTGCTGAAACAGAGGAAGTTTTTGTTATTTTTAATAATAATTCGGGGAAACATGCGGCGCAAAATGCGAAACAATTTCAACGACAACTAAACATTACATATGATAATTTAGCTTCACAACAGCTGAGTTTGTTCGAGGGGGATTGGTGATGGAGTATTTAATATTAGCGTTAATTGGATTGAGTGCGGGAGTAATCGGGGCACTTGTCGGGCTTGGGGGCGGCATCATCCTTGTTCCCGCAACGCTATTTATCGGCATTAATTTAGGGTGGATTGACGGAATTACACCCCAAACAGTCGTGGGCCTATCAGTCATTATGATGATTTTTACAGGGCTTGGTTCAACCTTGTCTTATATGAAAAAGAAAACAGTCGACTTTAAAAGTGGGGCCATCTTTTTCGCAGGTAGCGCGCCAGGTACATTAATCGGCGCATTTGTGAATAAACAGTTAGATTTGCCATCATTTAATTTATATTTTGGTATATTGCTCATTATTTTAGCAACACTTTTGTTAGTAAGAGATTATCTTAAGCCTGTGCAGTGGTTTGTGAAGCGCGGTAAAAAAAGGATGTTTACAGATATTCACGGACATGAACATATTTATGGATATCCGATTTGGTTTGCGCTATTGCTAACTTTTGGTGTTGGGTTCGCCTCCGGATTATTTGGTATTGGCGGCGGTTCGATTATTGTTCCAGCGATGATTTTATTGTTTTTATTCCCGCCACATGTTGCGGTTGGCACATCAATGTTCATGGTGTTTTTATCTGCAATTGTTAATTCAATTACACATATTTCTCTCGGTAACGTTCCTTGGCTCTATACAATCCCTGTCGTCCCGGCAGCATATTTTGGTGCGAAAATGGGGGCATATTTAAATAACAAAATGAAATCTGAAACACTAGTATTTGCGTTGCGTATCATTCTACTTCTTCTAGGTGTACGTTCAATTGTTGATGGAATTTGGGGGTAGATTGTTGGATGGAAATAATTCATATCTTGCATACAAATGATATTCATAGTCATTTTGAATATTGGCCGCAAATTCACCGTTTACTTGTGGATAAACGGAAAGAATTTGACGCACGCGGGGAACCTGTTTATCTTTTTGATATCGGCGACCACGTGGACCGCTCACACCCTTTTACAGAAGGTACGAATGGGAAGGGCAATATTCAACTATTAAACGAAGCCGGTTATGATGCGGTGACGATTGGAAATAATGAAGGAATCACGATGTCTAAGGCTGCGTTAGATGAACTTTATGACGAGGCGAAGTTTGATGTAATTGTTGGAAACTTACTAGATTCTAATGAGGAACTTCCGAACTGGGCAACATCGTCTACCATTTATACGACTGCAAAAGGAACAAAAATCGGCGTCATAGGTGCAACTGCTTATTACAAACAGTTCTATGAAACATTGGATTGGAAGATTATCCCTTCAAGGGAACAACTTATAAATGAAGCAGAGCAGCTTGTGGAGAAGACAGATGTGATTATTTGTTTGTCTCATTTAGGACTTCCAGAAGATCAGTTACTAGCAGTGGAATGTCCACATATCGATGTGATATTGGGCGCCCATACACATCATATTTTACCTGAAGGCGAGTATGTGAATGATGCATTACTTGCGGCGACAGGGAAATTTGGTGATTTTGTAGGGCATGTGACAGTGCAATTCGACGATAAGAAAAAACAGGTAATTGATAAGCATGCGAGCCTTTATCGCTCAGCAGACTTACCAGTTTTGGAAGAAGATGTTGAGAAAATAGCGAAGTATATAGATGTTGGAAAAACAGCCTTAGAAGAAAAGTTGTTTTATAATGCGGTGGATTTGAAGCAAAATCTATTTGGCACGAGCGAATTATCCTCTTATTTTGGTAGGGCGTTAATTGATTATACGGACGCAGATTGCGCGCTGTTTAATGCAGGCATCTTTTTGGGAAGTTTGGAAAAAGGGTGGATCACGAAAGGGGATATGCACCAAATATTACCTCATCCGATCAACGTCTGTACAATTGAATTAACCGGTGACCAATTACTAGAAGTCTATGAGCAGTCGTTAAACGAAGATTTGGCACATATTGAAGTAAAAGGCTTGGGATTTCGTGGTACTTTGATGGGGGCAATTCTTCATGAAAGATTGTATAGGAACCGATGGGGTGCGCTTTTCGCGGGAAATAAAGAAGTTGTACCTGAAGAGACGTATACACTTGCAACGCTAGATATGTTTACGTTTGGATATTTCTTTCCATTGTTTAAAGAGTTAGACAAAGAATATTTCATGCCCGATTTAATCCGAGATGTATTAGCAAAGTACGGTCAAAATAATGGTGAATCAACGACTCTTCCCTAGCATATGTTATAACGGGAGGAGTCGTTTTGAAATTTCAAAAACCAATTAAACGGAGAGGAATCTTTCGGCGAAAAGGAAAGATATTGCCGTTTATTTTCCTTGCTGTAATTGTAGCGGTTGTTTATTTTTTTTACTATGTCAATCAAAAACTCACTCCAATTTACATCGGTTATGCTGAAGTTCAAACCGAGAAAATCGCAAATCATGTCATCAGTGAAGCGATTACGGAACGAATTGCAAATGTCCTTGATGTGAATGATGTGATTCAACATGTACCAACGGGCGAGAGTTCGGATCAAGTGATTGCGAAATATAATACAGAAGTGATCAATCGAATACTTGCGGATGTTCGTACAACTGTCGATGAAAACTTAGATGAAATTGAAAAAGGAAATATTGATATATTACCGTTAGATGAAGATATCGAATATGATGCGGAACAAATGCAATCGCAAGGGGGCGTTGTTTTTTTTGTATCCCTTGGGCAAGTGACAGATTTACCGCTCCTTGGTAATCTTGGCCCAAGAATTCCAATTCGCTTTCATGTTATCGGTGATGCCCATGCAACTGTTGTGCCTTATATTAAGGAATTCGGTATTAATAATGCGTATGTTGAAGTAAACATTGTCCTAACAGTGCAAGTTAAAATCATTGTTCCGCTTGCCACAAAGACATCGATTGTAGAACAAACAGTGCCGATTGCGATTGGACTCGTACAAGGTCCGGTACCACAAGTCTATAGTACTGGAGATGGAGTGATGAAACCGAATGTGGATGTTGAAGTTCCGTTGAAACCGGAATTACAGGAATAAAATAGCCCTTGAAGTTCTTAAATAATTTTGATATAATCATTTCTACAAAGAAAATATCGATAGGGTAGAGGCTGCATTACTTATCAGTAGTACATGGAAGTGTGACAACGATGATCATGTGTGAAAGGGAGTTTTGCCGAAGCTTGATGAATTTGTCAAAGTCATCAGGTTGGGGTTATTCTAAATAAGAATAACACTGTCATACAGCGTATTTGCTGATGATGAGCTACAAATCGGACGTGAGATAAGCTTTTATATTTATCAAACAGACGAAAAGTAGAGTAAGCCGGCTTCCCGTAACACATTCGATTGTGCGACGAGCAGCTGGCTTTTTAATTACCTGAAAAACACCTCACCCCCAATCAATTGGAGGAATTTAGAATGATAGGAACTTGGGTTTCAATAATCCCACCAATATTAGCGATTGTAATGGTATTGCTGACAAGACGCGTACTGTTATCTCTTGGAACTGGTATTGTAGCGGGGGCATTAATTGTTGCTGCGTTTTCACCAACGCAAATATTTATTGAATTATGGGAGTCTATCACGGTCTCATTTTGGGATTGGGGCAGCAGCGCCATTAACTCAGATAATATTAATATTATGTTATTTATCTTATTGCTTGGTGTCATTACCGCTTTTGTTAGTTTGTCTGGCGGAAGCAGGGCATTTGCGGAGTGGGCAATACGTCACGTGAAAACGAAACGAGGCGCGAAGTTATTAACAGTTGCTTTGGGAATTGCCATTTTCGTGGATGACTATTTTAATTCACTTGCAGTCGGACAAATTTCAAGACCGATTACGGACCGCCATAAAATATCGCGTGCAAAGCTAGCATATTTTATTGACTCGACTTCTGCACCTATTTGTGTCGTGTCTCCTATTTCAAGTTGGGGCGCATATTTGATAGGTCTTCTCGGTATTATGTTTAGCGGAGCTGCTGCGATAAGCTATTCACCGCTATCTGCCTTCTTATTAATGGCGCCAATGAACTTTTATGTCGTAACAACATTGGCTTTAGTATTCTTCTTTGCTTGGACGAATGTAGACTTTTTCGAAATGAAAAGACATGAAGACCGTGCGGAAAGCAAAGGTCAATTATACGATCCTAATAAAGAAATTCCTGGCCAATTAAAAGAAGATTTTCCTGTGCATGCATATGGTAAAGTACGAGATCTCGTAGCGCCTATCGTTACACTTATTGTAGTGACGTTGCTCATGATGGTATGGACAGGGTATCAAGCAAGTGTTGCAGACGGAATTGCTGTTTCGATTTGGTCAATCTTTGAAAATACAAATGTTCCATATTCTCTAGTTATCGGTGGATTATCAGGAGCAGGCTTAGCTGCAATCTTATATTCACTGCAATTTAAAAACAATGAAACTGCAAATACTTTGCTAATGAGACAAGCTTTTACGAGTGGCGTGAAGGCTATGATGCCAGCGGTGCTTATACTAATTTTAGCTTGGGGCTTGACTGATTTAATTGACAAGTTAGATACTGGAGTTTATTTATCTAATGTTGTGATGCAAGCAAATATTCCAGTTGCATTCTTGCCAGCCATCATGTTTGTACTAGCTGGACTTATGGCATTTTCAACGGGTACTTCATGGGGATCATTCGGAATCTTATTGCCGATTGCGGGAAAAATTATGTTAGATGCTTCACCTGAAATGCTACTCCCTGCATTGGCGGCAGTCCTTGCAGGAGCGGTATTTGGAGACCATTGCTCACCAATTTCAGATACAACGATTCTATCGTCAACGGGTGCTGGATGTAACCATATGGATCACGTGGCGACACAACTTCCGTACGCTTTGATGAGTGCTGGAATTACGGTAATCGGATATGTCGTGTTGGGTGTAACTGGCTCGATCTGGTTAGGGTTATTGTCGGTTATTGTCGTTTTAATTGTGTTGTTTTCAGTTTGGACAATGCGGTCAAAGGCTGGAAAAGTTGCGTTAGGTCATTCAAAACAATCAATTTAAGCGAAAGAAGTGATGGAATTCATCACTTCTTTTTTTGTCGAAAAAAATAGTAGGTATTTTAAAAATGTTTTGACAATAGAATAGTAGCAATATATAATTAACTTGTGTTTAGCTTTTGAATTTTCGGACAAATAGAGAAAAGGAAAAGGAGGAAAATTCATGTCAAGACGTTCACAATGGGGGAGTCGAGCAGGGTTTATTATGGCCGCAGTTGGCTCTGCAGTAGGGCTTGGGAATATTTGGAGATTTCCGTATGTTGCCTATGAAAATGGTGGCGGTGCATTTTTTATCCCTTACTTATTTGCATTATTAACTGCGGGTATTCCGATTTTAATTATGGAGTTTACAATCGGTCATAAGTATCGTGGTTCAGCGCCACTTTCGTTTTTTAGAATGTCAGGCAAGAAATCTGAATGGATAGGTTGGTGGGGCGTTTTTGTCTCATTTGTTATATCAACCTATTATTCTGTTATTATTGCCTGGGCAATGAAGTATACGATTTACTCATTTAATTTATCTTGGGGTACTGATACAGCTGGGTTCTTGTTTGGGGATGTGCTGAATTTAGCAGATACTCCTGGAGATGTGGGGGGGTACGTTCCTGGTGTACTAATCCCTTTACTACTTGTATGGGCAATCGTTTTTATTATTCTATTAGCAGGGGTACAGCGTGGAATAGAACTCGCAAACCGTATATTTATTCCAATGTTAATAATTGTATTTCTAATGGTCGTTATACGTGCGGTTACGCTTGATGGTGCACTGCTTGGATTAGATGCATTTTTCAAACCAGATTTGACTAAACTCGCCAATCCGACAGTATGGGTAGCAGCCTACGGACATATTTTCTTTAGTTTGTCTATCGCATTTGCAATTATGATCACGTATTCTAGTTACTTACCTAAAAAATCGGATATTACGAATAACGCTTTTATTACAGGTTTTGCTAATTCAGGTTTTGAATTACTTGCGGGAATTGGGATTTTCGCGGCACTAGGTTTTATGGCAACGCAAGCTGGAACTGCTGTTTCAGAGGTTGCCGATGCTGGCGTAGGCTTAGCTTTCGTTGTATTCCCGGAGATTATCAATCAGATGCCAGGAATGAATAGCTTATTTGGTACGCTATTCTTCTTATCACTTGTACTTGCTGGTATATCTTCTCTCATCTCAATCTGTGAAACGTATATCGCTGGTATATCTGATAAATTTAATGTCTCTAGAAGTAAATCTGTTATCGTTGGTGTTGGAATAGCGGCAGTTGTTTCCACGCTTTTCGCGACACGTGGCGGATTATTCTTCCTTGATGCAGCGGATTACTTCATCAACCAATTCGGAGTCGCAGCAATTGGATTAATAGAAGTTATCCTGATCGCATGGGCATTTAGAAAGCTTGGCGTATTTGAAAATCATGCAAACGCGATTTCTGATATACGTCTAGGGGCTTGGTGGAAAGTTTGTTTGAGCGTCATTACACCGATAGTCCTAGGGTATATGATGTTTGGTTTATTACGTACGAACTTGTTAAAGCTTCATGAAACAGATAATGGAAATTATGAAGGATACTCAAATACATTTATTCTATTTGGAGGCTGGTCTGTCGCATTAGGCGCATTAGTCTTAGCAGTCTTATTTACGCTCTCCAAATGGAAACCGAATACACATGAGACTACAGATTATGAAGAAAACTAAGGAGGATTCGCTATGAGTGGTGGAGCAATCGGAATGATGGTCGTTGGAATCCTCGTCATTTGGGGAGGATTAGCCGCAAGTATTGTGAACGCGGTTTCGAAATCAAGGAAAAAATCAGTTTAGCAGATGGTCGATATACAACGCTTTAACAGACTGTAGATGGAGTCCAGTTTGGACTTTCTCTACAGTTTTTTGGTATTTTAATTATTTTAAGTACTTGCCCGATTCATTCGGCGATGAAGGTTGTTTGAATAGTGTAATTGTGATACATTTACGATAGTCAAGATAATAAATAAGTATAATTGCAGCAATGATGTAATACTTCACTAAAGTCTTCAAGAAATGGAGTCGATTGTCTTGTCATGTAGACCTGAACGAGGAAAGAAAACTGAACATTTAAGGAAACCAGATTGGCTTAAGATTAAGTTGAATACAAACGAGAACTATAGAGATTTAAAAAAGTTAATGCGTGAACAAAATCTCAATACAGTTTGTGAAGAGGCTCGATGCCCGAATATTCATGAATGTTGGGGAGAGCGTAGAACAGCTACGTTTATGATTTTAGGTGCAATTTGTACGAGAGCCTGCCGTTTTTGTGCAGTGAATACAGGCCTTCCAAACGAGCTTGATTTAGCCGAACCGGAACGTGTTGCTGATTCCGTACAATTAATGAACTTAAAGCACGTCGTTGTCACAGCGGTTGCACGTGATGATCAGAAGGACGGCGGTGCAGGTGTGTTTGCGGAAACGATCCGGGCAATTCGTCGTAAAAACCCATTTACGACAATTGAAGTGCTTCCATCCGACATGGGTGGGGTATACGAAAACTTAAAAACGTTAATGGATGCGAAACCGGATATCTTAAACCATAATATTGAGACGGTTCGTCGACTCACGAAAAGAGTCCGAGCACGTGCAACTTATGACCGTTCACTCGAATTGCTTAAACGGGCGAAGGAAATGTATCCTGAAATTCCAACAAAGTCTTCTTTAATGCTTGGCCTAGGTGAAACACATGAAGAAATTGTCGGAACAATGGATGACTTACGTGCAAATAACGTTGATATTATGACGATTGGTCAATATTTACAGCCGACCAAAAAACATTTGCCTGTTCAAAAATATTATTCTCCACAAGAATTTGGCGAATTAAGAAAAATTGCGATGTCCAAAGGATTCTCGCATTGTGAAGCAGGACCGCTCGTTCGTTCAAGTTACCATGCCGATGAGCAAGTAAATGCGGCAGCGAAAGAAAAACAACGTCAAGGTGAAGAACAACTTCAAGCAACATTGCAAAGTTGAGTGGTGGTGAAAAGGTATGATAATGCTCGAAAATACAGAGTATGAATTAATTAAAGATTTTCGAGATGGCTTTCAAAAGGACCCATTGCTCGAAAGATTTAGCGAAGTGCTTATAAAATATGATTATATATTGGGAGATTGGGGATATGGTCAATTACGCTTAAAAGGCTTTTTTGACGACCGCAATCCAAAAGCAACTTATGAAACGAAAATCAGCACAGTTGAAGACTATTTATACGAGTACTGTAACTTCGGTTGTGCACATTTTATTTTGAAAAAAGTAAAGAAATAACCACTTTAAAAAACCATGCGAAATGTTTTCTATCGCATGGTTTTTTAGTATGGGACTCCAAGTACTCTGTTAACTTTCTCAATCATCTCTAGTTTATATTACATTAATTGTTGATATGAAGTGGAGGTGGGATAATCCAACCTTTTTCTTTATTCAAACGTAGTAATTTTGCGCCAAATAGTGCTCTTTCAACATGATATTTACCAAACATCATGGCAATATCTTCTCTTAGACATTGACCCATTACCATACTGCAAGAAACAAGTCCCTGTCCTACGTTAATCGATACAGCACCGCTGATTTCGACATCTGAAAGCCTAGCACCTTCAGGAATGTCATCTGCATTTGCTTTAGGACGACCAGGTAATGAAGGGGGTGGAGTAATACCGTTGTTTTTTAATACTTTTTCCAGTTCCTTGGTTTCAGATTTCATCATCTTTATTGCTTCCTCAAGCAACTTTATAAGGTCAGGATCACTTGCATGATTGACAAACGCTTCGTACCCACTAATTAATCCGTTATTCGCACCGATAAAAGACCAAGTGCCAATGATCTCTCCGTAATGCATTGGTTCTTTTTTAGGATTTCCATCCATAACGCCCATAAAAACACTCCTCATTCTAATGATTTCGATTTCAATTATTATCATGTGCAATTTTTGACACATTATACGATTGAACGAAAAAACAGGGATATTTGAATTTGTTTAGCGTAGTGATTTGTTGAATTTATAGTATTCCCTAATAAGAAATCAGTGAAAGTGTATAGTATTTATTGCAAAACTGTATATTAACATTAAATTTCAGAAAAATATTCCTTATTTATGTTAAGATAAAGACGTGAATATAAAGTAAGGAGGCAACATCATGTATTTTGTTGACCGAAATAAAATTGAAAAAGTACTATGTCACATAGAAGAATTACTTGCCCTCTATCAAAAAGAAGAGAATTGGCACAAAGACTGCATTCATTCGTTAGCGCTTTCAAGACTGAGTCATGATATCATCGAAGGTATTATCGATGTCGGGAACACGATGATTGACGGATTTATTATGCGTGATCCGGGTAGTTATGAAGACATCATTGATATTATGGATGATGAAAAAGTCATAACAGCCGATATGACGGACCGAATAAAAAAAGTGATTGAGCTTAGACAAATGATTGTTCGTGAGTTTATTAGTGTCGATACGAATGTTATTACTTCAACGTTAAATGAAGCTTTTGAAGCTTTGCAATTATTTCCTGAAAAAGTACGTCATTATTTGGAGCATGAGTTAGGACCAGTTTCTGCATTTTTACCAGCTGATGAGGAAGCATAATGAATCATTATAAAGCATATTGTTTTGACTTAGACGGAACTGTGTACCACGGAACAGAACCAGTGCCGGAAGCGGTCGCTTTAATTGAGCAACTTCAACAACAAGGGATAGAGCCGTATTATATTACGAATAATTCGTCGGCAACGCCAGAACAAGTTCAGCAGAAATTAGCAGGATTTGGGATACATACAAAAGCAAAGTATATTGTGACTTCCGCGATTGCGGCGGCGCATTATTGTAAAGAAAACTTTACGGATGCAAAGGTTCAAATGTTTGGTGAAACTGGTCTGCGAGAAGCTTTATTAGCTGAGGGAATTGAATTGGTCACTTCAAATCCAGATATCGTCGTAATGGGAATAGACCGGGAAGTGACTTATGAAAAATTAGCGGATCTCTGTTTAAATATCCGAGCAGGTGCGAAATTTATTGCAACAAATGGCGATAGAGCGATGCCGACAGAAAGAGGGTTACTGCCTGGAACGGGTTCGTTTATTAAACTTGTTGAATATTCAACTGGTGTAACGCCAACGTTTATGGGCAAACCTGAGCCATTTATGTTGAGTTATATTCAGGAGAAGAGTGGGTATAGCAAAGAAGATATGATTTTAATTGGCGACAACTACGATACGGATATACTAGCGGGGATTCGGTATGGTATTGCGACAGCACATGTTGAGGGCGGTGTCACATCGCGCGAAGAAGTGCTGTTAAAGGAAGACCACCCAACGTATTTATTGGAAAATCTAGCAAGCGTTTCGATAGAAAAAGCTTTCCAAGGTTAATAGAAAGCTTGGTCGTCATCGATTGTTTAGCTTAGGTTAATAAACGCTATTTAATTTGCGAATTAACCCGAGCTAAACATGATGATTGCTGTTATAGTAAAAACGATCCAAAGATTCTTAGAAGAGTGGATTATCTTCAATGTATTGGTAAATACGTTCTGTCAGTTCTTGAGGTGTGTCAGCCTTTACCATATCGCCATTCACGAGCGCATAAAGGCTCTCCGCACAAGCTGTGCAGTAACTTAAACAACCATATTCGAGAACATCGAGGTTTGGATCTTTTTCCAATGTTTCTAAAGTTTTATGTGAACCATTTGCGAGATTACTCATGCAAAATTCAACGATTGGATTCACGTAGATCACCTCACTATTAGGAATGCTACTCTTTTTTTGAATCAACGTCAATTTCTGAGCCTCATTGTGAGGCATGTCTCATACTGTTATAATGAATTGGGAAAATAGCGGAAATCGAGGAATGAATAAAGGAGAAGGTCATGAGAAAACTTGTCTTATTAGGTGCAGGGTATGGAAATATGCGAATCATGCTACGTTTGCTTACGAAAGATTTACCAACCGATATTGAAATTACGCTTGTCGATCGAACGCCTTTCCATAGTTTAAAGACGGAATTTTACGCGTTGGCGGCTGGAACTGTGTCAGATACAGTTGTACGTGTGCCATTACCGGAACATAAGCAATTAAAGTTTGTAGAAGGGGAAGTTACTGAAATTTCACCTGATAAAAAGTGTGTTTATTTGGAAGACGGACAACAGCTTGAATATGACGAACTCGTAATTGGTTTAGGCTGCCGTGATAATTATCATGATGTACCAGGTGCTGAAGAACATACATATAGCATTCAAACAATCGGAAAATCACGCACGACATATGAAAAGTTACTCGGACTTGGAGGCGGCGCAACGGTTGGGATTATCGGAGCTGGCTTAAGCGGAATTGAACTGGCAAGTGAACTGCGGGAGAGTAGACCTGATTTAACGATTAAGTTATTTGATAGAAGTCCACGTATTTTAGGAGATTTTCCAGAACGTTTAAGTAACTATGTACAAGGTTGGTTTGACGAACATAATGTAGAAGTCGTCGCAGAATCCAATATTACAAGAGTGGAAGCGGGGGTATTGTATAACCATGAAGAGACCATTCCAGTAGATGCCGTTGTTTGGACTGCAGGTATTCGTCCAGTCACTGTCGTTCAAAATATCGAGACAGAAAAAGGGAACTCTGGTCGTCTTGTGTTAAATAAATACCACCAACTTCCTAAATACAATGATGTGTATGTCGTAGGAGATTGCGCAGATTTACCATATGCACCAAGTGCACAAGTTGCGGAAGAACAAGGGGAACAAATTGTTAAGGTTCTACGCCACGTATGGAATGAAGAACCACTTCCTGAAAAAATGCCTGAAATAAAATTAAAAGGTTTCTTAGGTTCGCTAGGGAAAAAGCAAGGCTTTGCCTATTTGGCAGATCGCACAGTGACAGGCAGAATTGCAAGACTATTAAAATCAGGTGTCCTTTGGTTGTATAAAAGACATAATGGATGAAATAAAAAATACTCCGATGACTTTGTCATTCGGAGTATTTTTACCAATGTTTGTCACTTATTCTCAGCTACATACCCAAGCTTCTCAAGTGAAGCAAAAACAGGTTTTAATTGAATATGACCTTCGCCAATCATTTCTTCGTTAATCATAACAAGTGGGTAAAAGTATTCGTCATTTTGAATTTGTTCAGCAATTTCTTCATGGCGTTCATTCGAGAGCGTTGAATCAATATCAATATACTCGATTATAAAAGATTGATTAGGATAATTTCGACTTATTGCAGCTTGTAACCACTCAAAAGTATCTTTTGAAGAAGGTGCATTTACACAGCTTGCACAAACAACATCTGCGCCAAAAATTTCAATGATTGCATTCTTTTTTACCAAGAAAATTTCCCCCTTAACATATTCTTAATTGGATTTTTTTCGCTTTCCAGTTTATAATTATTATTATAAGGAAAGGAGCCGAAAATAAATGTCAAACACAACAATGATGGAATCAGTTCAAGAAGTACTAAATAAATTACGCCCATTTCTTCTACGTGATGGCGGTGACTGTGAACTTGTAGATATTGAAGATGGTATTGTTAAACTACGCCTACTAGGTGCATGTGGAACATGTCCAAGTTCAACAATCACACTAAAAGCCGGTATCGAACGTGCATTACTAGAAGAAGTTCCAGGCGTTGTTGAAGTAGAGCAAGTATTCTAATCAATTTACACTAACGATTGCTTCATTTGAAAAAAGGGCTCAATAAGGCTCTTTTTTCATTATTCTCTACTTTTATTGTACAGGAATTAGATTAGAAAAGTGAGTTAATTTCACTTATTTCTATTAAACATCTTTTTTAATAATCTCTACCTTACGTAAATTTGGTTGCATATCATTTGTTTGAGTTGGTATACTGAAAATAAAAATTGGGATGGTGAATGCGAATGACTCAATTAGTAGAACTATCTGAAGCCGCTGCATTCCATGTGAAAAAAATGATGGAGCATAATGGTGAGGAAGGTTCCTATCTACGCGTTGCGATAAACGGTGGAGGCTGTAGTGGGCTCACATACGGTTTAGGATTTGAAACAGAACTAACTGAGAAGGATCAATTGTTGGAGCAACATGGCATCGAAATGATTGTTGCAACAGATGATATTGATATTTTAAATGGAACGAAAATTGATTACAAAGAATCACTTATGGGTGGCGGTTTTACAATTGATAATCCGAATGCCATTCTGTCCTGTGGATGCGGTACATCATTTAGAACCGCTAAGAATACAGGCGCACCATCAGATTGCTAAGAGAAACTCCCTTCTTTTCAAAGTAAGAAGGGAGTTTCTTTGTATGTCCATATATCAGTATATTCGAAGCATTCCCATTTCAGCTAAAGTATTGAAAACCTTACATAAAAGGGCTACTATTAGGTAGAGGGAGCTATCGAAACTGAAAGAGACCAAAAGTATGATAGTGAGAAAGAGAGTAGTAGAGTCCTGCTTTAGTTCTCACGATTTCTTGTGTTCAAGTTAAAATAAAAATAAAGGTGGTTCGATCTTCGTGAAGAGACCAACAATTTTAGTTTTAGGTGCTGGATACGGCGGTTTATCTACTGTTGTGAGATTGCAGAAGCAACTCGGATCAGATCAGGCAGATATTGTTCTTATTAATAAAAATGAGTATCATTACGAATCAACATGGTTGCATGAAGCGTCAGCGGGTACATTAACGCCTGAGCAAGTGCGTTATGATATTAGTAAAGTCATTGATGCGCAAAAAGTTACATTTATCCAAGCAACCGTTGAAGGCATCGATATAAAAGAAAAACTTGTCACATCAAGTGTGGGAACGCATACATATGATTACTTAGTGATCGCACTTGGCTTTGAAGGCGAAACATTTGGAATACCAGGACTTGACAAATATGCATTATCTATTGCGAACGTAAAAGCAGCTCGCTACATTCGAGAACATATGGAGCATCAGTTTGCTACATGGTCAGTTGAAAAAGAAAAGGATGACAGCCGTCTAACAATCGTCGTTGGCGGAGCAGGGTTTACAGGTATCGAATTCCTTGGGGAACTTGGTAATCGTGTACCTGAAATGTGTGAAGAATTTGATGTGCCATTTGAAAAAGTACGCATCCTTTGTGTAGAAGCAGCGCCAATGGTATTACCAGGATTTGATGAAGAATTAGTCAATTACGCTGTTAGTCAACTAGAATCAAAAGGGATTGAATTTTCAATTGGTACGCCAGTCGTTGAAGCAACTCCAGAAGGCGTAAAGATTAAAAAAGGTGAAGACGAATTTGAATTCATCAAAGCAGGAACAGTCGTCTGGGCTGCAGGTGTACGCGGGAACCGTCTAATTGAAGAGACAGGTATCGAGAATATGCGTGCACGCGTAAAAGTTGATAAAGATTTACGTGCACCAGGACACGACGATGTATTTATCGTTGGAGACTGTGCACTGATGATAAACGAAGAAATAAACCGTCCGTATCCACCGACAGCACAAATTGCAATGCAGCAAGGAGATACTTGTGCGGATAATATTGTTGCTCTTCTGAAAGGTGAGCCAACTACTGAGTTCGTTCCGGATTTAAAAGGAAGTGTTTGCTCATTAGGAAGCGATGATGCAATCGGTGTCGTATTTGGTAAAAAATTGACGGGCAAAAAGGCATCGTTCATGAAAAAAATGGTCGATAACCGTGCCCTATATATGATTGGCGGCGTTGGTTTAACATTGAAAAAAGGGAAATTCGACGTTCTATAATCATGAATCGCGATCAAAAAGCACCTGTACGTCATTATATGTGACGACAGGTGCTTTTTAAATAAAAAAGGAGGCTATGATTTGGCTAGCAGTAAGAGAGGTAATGTCTGGCTAGGCGCATCTGGACTCGTTATCAATTCTAATGGTGAATGGTTAGTCGTCAAGAAAAGATACAGTGCGCTAAAAGGCATGTGGTCCTTTCCAGCCGGTTTTGTGGACGCAGGCGAAACTGTCGACATGGCTGCAATCCGAGAAGTGAAGGAAGAAACGGGCATCGATTGTCGGATAGAAGGATTAATAGGCTTTCGCACCGGCGTTATTCAAGGGGAAATTAGCGATAATATGGCGATATTTTTACTAAGTGCATTAGATGAAAAACAGCAGCTTATTCCACAGTTAGAAGAAATATCGGAAGTCGCGTGGAGAAGTCCATTTGCGTTAAAAGAAGATCGATATACTTCGATTATGCTGAAGGAAATGGCTGAAACGATTATTGAAAAAGGTTTGCCAGAAATTGTGGATATTAATCCTGGGGATAGATTCGGATATACGACATACAAATTGTTCTTTGATAAATAAAGAAAAGTCCATATTCGACAAATTGTTGAACCAGGGACATTTCATTGAAAGCTTTCATTAATTCATGTAAAATTATGTAGGAAAATGGGGGTTATGAGAGAATGGTAGATCGATTAACTTTAGCAAATATCGCAGCACCCGTGGCGAAAATTACATTACCTCAAGCTGTATTATCAGTCCTTCTTTTTATGGTCATATTTTTTGGTATTGGCTTTTTATTAAATATGTTGTTAAGAATGACTTGGTTGATGGCGATTGTTTATCCAATCATTGTGATTCTTATTATTGACGACGTAAAGTTTTATCAGTACATAACAAAACCAGTCTATGCTTTTAAAGCGCTTGGCAATAAATTAATATCACTTTCTACAGGAGATATTGTTATCCTGGCGGGCGGTTTCGCTGGAGCCATTATTGCAGGAATCGTTATGAAAGCATTGCGCAAGGCAGGGTATCAGATGTTCTAAAAAACATGGTGTACTTAAGCGGATTCGCTTGAATACACCATGTTTTTTATATCCCGCCAAGAGCCATCAAATGATAAACGTGTAAATAACAACGGAAATCATAATACCTAAAAGAGCGCCTACCAACACTTCACTTGGCTTATGTCCAAGTAACGTTTTTAATTCTTGGATTTTCTGTTCCTCGTCTTTTTGCTGCCAACCTTTTGCTTCCTGTACAAAAGTTTGGAAATCAATTCGCATTTTATTAATAATCACTGCTTGTTGTCCGGCTTGATAACGAATGCCCGTTGCATCAAACATCACTATGACTGCAAAAATTGCGGAGACAGCGAAGAGTGGAGAAGCAAGTCCGCTTTCATATGCAATAGCAGTTGTTAATGAAGTTACGGCAGCTGAATGGGAACTTGGCATGCTACCTGTTGACGTCATTAATTTCCAGTCAAGTTTACCAGTTAGGAAATAGGTGATCGGTATTTTGATAAACTGAGCAAGAAGAATGCCTAATAATGCCGCAAGGAGCGGGATGTTTTGAAAAATAGCCAATGAAAATCCACTCCTTTTGAATAAAATAGTAGTGTCAGTATACCATAATCTAATCCATTCAAAAACTGATTATACATATATAATGCAAATTAATAAAAATAACTGAAAATATGCTATATAATAAGAAATGGATATTAAAGAGGAGGAAGTTTTATATAATGAATTTTCTAAGTAGAGAACAATTTAGCGAAGTAACAGAAGACGTGCTCATTATCGGGGTTCCTGAGCATCCTGAAAATATAGACGGTTGGGAAGCGTTTACTGATTTTTATCATCCACGGCTACAAGAGTGGGTGAAAAATGGAGATGTGCATACGAATAAAAACAAAATCGTTACAATGCCAGCATTTGAAAATCATTCTTTTAAACGCGTTTTATTTATTGGAATAGGTGCGAAAAGATCACTGACAGAAAATGGATTGAGAAAAGCATTTGCAACAATTGGAAAAGAGCTTTTAAAAATAAAAGCATCATCAGTTGCTATTTGGACGGCGCCATTTACAAACGAAAATCTTGTTTGTGATGATGTTGTATTTGCTGCAATGGAAGGACTAGGGCTTGGCGGCTATCAGTTTGAAGATTTCAAAACAAGTTCAAATGCACAAGATGTTACGCTGGAGACTATTTCATTTATTTCTTCTGCCGATGCAGATGAACTAAAAGCGGCATTTGAAGTTGGAAAAGTAAATGCTTATGCCGTCAATGAAGCACGTACACTTGTCAATATGCCGCCGAATTTATTAACGGCAACTGAAATGGCAAATTATGCACGGAAGTTAGCAGAAAAATATGACTTTGAAATTGAAGTGCTTGGTAAGAAAGAAATGGAAGAACAAGGAATGGGTGCAATTCTAGCGGTCAATAAAGGATCAGTAGAAGAACCGCAACTGATTGTATTGAAATATACAGGAACTGATCAATGGGAAGATGTTGTAGGACTTGTTGGAAAAGGCATTACTTATGATACTGGCGGTTATTCATTGAAACCTCGTGATGGTATGGTAGGTATGAAAGGTGATATGGGCGGTGCTGCTGCAGTTCTTGGCGCAATGACGATTATCGGAGAAACGCGTCCTGCTAAAAATGTAATTGCAGTCATTGCATCGACAGACAATATGGTGTCGGGCGAGGCATTTAAACCAGATGATGTCATTACTTCATTAAGCGGAAAAACAATTGAAGTCCTGAACACGGATGCAGAAGGTCGTTTAGTCCTGGCGGATGCGGTGACCTATGCGAAGCAGTCCGGTGCTGATTATTTAGTTGATGTTGCAACGCTAACGGGCGGCGTTATTATCGCACTTGGGAATGATAAGACAGGTGCACTTACAAACGATGAAGCATTTTTTGAAGAGTTTATGCACGCTGCAACAGAAACAGGAGAATTTGTATGGCGTCTTCCATTAACTGAAAGTGATAAAAAGCGTATTCGAAAAAGTAATGTAGCGGATTTAAATAATTCACCGGGCCGTGATGGTCATATGATTTTCGGTGGCGGATTTGTTGGCGAATTTGCAGAAGATACACCTTGGATTCATTTGGATATTGCCGGTACTTCAGACGCGAGTACTGCCCATGATTTAGGTCCAAAAGGCGCTACTGGTGTCATGGTTCGTACGCTTGCTACGCTAATTGAACGGATGGCTGTTGGCATTGAAAAGGACGAATCATAGAACGAATAGGCAAATGTCCTCTTTCGTATAAACCCATATGAATAGGATAAGTGGGAAGGAGGAGGTAACTTGCCTAGAAGTTATCATGGTCATCGTGGTGGTTATCGCGGTGGCAGCTACGGAGATAACGTATTCGGTTTCGGAGGATTTGGCGGTCCATTCTTAGGGGGGCTTGCGGGTGGTTTGTTAGGTAGCGTATTATTCCCAGGTGTATTTGGTGGCTACGGCGGCTACGGTGGTTACGGTGGCTATCCCGTATACGGGGCATATCCGTATGGATTCCAGTACCCATATGGTTATTACCCATATCAATATTACCGGCCTTACTAAAAGTGAAGGGCTTTTCCATCTATTGTGATTGGAAAGCCCTTTTTTAAGTGCAGGTGATCAATGTATTGAATGTACTGTTTAAGTCTGCAATATAAAAAAGCAGGTAGCGAAAAAAATGTTCTTCGCTACCTGCCTAATGATTAAATTAGTTGATTTGTTTTTCCTTCTTCGCACGTTCTACAACTTCTGCTAAGTCATCTCCGACAGTTAATTCAGTCGGTTTTACGCCTGAAAAATAAGCGGCTCGACTCATTAAATGACCACCAATGGGGGCGGTAATGAATAAGAAAAGAATTCCGAGTAAAATTCTAACGCTGAAGTACCCTTCATTTAACCAAAAGTGAAAAAAAGTTCCCACTAAAATACTTAGGACACCAAGTGTAGCGCTTTTAGAAGCAGCGTGTGCACGCGTGTAAACATCGGGTAGACGTAAGACACCGATCACGGTAACGACCGTGAAAAGGAGCCCTACGACGATTGTTAAGACAATAAGTGTATTAGCGATTACGGTCATGTTCGATAATCTTTCCTTTCTCAATAAATTTCGAGAAACTAACAGTCCCGATAAACGACAACACAGCAAGCAGTAAAATTACATCTAGAAAAAATCCCGTGTCGAATAACAAAGACAATAAGGCGGTTGCTGAAATAAACATGACGCCAATCGCATCTAGGGCAATAAGTCGATCCGGAGTCGAGGGACCACGAAAAATTCCGTATAGCATGCCCACCATCGAAACAATGACAATCATTAATGCAATCCAAATAAATGTCATCATGGACGACTCACCTCCTTAATCGCCTTTTCGAATGTATTTTTAATAGAATCGATGGCGTCTTGCACATCGTCTGCGTCAATCGCATGTACATATAAAGTCTTTTGATCGTCTGAGACATGCACAACGACTGTTCCTGGCGTTAATGTAATTAAACTAGAAAGTAAAGTGATTTCCCAATCACGTTTTAACTCAGTTGGTAACGCGAATATTCTTGGTTGAATGTTTAGTTTAGGTCTGAGTACCACACGTAACACGTCGATATTGGAAAGTGTTAATTCGCGAATAAATAACAGTGTAAGCTTGAACGCTGCCCAGAGCCATTCAAAATACAAACTTTCAGTAAAGAATCTCCGCATCATTATTAATAAAATGAGCCCAATTATATAACCGATGACGAATGTCGTAACCGTCATCGAAGAACTTAAAAACATCCATACAACAGCGATGAAAAAGTTCAACAATATTTGGAAGGCCATCGTCATCTACTCCTTTAACACCGCGTCAACATACATTGACGGGTTTAATAAAACATCTGATGCATCTGTCATATAAGGGACAAGCCACTCCGTACCGACACCGTACGCGATAGAGAGTATCACAAGTAATACAGCGGGTGTCATCAAGTTGCGATAAGAAAGGGATTGTTCTGCTTGTTCCAGTTTCGGTTCACCCCAAAATGCATAGATGAAGATCCGAATGACAGATAATAAAACAATTAAACTAGAAGCGAGCATAATCATACTGCCCCATGCGTTGCCAGCTTCGAAAGCCCCTTTGGCGATTAACAATTTACCGGCAAATCCACTTAATGGTGGAATACCTGCAAGTCCAAAAGCAGCGACTAAATACATCCAACCAAGAGGGGCATGGGTTTTCATTAATCCGCCCATTTTCCGTAGGTTTGACGTTCCAGTAATGGCGATAATAATGCCAATTAATAGGAATAAAGCGCCTTTAATAATCATGTCATGCATTAAATAATACATCGCACCTGTCATGCCGTTATCATTCATTTGCGCTACGCCAAATAAAATAACCCCAACAGCAATGACAATATTGTAAATCATAATGTGTTTTAAATCGAAGTAGGCAAGAGCGCCAACACAACCAGCGATGATTGTAAGAATAGACAAGATAAGTAATAACTCATGTGTCACTGCCATATTATGGATGAAAAACAACGTATACGTTCGTGTAATCGCATAGACCCCTACTTTTGTGAGCAAGGCGCCAAACAATGCGAGAACTGGCATTGGCGGAGCTGCATATGAACCAGGTAGCCAAAAGTAAAGTGGGAAAATCGCGCCTTTAATTCCAAAAACGAGTAGGAATAAAATGGCGATAACCGTAATAATCCCCGGTTGACCAACTTCAGCAACTTTTACCGCAATATCTGCCATATTTAAAGTTCCAATCACAGCGTATAAAAGAGCGACGGCCACTACAAATAAAGCAGAAGAAACTACGTTTACGAGTACGTATTTAATTGACTCACGTAATTGTTTCTTTTCACCGCCAAGGACAATCAGTACATACGATGCCATAAGTAATACTTCAAAGAATACGAACATGTTGAAGATATCGCCCGTTGTAAACGCACCGTTAATACCAGTAAGCATTAACAGTACAGCGGGATAATAATAAAAGCGTTCTCGCTCATGTCCAATAGAAGTGAAGCTGTACCATACAACAAAAAGTGTAATCACGATCGACGTTGTCACGAGCAACGCGGAAAGCATATCTGAAACCATCGAGATGCCAAAAGGTGCCGGCCAGCTACCAAGTGTAACTGTCTGAATGCCATCAGACTTGATTGTAGCCATTAAAATAATCGATGCAATTAAACTAATGACGAGGCCGACAATTGTAATGATTCTTTGGACGACAATTTTCTCCTTAAAAAACAGAAGAATGACGGCGAAGAAAAACGGCAAAATGATTGGCAATAATAAAAGATTAATCATGTTCGTCATTTCCCTTCATTAAATTCATATTATCAGTTTTCAGTTCACCATAGGTTCTAAAAAATAATACAATCATAAACGCTGTCACCCCAAAACTAATGACAATCGCAGTTAAAATTAGCGCTTGCGGAAGTGGGTCTGCGTAATCAGTTACGCCTTCAGCAAGGACAGGTGGGGAAGTTCCGTCTAGCCCACCCATTGTTAAAAGAAGTAAATGCGCTCCGTGACTTAATAGCCCCGTTCCAAGAATAATACGTAATAAACTTCTCGATAAAATTAAATAAACAGCCGCCATAAATAAAATTCCAATGACGATCGCCATAATAAATTCCATTACGATTCGCCTCCAATCGATTGGATCATCGTAACTGTTGAACCGACAACGACAAGATAAACGCCAGCGTCAAAAATCATCGCTGTATGTAAAGAAGTAACGCCGAACAGTGGCAAGTAAAAATCGCCAAAAGCATGTGTGAGAAAAGGAACGTTAAAAACAAATGATCCAGCTCCCATGCCAATTGCCAGTACTAAACCGATTGCGACGACAATCATAAAGTTAAAAGGCAATGCTTGTTGCACTGTTTTTAAGTCAAAAGCGAGTAACAACAAGACGATTGCCGCAGTCGTTAACAGTCCACCAACGAATCCTCCACCAGGCGCAAAATGCCCGGCAAAGAAAATATGAATCGAGAAAAGAAAGATGATGAAAAAGACAACTTTCGTTGCGGTTTGTAAAATAACATCATTCGCTTTCATCAGACTTCTCCTTTCTAGACAAACGCAGTTTAATCATGCTGTAGACGCCAATTGCAGCAATGCCGAGAACAGCAATTTCAAATAAAGTATCAAATCCTCGGTAATCAACAAGGATAACGTTAACAATATTCCCACCAGCAGCTTCTGTAAAGACAGTATCTTTGTAATACTGAGAAATGGATGGAATGAGCTTTTGTGAGTGCGCAGATAATGCAATTAATGTCATTGTCACCCCGACCGCTGCTGCAATTAGTAAGTTGCCGACTCGTATTTTCTTAGTTTCTCCGTGACTTTTCAGGGAAGGTAAATAACGAAATGCGAGTAAAAATAAGGCAACTGAGACTGTTTCGATAACGAGTTGAGTAAGTGCTAAATCAGGCGCCTTAAAAATGACAAAGAATAGTGCGACTGAATAACCAACTCCACCGAGCGCAATAATTGCCGTAAGTCTCGTCTTCGCAAATAACACCATACATATTGCGATAATAAGAATAATCGCGGTCATTAAACCATACGCATTCACCGGAGAAAAACTATTCATGTCAACTGCAAAAGCATCTTGTATAAATAGCGCACCAGTTGTGATCGTAACAATAAAGGTAAACATATAGATGAAGTAAGTGCGGATAAGTCCTGTCATATAAAATCGTGACAGACGATTCATCCCAGTCTCACCGAATATCATTAGCGAATCATACAAAGTGTTTAAAGTTAAATATTGTGGCTGAATATCGTAAAGCTTTTGCCAACGTGCCATCGTTAAAAATAACAAGGCACCAACCGCGATAACTCCTAAAGTCATCAAAAATTCAGGCGCTAACCAACCGTGCCATGCGGACACTTGAATGCCAACGTCACCAGGATGCGTATAAATACCTGTTTGCATCGCAACAACTGCTGGATTGACAAACGCCTTTCCAACCATATTTGGAATAAAGAAAATCACGACAACTGTAATCGCCAAAATAATTGGTGATAAAAGCATTCCGAGTGGCGCTTCGTGCGGCTTTTTCGGTAACTCATGATCTTTTCGTTTTCCGGTGAAGGTCTTAAATACAAAATAGAAACTATAAACAAATGTGAAAATACTTGCGATCCAAGCAATCACAGGGAATACAATGCCCCACGTATCGAAATTGAATAAATTAAATTCCCGTAAACTTAACATAGACGTTAAGAAAAGTTCCTTACTGAGGAAACCACCAAATGGCGGAAGTCCAGCCATCGACATCGATCCGATAAATGCGACTGTAAAGCTAACTGGCATGATACTCATTAATCCGCCAAGTTTGCGAATGTCACGCGTTCCTGTTTCATGGTCTACAATCCCGGCAACCATGAACAAACTACCTTTAAACATGGCGTGGTTAATGAGATGGAAAATCGCCGCGAAAGCTGCCACTTTAAAGATAGCTGCCTGTTCACCCGTTACATGATAGGCAACAGCACTTGCGCCAAGTAAAGACATAATGAGTCCGAGTTGACTCACCGTTGAAAAAGCAAGAATTGCTTTCAAGTCCGTTTGCTTTACCGCGAAAAATGAACCCCAGAACAAAGTGAGTAAGCCGATCCCAGTGACGAGCCAAATCCACAGTTCGGATGTTGCAAACACGGGAGTGAAGCGTGCGACTAAATAAAGTCCAGCCTTAACCATCGTAGCCGAGTGTAAATAGGCACTGACAGGCGTAGGTGCTTCCATGGCGTCAGGTAACCAAATGTAAAAAGGAAACTGCGCTGACTTCGTAAATGCCCCGAGTAAAATGAGGACAATCGCTAACGTAAAATAGTCATGTCCAACGATAGACGATGAATTTGCGATGAGTTCGCGAATGGAATAACTATCTCCCATGATCGAAAGAAGTACTAGTCCTCCAAGCATCATCAATCCACCGAAGACAGTAATCATCATCGATTTTAACGCGCCAAAGCGTGAACGGTCTCTTGTAAACCAATAACCGATGAGTAGAAAAGAGGAAATTGACGTTAATTCCCAAAACAAGTACAAGGAAATGGTGTTGTCAGATTGTACAATTCCTAACATCGCGGTCATGAACATGAGTAAATAAACATAGAAGTTATTTAGTTTTTCGCGCTGTTTGTCCAAGTAAAAAATCGAATAGAGTACAACGAGTGCACCAATTCCAGTAATGAGTAAGGAGAATAAGATACTAAGTCCATCCATATAAGCCGTAAAAGAAATATCTAGTGACGGAATCCATGGAAGCTCAGAAATATGTACTTCTCCATTCAAAATACCTTTCACAAAACGAGCATAATAGATAAACAATACAACTGGAACAATTAGGACAAACCATCCTGTATGTATGTTTTTTATCGCTCTAAAAAGGAAAGGAACGATAATTGCTGCCAAGATTGGCAAAAAGATAAACCATACGAATTCCAAGGAAATCCTCCTTTTGCAATTTTTCTCTAAGAAACTGCAGTGTTCTTAGGCTGTGAACTACTCTTTTTAAAAAAGTGTATCCACCATGAAATTTGGTCGTACCTTGTGACTAACTATTGAAAAAAGTCGGTGGGTGACAGGCGAGAGGCGTGTCCTACTCCAAAGTGTCACAGCATTAGACTGCCTATCTTCTGAGCAACTTATGCTTATCGTGACCAAGTATACGACCTTTTGTTCCTCATTATATAAAAGAACGCAAAAAAAGTCTGCCAACCAAGGGCATAGGTATCCCTTGGTGACAGACTCCTCCAAGTACGTTCAATTATTTAACTTTAAATAGTATAGCACGGTATCTTTAAATTGTAAAATCGGAAAATATCTAAAAATCATGACGTCTGAATTAGCCAAACATCAAAATACTAGCAAAGTAAGCAGTCATTGTAACGAGACCAAATGGAACACCGAAACGAGCCCATTCCTTACTCGTAATATTTAATTTTCCCGCTGCGATAATGTTAGGGATATTCCCAGGAATGAGCATGCCGCCACTAATTAACAATCCGAGCAAAATTGCTTTAATCGTTGGTGCATCCATTGATGGGCTAATTTCAGCGGCTGCTAGTGTCGCATTGTCAAGTACAGCGGATAGCATATTAATCCAATATAAAACGAGGGGGCTTAAATCGAGTAAATATCTCTCAATAAATGGTTCGAAACCTGCGCCAAGTAATGTCAGTGCCATCACAAATAAATAAATTTTAATACTACGAATGTAAATTTCAGTATAAGATTCTTTTTCTAATGTATTCAATTGCTTAATTCTATCTTGAGGGTTAATCAATACAGCGGTTAAAATTCCGATAATCAGGATGCCAGGAATAACGTCTGGCCCAATTAGGTGAAGTAAATAAAAGAAGTCTTCGTTCAGTTTGCTCGTGGCGATGGTCGATAATGGCTCTCCAATAGGCGTTAAAGCAGCACCCATCCCAATAGAAAAACAAGCAATAATGACAAAACGAATTTCAGACTGCCGATCCATTCGTAATACACTGACAATGGCGACAAGAACAATCGCGGCAATGATCGCGGTAATGATACTAGAAATGATTCCTAATACAATAACGACAAGTACAAGAAATAATCGAAAGGGCATCACACGACTCATACCACGAATGCTTTTCTCAATGGGCTTTTGTAACCAACGGAACAATAACCCCGCAATTAATACAGCAACGGTAATATGAATTGGGTCCATAAGTGCGTTTGTAAGGAGTGATTTATCAAATACGCCACTAACAAAGGCTGCAGTAATTCCCATTACAAATAAAAAAATTTCCAAATTTTGTTCCACGATTTTTAGTGTGAACGGTAAAAAAAGAACGAGCATTAAAATAACTGAAAGCCCGAGAACCATTATGTCACTCCCCGTGTATATTCCTATCCCTATCGTACGTAGCAGGTTGAAAGATTATTAGTAAACGCCTTAAATTAAAAATACTGCATTCAAATTTTGATATACTAGCAATTATGAACAAAAAGTTAGGGGGATTCTATGAGGAATCCATACATATTTGGTTTTTTGCCATTTGTTACAGTAGTTTTTTTCTCATTGACATTTGGGGTTTATACAGTTGGTGTTTCAATAGAACTTTTTAAAGAAATCGGCTTATACAGCGGCATGCGAGAATTCCTTTCAGATATTCAATTACGTTTATCTTTACTTGTCATCTACGCGCTCTTTTTCTTTATGGTTTTTTCGGCATTGAAGTTAATTGGGGAGACAATCCATAATAGTGCCATGTTATTTTTTTCGAGGGATGCGGAAGGGAAGTCGTTTTATGAAGCACGTGCTGGAAATGTCATTTATTTCTTTGGGGCAATCGCGACTGCGGGCGGTATTCATTCAATAAAAGTAATGGGACTTCTTTTTTTATTGACGACGATTTTATATTTTATCTATACCGTTTTTAAATTGAGTAAATTTATGTCGCTCGCAAGTATGATTGGGCTCATAGCGTTTGAGGTGATGATGTGGGGTGTTTTACTATCAGTTGTTATTTATATAAGTTTAAAATTATACAACGGCGTACTTGCTAGTTTGCCAATTATATAAAAGAGTATCTAACCTATTTAATGAGCTATTTGGAAAAGCCCAGATTAAAGTTCTGAGCTTTTTTCACGTGAACTCTTAAATGATTTTTCTGTCACTCATAAACTTTCAACAGTTCACCAATTGCTTGTAAATGTCTTTTTTGTTGGCTCGCAAATTGAATCGAACTTGGTGTATCATAACCCAGCCAAACGGCGGTAGTGTAGCGCTCATTTAAGCCAGCCGTCCATAAGTCTTTGTAATGGTCCGTCGTTCCAGTTTTTATGCCAGTATAAGGGGGTGTATAAGGGACACCTTTTCCTGTTCCGTTGAGCACAACATCTTTCATAAGCGCACGAATGGTTGCGACGGTGAAAGGGGACCAAATAGACGTTCTTTCATCGTTCCATTCATATAACACGGTACCCTGTCGATTTTTCACAGTACGAATCGCACGCGGTTGACTGTACGTACCGTCTATAAAACTCGTAAAAGCATTTGCTAGCTCTAGTGGCGTTACACCTTTTTGCAAGCCTCCTAAAGCGGCAGGGTAATTCATATCCGCAGATGAAACGGATTGAAATGCAAATGGTTCTAAATAAGAAAATGCTGTGTCAATGCCAGTTAATTGCAACATGCGAACCGCGGTCGTGTTATGACTATGTCGAAATGCTTCTTGAATCGTCGTCGTGCCATATGTATAACCACCAACATTTTTAGGGCAGTAAGATTGAATACAAATGGGGCCACTATTGACCGGCGTATATTCCGTGTAAGGATGGTTTTCAAATAGGGGACCATAGACGAGCAATGGCTTTATGGCTGACCCTGGTTGTCGGACCGCTTGAAAAGCACGATGGAAATGGGGCGACACATAATCTCGCCCACCAAAAATCGAGACGATTTCTCGTGTTTGATTATCAATCACAGCTGCGCCTGCTTGAAGATTTCCTGGCTGTAACAAAGCTGACAACGCCTTTTCATCCGCAGCTTGTTTTATTGGATGAAGAGCAGTATCAATGATAATTCCCTCACGAAGAACCTGCGCAATCCTTTCATCTAACATAATTTGAAGGGGTTTCTTTTCGTCAGCATTTTCTGCATATGCCATTTTTTTCGATAAGCCTTCTTTTTGTGCGATTAACGCTTTAAATTCCTTCATCACGTAATCGCTATACATCGGATGGTTATTTATTTTAGTTTTTAAGGATAACTGAATAGGCATTCCTTTTAACTGTTCCGCTTCTTTCATCGTAATCACATCATTTTTTTGCATCGTATCTAGTAATCTTTCCTGACGTGCTTTCGTTCCTTTAAAATTAACAAGAGGATCATATAAACTTGGATTGTTCGGAATCGCCGATATAAAAGCAATCTCTGCATCATTTAATTCTTGAATAGGTCGATTGAAATAATAGGTGGCTGCAGCACCGATGCCATATACACGATTGCCAAAGTACATTTCATTTAAATAAGCCTCTAGAATTTCGTCTTTTGTCATTTGTTTTTCAAGTTCCGCCGCATAAAGAAGTTCCACAATTTTTCGCTCATACGTTTTATCAGTCGTTAAATATTGCATTCTAATTAATTGTTGCGTAATTGTGGAACCACCTTGTTGAAGGCGGTCTGTTTTTGAATTAGCAATAAACGCACGAATAATCGCTGAGATATCATAGCCGCGATGTGTATAAAACTGGTTATCTTCACTCTCTAAAAACAATTGTTTCGCAAAGAGTGGGATGCCCGGTAGTGGAAGCGGCGTTCTCCATTCAACATAAACTTCAGAGAAAACATCGCCATCTCGATCTTTCATCATAATGGGCAATTCATAGCTAGGCGCTGTAAATTGGACGGTCTCAGCAAGATTAGATTTCATGGTTTCAGCTACATCGATTTCTGCGACAATGGCACGTTGTGTAATAAATAATAAAGGGGTAGCGACCAAAATAAACAGCACGCCAAGGATTCGCTTCAACTACATCCCATCCTTTAAAATATCTTTAATAAAAGAATAGCATACTCCGTCATAAGAGTATGCTGAAAGATTATGTTAAGGTATTGGAAGTTTGTTGTTGGGTTGCGACAAAGTCTTCGAAGTCTTGTTGAGGTTTTCGTCTCGCGATATATAGAAAAGCGAAACCAACAAGGAATAGAGAAGCCGTCACAATAAAAACAGAGGCAATCCCGATAAAGCCACTAATGATTCCACCGAGCATTGGTCCGATAATATTGCCTAAAAATCTGAAACTCGTATTATACCCCATTACTTCTCCTTGAATATCAATTGGTGCTTCTCTTCGAACGAGCGCAGTTGTCACAGGAATCATCCCACCAATGGCAATGCCGAAAAGCAATCTAAAAATCATTAGCTGCCATAGATGCGTGACGAAAGCTTGTGGGATAATGAAGACAAATGAGAGTACCAACAGTATCGACAAGACTTTTTCATAACCGATATCATCGCCAATTTTACCCCATTTTCTCGCGAATAATAAATTCCCTAATCCAGCAGCACTAAAAGTAAGTCCGGCAAGAAAGGCAACATCTTTTGCACTCGTTAATTCCGCAACATACAAGGAAAGAAGTGGTTGCACACTAAAGTTACCAATTTGAATAATCGTCGTTACAATCATAACGTTGAGCATTAAACGGTGTTTTAAAATACCTGTCAAAATAGACATTCTTGAATAGACTACTTTTCTTTCAGTTCGTACCTTTCTAATCTCATAAATGCCAAAAAAGACGATAAACGCTGCTGCTAATAAAGTAGCAGAAGTAATCATAAAGGTATATTGGAAACCGAACACATCGGCAAGTAATCCTCCGAAAATTGGGCCGAAAAGCATTCCTGATACGTTCCCCATTTGTAACGTACCCAGCATTTTTCCAGCTTCTTTACGGTTGGTTTGAGAAGAAACAAATGCCATAGAAGTAGGAATAAACCCAGTCACAAATCCCATAAATAAACGAAGGAAGAAAAAGGATTCCACCGATTGAACAAAGCCCATTAGAAAAACAGAAGTCGCGAGGCCTAAACTATTAATGATAAGAATTGGTTTGAATCCGTGTTTATCGGCAACGCGTCCCCAAATGGGTGACATCAAAAAAGCCGACACGAATGTTGCCCCAAAAATGAGGCCGGCCCATTTTTGAACGTAGGCTGGGGAATAGTCACCGAAAGTTTCAATATATAAAGAGAGGAAAGGCATGACCATTGTCATCGTGCCCGCAACGAGGAAATTACAAATCCACATAATGATAAAATTACGTTTTCGAACGTCCATGTAAGAATAACCTTCTTTCTATGTACGACCATTAATCTAAGTATAAAACAGTTCGAGTCCCGAAGGAAGTAACGTGCTTATTCTCGAAATTCTGTGGGAGGTGTGGTAAAGTGAAATTGTTGAAAGATGAAGAGGAGGCTACACAATATGTACCCACAATTATCAAATGAAGTTGCAGAAAACGAAGCACTTGTTGTGATGAACACAAATCATGGTGCGATTAAAATTAAACTATTTCCGGAACTTGCTCCAAAAACAGTTGAAAACTTTTTAACACATGCAGAGAACGGATACTATAATGGTATTACTTTCCACCGTGTGATTGAAGATTTCATGATTCAAGGTGGAGACCCGACAGGAACTGGAATGGGTGGCGAAAGTATTTACGGTGGATCATTCGAAGATGAGTTTTCGATGCAATTATTTAACCTTCGCGGAGCCCTATCAATGGCAAACGCTGGCCCAGGAACGAATGGCAGTCAGTTTTTCATTGTGCAAAATTCACAGGCGCCTGCAAGTGCTGACCAAATGAAAAAAGGCGGCTGGCCTGAAGAAATTGCAGAAGCGTATGAAGCAAATGGTGGAACACCGCATCTCGACCAAAAACATACAGTGTTTGGACAAGTCATTGAAGGTATGGATACAGTCGATAACATTGCAAAAGTTAAAAAAGGTGCACAAGATAAGCCGGTTGAAGATGTTGTCATTGAATCAATTGAAATCCTACAAAAATAAGTCTGTGAAATATCTATAGTGAGGAAGTGAATGTAAATGAACGTACTATTAATGCCGTTCCTTTACTTTCCCGAAGATAAATCGGAATATATTCCGGCGGCTATTTCATTCACGGTGTTTATGATTCTATGTATCCTTGCCTTTATGTGGATTCGTCGTAATTCGCAAAAGCAAGAAGCAGAAACAAAAGAGCTTGAGGAACGTATTTTAAGAGAACGTAAAGCTGAAAAAGAAGCAAGAGAAAACGAGCATCTTCAAAATTGAAGATGCTCGTTTTTTGAGATGCAAATAATCAGAATTCGAAGGTCGTTCGTATATTCGAAATGTTGAAATTCAGTCAAGAGCCCGAATAAAACGTTCTACTCCTTCTTTTACAAGGGACGGCGGACAAGCAACGTTCATCCGCAAAAAGCCTCTACCACGCTCACCGTATTTACTACCTGGTTCAAGCGCAAGTCGTCCAATATGTAAAAGCCTCTCCATCATTTCCTCTTCTGAAAGTCCTGTTTCTCGGTAATCTATCCAGAGTAAATAAGTCGCTTGGGGCTTCCTCACTTTAATTTGAGGCAATTTTTCTTGAAACTGTTCGATGACGTAATCCATATTAGTAGAAACAGTCGTCAACAGTTCGTCGAGCCAAGGTCTGCCCTCTTCGTAAGCAGCTTTTAAAGCGGCGGCAGCGAACGGACTTAAACTCATTTGACCGTGAGCCATAGCATGTTTTTCTAATTTACTTCTAACTTGTTCATCTGAAGCAATCATAACTGCAGCTTGTACACCCGCAAGGTTAAAAGTTTTTGTTGGTGCAACGCAAGTAATGATACGTTTTGCTTCTTCTCCAGCAATCGCTGCAATTGGTGTATGTTTATGTGGCTGAAAAACGAGGTCGGCGTGAATTTCATCGGATAAAATTAAGACATCGTATTTCGCACAAAGTTCAACTATTTTTTCAAGGTCCTCAACAGACCAAACGATGCCTCCAGGATTATGCGGATTACATAAAATGAATACTTTCACATTTTGTTGTAAAGCCTGTTCGAATTTCACGAAATCAATCGCATACTCCCCATTATTTTCTATCATTTCACATGTGACGACTGTTCTTTCCATATGGCCTGGTACTTGGAAAAATGGCGGATAGACAGGCGGTGTAATTAAAATAGCATCCTCTTCTGTTGTAAACGTCTCAATTACAGAAGCGATGGCTGGTACGACACCGTGATGAAAGAGCATCCATTCATTTTTAGTTTCCCAAGAATGATATTCTGTTAACCAATTACGTACTGCATCTTTACATGCAACACAAATGTATGAGTATCCGAAAACACCATGGTCGAGTCGTTCGCGCATTGCGTCAATCGCGACTTTTGGTGCGGCAAAATCCATATCTGCAATCCACATTGGTAAAATATCATCTGCATTATCTATTCCGTAAACTTCGTGTATGTTGTCCCATTTAATGGAACGGGTTTTCCTTCTGTCAATGACATGTTCAAAGTCACTCATCAAGCGCTCCCCCTTTTCTTTTTCTTCTCCTATGCTATCATATAGTTATTGAAATAAAAATAAGGTGAATGATATGGAAATAGTGGAAATGAATAAAAAAGCTATCGCGGTTTTAGAAGAATGGGATCCATTTCAAGTAGGGAAAAATGCATATGAACTTGAAATTGCTGATGTTGTCGCCGCTTTACATCGTTTCGATCATCCAGTCGACCTAGCAAAAAGCATTCGAGAAATTTATGAGCATTCTTTTGAAATATGGATACCAATAGAAAAATGTGTCCGAATATCGTATAAACTTCTAGCGATTAAGTATGAAGCAAAGTGTATTGTTTAACATTAAGGCCAAGAAGGGAAGTAGATTTTCTACTTTCCTTCTTTTTTTATTATAGTAAACATTTTTATGTTAATTGATTCACAAAGTTTAAAAGTTGCCGATAATAAATTTAGGAAGTGATAAGGAGGAAGTATATGAATCATCAACCAATCCAAAAGTCTGGCGATATGACTAATAAGTAAAAAAATACATTGTATACAAAATCTGTTGGAGGAGAATCATTTGAAGACCTTACGTACACAAATAATGCTCGGATTTGGAGCAGTGATGTTATTAGTAGCCATTTTAGCAGGGAATGCCATCATTGGCATAAATGGCCTAGTTAATTATTCTGAAGAGATGTCGGAAGAGCAATTACCGATACTGATTGCTGATTCAAGGCTTACCTTTAATATTGCAGAACGTATCGCATTGTCGCGTGGATATATGCTCACTGAGGATGAGCAATACGTAGAGGATTTTAACCGTTTAACCGAATCAAGCATAGCGCTACAAGAAGAACTTGTACAAAGAGTGAATAATGTAGAAGTCAATGAGTTAATTAATAGAAGTATCGAGTGGCGGACAGTAGTCACTGACCAACTATTTCCGGCTATTAAAGCAGGAAACGGTGAAGAGGCTCTTAGAATTGATAGTGAAATTGCAGAACCGTTAGCGAATGCTTTATTGAGAGACTTTAATGCAATGACAAGTAATCGCCAAGATTTTATGTTAGCAGAAGGGATTATAAATGCTAGGGAAGGTCAAACGACTGCACTTTATAACTTTATCATTACAATTGCTGTGATTGTCCTAGGTTTAGGGGTAAGTTATTTCATGGCAAGAAGTATTTCAAGACCGGTTATGGCGGTTTCTGAACGAATGGAAAGAATGGCCGACGGAATCTTTAATGATGAACCTCTTGAAACACGACGGAAAGACGAAGTGGGGCAGCAAGTTCACTCCATTAATAAAATGCGTGAAAGAATTCAAGAGACTTTACGTGGAACGCTTGCTATTTCACGAGAATTAAATAGTAGTAGTGGTAACTTAACAGGCGCAACAGCTACGGTGAATGACTCATCCAATCAGATTGCAGCTACGATGGAAGAATTGGCGGCTGGATCTGAAGCACAAGCACATACGGCTTCGAATATGGCGGAAATGGTTGGGGCATTTTTTGAAGATGTCCAACAAACGAATCGAGCTGGGAATGAAGTTTCAAATGCCGCCGACCAAGTTTTAGCGCGGACTGGGGACGGCAATGATATGATGACGAATTCAGTGGAGCAGATGAACGAAATTTATCGGGTAGTGAATGATTCCGTTGAACAAATTCAACGACTAGACGACCAAACGAAAGAAATCTCCGAACTGGTTACTGTAATCAGTGAAATTGCAGAACAAACGAATTTACTTGCATTAAACGCGGCCATTGAAGCTGCAAGAGCGGGAGAACAAGGAATAGGATTTGCAGTTGTTGCTGAAGAAGTGAAGAAGTTAGCCGAGCAAGTTGCAGCTTCAATTAATGAAATCACATCCATTGTTGATCGCGTCCAACAAGGCTCTTCGACAGCAGTGCAATATTTAGAGAGCGGCTTCCAAAGCGTAAGAGACGGTAAAGATAAAGTACTCGAAACAAGAACAGTCTTTGAAGATATTACAAAACTAGTCACGAATATGAACAAGTTGACTGATGAAATGTCTAAAAATCTGAATCATATTGAAGAGATTGGCGAACAATTAACGACGGGTGTAACAGAAGTTGCTTCTATCGCGGAAGAGTCGGCTGCAGGTGTTCAAGAAACAACAGCCTCTGTAGAACAAACGACATTCCAAATCGAAACAATTAATACAGGAGCTGAGGAATTGGCTAACTTGGCGACAAATCTCGAAGAATCCGTTAACCAATTTACGATTGAGGAAGAAACTAAACGTACGCAGGCATAAACGAAATGATTCTGTACAATAAAACAACCTTCCATCAATTACAAGCTTCGATGCGTGTAGGTGTATGGAAGGTTGTTCTATTTATAATGAATTTATTTTTTTACAACGAAATCTCAATAATCCAAGCGGCGAAAATAACAATAATCGCGGCGGGCACAACAAATCTAACAAGAAATTTCCAAGTTGTGTGAATGAATGGGTGAACTTTTAATTCATCAATCGTTTGTTGATTCGTCAAAACAAAACCTGCAAATAATGAAATGAACAATGCGCCGATAGGCATTCCTATACGACTTGTAATCAAATCTGCAAAATCAAAGAAGGTTCCGCCAAATATTGACACATCTGACATTAATCCAAATGACAATGCACTTGGGAAGCCGATAATGAAAATCAAAGTTCCGAAGACCCAAGAAGCACGACGACGACGGTCATATCGGGTGCGAATGCCCGTTGATATGACAATCTCTAACAATGCAATCGCCGACGTTAACGTCGCAAATAACATTAATATAAAGAAAAGTATCATAAATATCGAACCGAAAGGCATCTGTTCAAAAATAGCTGGTAAAATAACAAAAATTAACCCTGGTCCTTCAGCTGGAGATCCACCGAGTGCAAAGACAGCAGGGAAGATTACAAGACCTGCAAGGATTGAAATGAATATATTTAAGACCGAAACACTCACAGCCGATTGTCCAAGTCGCTCATCTTTAGGTAAATAAGAAGCGTACGTCATCATGGCAGTAACCCCTACACTTAATGAGAAAAATGCTTGTCCGAGTGCAAGTAAAAATGTACTACCCGTTAACAAAGACCAATCTGGGATGAATAAAAATCGGACACCTTCCATTGCGCCCTCAAGTGTTAATGAACGAATGGCTAAAATGATAAAAAAGATGAATAATAACGGCATCATCCATCTACTCGCACGTTCAATTCCCGCTTTAATACCGCCTTGTACAATCCACACCGTTAAAAACATAAAGACAAACTGTGCTAAAAGTACTTCGATTGGATTGGACGTAATCGATGAGAATAATTCACCGTGATTTTGAGAAGTTAGTTGACCAGTAAGAGCTCTTGCTAGATAAGATAATATCCATCCGCCAACTACACTATAAAACGATAACACGATAAAACCGAATGCAAATCCGAGCCAAGCGATTGCAGGCCACATTTTGTTTTTTCCTAAACGTTGAAAAATCGTGAATGCATCTGCTTGTCCCATACGTCCAATTACAAATTCAGCAAGTAAAATCGGAAGACCGATTGCGATCGTACTAATAATAAACAGAAGGACAAAAATACTTCCCCCGTTTGTTCCTGCCATATAAGGAAACTTCCAAATTGCGCCGAGTCCAATTGCACTACCCGCTGCCGCAAGGATAAATCCAAGTTTTGAAGTCCATTGTTCACGTGGTGCCATAATGATCACTCTCTCTTCATAGAAACATTTCTTTATTTTACACGAATATTGAAATAAAAACAGTGTTTTTTAAAAAAATTAACAAGTTTTTTGAATAATAAATAGAATTCACATTCAATTTTCTCGATTGATAAGATATTCCCTTTGAATTTTATTAAATATACAGAAAGGTGTATGATTTCTGTTATAATTAGGCGAAAAGTAATCATGGACATGGGGGTGTCAATTGCTGTGATGGATATAGAGTTATTTGGTGCCATGAAAAAAGGGGACGAAGAAGCACTAAAAAAATGGCTCAATCGGTATGGGAAAGAGATTGCGCGATTGGCATTTCAATATGGTACAACAATACAAGACGCGAATGTGTTAGCGGCGGCTACCTTTCGTCAATTATTTATAGAACTTAAAGAAATCGAAAACAGCCAGCAATTGTTTTATCGAATGTATCAAATCGCCATTGAAAAATTATTAAATGTTCAAATGACGGAGGTGAACGAATTTTTGTTTGAAGAAGATTATCTTCTTCATCAGGACGTGATTCAACTTGAGCCGGAGGACAAATTAACATTTATCCTATCATTCTTTTCTAAAATGAATGACGAACAATTGACTGAAATCCTTTCGCTTCCGATCGAATTCATTCTAGGAAAAAATAATCGCTTACTAGATAAATGGCAAGAAGCACAGATTGAGCGGCGTTTAAAGTTATTGCACAAATCTTACGACCGAATTAATTTTCATATAGATGAAGAAAAAGTATTTAGAGATAGCCATGAGCCGCAAGTAGAAATGGATACTCAAACCTTGAAAAAATCAAAGCAGGGCATCTATTTCGTCCTATCAGGAATTGCCTTATTAGCGGCCCTCATTATTTTTTCAATGATCAATAGCGAACCCTACAAAAGGGCATCTACGGAGAAATGGATTGAACAGATGAAAGCAACATATGAAGAACAACTGAGTGCTACTTATGAAAAACTTGGATTAACTGAGGAAAACTTCGCAGGCGCAGGCACGATGGATATGTTCGGCAGTAGGTATTTAAGTTACCAAGAAAAAAACCATTTCGATAGCTTTATTAAGCGTATTGAACGAGACTTTGAAGATGAAAAGGAACTGGATAAACATAAAATTTCTAAGCAGTTTGATGAGTTTATCGAAAACTTAAAAGTGCCTAGTGAAATGGCGGAGGAAATTTTTAAACAGCCTTTAACGAATGATTTGAAAGCAAGCGAAGCTTTTTTAGAACGGTACATCCCAAAGTATTATATTCTTGGCAACGTTTATGGAAATGCGATTTATACGTATCCTGAGGTTATGGAGGTAGCATCTATCAATGAAGGGATAGACTTGAATCTTTTAAAAAACATCGCGACATTTCCAAATGAAGTACAGCAATTAATTTATAATATGACGGAGCAAAACATTCATTTTGATTATTTACCAGAAGAATTTGCAAATCGAAATTCAGATTTTTATAAGAAACTTCGTGCTTCTCTTCATCCAAGTGTTGGGGGATATATCTCAATACTCGAATCGCAATCGCATGCTTTTTATAGCTTGCCAGATACACCCGACAATGCATTTGAATATATCCAAGAATTGGAGCAGACCTTACAAGCAACTACAATGAAAAGTGAATTTCTTCAAATGCTCGAATATCGTTATGCTTGGGCATTATTAGCTATTTTGCGCGCAGAGGGAGGGGAATTGTACGACAAAGAAGGTCGTGTGAATAAAGAGGTTCGCCAAGAATGGGAAGCGATTGTTTCTTCCAACGAGAATCCAATAGCCGCTTATATTGTTAAAAAGGTGTTGCTTGAATTTGAGGAGACGGACTGGACAGTTTCGGACACGCAAGTTTTTCTGAGTGAACATCAAATCGTTGAGATTGTTGCATACGCCAAAAATAACGATGTCGATACGTATAATTGGGAAGAAGACAGACTTAATGATCTGATTTATCTTTATTTCCCTAATGAGGGGTTTAACTACATCGTTTCGTCAACATATGAACAGTTTAAACAAAATTATGATCGTGACGTCTTAAAAAAACTTCGTCCAATAACAATTGCGGGAATGTTTTTCTATGCAAATGAAAAGGATGATGCTGAAACTGTGTGGCATCTTTATCATGAAAGTGCCAAACAAGCCGATAAGGCCGATTATATGTCAAACTGGGAACAAGAAAAATATTCCTATAGTGAACTGAATCATCTTTATTTTGATAAGTACGGTAAAACGACAAACTACGGAGTTGGGGACACTTACGGGCATATGCAATTCGTGCAAGAGGAAGAAGATTGGTTTATTCGGTCTATCATCCAAGAGTAAGAAAATATTTATTTAGCCCCTGTTAATATTAAGGTGCGGCTCATTTTGCTCACGGTAATAAACCATGTTATAATCGTAGGTGACCTTTAGGTAGATACGATATAAAAATTGAGTGGGAGCTGTTCCAAATGGCCAGAACATACACAACTGGAGAAAAGCTCACCGGAAAAGTAACGGGCATTCAACCATACGGAGCCTTCGTAGCGTTAGACGAGAATACGCAGGGATTAGTTCATATTTCTGAAATTACGTATGGGTTCGTAAAAGACATTAACGATTACATTTCGGTAGGTGAAGAAATAGAGGTAAAGGTGCTTGAAGTGGATGAGGAAGCTGGGAAAATCAGTCTTTCTATACGAGCATTGCAAGAAGCGCCTGAAAAAAGAAACGATAACCCACGAAAATCGTTACAAGCACGCGTAAACGAACGCGATGCTGAAGGCTTTAATTCATTGAAAGAAAAGTTAAAAGATTGGATTGGCAAATCTGGTCAATAAACTGAGGGATGGGCGATGTGCCGTCCCTCTTTTTTTGTTGTTCGGCTTCAGGCGGCAAACGCTCGGGTCATAAGCAAACTGTCTATGTGGCAAAGTTCGCCACGTCGACAGTTCGACTTATGCCTGTTGCGGTACTACGCCGCCATCAGCTTTTAGTAGTTGTAAATTACCCATTCATGACTCTTTAATTTTGCGTAAACGATATTGCAAACTTTGTCTGCTCATGCCAAGTGCTTGAGCAGTTTTTGTAATGTTTCCCTCATATAACTTCAAGGCTTTTTCAACATAATAAGCTTCGGCCTCTCTTAAATATTGGTCAAGAGATAATAAGTCTTTATCTCGTTGAACGATAAAATCTTCGAACCCAATCGTATCATCATTTAAATCCCCATTTTTAAGTCGGAAATGTAATGGAAGCATTTCATAAGTAATCATTGTTTCTGTCGTGGCGAGAGAAGTGATTTCATCGAGTAAAAACTCCAGTTCTCGCATATTTCCTGGCCAATGATAGTGATTGAAAATCTTTTCAATTTCAGGTGTAACACCTGCTAAACTGCTTTTATATTGTGCGCTCCTTTTTGTTAAATAAGCGTCAATAAAAGGCATAATGTCTTTTTTGCGTTTTCTAAGTGGAGGAATTTGAATTGCGAACGATGCAAAGAAATAATATAAATCTTTGAGTAGTACCCCTGAAGCAATTAAGTCAACAGGATCATCCCCGATACTGGCGATAAACTGTAAGTTTTTCCACTCTTTTTTTGTTAAAATATCCAACAGTTTTTGTTGTAAAGGCATTGTCAATAAATCAATACGTTCACAAAAAAGTGTCAATGATTCATCATTCGTTAACGTTTCATATAACCGATTAATCGTAAGTGAATCGGAGTTCTGACAATGAAGCGTGTAAAAATAATCATTTTTAAGTGATAACTCGCTATGAATACATTGTGCAAGTAAATCTTTACCAGTGCCAGCTTCACCAATTAATAACACGGGTAGTTTAGCTTCCGCAGCTTTTTTAGCTGTAGCAATCACTGTTTTCATCGAATTAGAAGCTGCAGTTAATTGGCTAAACGTTGTGAGGTCCTGACTTTGATGAACCGGTTGATGTAAAAGATTTTCTAGTGCAGTAATATCTTGAGAGAGTTCCACCGCACCGATGAGCTTACCCTGATCAAAAATCGGATACGTATCATTAATTGTTGTAATTTGAATTCCGTTACGATTCCAGTATGTTTGTTTCACATTCAATAATTCTTTCCCGCTTTGTAAAACTTTTAGTAGTGTACTTTCATCGTGTTCAAAGTTAAATAATTCAACGATTGTTCGATCTTGAATATCTTCCAATGCCAACCCTTCGATTTGCTTCATTTTTTTATTGTAAATAATCGTTTTTCCTTGTTTATCAATTGCATGAATACCAACACCTGCTTGTTCGACTGCGAATATGTAAAAAGGATATAGAAAGTCTATGCTTTTCTGCAAAAATCCCACCGTCCAATCATTTATTTGAACAAATAGTTAAAAATACTTGAAATTAGCAATGATCTTTTGCATTATTATATATGTAAGCGAAACCAAAGTGCAAATATTTTTTGCGTCTAGTGTTCTATTAAAAGGAGGATAAATACATTGATTCCATACAAACACGAACCATTTACAGATTTCACCAAGAAGGAAAATGAACAAGCTTTACTTGAAGGATTTAAAACAATTGAAGGATATCTTGGACAAGACTATCCATTAATCATTGGCGGAGAACGTATTATGACAGAAGACAAACTTGTCTCGTTTAACCCGGCAAATAAAGAAGAAACAATTGGTCGCGTATCAAAAGCGAGCAGAGATCTGGCTGAAAAAGCAATGAACGTTGCAGATGAAACGTTTAACACGTGGAGAAAAATGAAGCCTGAATTCCGTGCAGATGTTTTATTCAAAGCGGCTGCGATTGTTCGTCGTCGTAAACATGAGTTTTCAGCACTTCTAGTTAAAGAAGCAGGAAAACCATGGCACGAAGCGGATGCAGATACTGCTGAAGGAATTGACTTCTTAGAGTATTATGCTCGTCAAATGCTTCAATTGAAAGAAGGTATGCACGTTGAAAGCCGTCCTGGCGAATATAACCAATTCCACTACATCCCACTAGGCGTTGGCGTTGTTATTTCACCATGGAACTTTGCTTTTGCAATTATGGCTGGTACAACTGCAGCTGCGCTAGTAACGGGTAACACTGTATTACTAAAACCAGCTTCGACAACGCCAGTCGTTGCTTACAAATTTATCGAAGTACTTGAAGAAGCAGGAATGCCAGCAGGCGTAGTAAACTTTATCCCTGGTTCAGGTTCTGAAATCGGTGACTATATCGTTGACCACCCAAGAACACGTTTTGTTTCATTCACAGGTTCACGCGAAGTTGGAACGCGCATTTATGAGCGCGCAGCTATTGTAAACGAAGGACAAATTTGGCTGAAACGTGTAATTGCAGAAATGGGCGGTAAAGACACAATCGTAGTTGATAACGATGCAGATTTAGACTTAGCTGCTGAAGCTATTGTTAAATCAGCATTTGGTTTCAGCGGACAGAAGTGTTCTGCTTGTTCACGTGCTGTCATTCATGAAGATGTGTATGATGAGGTTGTTGAACGAGTTGAAAAACTGGCGAAAGAAACGACATACGGCGATCCAATTGATAATCAATCATTCACAGGTCCAGTAATTGACCAAGCTTCTTACGATAAAATTATGAGCTATATCGAAATTGGTAAAGAAGAAGGTCGTCTTGTTGCAGGTGGAGTAGGAGACGATTCCAAAGGATTCTTCGTTGCACCGACAGTATTCGCAGATTTAGCGCCGGATGCTCGTTTAATGCAAGAAGAAATTTTTGGCCCAGTTGTTGGAATTACAAAAGCGAAGGATTTCGATGAAGCAATCGAAATTGCAAATAACACAGATTACGGTCTAACTGGCGCAGTCATTACAAACAACCGTGAACATATTGAACAAGCACGTGAAGATTTCCACGTTGGAAACTTATACTTCAATCGCGGATGTACAGGTGCAATTGTAGGTTACCATCCGTTTGGTGGCTTTAATATGTCAGGTACAGATTCAAAAGCTGGAGGACCAGATTACTTACAGCTTCATATGCAAGGCAAAACAACTTCAGAAATGCTATAATAATAGAAATTGGCAGACTACCGTCTAAAGTAGTCTGCTAATTAATACGGGGGAGGGATTTTAAATGTCAGTAACATCAGTAACAGAAGGTAATATTTCTCAAACAGAAAAATTTGGAGCTAATAACTATCATCCGCTGCCGATTGTAATATCCGAAGCGGAAGGGGTTTGGGTATCAGATCCTGAGGGCAATAAATACATGGATATGTTAGCTGCATATTCTGCAGTGAACCAAGGACATCGCCATCCTAAAATCATTGATGCTTTAAAGGAACAAGCAGATCGTGTAACGCTTACTTCACGTGCTTTCCACAATGATCAGCTTGGCCCATGGTACGAAAAAATTTGTCAGTTATCAGGAAAAGATATGGCGCTTCCAATGAATACAGGTGCTGAAGCTGTTGAAACAGCTATTAAAACTGCACGTCGTTGGGCTTATGACGTAAAAGGTGTACAAGACGGACAAGCTGAAATCATTGCTTGTAATGGAAACTTCCACGGTCGAACAATGACTGCGGTTTCGTTGTCATCAGAAGCTGAGTATCAGCGTGGCTTTGGCCCGATGTTACCTGGAATTAAACATGTTCCATTTGGAGATATTGAAGCGCTTGAAGCGGCAATTACACCAAACACTGCTGCATTTCTAATTGAACCAATTCAAGGTGAAGCTGGTATTTTAATCCCTCCAAAAGGTTTCTTGAAGGCTGCTAGCGAGTTATGTAAAAAACATAATGTTTTATTTATTGCTGATGAAATTCAAGCAGGTCTTTGCAGAACAGGTAAAATGTTTGCTTGTGATTGGGAAGAAGTGGAGCCTGATATGTATGTTTTAGGTAAAGCATTAGGAGGCGGCGTATTCCCAATTTCTTGTGTCGTCGCAAACGAAGATATTTTAGGCGTATTCAACCCAGGGTCTCATGGGTCAACTTTCGGTGGAAATCCAATGGCTTGTGCAGTATCCATTGCTTCATTAGAAGTGCTTGAGGATGAAAAACTTGCGGATAATTCTATTGAACTAGGTAACTACTTTATGGAAGAGTTACGTAAAATCGAACATCCATCTATTAAGGAAGTCCGCGGTCGTGGTTTATTTATCGGTGTTGAACTACATGAAGAAGCTCGTCCTTATTGTGAACAGTTAAAAAAATTAGGGCTTTTATGTAAAGAAACACATGATACGGTGATTCGATTTGCTCCACCACTTGTTATTAAAAAAGAAGAGATTGATTGGGCACTAGAAAGAATTAAAAAAGTCTTTAATTCATGACAAATTAGTTTGAACGAAAATCGCGATATGATACAATAGTTGCGAAGAAAAAATTTATTCAAAGAGGCGAAATAACAATTGACTGATAATATGCAGCTGCTCACGTCCACACAGGATGTCATTAAAGAGGCACTTGATAAACTTGGTTACGATGAAGGTATGTATGAACTTTTGAAAGAGCCACTCCGCATGATGGAAGTACGAATTCCGGTTCGTATGGATGACGGTAAAGTGAAAGTGTTTACTGGATTCCGTGGCCAACATAACGATGCTGTTGGTCCGCTTAAAGGCGGTGTTCGTTTCCACCCAGAAGTTGACGCTGTTGAAGTGAAAGCTCTTGCAATGTGGATGACGTTAAAGTGCGGTATTGTTAACCTACCTTATGGCGGAGGAAAAGGTGCTGTTATTTGTGACCCACGAGAAATGTCTATGGGCGAACTAGAACGTTTAAGCCGTGGATATGTTCGTGCATTGAGTCAAGTAATGGGACCTGCGAAAGACATTCCTGCTCCTGACGTGTTTACAAATGCTCAAATTATGGCATGGATGATGGATGAGTATAGTCGAATTGACGAATTTAACTCACCAGGCTTTATAACAGGTAAACCGATTGTTCTTGGAGGGTCTCAGGGCCGTGATCGTGCGACAGCAGAAGGTGTAACAATTGTTATCGAAGAAGCTGCGAAAAAACGTGGCATCGATATGAAAGGTGCTCGTGTCGTGATTCAAGGATTCGGAAACGCAGGTAGTTTCCTATCTAAATTCCTTCATGATGCAGGTGCGAAAATCGTCGGGATTTCAGATGCATATGGTGCACTCCATGATCCAGATGGATTAGACATTGATTATTTACTAGACCGTCGCGATAGCTTCGGAACAGTAACAACTCTTTTCGAAGATACAATTACAAACAAAGAATTATTCGAGCTTGATTGTGATATTATCGTTCCAGCAGCAATTGCTAACCAGATTACTGAGGAAAATGCACATAATATTAAAGCGAGCATCGTTGTTGAAGCGGCAAATGGTCCGACAACAGCAGAAGCTACACAAATACTTACTGAGCGCGGTATTCTTCTAGTACCAGACGTATTAGCAAGTGCAGGTGGCGTTACTGTATCTTACTTCGAGTGGGTACAGAACAACATGGGCTACTATTGGACAGAAGATGAAGTACGTGAAAAATTAACAGCTAAAATGGTTGACGCGTTTAATAATGTTTACACGACAGCAACCACTCGAAATATCGATATGCGTTTAGCTGCTTATATGGTAGGAGTTCGTGCAACAGCGGAAGCATCTCGTTTCCGTGGCTGGGCATAAACCGACCACTAAAACATCTCCCGATTATCGGGAGATGTTTTTTAAATTTCGGTTTTTGGCGTTCTATGTTCTATCTTATCCCGATCACGCCGTTCGTCAAAAAGTAAACCTAAGATAATAAGGCCGGAAATACCAATTAAGATATAAATAAGTCTTGCAATCGGTTCAGCGGATCCGCCAGCTAGTTGTGCAACAACATCAAAACGAAAAAATCCTGCAACTCCCCAGTTTAAAGCACCAATAATTGCCAGTGCGAGCGCAATTCTATGCATCGTTCCCATAGATAGACACCTCCGTTATTATTATGCCCAATTGTACAATGAACATACATCTCGCTGAAAAATGAAATTATATTGGATACAAGCCATGTAAGTGAGTATGTATATTCGCGCATACTACTAAGTGATTGCATTCACTTCTGTTTTTATTGATAATGAAAGATGAAATGGGAGGAATGGTTGAAGATGAATGATTTCACATTTTATAATCCAGTTAAATTAATTTTTGGAAAAGGACAGTTATCAAAGTTAGCAGAAGAGTTACCAACGTACGGGAAGAAAGTGCTCGTTGTCTATGGTGGCGGAAGTATTAAGAAAAACGGCTTATACGATGAGTTGATGGCGGTTTTACAAGAAGTTGGAATGGAAGTACATGAATTTTCAGGGGTTGAACCAAATCCTCGCGTATCTGCAGCAAGAAAAGGTGCAGCGATTTGTAAGGAGGAAGACATTAACGTCATCCTTGCGGTAGGCGGTGGATCAGTCATTGACTGTACAAAACTTATTGCTTGTGCAGCGAAATATGATGGAGATCCTTGGGATTTCGTTACTCGAAAAGCAAAACCAACAGATGCCTTGCCATTTGGGACCGTATTGACTTTGGCGGCAACAGGTTCGGAGATGAACGCTGGGTCTGTTATTACAAATGAAGAAACACAAGAAAAATACGGATGGGGAAGTCCGTTTAATTTCCCGAAGTTTTCCATCTTAGATCCAACATATACGTTATCTGTTCCGAAAGACCAAACGATTTATGGGATTGTTGATATGATGTCCCATATTTTTGAACAATATTTTAATGAAGCGTCAAATACGCCAATCCAGGATGAAATGTGTGAAGGCGTTTTGCGAGCAATTATTGAAGACGCACCGAAACTGGTAGAGGACTTAGACAACTACGAATTAAGAAAGACAATTCTCTTAGCAGGTACATTAGGGTTAAATGGATTTTTACGCCTTGGTTATCAAGGAGATTGGGCGACACATGAAATAGAACATGCCGTTTCAGCGGTATATGACATTCCACATGCTGGCGGACTCGCAATATTATTCCCGCATTGGATGCGTTATAACGTACATGTGAATCCGGATCGTTTTGCGAAGTTCGCAAAAAATGTTTTCGGTGTGAATCCTGAAGGAAAAACAACGGAAGAAATTGCTTTCGAAGGGATTAACCGCTTAAGTGCATTTTGGTCTTCCCTTGGGGCACCAGAAAGGCTAGCGTATTACGGTATTGACGATTCTAAAATTAGTCTAATGGCTGAAAAAGTAACAGTGAATGGTAAGATAGGTAGGTTTAGTAAAATCGGTAGAGAAGATGTAGAAGAAATTTTAAGAGTTGCATTGTAAAAAACGTATGCGTCACGCTAGATTCTAAGCGCGACGCATACGTTTTATTCAGGGAACTTGGAGGAATTGTCATTATTGTTGCTTTTGTTCGATTCTGTCCAAGTACGGACGCCATCATCTTCATCAAAAGAAATGATAACGTCTTGAACTCCTTTTTGATTTAGAATAATTTTCATCAGTCTATCGCGAATGTCGTCTACGTATGAGACCGTATGAGAAGCTGTCACTTCCAACACAACTTCAACGTGGAGGAATTCACCCTCTTTTACAACTTCTAAACGTTGAATATCTTTGACATCTTCATCTGCTGCAACGATGCGCGCGATATGGTCAAGCATTTCTTCGTCTGTTTCACCTATTGCACCTTTCGCATTTTCCAAAAATATTTTACCGACAACGTAGAACATCATTAAACCAATTAATATAGAAGCAATTCCTTCTGCTGCTAGTAAACCAAAAAAGTGAGCAATAAGAACAGCGGTAAAAGCAAGTACGCCTCCTAATGTTGCGACGAGGTCTTCCATAAAGACTAACTTAGTTGGCGGTTTTGCTTTATTTAAATGAAGAAAGCTAGTCGTAATAGGCGCAAGCCCACCTTTATCTATCCCTACCTCATGCAAAATTTCCTTCCCTGCTTTATAGAGGACAACGAACTCCAGTATAATTGCTATTCCTAGTACAGAAAGATTAATGAGAAACCCGCTCGATTCAGTAGGATTTAGAATATGATGCCAACCTTCTTTGATGGCTTCATAAGACATAATCGCCACGACAATCACCGCACCGAGACAGACTAAGTTCACGACTCGACCAAAACCGTTTGGAAATTTTGGTGTAGGTGCTTTTCTTGATAAAGCTGATCCAATAAAAACAAAATACTGATTGGCGGCATCTCCAAGTGAGTGCATGGTTTCCGCGAACATAGCAACATTCCCGGTAAAGAAAAACGCGATTCCCTTTAATGCAGCGATAATTGTGTTGACGACGGCTGCTAATAAGGAAGGTTTATTTCCTTCTTTCAAAAGTTGTAAAATGTCTTTCATATTAATCTAATCCTCCATTTATGAAAAGAACTCTATTTCAACTGAATGTACATAAGGTAGTTCAATTAATTCTTGATATAATTGTGATGTTGTTTTTTTAGGCACAGTAGAGATTCGGAAAAATAGTTTATGACTTACTTGTTCGTTTAGTAACAGTTGTTTAATTCTTAAATTCTCGATAAACATTTTGTCAGATTCAAGGTATTGAATAAGATTATCGATATTATTGCTATCCAATAATATGATGGTAAATGCTGCTTCTTTTTGCCGAAGTCTTTTCGGGCCGAGCTTTGATAAAATAGGCGCAAGAACTTCAATGACTAGCATCACACTCAGTACTGCAAATGCAGCCTCTATATAGAAGCCGGCACCAACTGCAATCCCAATGCTAGCCGCTCCCCAAATCATTGCGGCCGTCGTGAGACCCGTTATATTGTCATTATCCTTTCGTAATATTGCTCCAGCTCCAAGAAATCCGACGCCACTTACGATTTGTGCTGCTAAACGAAGAGGGTCCATCGTAACGTTAATATCAGTTCGTGCGGGAACGAGATATGCAGCCTCAATAGAAATAATCGTCAGTAGACAGCTAAACGTTGCTATTACAGCACTCGTTTTAAACCCTATTGGTTTCTTCTTAATCTCTCTCTCCACACCGATGATTAAACTTAAAGCTAATGCGATGATAATTTTCATTAATGCATCTAGATAAATCGTTTCGCTAATAAGCCCTATCAACCGCAATTCTCCTTTCACATGTTATAGTTTCTTCTTAAATCTAAAATGGTATACTAGATATCGTATTTCCGAATAAAAGGAAAAACTAACATGATATTTGAAGGAGAAGTGTTTTTTATGGAAAGACCCGCGGTTCATCCTTATATTCCAATCATAATAGGTGTGATATCGGTCGCGCTTTCTGCTATCTTTGTGAAGTTAGCTACAGCAGATGCCGGAGTGATTGCATTTTATAGGATGTTATTTTCAGTACTATTAATGTTGCCCGTATTTCTTTTAAAATATAGATGGGAAATATCTTTTTTAAAACGAAAGGATTGGATCTATTCATTAGTCGCTGGTGTATTATTGGCTTTCCATTTTATATTTTGGTTTGAGTCGCTAAATTATACATCGGTAGCAAGTTCAACAGTACTTGTTACGCTGCAACCAATTTTTGCTTTTGCCGGTACATATTTTTTCTTTAAAGAAAAAGTTTCATTTAAAGCTATATTGTCAGCTATTATTGCAATTACAGGTAGCGTCATTATTAGTTGGGGAGATTTTAAGGTGAGTGGTACTGCATTATATGGTGACATATTAGCGCTAATCGGTTGCGCGTTTATTACTGCTTATCTTTTATTCGGTCAAGATGTAAGAAAAAGAATCTCTCTCATTACATATACGTTTGTTGTCTACTCAATCAGTACAATAACTCTATTTATATATGTAATTATTAAAGGAGAATCTTTAGGACCTCATCCAAGTGCGGATTGGTTTTGGTTTATTATGCTGGCACTTATACCGAACTTGTTAGGTCATACATTATTTAATTGGGCTTTAAAGTGGGTAAGTACAAACGTTATCTCTATTGCAATCCTTTTAGAACCTGTTGGTGCATCTATTTTAGCTTATTATGTGTTCCACGAAACACTAAGTGTTAGCCAAATTACTGGTGGAATCGTTGTTATAATGGGGATCTTGCTGTTTATCGTAGACCCTCGAATGTTTAGAAAACTTAAACTTCATAAAAAGACTTGATTTATAATTGCTGTTTGGTGTATATTAATACTTGTCTTCAGGACGACGTCACAACTTAAACGAAAAGCTTTTAAAAAACTTTCTTAAAAAAGTTGTTGACAAAGAAATGAGGATTTGATATATTAGAGAAGTCGCTTCGGGCGACAGGCTCGAAAGTGAGCCATCTAATCAACAAGTATGAACCTTGAAAACTGAACAGCAAAACGTCAAGATATAACAACTACAAATCAACTTGTTGGTTTGTAGGAAACGAATCTTTGGATTCGAAATTGGACATCTTAATGATGCCAGCAAAGAAATCGAGCTAATCGAATTTCTCTATTATGGAGAGTTTGATCCTGGCTCAGGACGAACGCTGGCGGCGTGCCTAATACATGCAAGTCGAGCGAACAAAGGAAGAAACTTGTTTCTTCCTTTGTTAGCGGCGGATGGGTGAGTAACACGTGGGCAACCTGCCCTGCAGTTGGGGATAACTCCGGGAAACCGGGGCTAATACCGAATAATCAGTTCTTTCGCATGAAGGAACTCTGAAAGACGGCTATGCTGTCACTGCAGGATGGGCCCGCGGCGCATTAGCTAGTTGGTGAGGTAACGGCTTACCAAGGCGACGATGCGTAGCCGACCTGAGAGGGTGATCGGCCACACTGGGACTGAGACACGGCCCAGACTCCTACGGGAGGCAGCAGTAGGGAATCTTCCACAATGGACGAAAGTCTGATGGAGCAACGCCGCGTGAGCGAAGAAGGTTTTCGGATCGTAAAGCTCTGTTGTGAGGGAAGAACAAGTACAGGAGTAACTGCCTGTACCTTGACGGTACCTCATTAGAAAGCCACGGCTAACTACGTGCCAGCAGCCGCGGTAATACGTAGGTGGCAAGCGTTGTCCGGAATTATTGGGCGTAAAGCGCGCGCAGGCGGCCTTTTAAGTCTGATGTGAAAGCCCACGGCTTAACCGTGGAAGGTCATTGGAAACTGGAAGGCTTGAGTACAGAAGAGGAAAGCGGAATTCCACGTGTAGCGGTGAAATGCGTAGAGATGTGGAGGAACACCAGTGGCGAAGGCGGCTTTCTGGTCTGTAACTGACGCTGAGGCGCGAAAGCATGGGGAGCAAACAGGATTAGATACCCTGGTAGTCCATGCCGTAAACGATGAGTGCTAAGTGTTAGGGGGTTTCCGCCCCTTAGTGCTGGAGCAAACGCATTAAGCACTCCGCCTGGGGAGTACGGCCGCAAGGCTGAAACTCAAAGGAATTGACGGGGACCCGCACAAGCGGTGGAGCATGTGGTTTAATTCGAAGCTACGCGAAGAACCTTACCAGGTCTTGACATCCCGCTGACCGGTATAGAGATATACCTTTCCCTTCGGGGACAGCGGTGACAGGTGGTGCATGGTTGTCGTCAGCTCGTGTCGTGAGATGTTGGGTTAAGTCCCGTAACGAGCGCAACCCTTGACCTTAGTTGCCAGCATTCAGTTGGGCACTCTAAGGTGACTGCCGGTGACAAACCGGAGGAAGGTGGGGATGACGTCAAATCATCATGCCCCTTATGACCTGGGCTACACACGTGCTACAATGGACGGTACAGAGGGTTGCCAACCCGCGAGGGGGAGCTAATCCCATAAAACCGTTCCCAGTTCGGATTGCAGGCTGCAACTCGCCTGCATGAAGCAGGAATCGCTAGTAATCGTGGATCAGCATGCCACGGTGAATACGTTCCCGGGTCTTGTACACACCGCCCGTCACACCACGAGAGTTTGTAACACCCGAAGTCGGTGGGGTAACCCTTTTGGGAGCCAGCCGCCGAAGGTGGGACAGATGATTGGGGTGAAGTCGTAACAAGGTAGCCGTATCGGAAGGTGCGGCTGGATCACCTCCTTTCTAAGGATATTTAACGGAATGAAGAGAAAGTTCTCTTCAACTTGACGTTTTGCGTTCAGTTTTGAGGGTTCATTCATTTGAACTTTCATTACTTGTTCTTTGAAAACTGGATAAAACGACATTGAAATAAACACAAATGTAGTAATGTATGAATCAATTGTTGTATATCGCTATACAACGTTGGTTTTAAGGTTAAGTTAGAAAGGGCGCACGGCGGATGCCTTGGCACTAGGAGCCTATGAAGGACGGCACTAACACCGATATGCTCTGGGGAGCTGTAAGTAAGCTTTGATCCAGAGATTTCCGAATGGGGAAACCCACTGTTCGTAATGGAACAGTACATATACGTGAATACATAGCGTATATGAGGCACACCCGGAGAACTGAAACATCTAAGTACCCGGAGGAAGAGAAAGAAAATCGATTCCCTGAGTAGCGGCGAGCGAAACGGGAACAGCCCAAACCAGGAAGCTTGCTTCCTGGGGTTGTAGGACACTCTATACGGAGTTACAAAGGAATGCATTAGATGAAGCGACCTGGAAAGGTCTGCCATAGTGGGTAATAGCCCCGTAATCAAAAGTGTATTCTCTCCAGAGTGGATCCTGAGTACGACGGAACACGTGAAATTCCGTTGGAATCCGGGAGGACCATCTCCCAAGGCTAAATACTTCCTAGTGACCGATAGTGAACCAGTACCGTGAGGGAAAGGTGAAAAGCACCCCGGAAGGGGAGTGAAATAGATCCTGAAACCGTGTGCCTACAAGTAGTCAGAGCTCGATGCTGTTTCTTCGGAAACAAGCTGAGTGATGGCGTGCCTTTTGTAGAATGAACCGGCGAGTTACTGATTACATGCAAGGTTAAGCAGAGAATGCGGAGCCGCAGCGAAAGCGAGTCTGAATAGGGCGTTTTAGTATATAGTCGTAGACCCGAAACCAGGTGATCTACCCATGTCCAGGGTGAAGGTAAGGTAACACTTACTGGAGGCCCGAACCCACGTATGTTGAAAAATGCGGGGATGAGGTGTGGGTAGCGGTGAAATTCCAATCGAACCTGGAGATAGCTGGTTCTCTCCGAAATAGCTTTAGGGCTAGCCTCAAACGTTAGAATCTCGGAGGTAGAGCACTGTTTGGACTAGGGGCCCATCCCGGGTTACCGAATTCAGACAAACTCCGAATGCCGATGATTTTTGTTTGGGAGTCAGACTGCGGGTGATAAGATTCGTAGTCGAGAGGGAAACAACCCAGACCACCAGTTAAGGTCCCCAAGTATTCGTTAAGTGGAAAAGGATGTGGCGTTGCCCAGACAACCAGGATGTTGGCTTAGAAGCAGCCACCATTTAAAGAGTGCGTAATAGCTCACTGGTCGAGTGGCGCTGCGCCGAAAATGTACCGGGGCTAAACGAATCACCGAAACTGTGGATTGACACCTTTGGTGTCAGTGGTAGGAGAGCGTTCTAGGGGCGTCGAAGCTAGACTGTAAGGACTAGTGGAGCGCCTAGAAGTGAGAATGCCGGTATGAGTAGCGAAAGAAGGGTGAGAATCCCTTCCACCGAATGCCTAAGGTTTCCTGAGGAAGGCTCGTCCGCTCAGGGTTAGTCGGGACCTAAGTCGAGGCCGAAAGGCGTAGACGATGGACAACAGGTTGATATTCCTGTACCACCTCCCCGCCGTTTGAGTAATGGGGGGACGCAGTAGGATAGGGTGAGCGCACGGTTGGTAATGTGCGTCTAAGCAGTAAGGTGTGAAACGAGGCAAATCCCGTTTCTATAACATTGAGCTGTGATAGCAAGGGGAATTTTCCCCGGAGTCCCTGATTTCACGCTGCCAAGAAAAGCCTCTAACGAGGCGGGAGGTGCCCGTACCGCAAACCGACACAGGTAGGCGAGGAGAGAATCCTAAGGTGATCGAGAGAACTCTCGTTAAGGAACTCGGCAAAATGACCCCGTAACTTCGGGAGAAGGGGTGCTCTGATAGGGTGTTAAAGCCCGAGAGAGCCGCAGTGAATAGGCCCAGGCGACTGTTTAGCAAAAACACAGGTCTCTGCAAAACCGTAAGGTGACGTATAGGGGCTGACGCCTGCCCGGTGCTGGAAGGTTAAGGGGAGAGGTTAGCGCAAGCGAAGCTTTGAACCGAAGCCCCAGTAAACGGCGGCCGTAACTATAACGGTCCTAAGGTAGCGAAATTCCTTGTCGGGTAAGTTCCGACCCGCACGAAAGGCGTAACGATCTGGGCACTGTCTCAACGAGAGACTCGGTGAAATTATAGTACCTGTGAAGATGCAGGTTACCCGCGACAGGACGGAAAGACCCCGTGGAGCTTTACTGCAACCTGATATTGAATTCTGATGCAGTCTGTACAGGATAGGTAGGAGCCTTTGAAACCGGAGCGCCAGCTTCGGTGGAGGCATCGGTGGGATACTACCCTGACTGTATTGGAATTCTAACCCATGCCCCTTAGCGGGGTAGGAGACAGTGTCAGGCGGGCAGTTTGACTGGGGCGGTCGCCTCCTAAAGAGTAACGGAGGCGCCCAAAGGTTCCCTCAGAATGGTTGGACATCATTCGTAGAGTGCAAAGGCATAAGGGAGCTTGACTGCGAGACCTACAAGTCGAGCAGGGTCGAAAGACGGGCTTAGTGATCCGGTGGTTCCGCATGGAAGGGCCATCGCTCAACGGATAAAAGCTACCCCGGGGATAACAGGCTTATCTCTCCCAAGAGTTCACATCGACGGGGAGGTTTGGCACCTCGATGTCGGCTCATCGCATCCTGGGGCTGTAGTCGGTCCCAAGGGTTGGGCTGTTCGCCCATTAAAGCGGTACGCGAGCTGGGTTCAGAACGTCGTGAGACAGTTCGGTCCCTATCCGTCGCGGGCGCAGGAAATTTGAGAGGAGCTGTCCTTAGTACGAGAGGACCGGGATGGACATACCGCTGGTGTACCAGTTGTCTTGCCAAAGGCATAGCTGGGTAGCTACGTATGGACGGGATAAATGCTGAAAGCATCTAAGCATGAAGCCCCCCTCAAGATGAGATTTCCCATTACGCAAGTAAGTAAAATCCCTCAAAGATGATGAGGTTGATAGGTCCGAGGTGGAAGCATGGCGACATGTGCAGCTGACGGATACTAATCGATTGAGGACTTATCCTTAAATACATTGCAGTTTGTTGTATTCAATGTTTTGTTTATCCAGTTTTGAAAGAACAAAAAAACTTTCAAAAAAGGCTTGCATTAACTTGTAAAGTTTGATATAATAAATATTGTCTTGAGTTGATTGAGACAAGCTAAGTCTGGTGGCGATAGCGAAGAGGTCACACCCGTTCCCATACCGAACACGGAAGTTAAGCTCTTCAGCGCCGATGGTAGTTGGGGTTAGCCCCTGCAAGAGTAGGACGTTGCCAGTCTTGTGATTTTCACTTGAAATATTACATATCAAATCGACGCATGGACATGCGATGTTCATATATTATATTTATAAAAACGGAGGATTAGCTCAGCTGGGAGAGCACCTGCCTTACAAGCAGGGGGTCGGCGGTTCGATCCCGTCATCCTCCACCATTACACTTGATGAACGCCGGAGTAGCTCAACTGGTAGAGCAACTGACTTGTAATCAGTAGGTTGAGGGTTCAAGTCCTTTCTCCGGCACCATATTTAGAGCCATTAGCTCAGTCGGTAGAGCATCTGACTTTTAATCAGAGGGTCACAGGTTCGAATCCTGTATGGCTCACCATTATATGACTTGCCTTCATAATGGATATGCGGGTGTGGTGGAACTGGCAGACACGCTAGACTTAGGATCTAGTGCCTTCGGGCGTGGGGGTTCGACTCCCTTCACCCGCACTTTATACGCGGAAGTAGTTCAGTGGTAGAATATCACCTTGCCAAGGTGGAGGTCGCGGGTTCGAATCCCGTCTTCCGCTCCATTGACTAAGCCGGGGTGGCGGAACTGGCAGACGCACAGGACTTAAAATCCTGCGGTAGGTTTCTACCGTACCGGTTCGATTCCGGTCCTCGGCACTAGTTAGTTAATAGTTGTTAAATAGCGCCCGTAGCTCAATTGGATAGAGCGTCTGACTACGGATCAGAAGGTTATGGGTTCGACTCCTGTCGGGCGCGCCAACTAAACTTAATTTTATTAATCTCGGGAAGTAGCTCAGCTTGGTAGAGCACTTGGTTTGGGACCAAGGGGTCGCAGGTTCGAATCCTGTCTTCCCGACCATTTCCTGGGGCCTTAGCTCAGCTGGGAGAGCGCCTGCCTTGCACGCAGGAGGTCAGCGGTTCGATCCCGCTAGGCTCCACCAATTTAAAACAATTAGTATTACCTTTCGAGAAAAAGGATAATTCTTCAATCTCTTAATGATATCTTGGCGGCGTAGCTCAGCTGGCTAGAGCGTCCGGTTCATACCCGTAAGGTCGGGGGTTCGACTCCCTCCGCCGCCATTCCTGAGGACCTTTAGCTCAGTTGGTTAGAGCAGACGGCTCATAACCGTCCGGTCGCAGGTTCGAGTCCTGCAAGGTCCATCACTTTAAATTTAATTATGGAGGAATACCCAAGCCTGGCTGAAGGGATCGGTCTTGAAAACCGACAGGGGTGTTAAAGCCCGCGGGGGTTCGAATCCCTCTTCCTCCGCCATATTATCTTTGAAGGATGGAAACTAAAGGAATGTTAATTAGATAAACACACTAGAAGCGTAGTAAGTCAATCAAATTTAATTCATATTATTATCGCGGGGTGGAGCAGCGGTAGCTCGTCGGGCTCATAATCCGAAGGTCACAGGTTCAAATCCTGTCCCCGCAACCAAATATTTCAATTTCTGTAATTTTTACTAGAAGTGTAGAAGTTTAATTAATTTAATTCATTTCATAATATTATCGCGGGGTGGAGCAAATCGCATCACAACGAATGCGATTAACACCGACAGTGACAAAGTCACGAAAGGTGTAAACATATCATAAGCGTAGTAAGTCAATCAAATTTAATTCATATTATTATCGCGGGGTGGAGCAGTGGTAGCTCGTCGGGCTCATAACCCGAAGGTCGTAGGTTCAAATCCTTCCCCCGCAACCAAATGGTCCCGTGGTGTAGCGGTTAACATGCCTGCCTGTCACGCAGGAGATCGCGGGTTCGATTCCCGTCGGGACCGCCATTTTTATAATAAAGGCTTAGTAGCTCAGTCGGTAGAGCAAAGGACTGAAAATCCTTGTGTCGGCGGTTCGATTCCGTCCTAAGCCACCATGATATGCGGGTGTAGTTTAATGGCAAAACCTCAGCCTTCCAAGCTGATGATGAGGGTTCGATTCCCTTCACCCGCTCCAATTTGGGGCCTATAGCTCAGCTGGTTAGAGCGCACGCCTGATAAGCGTGAGGTCGGTGGTTCGAGTCCACTTAGGCCCACCATTCCGCAGTAGCTCAGTGGTAGAGCAATCGGCTGTTAACCGATCGGTCGTAGGTTCGAATCCTACCTGCGGAGCCATTCATACGGGGAAGTACTCAAGTGGCTCAAGAGGTGCCCCTGCTAAGGGCATAGATCGCGTAAGCGGTGCGAGGGTTCGAATCCCTCCTTCTCCGCCATAAGTTTGGCCCCTTGGTCAAGCGGTTAAGACACCGCCCTTTCACGGCGGTAACACGGGTTCGAATCCCGTAGGGGTCATACATACTGTTAATTTCTTATTAATCTAATAAGAAATTAACAGTTTTTTTATGTTTTTCTTGTCCAATGACATTGGTAAAGATATCTATCGGCCATTTTTAAAATAATTCAAATACACAGTGCATGACTTTGGCAGATTAAGACATCGTATTTGGATAGCGCTGAACGAATCACGTGTTGACTCGCTAAAGAAGTTCTTCGTGACAGTTCTTCCTACGGGAGGTCTCAGTTATACCGATAATCTCTTAGGAGTTGCCATTTATAGCTAGCCCAAAAAATTATAACCCCCTTATGCTGAGGTATATAAAATCACTACAATACCAGAGCGTAAGGAGGTAATTTAAAGTTAAATACGTTAATCTGTGAAACAGTTAGTCCTGGTCGTCTGTATTATCCGTGATACTTTTTTCAACCATTTGATCAATCAAACGCGGTTCGCCTTGCACATCATCGGTGTATGTTGTATTTTTGGGATCTATAAAATCGGATGGACTATCAGATGTCCCGAATTCCGCCACTTCGTCAAAACTGTTTTCATAGTCAATTGCTGTTGGATCTTGAGTACTTTCAAAAGGATTTTCCATTTCATTTAAAGTCACGTCTTCCTCTACAGATTGTTCGACCAGTTCGGCGTGTTCTATACAGAAGGTTGTATAAGGAACGGTTAACAGTCGCTCGTAGGGAATGTCATTTTGACACACTTCACACTTACCGTAACTTCCATCAGCCATCGCTTTTAGAGCTATGTCAATTTTACGGATATCAGATTCTGCATGTTCATTTAACACTCTATTTTTCTCTATGTCGAATAGAGCTGTCCCCATGTCAGCAGGATGGTTATCGTACATTGAAAGCTCACCTGACGTTTCTTTAATGCTTTCTTTCTGACTCGTCGTTTCTTCAACCTTCATTGATTGTTCTTTCATTTCCACTAACTCGGTTTTTAAATGTTGTTTTTGTTTATCGTTTAACACTACATCACAACCTTTTAGTATTTTTAAGTAGTATGTCCAATCGGGCTCGTTTCACTATATTGTGTAGTTTCCTTTATTCGGGATATATTAAACATGATTAAAAAAAGAAAACCTGTTTAGAGGCTGAAGCTTCTAAACAGGTTTTCGTTATGAAAATAAATAACCGAATAAAATGCCAATACCGAGTAATAAACCGAATACTGTATTTGTTACGGCTGTTTCTTTCATAGCAGGCATAACTTGTAGTGGTTGTGTGTACTTCCTAAATGTTGTAATTGCCTTGATAGGTTTACGAACACTCAGTAAAACGAGTATAGCCCAAAATGTTAATTGGCCAAACAGGACAAGGCCGATTATCCAGACATAAGAAATTAGGAAAAACAACATTAAAATTGTAATGGCATTGGCACGTCCTACAAGAATGGCCAATGTTTTTCTACCGCTTCTTTTGTCGCCTTCTAAATCACGAATATTATTCGACATCATGATTGCGGCGACTAAAAGCATACTCGGTATTGATAATAGGATCGCATGTCCTGTCACCGTGCCTGTTTGGATATAAAAGGCGATTAGAATTAACAGCATGCCCATTACAACACCCGATACAAGCTCGCCAAAGGGCGTATACGCGATTGGATAAGGGCCTCCAGTATAATAGTAGCCAATAAGCATAGAGACGATACCGACTACTGCAAGTAACCAAGATGTTTGTATACATATGTATATTCCGATAAGAACTGAAATGCCATAAAGTAAGAAGGCAAGGTTGAGGACTGTTTTCGGTTTAACACCATTTCGTACAATGGCTCCACCAATTCCAATGGATTCCTCAGTATCCAGGCCTCTTTTAAAATCGTAGTATTCATTAAACATATTCGTTGCCATTTGAATTAAAATGCTTGCGATTAGCAGGGCTAAAAATAGCGGAATATGTAGCGGGCCATTGCCGTATGTTAACGCAATCATTGTTCCAAGAAACACGGGGGCAAAAGCGGCTGTCAATGTATGTGGACGTGTTAGTTGCCACCAAATGCGCCAACCTTCATCGGCTTTTATAGTTTGCTGCAAGATAATTCTCTCCTTAAGTATATAATGCATCATATTTATTATACTTCAAAAAAGATGTGATGAACATGCCTAGCACTTATTTTCGTTGTGGATATGGTAGAATAGAAAGAGAGCCATTATGAAAGAAGGATGAAACTAATCCTTGGAGGGAAAATTTATGAGTCAGAAAATAACGATTCCTTGGCTAGAACAACCAGTAACCGAGGAAACTCATTTACGTTTTTTTACGGAAACAATTGAAGTTGGGCGTATTTCACCGCTAGCTTTTTTAGAGGCGGGTCAAACGCGCTATTCGGAAGAACATTTTTATTGGCAAAATGCAAACCAAACCTTGACAATTGTTGGTTTGGGACATGCCGAAGTTTTACAAAGTAATTGTGTAGAAGAACGGTTTTCAGATATCAAAAAACGATGGAGAGAAATATGCGATGGACTGATTAAGGAAGAAAAGGATAAAGCACCTGTATTGTTCGGTGGCTTTTCATTTGATCCTAAAAATGCTCGAGAGTCTGAATGGGCAAAGTTTCCTAGTGCTTATTTTGTATTGCCGTCATTTCAATTAATGACAAAAAATGGTCGTACATATATTTTAATAAATTTAGTTACAACAAATTATCATGCAGCAGAAGAGTTTGAAAAGTTACGAGTAGAACGAGATCAGCTTATACATAAGGCTCAGCTTAATGGATTCGTACCTGCTTCAAAACCAACTGTTGAATCTGTAGACGAGATAGAAAAAGAACGCTATAAGCAAGCAGTTCAAAATGTAACGTCACAAATTCAAAAAGGCGAGGCAGATAAAGTAGTCGTTGCACGTTCTGTGAAATTAAACTTTAAAGAACCGGTTTCAAGCGTTACTGCACTTCATCATATTGCCAATGAACAACAAGAAAGTTACCATTTTGGTTTGCAAAAAGGGGAGCAACTATTTTTTGGTGCAACACCTGAGAGATTAATTGAAATTGAGGATGGACAAGCTTACTCAGCTTGTGTTGCCGGATCGATTAAACGGGGTGAAACAGCAGAGGAAGATCGATTATTGGGGGAAGAATTGCTGACTGATCGTAAAAATAGAGATGAACATCAGTATGTCGTCGATATGATTTCAACCGTATTCAATGAGTTCTGTACTAATAATTCAATACCGCAAGAACCAAAGCTCATGAAGATACGAGATATTCAACATCTATTTACGCCTGTGCAGGCATCAGTAGATAAAGAGAAAAGTATATTTGAGTTTGTTCAGGCACTTCATCCGACACCAGCACTGGGCGGAGTTCCGACTAATAAATCGATGGATATTATTAGAGAAGAAGAACAGATGGACCGTGGCTATTACGCCGCGCCAATTGGTTGGACTGACACAGAAGGAAACGGAGAATTTGCGGTTGCCATTCGTTCGGCCTTATTAGAAGAAGAACAAGCATACTTATATGCAGGCGGCGGAATCGTAGCAAATTCAGAAGTTGAAAAAGAGTATGACGAAACATGGATAAAATTCAGACCAGTTTTACGTGCACTCGGAGGAAAATTATATGATAAATAAAAGCATTTTAACAAATTATGTAGGACGCATCACAAGTGCATTAAAAAATGCCGGTGTTCAATCGGTTGTTATTAGTCCCGGCTCACGTTCAACGCCACTTGCATATGCATTTGCTTTATCCAAATCATTTAATGTCTATACGCAAATTGATGAGCGTTCAGCAGGCTTTTTTGCACTTGGGTTAGCGAAAGCCTCAAGGATGCCTGTTGTACTTCTTTGTACGTCTGGAACAGCTGCATCTAACTATTTTCCAGCGATTACTGAGGCTCATTATGCGCGGATTCCACTGATTGCGATTACAGCGGATCGTCCGCATGAACTAAGGGAAGTTGGAGCGCCACAAGCAATCGACCAAATACGACTTTACGGGGAACATGTGAAACTCAGTGTAGATTTTCCCTTAGCTGAAAATAATGCGGACATCAATGATTATATTGAACGGAATGTACAGCGCACTGTGTCTGTGGCGTTAACTGAACCGATGGGACCTATTCATTTAAATATACCGTTCAGGGAACCGCTTCTTATCGATATGGATATGGAACTACCAACATTGTCCTTCAAAAAATATTTTAAGGCGAAACCAACATTAGACTCAGCTTCTACACGTCAAATTGAAACGATTTTGGAGGCATCCGAACAAGGGATTATTATTGTCGGGGAGTTAACGGAGCATCTCGATAAAGCGTCATTCTGGGCCTTTGCAAAGGCGTTAAATTGGCCAGTGTTATGTGACCCGTTGTCTAATCTTCGGACTGAAATTCCAGAAGATTGTATCGATCTATGTATCGACCAATATGATGCGCTATTAAAAAGTGAACAATTTGGCCAATCTGTACTTCCTGAAACAGTCATACGATTCGGAGCACAGCCAGTTTCTAAGCCGCTGTCACTTTATTTGAAAAATCATCGTCCAGCTAATTATTTTGTCGTTGATGAGGATCCACAGTTCAGAGACTCTTTGGGGGTAGTGACCCACCATATTCAATCGCCTACAGAAGCTGTACTCCAAGTGAATGTAGAAAAAGAACGACACACTTATACAAATCGATGGATTGAAGCAAATGAGTTGCTATCGTCCATGCTTGATGAATATGCGCCAACTGCTAATGATGAAGGAACATACGCACATGTATTATTTGAACATTTACCGAACAGTGTCGATTTAATTAGTGGAAGCAGTATGCCCATTCGTGATGTCGATACATTTTTCAGAAAGACAAAGCGAGACATTCAAATCTTTGCTAACCGTGGAACAAATGGGATAGACGGCGTTGTTTCGACGGCGCTCGGCATTCAAGCCAATCGTCAGCGCCCGGCTTGGTTATTAATTGGCGACTTATCCTTCTTACATGACGTAAACGGATTAATTGCGTCAAGATTCCATGAGACTGATTTAACGATTGTCATCATGAATAACGATGGAGGTGGGATATTTTCATTTCTACCGCAGGCTGCAGTAGAATCTCATTTCGAAGATCTTTTCGGGACACCGACTGGATTAACATTTGAGCATATTGCCGCAATGTACGGAGCGCAGTATAAATCTATCTCAACAGTAGAAGCGTTTAAAGATGAATTGGTAAGAAAAAAAGAAAAGCCGCTTCGTATTATTGAAGTCTTTACAAATCGCCAAGAAAACGTGGAAGCACATCGTGAGTTGTGGAATAAAATGGTGAAAAGGTTGGAAAACGGTGATTGAACAAAATATAATGGTTCGTGGACAACAAATGCATGTAAAGATGACAGGTGCTGACACTTTACCTATTATTATCTTTTTACATGGTTTCACAGGTACTTCCTCGACATGGATAGAAGTGATGGAAAGTCTTGAAGGCAGCTTTAAAATGATCGCTATTGACTTGACTGGGCATGGTAAAACTGATGCGCCAGCAGAACCTAATCGGTACGCGATGGAAGAGCAAGTGGAAGATTTAGCAGCATTATTTTCAACATTAAATTTGAAGGCTTTTTCGCTTGTTGGTTATTCAATGGGAGGGCGTATTGCGCTTGCTTATACTGAAAAATATCCTGAACATGTCCATACATTAATACTCGAAAGCGCATCGCCTGGGTTGAAAACGGAGCAAGAACGCCAAGCGAGAAGAGAGGCGGATTTAAAACTTGCTCGTCGAATAAAAAAACAAGGCATAGAACAATTTGTTTCGTTTTGGGAGAATATTCCATTGTTTGAATCACAAAAACAAATGTCGATAGAATGCCAACAAAAAGTGAGAATGGAGCGACTTTCCCAAAGAGAGTTGGGGCTATCTAATAGTTTGATTGGAATAGGTACAGGAAACCAACCATCTTTTTGGGAAAAGCTTCGCACGTTACGTCTCCCAGTCTTACTTATTACAGGGGAAATCGACAATAAATTTGTTAATATTGCCCGGGAAATGAATGTGCTCATACCAAAAGCGATTCATAGAACAGTAAAAAATGCTGGACATGCAATTCATGTGGAAAAACCTACTTTATTTGCTACAATGGTAGGGGAACATGTAAAAAAACAGAAGATTTAGGGAGGAATTAATTTGACGCGTCAATGGGAAACAATTCGTACATATGAAGATATTAAGTATGAAAAATACAATGGTATTGCAAAAGTTACGATTAACCGTCCAGAAGTTCGAAATGCATTTCGTCCAAAAACAGTGATGGAATTGATCGATGCATTTTCACGTGCACGTGATGATGACAGTATCGGCGTTATCGTTCTAACAGGTGAAGGAGAAAAAGCATTTTGTTCGGGCGGTGACCAATCAGTTCGTGGTCATGGTGGTTACGTTGGAGAAGACGAAATTCCACGTCTGAACGTACTTGATTTACAGCGTTTAATCCGTGTGATTCCAAAGCCAGTTGTAGCGATGGTTGCAGGTTATGCAATTGGTGGCGGACACGTTCTTCACGTTGTTTGTGACTTAACGATTGCTGCAGATAACGCGATATTTGGTCAAACGGGACCTAAAGTTGGTTCATTTGATGCGGGTTATGGCTCTGGCTATTTAGCGCGCATTATTGGCCATAAAAAAGCGCGTGAAATTTGGTACTTATGCCGTCAATACAATGCTGAGGAAGCACTTGACATGGGCTTAGTTAACACGGTCGTTCCTTACGAGCAGCTAGAAGATGAAACGGTTCAATGGTGTGAAGAAATGCTCGAGAAGAGCCCAACAGCCCTTCGTTTTGTCAAAGCAGCAATGAATGCTGACACAGACGGTCTAGCTGGTTTACAGCAAATGGCTGGAGATGCAACATTACTTTATTACACAACAGACGAAGCAAAAGAAGGTCGAGATGCGTTTAAAGAAAAACGTAAACCGGACTTTGGACAATTCCCACGCTTCCCTTAATTTATGATCATAAAAGCTGCCTGCTTGTCGGGCAGCTTTTTCTAACTTAAGGTAGCAATGCGAGTCTTACATAGCTTACTTAAATTAATTTTGCCGTCAACTATACTTTCAATGAAAGGTGATTTGACTATGATACCTAATTGGCTTATGCAGCGAGTTTATTTAACGCCAAATAAAATTGCGCTCTCTTATGAGAAAGAGTCTTGGACATTTAAACAATTACATCAAGTGTCCACGCGCTACGCACGACAGCTTAAAACGAATCAACTACAGTCCGGTGACCGAATTGCTTTGCTCGGTGCATCGAATGTTGAGATGATCTTTATAATTCACGCTTGTCTACTTGCAGGAATTGAAATTGTCATGTTAAATAACCGATTGACAGACCTAGAAATCGCTTGGCAAATAGAAGATGCTGAAGTGAAAGCAGTGCTATTTGCAGATGAGTTTGAAGCGAAAGTAAAAAGTAATAAAATGGATAAAATATCATTTTCAACAGTTACTCAAAGTGTAGAAAGTCCATTTGAAATAGAGGAAAACTGGTCGCCCGATCGAACGATTACGATTATGTATACGTCTGGTACAACAGGATTTCCAAAGGGCGTCCGCCAAACGGTAAATAACCATACATCAAGTGCACTTTCATCCGTTTTAAATCTTGGACTTGAAGAGAATGATGTCTGGCTCTGTACAATGCCGTTATTTCACATTAGTGGTTTTTCGATATTAGTTCGATCCGTTTTATATGGTATGGAAGTTCGATTATACGAGAAATTTGACGCAAAAAAAATTGCGAGAGAAATCTATGAAGGAACGATCACACGAATGTCGGTCGTTTCGGTTATGTTAAACCAAATACTTCTAGAACTTGAGCGACAAGAAAAAAAGGCGCATGCCTCATTTAAAACAATGCTTGCTGGTGGCGGTTCAATTCCGATTGATTATTTAAAGCGCGCGAATGCATGCCGTATCCCAATCCTTCAAACGTATGGAATGACAGAAACAAGTTCACAAACTGCAACACTTTCTGCAAATGATGCTTTACGTAAAATTGGATCAGCAGGAAAACCTCTTTTCTTCAATCAAATTAAAATAAATGGTGCTACGAGGGCAAATGAGCACGGTGAAGTATTCATTCGGGGTCCTCATGTAACACCAGGATATATTGGAAGGTTTCAAGAAAATAGTCCGCTTATAGACGGCTGGCTTCCGACTGGTGATATCGGTTATTTAGATGAAGAAGGATATTTATATATCGTCGATAGACGATCTGATTTAATCATTTCAGGCGGGGAAAATATTTACCCAGCTGAAATTGAAAACGTACTCGCCGCTCATCCAAAAGTGCGAGAAGTCGGTGTTTGTGGAAAAGAACATCCAAAATGGGGGCAAACTCCAGTTGCTTTTGTTGTCGTATATGAAAAAATCGAGGCAGAGGAACTCATGAAATATTGTGAGGAACAACTTGCAAAATACAAAGTGCCATCCGAGATTATTTTTATAGAATCATTACCTCGTAATGCATCAAATAAACTGTTAAGACGGGAGTTAAAACAATGGTTGCCTCAACAATAAAAGAAATCCGTCTACATCGTCTATCGATTCCTTTGAAAAATTCATTTTTGACACATTTACAAAGTGTACAAGAAAGAGAAAGCATTGTGTTAGAAATGGTTGAGGAAACAGGTTCAATTGGGTTAGGTGAATGCATAGCTTTTTCCTCACCTTGGTATACGGAAGAGACTGTACAAACTTGTTGGGATGCATTAGAAAATTGGCTCGTTCCATCTATTCTAAATCAACAAATGACACATCCATCTACATTCCTAAATCTTATGAAACATGTAAAAGGGAATCGTATGGCGAAAGCGGCCATTGATTTAGCAGCTTGGGATTTATTCTCCAAAAGAAAAAATGTACCGTTATGGCAAGGTATCGGTGGCGTGCGAAAGGAAATTGATGCTGGTATTGTACTAACTGGCGCAATTAATGAAAGCATGTATGAGCAAGTAGAGCGAGCCATGCAAACAGGGTACAAAAGAGTGAAATTGAAGATTGATGAGACAACAGATCCGAAAGCGCTTGAAAATTTGATTCGATTTTATCCTTCTATCTTATTTTTTGGAGATGCCAATGGGTTATTTTCTAAACTTGGCTTAAACGCCTTACAATCGTTTGATCATGTTGGATTAACTTTAATTGAACAACCTTTTGGAGAGGATGAGTGGGCACTTCATCATCAAGCGAGTAGACGAATGAAAACGCCAATTGCTTTGGATGAAAGTATTCGTTCTGTGGCGGATGTAGAACGGATGATTGAGGCCAAAGCTGGCAAGATAATCGTATTAAAACCTGGGCGTGTCGGCGGGATAAGTGAAGCAATTCAAATTCATGACTTGGCTGTTCAGCATCGTATTCCAGTATGGATTGGCGGGATGATTGAACTAGGCATATCAAAAGCACATAATTTAGCACTTGCTTCACTTTCCCAAATGACGTTACCTGGTGATTTTAGTGCGTCTAATTATTTTTGGCATGAAGACATTGTCAACCCAACAATTGATGTAATTAATGGCACTATAACCTTATCGGAAAAGCCAGGTATTGGTTATGACATTGATTCAAAGAACATCAAAAAGTTTCGGATAGATTTTCGTGTTTTAACGTAAAAAAGGCGGCCTTTTCACTTGGCCGCCTTTCATTACTCTCCGCCTAATGCTTTTCTTAACACTTCAATATTCCGTTCCATTAACGTAAAATAATTTTCTCTATTTTTTATGTCTTCCGTCGTTAACACACCCAAGTTATGCATAGTGAGTGATTCGGCACCAATTTCTTTTCGAATGACGTCTGTTAATTTAGAAGAGACATTTTGTTCAAATAAGACGTATTGGATATTTTGTTCTTTCGCATATTCAACTAATTGTGCGAGCTGCTTTTGGGAAGGTTCACTTTGTGAGTTTAAACCTGCGACAGCGACTTGTTCAAGTCCGTATGTATCTGCAATATAACCAAAAGCTGCATGAGAAACGAAGAACGTCTTCGTCGGTACTTCGGAAGTCATTTGAATAAATTCTCGATCGAGTTTTAACAAATCATCGCGCAACGATTCAAAGTTTTCTTCGAATTGTTCTTTGTTTTCTGGTGAAACTTCCACTAACGCTTCTTTTACGGAAAATGCAAGCGCATCGCTTAATACAGGCGAAATCCAAACATGTGGATCAAACTCGCCGTGATCATGGTGATTATCCCCGTGCTCGTCATCATGGTCATGAGTATCACCTAACATGTCTTCCGTAATTGAATCAGCGGTGGCTACCATTTTGACATGCTCATTTTTTAATGTTTTTTCGGCATTTTCTACAAAACCTTCAAGACCTAACCCGATATAGAAAAACAAATCAGCATCTGCCAAAGCGATCATATCTTTTTGAGTTGGATCAAATGTATGCTCGTCAGAACCAGGTGGATATATCGTTTTAACAGTAACGGCATCTCCACCAATTCTTTCAGCAAAATATTGTAGTGGATAAACAGTTGTGTAAATTTGTACTGTGTCGTGATCTTCAATTTTTTTATTATTTGTACAACCAGCTATTACAAAAACAAATAATAAGGAAACGATGAAGAGTGTTTTCTTGTACATAAAATTCCTCCGTCTTTTTTAAATAGTAATGATTACGATTTAGAGTTTTAACTTTTTTATCATACAAGAAACAATAGTATTTGGCAACTAAAATGGAGTAAATTTTTGTTGAAATAAAAAAGCTCAGCAAACATGCTGAACTTTAAAGTTTATCCTTTGAGTTTTTGTCCGGAACGGGATCATAGCCACCTTCGTGAAAAGGATGGCATTTTGAAATACGGCGCGCTGCAAGCCAGGAGCCTTTTAATGCACCATGTGTTTCAATGGCCTCGAATCCATATTGTGAACAAGTTGGATGGAAACGACAGGTTGGGGGCGTTAATGGTGAAATCGCTTTTTGATAAAATTTAATGATAGAAAGTAATATTTTTTTCATAACAGAATCTCCTAATTGCTACATATATGTTTATTGTATGTCTAGTTGTGGTAAATTAACAGTGGGACGAATTAGAACTGATGAAAGGGTTGGTTTTGATGTCAAAAGATTTAATTGCTGAAATGAATACACAAGTATCTACATGGTCAGTTATGTATACGAAACTGCATAATTACCACTGGTACGTAAAAGGACACCAATTTTTCACTTTGCATGAGAAGTTTGAAGAACTTTATAATGAAGCAACTGCACATATGGATGAAATTGCTGAAAGAATTTTAACATTAGGTGGTAATCCAGTTGCAACACTTAAGGAACATCTAGAACAATCCGTTGTAAAAGAAGCTACTGGCAATGAAAATGCAGATGAAATGGTAAGAACAATTGCAAATGACTTTGGCGAGATTATGAATTCATTAAAGAAAGGTATGGATTTAGCTGCTGACGCAGGTGACGATATGACTGAGGATTTACTAAACGCGACATATCAAAGTATTGAAAAGCACCAGTGGATGCTCAATGCCTTCCTAGGAGAAGACAATCGTTAAGTTTCCCCTTCAAAAAAATTTTAAAATGTCGCTAGTATGTAGGAAGGGAGGTATGGGTTAATGGAGTTAAGTTCCATCATGGCCAGTCAATTGAGAAGTTTGCAATCGACTGTCCAAATGAGCGTTTTGAATCAATCACTACAACTGAACACTTCTGCAGCCGCTGAAATGTTAGCAAGCCTACCAAAAGATGCGAGTATTGCCCATCCTCATAAAGGTGCTGCAATCGATGTAAAAGTTTGAATAAAAACATGCGTGTCTAAATGACATGCATGTTTTTATTTTTTACGGACAGTCTAAAATAAAAAGGATGAAGACGATGCCGAAACGAAAGCTGTATATATCCGTCACGGATCAACGTGTATATCATTATCCAGACGATGCGCCGTGGGAATTCGAAATTGCGGTCGAACCAGAATTTGTACCAATTTTCCGTCGTTTATTTGAACAAGTGAATAGGCTTGAACGTAGAAACTTTTTACGCTCACATTTACCTTATGTTCCGTATCATTATGACAGCGATAATCACGATATTGATTTGCGAACAAAGAAAGTGTATGCGATTATCCATGAATTTTCCGATAAACCAACGAAACGCTTTATTGAGCAATTACCATATTTTCGTTGAATGAAGAAACGACCTTCGATACACTCAGTAGAGAAGGACGTGATGGAATGCTTGTTTTTCATGATAGTCAAGGTGGACATGTTGAGTTGTCATTTGGAAAGAATTGTTTCGAAGTACCAGCAAGACATGTCCTTGTCGTATTAAAACATGGAGAAAAATGGTTGTTAACAAAACATCGTACACGTGGAATTGAATTTCCAGGTGGCAAAGCAGAACTAGGGGAATCGCTTGAAGCTGCTGCCATTCGCGAAACATTTGAAGAAACGGGTGTAACGATATCTAATGTTCATCAATTTGCGGAATACCTTGTCCGAAGTAATATCACATTTTGTAAAGCTGTTTTTACTGGCGTAATTAACGAGATTGAAGAAAATCCAACTTTGCATGAAACTGAAGGAGCTATTTGGATGACGGATGAAGAGCTTGATGCATGTAAAACATTAAGTTTTCATATGAAGGATACAGGAATGACTGAATTACGGAGATGGGTGGAGACAAATGAAAGATAATGCAACAATTGAAAAGGTCCGAGTCTATCCGTCACCAAATCCGAATGTCAGATTACAAGAAATTACATATTGGTCTGACGGTTTAAAAGTGAAAGGTTTAATGGCGGAGCCCATTAAAGAAGGAAGATATGAAGGCATCGTTTATTTACGCGGTGGTATCCAACATGTTGGTATGGTAAGACCTTCTAGAATGGCACTTTTAGCTTCAAATGGATTTGTCGTATTTGCCCCTTATTATCGCGGCAATCGGGGCGGGGAAGGACGAGACGAATTTGCTGGAGATGATCGGTTAGATGCGGTGAATGCTGTAGATATATTAAAACAAAATCCTAAGGTAAGACGTAATCGTATTCATCTTTTCGCATTTTCACGCGGCGGGATTATGGCGCTATGGACAGCGGTTTTACGCGATGACATTACTTCTGTTGTTACATGGGCAGGCGTTTCCGATATTGTGTTTACATATAAAGAACGTAAAGATATGCGTAGAATGATGAAGAGAGTTATCGGTGGTACACCAAATAACCAAGCAGATGCCTATCGTGAACGCAATGTGCTAGATCGATTGAATGAACTGGAAGCCCCCGTACTCATTATTCATGGCATGCTCGATGCACATGTTTCGATTGAGCAGGCAAAAATTCTTGAAAATGCTTTACATGAAAATAATAAACAATATGAAACATGGTATTTCCCCGAATTCACACACCATATCCCACCCGTTCAAAATACAAAAATCGTGAAAGATTTATGCGATTGGATGAGAAGACAAGATTATTCAGAGGAAGTGTAACTAAAAGCAAAAGCCCACTAGTCAGAGATGACTGTGGGCTTTAAAAGTTTCATTATGCAATGGGTCCGCCTTTTGTTACAATATCCTCAGATACTGTTCCGAACTTTTTGAAGTTTTCATGGAATAATTGAGCAAGTTCTTTCGCTTTTTGATCATAAGCATCTTTATCTGCCCATGCATTACGCGGGTTTAGAACTTCAGTTGGAACACCTTCAATTGCTGTTGGCATTTGCAGACCGAATATTTCATTTGTTTCAGTTTCAACATTGTCTAATTTTCCAGCAAGTGCAGCACGTACCATTGCACGAGTGTATTTTAATTCCATACGGCTTCCAACGCCATATTCTCCACCAGTCCATCCTGTATTAACGAGGAAAACTTGTGCGCCGTGCTCATCGATTTTATTTCCAAGCATTTCTGCATAAACAGTTGCATGAAGTGGTAAGAATGGTGACCCGAAGCATGTTGAAAACGTTGCTTCTGGTGAAGTGATTCCACGCTCAGTACCTGCTAGCTTTGATGTGAAACCGCTTAAAAAATGGTACATCGCTTGTTCTTTCGTTAATTTTGAAATTGGTGGTAATACACCGAACGCATCTGCCGTTAAGAATACAATCGTATTTGGATGACCCGCAACCGATGGCGTTACAATATTATCGATATTATGAATCGGATAAGCAGCGCGTGTGTTTTCAGTTAATGAACCGTCATCATAATCTGGAATACGTGTTGTTTCATCAACAACGACGTTTTCTAATACAGAACCGAAACGAATTGCTCCAAAAATTTCAGGCTCTTTTTCTTCAGATAGATTGATACATTTTGCGTAGCATCCGCCTTCGATATTGAAGACACCGTTATCGGACCAGCCATGCTCATCATCGCCGACTAACTTACGATCTGCATCTGCAGAAAGCGTTGTCTTTCCTGTTCCAGAAAGCCCGAAGAATAAAGCAACATCACCGTCGTCACTGACGTTTGCAGAACAGTGCATTGGCATGATTCCTTTTTCAGGTAGCAAGTAGTTCATGACGGAGAAGATTGATTTCTTCATTTCACCTGCATATTCAGTTCCACCAATAAGTACAATGCGTTTTTCTAGGTTGACGATAATGAATGTTTCGGAATCTGTTCCATCAATTGCTGGGTCTGCTTTAAATGTAGGAGCAGATACAATTGTAAATTGTGCGTGGTGCTCTGCAAGTTCTTCCTCAGTAGGGCGAATAAATAACTGATGGACAAATAGGTTGTGCCATGCATATTCATTGACGACTTGAATTGATAACCGTGATGCTTGGTCAGCGCCTGCAAATCCTTTAAATACAAAAACTTCATCTTTTTCTTTTAGGTAGTTCACTACTTTGGTATAAAGTGAATCGAAAATTTCAGAAGAGATCGGACGGTTGACAGTACCCCAATCAATCTTCTCTTTAGAAGACGCTTCTTCAACGATGTATCTATCTTTTGGAGAACGTCCTGTATATTTACCTGTTTGTGCGCTAACTGCACCATCCGCAGTTAAAATCGCCTCTCCACGTGTTGTTGCCTTTTCAACTAATTGTGGCACAGAAAGTTGAAAGTTAATATTTTCACCAGATAGAAGTTCATTAAGTGAATCACTAGTTTTCGCTGAAATCATTATTGAGTACCGTCCTTTTCATATAGTCCCAAGTCATTGGGCAATTTATCTTTTATCTCACTAATTAGTATAACACAATTAAAATAATATACTATACTATTTAAAAGTCAACTATTATTCTACTCTTTTCAGAAATTTTGTTTTGTTAATGAATAACGTATCCTCTTAATAAATTAATATAGGAATTTGGACAAGGTTAATTTCCGTTCTGGGCGAACGTTTTTCTGGCTAAATTATTTCTCTAGAGCAGGCGTGAGCCCACAGGAAGAGCCCTCACGAAGAACGACTTACGAGGACGCACGAACAACAGATGCAACACGGTACTATTTATTGAAAAAATTTTAATTCTAATTTATTGAGAGAAACTTAATCATTAAATTAGATGAGGATAACACAATCAAATAGCCAACAATATTTGACTTCATACATCAATTTTCGTACAATATATCATTGAACGGATACTCTTATCCCGAGCTGGTGGAGGGGCAGTCCCTGTGAAACCCGGCAACCTGCAAATACTTAAAAAAGATTTTGCAAAGGTGCTAAACCTGATGCAAGGTGAAAATCCTTGGATGATAAGAGTGAAGGGTACTTATGAAATCATGCCTTTCCTCATGTATAGACGTGAGTGAAAGGCTTTTTTAAACTTTTGTCAGTGAAAATCTAGCCATTGTACATTCACATGGCCGGAAGAGTGTAATAAAATTTATTTTTAAATGAGCGAATCTGTTACTGACTAAGTGAAGCTTTCGGCAAAAGTATTGGCCGATGCAATTGATATACAATTACCCTTTATCCTCGTGTATAAAGCTCTTGGATGGACTATGCAAAACCATTCCCCTAATTATACTTTGGGGCTTAACATGGGAAAATGAGTACCGTATCAATCTCGTAGGATATAGGAGGAAATACAATGACAAATCGCCGACTGTTTACTTCAGAATCTGTAACAGAAGGTCATCCAGATAAAATGTGCGACCAAATATCGGATGCCATTTTAGATGCCATTTTAGAAAAAGATCCAAATGCACGTGTTGCATGCGAAACGACAATTACGACAGGACTCGTACTTGTAGCGGGTGAAATTACAACAACAACATATGTAGACATTCCAAAAGTTGTTCGTGAAACTGTAAAAGAAATCGGTTATACGAAAGCAAAATATGGTTTTGACTGGGAAACGTCTGCTGTGTTAACGGCAATTGATGAGCAATCAGCAGATATAGCTGCAGGGGTAGACAATGCACTTGAAGCACGTGATGGGTCAATGTCTGATGAAGATATTGAAGCGATTGGAGCAGGAGACCAAGGGTTAATGTTCGGTTACGCATGTAATGAAACACCGGAACTGATGCCACTTCCAATTAGTATGTCACATAAGCTTTCACATCAATTAGCGTCAGTTCGTAAAAATGGACAACTTGCATACTTACGTCCAGATGGTAAAACACAAGTAACAGTGGAATATGATGAAAATGACAAGCCGATTCGTATTGATACAATCGTTCTTTCTACACAGCATGATCCTGATGTTACGCTGGAACAAATCCAAGAAGATATTAAGCAATATGTGATTGAACCAGTTGTTCCTGCAGAATTAATTGACGAAGAGACGAAATTCTTCATTAATCCTACAGGACGTTTCGTAATTGGCGGTCCACAAGGGGATGCTGGACTTACTGGCCGTAAAATTATCGTCGACACATACGGCGGATATGCACGTCACGGTGGCGGAGCATTCTCTGGAAAGGACGCAACGAAAGTTGACCGTTCAGCTTCTTATGCAGCACGATATGTTGCGAAAAACATTGTAGCAGCCGGTCTTGCAGAAAGTTGTGAAGTGCAACTTGCTTATGCAATCGGCGTTGCACAACCTGTTTCAATTGCGATTAACACATTCGGAACAGGTAAAGTGGAGGAAAGTAAACTTGTTGAAGTCGTCCGTGAACTATTCGACCTTCGACCAGCAGGCATTATTAAAATGTTAGACCTCCGTCGCCCAATTTACAAAGCGACAGCAGCTTACGGACACTTTGGACGTACAGATGTTGAATTGCCTTGGGAACAAACGGATAAAGCAGAAGAATTAAAGAAGTTAATTAACGAATAATAATAAAAGCGTCAGAGAAGGAATACCCCTTTCTGACGCTTTTTTTAATTTAAGATTGGTGGATTTAAGTTCATTTCTAGTGCAATCCCTAACCAAATTTTACTCTACCATCACTTCTGCAAGCTTTTATAATACTGTCCTTTTTCTGCATACTCTCTAACAATTCTTTCCATATCTTTACGATCCGCGTCATTTACTTCCCGAACAACTTTTGCTGGGGAACCTAGAGCAAGCGTATGCGGCGGAATTTTCATCCCAGGTGGTACTAGGGCGCCAGCGCCGATAAATGCGCCTTCTCCTATTTCTGCACCGTCTAATATAATTGCGCCCATGCCGATTAGCGCACCTTTTTTAATCGTACAACTATGTAACGTAACTTGGTGCCCAATTATTGCGTCATCTTCAATGATGAGTGGTTTGTTTGGGCTTTGGTGAAGACAGCTTAAATCTTGAACGCTTACATTTTCACCGATGATGACTGGAGAAACGTCGCCGCGGATAACAGTGTTAAACCAAATGGAAGAATATGCACCAATTGTGACATCCCCGGTAATGGTTGCATAGTCTGCGACAAATACGGTTGGATCGATTTGAGGCATTTTATCTTTGTATGGATAAATCATTGACTATTCCTCTCTTCCTTATATAGTATATAATCAATCTTAACAAATAAAATAATAAACGATATAGAAACTTTATATTTTGAAGGAGTGATAGTCCATGTGGAAATGGGAAGCAGAAGGACATCCAAAAGCAGTTGTTGCAATTATTCACAACGCGTACGAGCATCATAGTCGGTATGCGTGGTTTATTCAGAAACTAAGAAGCAGCAACTTTCATGTCGTCATGGGTGATTTACCTGGACACGGTGTACAAGACGGCAGAACGATACATAATGAGAAGTTCGATACATATGTCAATTATGTGAAGAAGTTATTAGATGTCGGCATTGTAGATGGGCTACCTTTATTTGTGATTGGACATGGGCTTGGCGCGACTTTAATGATGCGCATTTTACAGACTGAGGATATTGTCTGTGCTGGCGTTGTACTAAGTTCACCGTGGCTTGCGTTAGAACATCAACCAGCTAAGTTTTCAACAGTGCTAACGAAATTATCGTCATCGATGAAAATTAATCATAATATTGAAATAGAATTATTAACAAGAAATACGGATATTTATTTAGAAGCCAAAAATGATAAACTATACAGTTCAACGGTAACCGCAGGGTGGTACCGGGAACTTCAGCAATTTATGAAAGCAGTCCAACAGTATAATGGAACAATACATGATATACCTGTTCTTATGCATACTGCAGGCGATGATAAAATCATTGATAGTCAAACTGCCAAGGCATGGTTGTTACGTCAGCAATTAACCGAATTTCAATATAAAGAATGGCCAAGACTTTTTCATGACCTCCATCAAGAACCTGAACGTGAAGAAGTGTTTCTTTATACAGAAGCCTTTATGCATACGACATTAAGATCACTTGGTTATGTTGTGTAAGGAGAGAAACAAGATGAAAAAAGATGCGGATTACTTTATTAAACATTTAGCACTTGAGCAACATCCAGAAGGCGGCTATTATAAAAGTTCTTTTACAGCCGATGAAACAATAGATGCATTTGGCACGACGAGGAAATTATATACAAATATATACTTCTTATTGAAATCAGGGGATGTTTCTCATTTTCACCGATTAAAATCTGACGAAGTGTGGTATTACCATGGTGGAAGTTCCTTAACAATTCATATCATAGATGAAGAAGGAAACTACCGCGAAGTAAAATTGGGATTAAATTTAGATGCAGGAGAACAGCCGCAAGCGATTGTACGGAAGAACAGTATTTTTGGTTCATCTGTTATGGAACCGGGTACCTTTTCACTTGTTGGCTGCATGGTTTCGCCTGGGTTTGATTTTGAAGACTTTGAACTGTTTACTCAGAAAGAATTACTTGCGCTCTATCCGAAATATGAATCAGTCATTCGAAAACTTGCCTATAAAAACCTGTAAAAGACTCAAGTTAAATTATTTTTCGCATATGCTAATATAAATCCAAACATTCTGGCGAATACTTTGGACAAATATGTTAAAGTAAAATAAAAAATCTCAGGATGGTGGAGAGGCATTTGAGCGAAAGAACGAAAAAGGAAATCTTATCTTGGATGAAGTCTGCCGCAATTGCATTGTTACTTGCCATACTCATCCGTCAATTTTTATATACACCGGTAACTGTATCTGGACAGTCAATGGAGCCTACGTTTGAAAATGACAATCGAGTGGTCATCACGAAAATTCATTCGATCGATCGCTTTGATATGATTGTGTTTCACTCACCAATTTCAGATGAAAATTTTATTAAGCGTGTCATCGGACTACCAGGGGATATTGTTGTGATGAAGGATGATCACTTGTACGTGAATGGCATAGAGTATGAGGAAGAATATGTTCAAGAAAACAAAGATAAAATTTATGAAGGACATCGACTGACGGAAAACTTTGAAGTCCGTGTACCTGCAGGGCATTATTTTGTTCTTGGAGATAATCGACAATATAGTATGGATAGCAGAATGCTTGGCCCTATTGAAAAACAAGCTATTATTGGAAAAGTTTCTTTTCGGATTTATCCTTTAAGTTCAATTGGTATTCCGAGGTAATAAATTGTATTAATAATAATCCTCTACGCTATGTGGTAGGGGATTTTTGCTGTTGTATGTTAAATTAAAGGGACAAGTATTTGAAGGAGTTATTAGCAATGAGTAATTTTTTTGAAAGAAAAAAGCAAGAACTTGGGATTAAACTGAATAAAGTGCAACAACAGGCTGTACTTGAAACAGAAGGACCGCTTCTACTACTCGCATGTCCTGGTTCTGGAAAAACGACAACGATGATTATGCGTATCGGGTATTTAATTGAAGAGAAAAATGTTTCACCGAGGCGGATTAAGGCGATCACATTCAGTCGTGCTTCCGCTGCAGATATGAAGGCTCGATTTGCTCGATTTTTTCCGGATATCCCGGCAGTTGATTTTTCAACAATCCATAGTTTAGCATTTACAATTACACGGACTTATTTAGATAAACTTGGGAAACGTTATGAGTTAATTGAGGGGCAAGGGACACATCAGTTCAATAAACAATCATTGCTGAAACGGCTTTATAAGGACGTATTAAAAGATGATTGTACAGATGATGAGCTTGCGACGCTTTCAACTTTTATTAGTTCGCTTAAGAATAAATTAATTCCAATTGAGCAGTGGGGAACGGTTACGCAACCTTTTCCAAAAGCTGGGGAAATTGCACAGAAATATGAGCAACATAAAACACGTCAAGCTGATTTTCTTTACGTGGACTTCGACGATATGCTTGTATTGGCAGAAAAAGCATTACGTACAGACGATGAACTGGCAGACCGATTTCGTGAACGTTATGATTATTTATTAACGGATGAAAGCCAAGATACATCCCTCGTGCAACATATGATTGTAGAGCATCTTGTGGCCTATCATGGCAATCTATGTGTCGTGGCGGATGATGACCAATCAATTTATACGTGGCGAGGCGCAGATCCAAATTACTTACTTGAGTTCAAAAAAGTTTATCCAGATGCAAAAATCCTGAAAATGGAACAAAATTATCGTTCATCAAAGGATATTGTAAATGCTTCAGCAACATTTATTAAGCGTAATCGAGACCGTTATCCAAAGGACATGTTTACAAAAAATGAAAAGTCTCGACCGATTCATTTAAAACAAGTGAGTGATCCGAAACAACAACTAGATTATGTTATTTATGAGTTGTTGAATGAGCAAAATTTAAATGAAGTTGCGATTTTATTTAGAAATAATGCTTCATCTACATTATATGTCAGTGAGTTACATCGACGTGGCATCCCATTTTATATGAAAGATGCCGATGATAGGTTTTTTAGCCATTGGATTATTGAAGATATTTTAAACTTTATGCGATTAAGTTTTAATGTAGAAAGAAAAGATATCTTCACAAAAATTATTATGAAGATGAATCTATTTGTTTCTCGAAATATGGTGACTCAATTTGAAAAGGCACAGACGTCTGGGAATGTATTTGATGCGTTTATTCGAACGGTGACACTTAAAAGTCGTCAAGTAAAAAAGCTTCAAGCATACAAAAAAGGCTATGTAATTATGCCAGAAATGCGACCGATGCGCGTCATTCAACTCATTCGAAACGATTTAGGGTATGAAGCCGCATTAAAAAGCAGAGCTGAAAAGTTTGGTTATCGTTTCGATCATATGAGCGACATATTAGATACACTCGAAAATATTGCAATGCCGCTTCGAACGATGGTGGAGTTTGCGGAGCGATTAAAAGAATTGGAGGAAGCCGTGCAAAATGCGAAATTTAATCCGCCTGAAAATGCTGTGACGTTATCGACTTTTCATAGCGCAAAGGGGTTAGAGTTCGAGAGAGTCTTTATGATTGATTTGCAAAAAGGCATTATTCCGTCTGAAGAAGATGAAAATGACAAGGCAACACTAGAAGAAGCGCGACGATTATTTTATGTGGGCATGACACGTGCCAAGCAAAGATTAGAACTGCTATCCTACCGTGAAGAGGACGGAAAGAAAAAGGAAGATTCACGATTTTTGAATGAAGTACGCGGGATTTTAACGAATGCAGCGCCGAAAGTTCACGCGAAAAAACAAGTGAAGTCACCTCCCGTAAAAAGCGGCGCGATTCCAATCAATCCAAAAGGAATACAAAATCGAAAAGACTTAGTCAATGGCGTAGAAGTCGTGCATAGAGTTTTTGGGAAAGGCACTATTTTAGAAGTAGAAGGTCAGAGACTTGTTATACAATTTAACAAAGAGCAAAAAGAGTTTGACATCGAAACGATTTTACAATATCGCCTATTAGAGTTGGTGTGAAAATGCAGAAATTAATTTGGATAGGAAGCGCAGGGATGGTTGGGGCAATCTTACGAACGTCAATCGGCCATTTGGTAGGAGAAGGAAGTAGTTTTCCGATCACTTTTACGGCCAATATGGTTGCGACGTGGTTATTATGTTTTTTTGCAGCAGGTGTTCTTGCTAAAATCATACATAATCCTCAAATTCGAGAGGCCATTACCGTAGGTTTTCTTGGTTCTTTTTCCACGTTTTCCGCATTGAGTATGGAGACGGTTTTACTTATTGAAAATGGCCAAATCGTAACGGCAGTAAGCTATGTTTTAGCCAGTGTCATTGGCGGAATTGCTGTTGGACTATTCGGCTTTCATTGCGGTAGAAAGCTGGTGTCTCCATGACGTTTCTAGATATTGTTGTCATTGGTTTAGGCGGATTTGTAGGTGCCATCCTTCGTTATCTATTATCCCAACGATTGAATGGAAATAATCCGTTTGGCACGTTACTCGTTAATTTATCAGGTTCGCTCCTCATCGGCATCATTTTTGGGTTTGGTTTGCCTAAATTATGGATGATGTTTCTCGTTTCTGGTTTTGCAGGCGCACTCACAACCTTTTCGACATTGCAAAAAGAAGTGATTGAACAGTGGCGAACTGGAAAGAAAAAACAAGCTGTGACGTATGCGTTCGTGACGTACGTTGTCGGTATTGCGCTTGCTATTTTAGGGTTTACTATGAGTAGATAAGCAAAAATGGGATGCAAAATCAGTTTCATAATATTCCAATTGTAGAATTAGAAGTTTCCCTCGTTAAATTGAAAAAAAATCAACTTGTAAAATTTGAAATGAAGTAGTATACTTACCTATTGTAAAATAAATATAATAAATTAAATATAAACGTATAACCTCTAGAATATGGCTGGAGGGTCTCTACCAGGAACCGAAAAATCCTGATTACAAAAAGATGTTATTTTTGTAATCAGGATTTTTTATTTTTGAAAAATATAATAATTTCAAGGGATTAGAAAGGATACGGGTGTTGTATGAATTTAAAAGTAATTATATTAGCCATTTCAGCCGTTGCGGTTGGACTTGTGGAGTTGATTGTTGGCGGAATTTTACCGACAATCGCAAAAGATTTAAATATATCGATTGGTACTGCCGGACAACTCATTACGGTGTATGCGCTAGTATATGCCATTGCTGGTCCAGTCCTATTAGTATTAACGAGTAAAATGGAACGCAAAAAAGTCTATCTCGTTTCATTACTTGTATTTATCGCAGGTAATATCATGACATATTTTAGTGCGAACTTTACCTATTTTATGATTGCAAGAGTCGTGACGGCGATGAGTACCGCATTAATTGTCGTATTGTCATTGACCATCGCTACAAAAGTTGTGACACCCTCACAGCAAGCTAGAGCAGTTGGCCTTGTGTATATGGGAATTAGCTCATCACTTGTCCTAGGCGTTCCATTAGGTATTTTAATTTCTGATGCATTTGGCTGGAGAGTAATATTTCTCATTATCGCTATTTTAGCCGTTGGTTCATTTATATTGATCTCATTGTTTTTGGAAAAAATGTCAGGTGGAGATGCGATTCCTTTAAAGGTGCAATTTAAGGCGCTTGCTAGCTTGAAAATGGGTAGTGCACAATTAGCTACGATGTTTTTACTCGCCGGTCATTATACGGTTTATGCTTATCTCACGCCGTACTTGGAAAGCAACTTACAGTTAAATTCTACCTGGGTCAGTGCCGCTTATCTTGTATTTGGAATAGCAGCGATTAGCGGAGGCGCAGTTGGTGGGATACTTTCGGATAAGATTGGCGCTAAGAAAAGTGTACTAATAGTCATTGGATCATTTGCGGTATCATTGTTTGTACTTCCATTTTCGACTTTTTCAATTGTACTATTTACACCGATTATGATTATTTGGGCAATGCTAAGTTGGGCAATTACTCCGCCGCAGCAAAGTTACTTGATTCAAACTGATCCAAGTACGGCAGATATTCAGCAAAGCTTCAATAACTCAGCAATCCAAGTTGGGATTTCAATTGGTTCGGCAATAGGAGGTATCGCGATGGCGCAGGGCGGCCCCGTATCCAATTTGCCATGGATTGGAAGTATCGTCGCTATTATTGCATTGCTATGCGCCATGTTTTCTTTCTCAAGACCTTTTATTTCCGGAGAGTCCGAACAGGAAAAGGTCCAGGGAAGAATAAAAACTGAAAAGGCATAGGGACTGATGATATTTTGTTAATGCCTGTAAAAATGAAAAGAAATCAATAAAATGCTATAACTATAAACGACTAATTTACGGTATACTATAAGCACTAGATTTTTTAGGAAGGAACGAAAAAATGAGTAATGATAATTTTTGGCTAGAATTACCGAAGCCGTTTTTTATATTAGCACCAATGGAAGATGTGACAGATGTTGTATTCCGTCACGTCATTGCAGAAGCCGGTCGGCCTGATGTGTTTTTCACGGAATTTGCGAATACAGCAAGTTATTGTCATCCGGAAGGGACAGAGAGTGTCCGAGGACGTTTGACATTTACTGAAGATGAACAACCAATTGTCGCGCATATTTGGGGAGATAACCCGGAATATTTCAAAGAGATGAGTATTGGCATGAAAGAAATGGGCTTCCGCGGCGTCGATATTAATATGGGCTGTCCCGTTCAAAATGTAGCCGCAAAAGGAAGAGGCGCAGGTTTAATTAACCATCCTGAAACGGCTGCGAAAATTATCCAAGCAGCAAAAGAAGGTGGATTACCTGTAAGTGTAAAAACGCGTATCGGATATAATCATATTGAAGAGTGGCGTGATTGGCTAACGCACATATTAAAACAAGATATTGCGAACTTATCGATTCATTTACGTACACGAAAAGAAGTGAGTAGTGTGCCCGCACATTGGGAACTTATTCCAGAGATTAAAAAGTTGCGTGATGAAATTGCACCCGATACACTACTGACGATAAACGGCGATATTCCAGACCGTGCAAAAGGGATGGAATTAGTAGAGAAGTATGGTGTTGACGGCGTTATGATTGGACGAGGTGTTTTTACAAATCCATTCGCATTTGAAAAAGAGCCGAAAGAGCATAGTGTGAAAGAATATTTAGAGTTGCTATTATTACAACTTGATTTACACGACAAATATGATCGAGAAGTCGAACCTCGTTCATTTAAACCGCTTCTTCGTTTCTTTAAAATTTACATTCGTGGATTTAAAGGCGCGAGTGAATTAAGACATCGATTAATGAGTACGAAATCGACAGATGAAGTAAGAGAGATTGTACAGCCTTATTTAGAAGCCAATTTGGATGAATAAGATTGGGATGACAGTGCGTGACCCAATATTGACCATTCAAAACTGTAAAATTTAAAAGAAAGTCGGTTTTATCAAATTTGATAAAACCGACTTTCTTTTTTTCGCTTTATGCAATTCGTTACAAAATATCCGAGAAAAACAATACAACCGCGATGATTGCAAGAATGGCGACGATTAAAATAGAAACTTTTACAATGCTAACAGGGGATTGTCCGCTAACTTTACCGGTTTGTCCGTTCACTAAGAAACGGTAAACTTTTTGATTAAATTGGAATGAAGAAATCCAAATTGGCAATAAAATATGTTTATACGTAATCTCTTTATAGTTTGTAGTAACATTGACGATTTCGACGACATCTCCGTATTCTTGTCCGTATATGCCGTCTTCAATCCGACTATCAATGATTCTCTGAGCATCATGCCAGCCTTCTTTTAGCGGGATAGAATACCTTTCCGCGAGGAAGCCAGATAAATAAGCAGCGTTATAGTCAACAAGGTCGTTCAAACGAAATGGTTCGATTTTAGTAATGAGACCACTCGTAACATTGCGCGAAGCTTTTACTAATACATCATCAAAAAAAGCTTCATAACGACCATGCTCTGTCCGCCACCTAATTTTTCTTACCTGTTCTGTCACTTGTTTCGGTTTGCCGTCTTCCATTACTGTCCGCGTGACTGTCACATAATAATAGGTGCCGATTCGAACTGTGTACGAGGAATTCGTTTGTGAATCGAATGTCCAATACGGAATATATGCGCCCGAAAGCTTTTTTAACTCATAGGATTGACTCAGTTTCGAAGGTGCAAAATATCGCTTTTTCATCCATGCTTTAAACTTTTCAACAGCTTCATCTTTTGATATTTGAAAAGGGATGACGAGCGCGGGTTTAATTCCTGCATGATGGTCGCTTAAGGAAATATGAGACGAACCACAAAATGAACAAAAATCAGCTACTTTGTCATTGTCCAAAACGGATTCAGCACCACAGTTTTGACAGCTGAATACTCTCTTTTCATCATCCCAACTATGATCATGTTCTTCTAATGCTTGCAAAAAGTCATGTTCAATCGTATTTTCTTGCGTTTTTTCAATTTCTTTTTCAGTTCCGCAAAATGGACATTTCAGCGTACCCGTGGAAGGCTCATAAACGGTATTACCACCGCATGAAGCACATTGAGTCACCTTGGTTTTTTCTGTGACGATTGTTTCTGGCTGTCCATTTTTTTCTACTTCATTCACAATCTCCCCTCATTTCACTAGGTCTCCCTTATCGTCTTCTGTTAAAGGCTTTCACCACAGTCTCCACAAAATTTAGCGTTCGGCCCATTAGAGGAACCGCAGCCTTCGCAAATTTTTTCTGTTACTTGTTTTGTTCCGCACTCTCCGCAAAACTTTGCATCTTTATGAATAGGCGTTTCACAATTTATGCAAGGTACTTTTTCTTTTTGAACGGATTTACCACATTCTCCACAAAATTTTGCCGTGGCATTTATTGTGGCATTACAATGCGGGCAATTGACTTTATTTGCTTCTGGTAGAGAAGCTGTGGTTGCATTTGGTGGTTGTTGATTTCCAGAAAGTGCATTTGTCATCATGCCGCCAAGTGCTGCACCTGCTCCGAGTCCTGCACCTGCACCGGCAAGTCCACCGCCTTCGTTTTGGGCTGCATCTCGAAGTGCTTCAGCTGCTTGGTATTGTTGATATTGTCCGAGATTGCCGAGAACGCCCATAGATGTACGCTTATCCATCGCTTCTTCAACTTCTTTCGGCAATGACAAGTTTTCTATGTAGAGCGATGTAATTTCAAAGCCAAATGCATTGAAACGTTCTTGCATTTTCTCTTTGCCTTGCGTGCTCAGCTCATCGTAATACATAGCCAAATCTAAGGCGGCAATTTGGGATTCTGCAAAAAGATCAGTTAATCCTGATAAAATCATCTTTTTCAAATGATTTTCAATACTGCTCGTATTATAAGAACTACTTGTACCGAAAAGTTCTTTTAAGAAAGTAGTCGGTTCAGAAACACGGTACGAATAAATACCATAACCGCGTAATCGAATCATGCCAAACTCAGGGTCACGCATCATGATTGGATTGGATGTTCCCCATTTTTGGTTAATAAATTGTTTCGTATTGACGAAATAAACATCTGCTTTAAACGGGGAATTAAAACCATGTTTCCACGATTTTAGTTTTGTTAAAATGGGCATGTTTTGTGTCCATAATTGATAACGTCCTGGGCCAAAAACATCTGCGATTTCACCTTCATTAACGAAAATGGCGACTTGAGATTCCCTGACTGTTAATTCTGCCCCCATTTTAATTTCATTGTTGTGTACTGGAAACTTGTAAACCATTGTATTTGAAGTGTTATCTGTCCATTCAATCACTTCGATAAATTGACTTTTAAAAAATCCGAATAACCCCATTTTGAAATCCTCCTAATTGTGATGTATCGTGAAAAATGCATTGCACTTGCGACTACTTTTCACTGTATGTTAGGCAAAAAATCCTATCGTTAAGTATATAATATACGTTCTAAGAATGACAAAGTTTCATTTTAATCGACATAATTTACTAGGAAGATAGATGACCACAATTTGGAGCTAGCTTGTTGTTGCTAACGTTGTAAAATAGAGAGTAGCATCTATCTTGGAATTTAGTTAGTATAGTTAGGTAGTTGATTTTCGGGAGGAATTTATAGATGAATCATAAAAATGATACGGGGACAAGTCGGAAAGGGAAGAGGAGTTTAACTTCTATCCTAGCGATGATTGTCATAGCGGCAGTTATTTATTTTTTTAATCTAGAAGACATTGATGAGGTTGATAGAACAGGATTTATTCCTGTAGAACTTGTCCATACGATAGACGGCGACACGATAAAAATACTATACGAAGGCAAAGAGCGAAACGTTCGCTATTTACTTATTGATACGCCTGAATTAGATCATAAGCAATCTAACCATCAACCATTTGCGGAAGAAGCGACGAAACGCAATGACGAATTGTTGAGAAGTGGAAATGTTGAAATTGAATTTGATGTTGGTGATAGCGAAGATAAGTATGGACGTCTACTGGCGTATGTTTACGTTGACGGTGAAAGTGTGCAACAAACATTGTTGGAAGAAGGATTGGCTAGAGTTGCTTATGTATTTGAGCCAAATACCAAATATATCGATATGTTCAAAGAAACTGAAGCAAAAGCAGAATCAGCAGGACTTGGCGTTTGGTCGATTGAAGGTTATGTGACGAATCGTGGTTTTAAATCTATTGCAAATTGAAGTAATGTTTTGTACAGAAAGAGAAGCAGTTATCGCGATTTTTAATAGAAACTGGAACGGTATAGTAGTTAATACATTTTTGTTTGTTTTAGCATTTGGTTTAGTGTTGCCGTTAAAGTATAAAAAGAAAGTAAATAATTAACTACTCCATTATCGGTCGAGATTGTGGCATAAGGAAGAGAGAGTTTTACTCTTAAAGTAAAACGCTGAATTAATTTCAGTTTTATGTATGGGATAAAGTAAGATATCCCATCCTAGATTCACTTGGTTTTGAAAACTGGAGAAGTACCGAATTCAACACGATATATACGCTCTATAATAGTTATTGTAGATTGTATGATTTGCGCGTTAATTCGGTTTGTGAAATACGCTTTATATCCGTCCAAACATTGATTCATCGGCATTTAACAGACCACTAATTTATATGAAAATTAGTGGTTTTTTGTTTCATATTAGTGTATTGAACGGATAATAATTGGCGAAGGGTTAGGTTTAGCGACATTAAAATAGATTGTTATGGTGCATGAAATAAGTAAAGAGTATTGGTGCATTTTTGCTTGGAATTTGAAAAGTATATTTCAATGGTTGACAATATACCCTCAGGGGTATATGATGTGTATATCAGCAAGAGAAAATAAACATGAAGGAGGCGGTACAAGAGAATTCGTAAGACGTTTAAATAACAAAGTTGATTTTTTATTTAAATTAAAATATACCCACCTAGGTATCCGTGGCGGTTAAAAGGTATAAAAAAATAGTGAAAAGCTAAATTAAATTGATGTCCGTAAAGTGGATGAAGTGAAAGCAGGCCATATTATAGCATGATGAATAGTCCACTTGGAGTACTTGAATTCCGTAAACATGAACTTAATAAAAACAAACCTTATAATAATGAATCTCCTTTCTGTTGGAAGCAGTGATCAAGTAACACAACACCTAGAAAATAAAGGTTTTAATGTGAAAAATATGACTGGTCGCATGCTTTATTGGAAAGGGAAAATTGAGCAGAAAATAATACTCTTGTAGGTATATGGAGGTTTTAAAATGTCGTTAAAAGTAGATGTGAAGTTAGATTGTAAAGGACTTGCATGTCCGATGCCTATTGTCAAAACGAAAAAGGCAATGAATGATGTGAATGATGGTCAAATCATAGAAGTGCAAGCTACAGACAAAGGTTCTACTGCAGATCTAAAAGCGTGGTCGGAAAGTGTTGGACACCAGTATATTGGCACTAAAGAAGAGAATGGTGTCTTACTGCATTATATCCGGAAAAATGACGATGATAATGTAGTAGAAAAGAAATTCGCAAGTACGATTACGAATGGGGAAATAATCGATCGTGCTGCTAGTGGCGGAATAATTCTAGATGTTCGCGAAGAAGCAGAATATGCATTTGGTCATATTGAAGGATCTAAATCAATCCCAATGGGTGAATTAGAAGACCGTTTAGTTGAGCTAGACAAAGATAAAGAAGTGTATGTGATTTGTCGAACTGGAACACGCAGTGATTTAGCTGCACAGAAATTAGCGGAAAAAGGCTTTACAAAAGTGTATAACGTCTTACCAGGAATAGGTTCTTGGCATGGCGATTTATCAAATGAACTTAAATAAACTTAAATAAACTGGAGGAATTTTATTATGTCAAATAAAGTAGCAATTATCGCAAGTAACGGTGGTCTTTTTGACGCTTATAAAGTATTTAATATCGCAACAGCTGCAGCCGCAACAGAAAAAGAAGTTTCCATCTTCTTTACATTTGAGGGGTTAAACTTAATTCATAAACAATCAATGCAACAATTACCGATGCCAGAAGGTCGTGAACATTTTGCTGAGGGATTCGAAAAAGCAAATGTACCGAGCATTCCACAATTAGTGGAAATGGCGCAAGAAATGGGTGTGAAATTTATCGGTTGTCAAATGACGATGGATGTAATGGGCTTAACAAAAGAAGATTTTATTGATGGTATTGAAGTTGGTGGAGCTGTAACATTCCTTGAATTTGCAAAAGATGCAGCACCAAGCTTAACATTCTAAAACTAAAGTAGTTAAATTATGAAACACATACTATCGAATAATTTGGGAAGGGTAAACTCTCTTCCGCTTTAAAAAACTAATGTAATGCCTTAGGGGGTAATAGGATATGTCAGCTATTAAAATGACAGCAGAGCAAATAGCTCGAAAAGTGATTGAAAATAAAGAGTTATTTATTTTAGACGTACGTAACAAAGATGCATTTGAAGATTGGAAAATTGAAGGACACAGCTTTGATTATTTAAATATTCCTTATTTTGATTTGTTAGATGGAGTAGATGAAATCCTACCTAAATTGCCAACAGATAGAGATATATTAGTTGTTTGTGCAAAAGAAGGATCGTCTATTATGGTGGCTGAAATGGTTGCGGAAGCAGGACTAAATGCATTTTACCTTGAAGGTGGAATGAAATCTTGGAGTATGTATCTTGTACCAATAAAAGTTGGTGATTTAACAGGTGGTGGGGAGCTTTATCAGTTTGTTCGTCTAGGTAAAGGTTGCCTTTCCTACATGGTAATATCTGAAGATGAAGCAGCGATTATTGACGCTGTTCGATTTACGGAAGTTTTCACAGACTTTGCGAAAAGTAAAAATGCTGTAATTAAACATGTATTTGATACTCACTTACATGCAGATCATATTTCAGGTGGCCGTCATATCGCACAAGAAACAGGGGCTACTTATTACTTACCACCAAAAGATGCAGAAGAAGTAGTATTCAACTATGCACCTCTTGAAGATGGTTTAACAGTACAAGTTGGTGCTTCTCAAATCGATGTAAGCGCACTTTACTCACCTGGTCATACGATTGGCTCAACGTCATTCATTGTTGATAGCAAGTATTTATTAACAGGCGATATTTTATTCATTGATTCAATTGGAAGACCAGACTTAGCAGGTCTTGCTGAGGATTGGGTGGGTGATCTTCGAGAGACATTATACCGTCGCTATCGAGACTTAGCAGAGGATTTAGTTGTTTTACCAGCTCACTTCATGATTATTGATGAGTTAAACGAAGATGGGACTGTAGCGAAACGTTTAGGTGATTTATTCGCTGAAAACCACGGTTTAAATATTGAAAGTGAAGAAGAGTTTCATCGCACAGTAACAGATAATTTACCACCACAACCGAATGCGTATGAACAAATTCGTCTAGTAAACATGGGTAAAATTACGCCAGAGAATGACGAACAAACAGAAATGGAAATTGGCCCAAACCGCTGTGCAGTACGTTAATATAAGCATTCAATGTGTATAATTGTTAAGCGTTTAAGAGCATTCTTTTCTTATTACTACAATAGATGAATATGAAGGAGACGAATGAAATGGAAGTAAATCAAGTTTTAGACGCAAAAGGTTTAGCATGTCCTATGCCAATTGTACGAACAAAGAAGGCAATGGATACACTGGAATCAGGTCAAGTACTAGAAGTACAAGTAACAGATAAAGGGGCGCTAGCTGACTTAACTGCTTGGTCAGCTGCATCAGGCCATACCCTTTTAGAACATAAAGAAGAGGCAGATGTATTAACGTTCTATATAAAAAAAGCATGAAAATAAAAAGTGAGTTGATATTCGACTCACTTTTATTATTAACAAAAATATAGTAAGCTACTATTTTTAATTTAAGTAGAAAGAGGGAACTACATGGATATATATTATGTGATCCTCCTTTTCGTTATAGGGTTTATTAGCTCATTTCTTTCGGGGATGCTCGGCATTGGGGGCGCAATTGTTAAGTACCCGATGCTTTTAATGATTCCATCGGTATTCGGTTTTCAAGCATTAACAGCACATGAAGTTTCCGGTATTAGCGCGCTTGACGTGCTTTTTGTATCATTTGCAGGTGTCATTGGATTTCGAAAAGGTGGCTATTTAAATAAATCATTAATTACTGTAATGGGCGCATCTGTTTTAGTCGGTACATTTCTTGGTAGTTTTGGTTCACAATATTTAACGGAAGAACAAGTAAACATTGTATATGGAGTATTAGCACTGTTAGCAGCCATCATGATGTTCATTCCCAAAAAGAAAGTTGATGATATACCTATAGCTGATGTCACTTATAACAAAACGCTTGCCGCAATACTCGCATTTATTGTTGGAATTGGTTCTGGTGTAGTTGGTGCTGGTGGAGGTTTTTTATTAATCCCTATTATGTTATTTATTCTTCGGATTCCTACACGAATGACGATAGCATCTAGTTTAGCGATTACGTTTATATCGTCTATTGCTGGTTCGATTGGTAAAATATCAACAGGGCAAGTTGAATATCAGACAGCGATTATTGTGATCATTGCGGGATTAATTGCAGCTCCTATTGGTGCAAAAATCAGTAAGAGAATAAATACAAAGATATTACAAGGAATCTTAGCCGTTTTAATTTTAGGAACAGCGATTAAAATTTGGATTGATATTTTGTAGCAAAAATGATGTGTATGAATGATGGGTATTTTACGATACTAATGAGGAGACAAATATCCTAATACAATAGGAGGATTTTATGGATTTCTACTATACAGTTCTAACATCTAAAACGATTGACGAAGCGATTGCATCTATTGAACAAAATCTTAAAGAAAATAAATTTGGGATACTTTGGCGACTTAACTTGACTGAAACTTTACAGGAAAAAGGTGTGAATAGTTTCAAAAAGCCTTACCAAATTCTTGAAGTTTGCAACCCAGTAGAAGCGGCACGTGTAATCGCGCATAATCCTTTAGTAGGATATTTCTTACCTTGTAAAATTACCGTTTATGAAGAAGAAGGAAAAACAAAAATAGGACTTCCTAAGCCAACTGCTATGATAGGTTTATTAAATGATGCTGAATTAATTTCAATAGCAGAAGAAATAGAAGGAATCCTTATAGATGTATTAGAGAAGAGTAAATAAAGAATCATAGGAATTAACCTAGCGTTGTGGGACACATATAAAACACCCATTTAAGCTACCGCAATGCCAAATTCTATAGGTGTTAGGAAGCCTAATTTATCTTGATGATGAAAGTCACTTCATTAGCTCCAGTTAATGACATTATATAAACTGAGGCATATCATCCACACTAACCTGTACCAACTGTAGAATGGAGATGTTTGTATGGACCTCGCTTGGATATGGAAATCGATATTAATTGTTGTTGGAGGAACACTATTATTAAGAGTAGCTGGAAGAAAGTCCATTTCTCAAATGACACTTGCTCAAACGGTTATTATGGTTGGAATAGGTTCTTTATTAATTCAACCTCTTGCTGGAAAGAATATTTGGACCACTCTTGCAGTAGGAAGTATACTCGTTATTACCCTTATTGTTATGGAGTATGCCCAAGTGAAATCAGATAAAATCGAACAATTTATTACGGGAAAATCCAAAGTACTCATTGAGAATGGGGAAATTAATGAGAAGAATTTGAAGAAAATGCGGTTTACGGTAGACCAAATGGAGATGAAATTACGTCAACAAAATGTAACCTCTATTGAGAAAGTAAAATGGGCAACATTAGAGCCAAATGGACAAGTTGGTTTTGAATTAAAATCAGATGATCAACCTGCCACGAAAAAAGACATTCAATCCCTGCAAAAAGATATCGAACAAATCGCTCGAGCGTTGAATGTAACGATACAGAAGACTCCTTACCCTCAAGATTCCAATCATCATGATATCTTTTCAGAAGTTGCCAAAAAAGAACACAACGACGAACCACCTAAGCATTTACAATAGGCAGTGTAAGTTTTGTCATATGATTTCTTAAATCTATTTCAAATTTAGAAAGGTTAAGGAGGCGGAGAGCCTAATGTTCTAGTACTCAAAGCATCTTCTTCGCAACCATTCATTGAGATCGCTTCATCCTTTACGAATCAAAAAACATAAAAAAAGATTGACATCTGTCTTGAACATGATAATATTCAATTCAATCAGATGTTAAGATACTATATAAAAATCGAATCAACTATATAATTATGAGAAGACGATGAAGTAGTCTGTTTGTGGGCAGTATTTAAGAGACTGGACGGTTGGTGAAAGTTCAGGCAGCAAATAAGATGAATTACGCCGTCTGTTTGTCTCATCACACAATGAAGTGGATGGCTGATTATTTGGCCAATCAATTAGGGTGGTAACGCGGAGAACTCTTCGTCCCTTGTTCAAGGGATTGAAGGGTTTTTTATTTTATCAAAAAAAGGAGCGTTCAATATGTTACGTACTAAATCAGTCATCACCCCCACATTTTTAGAAGCATTTTTATTAGTTCTCACCATTGTCGGGACAATTAGTGTCAGTTTGGTAAAGTTTGATGCTGTTCCACATATTCCTATTTTATTATCTGTGTTACTGCTTATTATTTATGGGCTATTAAAGAAAGTGACGTACAAAGAAGTTGAAAGTGGATTAGTTGAAGGGGCAGGCGCTGGGATGAGCGCAGTATTTCTATTTTTCTTCATAGGCATTTTGGTAAGTAGTTGGATTATGAGTGGAACGATTCCGACACTTATTTATGCAGGGTTTAATATTGTGACGCCAACATACTTTTTTGCAATTGTTTTTGTCGTTACAGCAATTGTCGGGATGTCGGTTGGAAGTTCATTAACCACTGTTGCAACCATTGGTGTGGCTTTTATTGGGATGGCGACGGTGCTTGACGTCTCTCTTCCAATTGCAGCAGGTGCGATTGTGTCTGGCGCATTTTTTGGTGATAAAATGTCGCCACTCTCTGATACGACAAACTTAGCTTCTTCGATTGTTGGGGCGGATTTATTTGAACATATTCGTAATATGGGCTGGACGACAATTCCAGTATTTTTTATTACGCTTATTATATTTGGTTTTTTATCGCCAACTGTAACTAGTGTAGATGTCGGCAAGATTACAAGTTTCCAAGAAGGATTATTACAAACAGGAATGATTCACTGGTATACCATCATTCCGATCATTGTATTATTTGGATTAACGATGTTTAAAATCCCAGCGATGATGACACTTGCAGCAAGTTCATTCAGTGCAATTCTAATTACTTATTTTCATCATACCTATTCAGTAGGTGAAGTTTTTTCAATCATGTTTGGCGGATTTCTGTCCGAAACAGGGATTGAAGAAATCGATGCGCTGTTAACACGTGGTGGAATGGAAAGTATGATGTTTACCGTTTCTTTAGTCTTACTAGCACTTAGTATGGGTGGCTTATTGTTTAAACTGGGCATTGTCCAATGTCTGCTAGCGAAAGTAGAAAGTTTATTACGTAAAGTGTCTTCTGTAATCGCAGCGTCTGCATTGACAGCGATTAGTATTAATATTTTGATTGGTGAACAGTATTTATCCATTTTATTGACAGGACAAGCTTTTCAAAACCAATATGAAAAAGTTGGACTGGCTGGAAAGAATTTAAGTCGGGTTATGGAAGACGCTGGAACTGTTGTGAATCCATTAGTGCCGTGGAGTGTATGTGGAATCTTTATTACAAAAATGCTTGGTGTATCAACACTTGACTATTTACCATTTGCTTTCTTTTGTTTATTATCTCCAATTTTAACCGTATTGTTTGGCTATTTAGGAAAAACGTTAACGTTTCAAACAGTAGCGAAGTAAACCCTTCATTTGACCAGATGGGGGAACGATGAAATAGGTGCGGCTATTGTGAATGAAGCAATCCATGGTAGCATCAAAAAGTGTAAAAGAATAAAACATTGTCTAATGCTTACACGCTAACTTTTATTTAGTCGTGTAGGCATTTTTATTTCATGTATAAGGGGAATGTGTTTCGATAAGGGAGAGCAATCGTATGATGGATTTGGCATGAATCATAATAGATAGTGGTAATGGATTGTAGAAAGGATGTTTAGAAATGAGATTAAGTGTATTAGACCAAGCGCCGATTACAAAAGGACATACAGCACCAGAAGCATTAAAAAATGCGGAAGAGTTAGCGATCTTAGCTGATGAACTCGGTTATTACCGGATGTGGATGGCGGAGCATCATAGCACAAATACTTTTGCAAGTTCTGCACCTGAAGTAACAGCCGCACATTTGGCTGCCAAAACAGAACGAATTCGTCTCGGAACAGGTGGCGTTATGATGATGCATTATTCCCCGTTAAAATTAGCAGAAGTGTTTAAAACATTAAGCGCACTTTCGCCGGGGCGCATTGATTTTGGTGTTGGACGGGCGCCAGGCGGAGATAATCATTCAGTTTATGCACTATCTGAAGGACGCCAACCGATGATGCATAATATGTATGAGAAATTTGAAACCGCATTATCGCTTATTAACGACGAAGTGCCCAAAGACGATTTGTATCATCGAACCATTGCGACCCCTTCTCAAGTTGAATTGCCGGAAGCATGGTTGCTTGGGTCAACAGGAAATAGCGCCATTCAAGCGGGACGTATGGGAGTCGGGTATTCATTCGCACAATTTTTTATGGGCGGCATGACAAAAGAGATTTTAGAAGCCTATCGAAAAAATTTTGAGCCTACTATATTTATGGAGAAACCGGAGATCAAAGTAACGTACATGGTCACAACAGCTGAAACACAAGAAGAGGCTGAGTACGAGGCATTACCGCAAGACATTTGGCGACTGTTATTTACAAAAGGGCAAATCGGTCAAACGATGACACCTGAAGAGGCCGCAAACTTTCCATTAACAGAAATGGACCGCATGACGATCCAAGAAAACCGTAACATCCATATAGTGGGAGCTGCTAAAGAAGTTGCGGCTAAGTTGCGGGAGGAACAGGCGTATTACGGATTTGATGAAGCTATGATTTGTAGTATTCCACATAGCCAGGAAAAGCGGTTGGAAGTATATCGTTTATTGGCGAATGAATTGTTTTAGAAAGGCTATTTCTCCCAATTTAAAATAAAGAAAATCGTTGAAAAGAAATCCTTTCAACGATTTTTTCTTTATCTCTATATTTATGATTACTCTTCCATATTTACAAATATACCTTCTAAGTTCGCTTCTTTCGTAAGCAATCCAGCTTTAGTCATCCAGTCCGCGGTGACTTCCCATACTTCTGCGTCTTGATGGCCAAACTTTCCGTTTTCTTTCATCTTCGGCAGGAGGATGGATAAAGATTCTTTCTCAACTTCTTCAATCAGCGGAAAGTTTGCTTTATCTTGGTGTTTCAATAGGGTAGCAAGAGCCTCATCTGGATTGGCTTCCATGTCATCAAATGCTTTTCTAGCCGCACGCCAAAATGCTTCGATATTCTCTTGTTCATTAGCCCAAGTGTCATCACTCGTTACAACTAGAAGTTCGTAAAACGAGGGCACCCCAAAATCTGTTGGATCTAAGTGACCAGGTTGATAGCCTTCATATTCTAGCATCGGAAATTCATGATTAATGTACATACCGACTGCCGCATCTGCTTTTTCAGATACGATAGATGAACTTAATTCGAAACCGACATCAACCATCGTTACCGAATTAAAATCAGCACCATCTGTTTCCATCATTGTTTGTACCATCGCCTCATTGAGAGGGATTCCAGTAAAGCCAATCGTTTTGCCTTCAAAATCTTTTGGAGATTTAATACCGGTATCATTTAAAAATCCGACATGATTCAGCGGAGATTGAACGAGAACTCCGACAGACTTTACTGCGATATCTTGTTCTGTTTTCGCAATAATGACATCTGGTTGGTAGGTGATGCCCATCGTTACTTTCCCAGCAGCAGCTAAATTAATCGGGTCTGTTGGATTTGCCGGGAACTGAATATCCAACTCAATGCCTTCTTCTTCAAAATAACCTTTTTCTTCAGCTACGTAAAGAAAACTATGTACAGCGTTCGGATACCAATCGAGCATAATACTCACTTTCTCCGTGTCCTCGTTTTTATTACAAGCACTTAGGACGAATAATATCATGATGCTACTTAAAAATAGTTTAATGTTTTTCAACTCTTTGTCCTCCAATTTAACATACGTTTTTCAAGGTGAGTTACACAAATAAATAATAAAATGCCAACAAAAGTCAATACGATAATCGGAGCAAATACGGCTGCCCCGTCAAATTGCGTCATCATGCGACGGCTAAAATAACCAAGTCCAGCCTGTGCACCTAGCCATTCCCCAATAGCTGCACCAATGACGCTCAAAGTCACTGCGACTTTTAATCCTGAGAAAAAGTGGGGGAGTGCCATCGGAATTGAATACTTGAAAAATATATCCTTTTTCGTAGCGCCCATCGTGAGAAATAATTCCTCGTTATCCTTATTTCCAGATGATAGTCCATCAAAGGTATTTACGGTAATTGGGAAAAATGTGATCAATACAGCAACAGCAACTTTACTCCAAATAGTGTAGCCAAACCATAAAACAAAAATGGGGGCTAACGCAATAACGGGTACCATTTGAGAGGCAATTAAAATTGGATATATCGCTCTTTGCACACTGGAATTTAAAGACATCCAAACTGCAATTGCTGTTCCTAAAATGATTGATAGCGTAAGACCCATGACGATAGATAATAAAGTTATGGGTAAATGATCTAGAAAAAGAACTTCTTTTAATTCCCATAGCCGAATGAATATTTGTAAAGGAGACGGTAGAATAAATGCTTTATCGATGATTCTTGCACTTATTTCCCACAAAATTAGGAATCCCACTACAATCAAAAATGAGGCAGTATTTCTCATAAAGCGACCTCACTTTGAAGAGTGCTAAGTAAACGGTCCTTTAATGCCAACATTTCAGGAAGATTTAAATCATTTCTTGTACGTTTACCTTGTAATGGCACAAAGATTTCTTCAACGTCCGTCACAGGTTTATTTTTCAATAACAAAATTCGGTCCGATAGAAAGAGTGCTTCCTCCACATCATGGGTAATGAATAGTATCGTAGATTGTCTTTTTTTCCATTGCTCTAGTAACCATTCTTGCATTGATAATTTAGTAATTGCATCGAGTGCAGAAAAAGGTTCGTCTAATAAAAGAAGTGGATTTCCTGAAAGAACAGCGCGCAAAAATGCAACGCGCTGTTTCATCCCTCCAGATAATTCAGCTGGATATTTATCATCTGTGCCTTCTAATCCAAATTCTTTTAATAAAGGTTGTATTTGTTGATAGGCGGTTTGTTTATCAATCCCATTAATTTCAAGTGGTAAATAGGCGTTTTCCAAAATCGTTCGCCATGGTAAAAGTAAATCTTGTTGGGGCATATACGCTACTTTCCCAAGTCTGTCCCCATTTTTATTTCCTTCAAGTGTAATGTCACCAGTCAATGGATGCTCGAGACCAGTAACTAGCCGGAATATCGTACTTTTTCCAGAACCACTTACACCGACGATGGAAATAAATTCACCTGGATGAACAGAAAATGAAAGGTTTTCTAGTATTTTACGTTTTTCGTCATAGCCAAACGAAACATTGTTAAATGCCAACATCAGCAGTTTCAGCACCTGGCCACATTTGCTTGTTGTTCGCCATATCCCAGAACATATATTCAAATCGTGTCGTATTTAAAAAGATTTCTTCTAATTTTTGTAACTCATGCTCAGGTTTACCTTCCGCCACTTCGTTCATTAAGTCAATGCACCAGCTTGCTAGTTCACCGAAGGCTTCGGAAGAATACATGCGTATCCAGTCGCCATATAATGGGTGGTCTGCTGCACCAGGGATTTCATTTAACTCTTTTCCAATTTCCCAATAACTCCAAGCACACGGTAAAACTGCAGCAACAACTTCTGCAAGTGTCCCTTTTTGACTGACGTGTAACATGTAGTGTGTGTATGCTAGAACAATTGGGGAAGGCTTTGCGTTCTCAAGTTCTTCTTCTGAAATGCCGAATCGCTCAGCATATTTTCGGTGAAGCGCCATCTCCGTATTCAATGTACCTTCAAGTAGTCCAGCGAATTTCCCCATAGTTTCAACATCATCTGCTTTCACTGCGCCGATTGCAAATACTTTTGAGTAATCGATTAAATATAAGTAATCCTGCACCATGTAAAAACGAAAGTTTTCTTGATTAACAGTTCCATCGCCAATCCCTTTTACAAACGGATGATTATGATTCTGTCTCCAAATTGGTAATGTTTTCTCATGCAGGCGGTCAGTAAATTTCATTTCATACCCACTCCCTATTAATTTTTCCAATTAAAAAATCCACTCCTTGAAGAAGAAGTGGATTGTAGACAGTCAGAATTCCCCAGAAAATAGACGGGTCGAATTTATACGTCTGCACCTCTTCCTTACGCCAGTATTACCTGGTTCAAGTTAAAAGGGTTTAGGCATTCGCCAGTCTCAGCTCTTTTCGAGCACCCCTAGTGGTGGATCTTATGAAATTGGATTCAACTAAGTATAAGCATAGAAAAAAGAGAAAGTCAAATAATTGATTGAAAATAGGTGGAAAGACGCAACGGGATTATTGGAGCCGAATAGTTAGTATAGCCATCAATAAAATTCGTTTAACTCAAAGTGCGTAGGGCGGTATTTGTGAATGAGTCAATGCTGCCGATTCGAATCGTAAAATTTCGGGATATCCGCCGAAACTGTAATTATCTTCGCTCTCTGTAGCAGTATGTCCTAGGAAATCAATAGGATGTCCAATCAATCTTGAGATGTCCTCCGAAATGGGCGTTATCTCCGCTCTCCGTTCCAAGATGTACGAGCAAATCACCAAGATATCCGCCCAATTCCTAAATCCCCACCTCTAATAAAAGACATCACTGTAATTCGTCAATTCTTTCAAAGCATTTTCTTCAATCGGAATGCGAATCGATAACATCCATATATTTAATAAAGTGAAGGTAATGGCAGTAAAATAAGCGTTAAATAAAAGTGGGATGGATATTAATTCGATGGCAACAATTAAATAATTAGGGTGACGTAAAAATTTGTAAGGACCTTTTTTTACCACATTCGCGTTTGGAAGAATCATTATTTTTGTATTCCAAAACTTACCTAAAGAAAATAAACACCAAAATCTGCCTACTTGCGCAAGAAGGAAAAGTATCAGAAAAAATCCCCAAAGCGGGGAGAGTGTTCGTTCAAATAGAATGACTTCGATAATGAATGCAATAAAAAATGAACTATGAAGGAGGATCATGAGCGGATAATGTGAAGCGCCGACCTCATAGCCGCCTTGCTGAACAATCCACTTTTCATTTTCTTTTGCAACGAGTAATTCAGTAAGTCTTTGCGTGATGACAATCATCATTAATATCGTTAAAAACAAATAAGACCCCTCATTCCCATTGTAATAATAAAAGTTCACCACAAAAACCAGGCCCTAGCGCTGCCATTAAACCATAGTCTTGAGAGGCCGGTTTGTTTTCAATAAAGCGTTCTAATACATATATAATTGTAGGGGAAGACATATTCCCATGTTCACTCAATATTTCTCTGGAAATGTTTGTTTTTGTTGGTTGAAAATGAAGCGCATTTTCATATGCTTCTAGCACTTTTTTGCCACCAGGATGAGCAATGAAATGCGTTATATCTTCGTTTGTTAATTCATAATCACCGAGAAATTCATGTACAAATGGTCCGAGCCATTTTGTAATAATGCTTGGAATGCTCTTCGAAAAGATGACGTGAAGTCCACTGTTTTTAACATCCCATCCCATCACGCCTTCAGAATGCGGCATGAACTTTGATGCAGTGCCAATTATTTTAGGGGATGGGTGTCGAGCTTTAATCGTGGATTGTTCACCTGAAATTAGTGCGCAAGCGATACCGTCTGCAAATAACGAAGCCCCGACGAGATTGCTTTTTGAGTAATCTTCTTTTTGGAAAGTTAAACTACAAAACTCTATTGATAATACGAGAACATTTGCAGTAGGGAAGGCACGGCAAAATTCATAGGCTCGACTAACGCCAGCCGCACCTCCCGCACAACCAAGTCCCCAAATTGGGATCCGTTTCGTATCATCTCGAAATGGAAGTTGATTCATGATTCGTGCTTCGATACTAGGTGTTGCAATTCCGCTACTGGAAATATAAAAAATGGCATCTATTTCAGAAGGATGAACAGTTCTTCGTAAGCGATTGTTTACCAAGCATTTTTGAATTGCTTGTACACCAAAATGTACAGCATGTTCAATATACAAATGGTTTCGCTCTTCAAAATCATGTTCATGTTTATACCAATCGATTGGCATACATAGATACCGATTGTTAATTTCGCCGTTGTCAAAAACTTTTAATAGCCGTTCAATATTTTTAAACTTGTCTTTAAATAGGGCACGTGTTAATTCGACAGCATCAGTTTGCTTAATAGCAAAGGACGGATTTACAGTACTTACCGATAATATGGTTGGCATAGGCACCTCCGGAAAATGTTTATGATTCAAATATATGATGCATGTCTAAAAGTCATGAGTCGTTCAGGGAAGTACCCTTCGTTTAAGGTCACCTGGATCGTCTCCAAGTTCTCTCAGCAACATCGCTTTACATTTCAAGTCAAAACGGTATATTTAACAGTAAACAAGAATATTAATATCAAAAGGGGGCGGATTGTTATGACTGCAATATTCGTTGATGCGGATGCCTGTCCAGTTGTCAGTGAAACAATTCAAGTGGCTCGTGAATATAATTTGAAATGTACGTTAATATGCGATACTGCGCATGAAATTCATCGAGAAGGCGCAGAGACCATTATTGTATCGAAAGGGGCAGATGCAGTCGATTTTGTCCTCGTGAATCGTGTGCAAAAAAATGATATTGTCGTCACGCAGGATTATGGGTTAGCGGCAATGGTACTTGCCAAACAAGGACATCCTATCGATCAAAACGGTCGATTATATACGGAAGAAAATATTGACCAGCTTCTTTATGCACGCCATAAAGCACAAAAAATTCGAATGAGCGGTGGACGATTACGTGGACCGAAGAAGAGACCGAAAGAAAACAATATTCGATTTTCAAAGAGTTTGAGGCAACTTTGTGAACGACTGTCAGCAATTGAAGAATGAACGTTGACGTATGTTTGAATATCAATGATGGAGATTTAATGAACTCCATCAATTGAGTAAGTTCTACTAGTGGTAACGTCTAAACTAGTAGAGTTTTTTTGTTTGTAGAATAGAAAGCTATGATTGACTAGTGCTTTGGCGAATCATGACGAAAATGAAGAATATTAACACAAAAAAGATGAAAAAACTGACGCTACCATGTAAAATAGATATATGGATTTCTTTAGCTAATCAAAGAATTTTCATTAATCTATTAAAGTAAGGGGTATCATAATGACTGTCGTAAGAGATTTCTTTATCGGGTTATCCCAAAATGAATTATTAAACAGTGCTGCTAAGAAATATGGCTTGAAGATGGGGGCACAAAGCGTTGTTGCTGGTACGAATGTTGCTGAAACAATGGAAAGTATTAAAAAGCTAAATGCACAGGGCATGTCATGTACGATTGATAACCTTGGGGAATTTGTTTTTGAAAAAGATGAAGCATTAGAAGCAAAAGGTAATATACTTGAGGTCATTGAAGCGATCCACACACATGAAGTCGATGCACATATTTCATTGAAACCATCACAGCTCGGCTTAGACATTGATTATGATTTTTGTTTTGAAAATTTAGAGAAAATTGTAAGCGCTGCACATAACTATGGTATTTTCGTTAATTTTGATATGGAAGACTACCCGCGTTTACAAGCATCATTTGATATTGTTGAAGAACTATCGAAGAAGTACGATAATGTTGGTACGGTCATTCAAGCGTATTTTTACCGTGCAGAGGAAGACCTAAATAAATATAAAGACATGCGTTTACGTATCGTAAAAGGCGCTTACAAAGAGTCTGATGAAGTTGCCTATCAGGATAAAGCAGATATTGATGAAAATTACATAAAACTTATTGAGTGGCATTTATTAAACGGAAAGTTTACATCGATTGCAACACATGACCACCATGTCATTAATCATGTAAAACAGTTTGTCAAAGATCACAACATTTCGAACGATAAGTTTGAATTCCAAATGCTTTACGGGTTTAGAACAGATATGCAGCAAGACCTGGTAAAAGAAGGCTATAACTTCTGTACATATGTTCCTTTCGGGAACGACTGGTATGGCTACTTCATGCGTCGTCTTGCAGAACGTCCACAAAACTTAAACCTTGTTGCAAAGCAAGTATTTAATAAGAAAACGAATACAATGATTGGCCTTGCTGCTGGCGCATTCATTTTAGGACGTCTAACTAAAAGAGGTAAATAAATCAATTTCATAATCGCCTATTTATATACTAATGGGGAATATTGATTCTAATTAGTTGTTTAATGGTCGTCCATTTTGTGAAATATATCTATTGATTGGAGTGGAAGGCGCCGACTCCTGTGGGATTAGCGAAAGCCGTAACGAAGAACGGCTTTTGCGACCGAAAAGCGAAGCGTTTCGGAGCACATCTTTGCCTTAAGCCGTAACGAAGAACGGTTTTTGCGAGTAAAAGCGAAGCGTTATGAGCAGGAATATCCAACAGGATGCCTTAATTTCTGCAAGAACCGCAGAAATACGGCAAATCGCAATCTACGTTTTGCGATTGGCTCACCGCCCGCCCCACGGAAATAATGAAAGCTGAAGGAGGCGCCTAGATGCGACAAGCATAAGACGAATTAACGGAGTGACGTTTTTTGTCACGCAGCTAATTTGGCTTATGACTCGAGCATCTGCCTCCTGAAGCTGGAAAAGCGTGCGCCTGGAACGGAAATCAATACTTTTCGGAATTAATAAGAAAAACTAGCTTTTTGGATGGCCTTAACCATTCAAAGAGCTTTTTTTATAAGATTTATAATATATATTTTTTAATTTCAATATTGGAAGATAATTCTCGCAAGTGATATGATAGATTAGGAAATTCTATACATTGTACATATCATAATGGGGGAATAAAAGATGTCAACGAACGTAAAAGTAATTTTTGAATCGAACTCACTTATTGTAGAAAATGAAACAGTAAAAAACTTTGTGGAAAATAGTCCTTCTGCACATTGTTCTGTTTTATTAGAAGGCACACACTACATTGTAATTAAAGAAAAGTCCTCCTATACGACAGAGAAAATTCGTTCCATTGCGGGAGATATAGCAAGAGATTTAGGCAGTCGAAAAGTAGTCACTGCGTTCATTTCGGCGGCAGATCTAATCGATAGATTTAATAAATTTGAAAAAGAAGACGTTCTTACTGCTTTTGTTGAAGGTTGGGAGCTAGGCGCTTATCAATTTGTCACGTATAAACCAAGTGTTAAACCTTTTAAAACAGCATTAAAAATTGAAGAAGGCGACAATATAAAATCTGCGATTACGGCAGGAAAAATTCGCGCAGAAGCAATGGCCTTCTCACGTGATTTAATGAATGAAGTATCAAACGTCTTAAATCCACAAACATTCCCTGAAGTATTGAAAAAGCAGTTTGAAGGTACAGATGTGGAAGTAAATGTGCTGGATAAAGCGAAACTCGAAGAACTGAAAATGAACGGTGTTTTAACAGTTGGACGAGGCAGTCAATACGAACCCGCTTTCGTTGAACTTGTATATAAAGGCGATGAAACGAAACCACTTGTTGCGTTAGTCGGAAAAGGGGTTACGTTTGATACGGGCGGGATTAGCTTAAAGAGCGGTAAAGATTTAAGTGATATGCGTATGGATATGGGCGGAGCAGCAGCGGTCGCTGGTGCAATGACGTTACTTGCAAAATCACAAGCTAAAGCAAATGTCGTTGTGTTAATTCCAATGGTTGAAAACGCTCCGGATAATACGTCTGTTTATCCTGGTGAAGTAATCTCTTATAAAAATGGTAAAACAGTGCAAGTTGGAAACACAGATGCGGAAGGACGCCTCATTTTGGCAGATGCGTTAATTCGCGCGGGCGAATGGAATGCAGAGTACATCGTCAATATCGCCACATTAACAGGTGCCGTTGTCAATGCACTCGGTACAGAATTAGGCGGCGTCTTCGGGGATGAGGAACTTGCTGCTGAAATGAAGAAAATCGGTGAGCAAAACGGTGATTTCGTATGGCCAATGCCATTAGTAGAAGCGTATGATCGTTCATTAGATAGTGATTATGCAGATATGAACAATATTAGTTCACTAAGTAGTGCAGGTTCTATCACTGCAGGCTTATTCCTTCGTCGCTTTGTTCCAGAAAGTAGTAAGTGGTTGCACGTGGATATGGCGGGTGTGATGGAAAAGAATAAAGCATCCGGCTATTATGCTAAATCTGCAACGGGCTATGGTGCGCGACTATTAGCTGATTTTACGACATTTGTATCTAAGTAATTTTGAAAGTGCTCAGTCATTTGGCTGGGCATTTTTTATATAAATAAAGGGAGGATTGCTATGAGGTTTTTGATTGCGATGAGCATGGTGCTTTTTCTAATGGGTTGCTCTAGTACGAATCCTGTAGATGAATTGGATGTTGATTCGGATGATTTAACGGCCTATCATGAGGATAAATATTTCGATGCATTTGTAATTTCAAAGGGCATCAATACTTTTACAATTATTGATGATTTAGATAATAAAAGTGGTGAAATTATCGTCTCAATGGAGGGAAAAGATAAATCTAGTATAAGGACGTTAAAGAAAAATGATAAAGTTAGAATTTGGCATGACGTAATCCTTGAATCCTATCCTGCTAAAACAAGAGCATATCGTATTGAGGTGCTTGAAGAATAAATAAAAAAGAGCAAAAACGATTATCGTTATCGCTCTTTCTATGAATCACTCACAAACAAGTACTTGCCTAACAAAACTGCTTTTCTTCGCTTCACATCTATCAACGATGTTAAAATTTGCATTTTCAATCATCTCATCAATCGTATCAATTGTGACAACAACAACTTTTTTCGCGATGCGTCGGGCTTGTACTAAAATATCCAGTTGATCCTCTGGAGATGCTTTCGTAAAAATATTATAAGGCATATCAATAATTGCGACATCATAGGTTTCTGTGATATTTGCAATTGGGCGGGGCTTAACTTCACAAGTATACCCAAAATAGGCGATGTTATCTCTCGTATGGCTAGTCACAAGGGGATTAATATCGCTTCCAACGATATCAAATCCCATCGAAAGCGCCTCAACGAGTACGTTACCTATCCCGCAACAAGGATCGATGACTTTTACACCTTCTGGATTTGGTGCTGCTATATTAGCTACAGTTCTAGCAACGCGTGTACTTAGTGCAGTGGAATAACTATGAGGTTTGTTTTGATGACGACGCCAAACAGAGTCGCCTTCTACATATTTTCCAAAATACCAATACCCATCAATCACGACAAAGCCGAATACAACGTCAGGATGGTCTAAATCAGGTTCTCCGTTCATTTGCAAACCGATTTCTCGTTCAAGCTTGCGCCGGTCTGCAATTTCTATTTTTGACGAAGAATTTAAAGTCCTAGTATTTAAGTTGATGACTTTAAAAGTTTCACTCCCCATTTCTAAAGAAGCTGCTCGTTGAATAAGCGCCTCCCAACTTTGTGCTTCGAATAAAACATCAAGTCGTTCTTTCATAAATGGACTCCGACTTGGTTCTACTTGAATTGAACTGAATAGTACATTGGTCGATGAATCGTATCCAAAGAAAGAACGCATTTCTAATCGGCATAAGTCCTCATCGTCCCAATGTCGTGCATATAAGTAGATCAATTTTTGTGGGCTCATTGATGCTCCTCGATTGTTTCGACCATTTGGAAAATAAATGAGTAGACGAGTTGATACGCCTCTATAAATGTCATGTCTTCCTCGAAACCTTCTATATAATTGACTGCAATATTCATATTCCACAGATTATCTTGGCCAGAAAAAGCTACACTATATCGGCCGCGTTCACCTGATAGATGATTGTCTAAATAAGTCTTAATGACAGTTTCATTTTGTTTGTTCATTTTCAAACCGAATAAAACTGTATAAGTGCCAAATACATCATCGATTTCCATTGAAAGTGCATCAACACCTACTAAGTCAAAAAACTCTGACTCGACATAAAGAAATTCTTCCTGACGGGACTTTAAATGATCAATTTTTTCCTCTAGAAATTTAGGCGTTTCCACGATAATGAGTGCAATCGTTTCCTTCTCACAACGTTCTACGTAAGCATCTTGAAATCTTGTTCTGCAATCTTTTTCAATCACTTCCACATTAGCTGGGATGAGATTGTACTTTTCTGCGTAACGTTTCTCTTCTTTATATAACTCAATTTTCATTGATTCGTTTTGTGTTACTGAAATATATCTCAGCATCTTTTGTTTTAACAAAACATTTCACTCCTTCAACTATCAAGTTATATCCTATCACAAATAAGTATCTGACGGTGATACATCTTACTTTAAATTAGGGTGTACAAAAGAGAGAAATTTGGGTATATAAAAACAGAGGAAGTAGGTGTATATAGTTATTCGTTTATGTGGGGAAATAGATGTTACGCTTTTTTGATTTCACTAAAAACAGTGAATATATATGATAGAGTATTAACATACAAATAATTAACAACATTGAAATGCACGAAAGGATGAGGAGAATGACAGAGTGGCAACCACTCGAGAATGCGATTAAAGAAATCATGGAACGTGAACAAATTCCAGGCGCTGCCGTTGCAATTACGAGAGATAACGAAGTGATATTTGCAAAAGGGTTTGGAAAAGCAAACATAGAAAATAATAAAAAGGTAACACCAAATACAATTTTTGGTACGGCATCCATAACAAAATCTTTCACAGCATTAGCGATTATGAAATTAGTAGAAGAAGGAAAGTTAGCTCTTGATGACTCCGTGAAACAACATCTTCCACAGTTTGAATTGAGCGGATACGAGAATGTTGAAGCGATTAAAATCCATCATCTGCTCTCACATACAACAGGCATACCAACAATAGAACGGAAAGAACAATTGAAAGAGTTTACGGAGCATCTACTTTATTTAAAAGAAGCGGACATACAACCGTTAGGTGAACCAGGCGCATATTTTTGCTATAACAATGATATGTTTTTATTACTCGGTGCGATTATTGAAAAAGTCACAGGTATGAATTATAAGGAGTTTATAAAAAAAGAAATCATTCTGCCAAGCGAGATGCACAGGACCACTTTTGAGTTAAGTGAAGTTGCAGAATATGATGACGTCGCCACACCTTATGTATTTGAAAATGAATCTCTTAAAAAATGTGCATGGCCAACGCTTGGGAATTATGCGGCAGGAGGCGGCATTCGTTCAACTGTACTCGATTTAGTCAAATACGGTCAAATTTATTTGAAAGAATCGAATATAATGAGTCAACCTGTTCATCAAACGCATGGAACCCGCTCTTATGGCTATGGTCTTCATATTACACCGAATTATGGTGACGTCACACTTGTTGAACACGGTGGGGGACAACCTGGCGTCTCTTCAAACTTTGGTTTTATTCCAGAAGAAAATATTGTTATCGCTGTGCTGACAAACGTAAGTGGTGTGAATGCAGGCGATATATGGTTATGCGCAGCGAATGCTGCACTTGGGATTCCATTGACATGTTTAAGGTCCATTGAACCCCATTATCATATGAAGGAGTATGAATTGCCGAAGTTTATCGGGACGTATCAAACAGGAGAAGGAGCAGTCATCGAAATTAGCTCAGCCATTGGACAGCTACAAGCAACGGTAGAAGGGAAAAATTACATGCTTCGTGCAAGTAACGAAGAGACCCTTGTTCTAAAACCGATTGAAGAGCCTATTCGTTTTTATTTCAATGAAAATGATGAGGCGTGGGCATTGTTTTACGGACTTCGCATGTACGTAAAAAAGGAGGAGTAGCAATCAAACCAGTTATTGGGATTACGGCAAGCAGAAACAAAAAGGGTGCAGCCATTGTCAATGCGACATATATCCAAGCAATTTTAAAAGCGGGTGGAAACCCAATCATTCTCCCGAGTAATCTATCGAAGAATATAGGGGATCTAGTTCGTGTTGTAGATGGGATTGTGCTGACGGGCGGTGGTGATATTGACCCGACTTTATTTGGCGAGGAGCCACATATTCACCTAGGCAAGGTAGACCCAATGCGTGATGTTGCTGAAATTGCATTAGCAAAAGAGGTGTTACGGACGAGAAAGCCGCTGCTTGGCATTTGTCGCGGTCTTCAAATTATAAATGTTGCGGTAGGTGGAAATATGTACCAAGATATCTATCATCAACGTGAAAAAACAACGATTCAACATAGTCAACAGGCACCTACTTGTCACCCAAGCCATTTCGTGAAATTAAAAAAAGGAAGTTTACTTCAAAAACTTGTGAATGAAGAAAGGATAAAAGTAAACTCATTTCATCATCAAGCCGTGAAAGATGTACCACAACCATTGCAGATTTGCGGCATTGCAACCGATGGGGTGATCGAGGCAATCGAAAGTACAATTCACCCATTTGTTTTAGGTGTACAATGGCATCCAGAAGCATTGGTACAAAAAGAGGATAAGATTTCTATTAAAATTTTTGAGGCATTTATTCACAAAAGCCAGGAAAGTAGAGGGTAAAAAATGCATGTCATTGATCTACACTGTGATGTCTTACTGAGGTTATATGAAGCAAAAGGAAAATTATCATTTGAAAACGCACCAGAACTGGATACGAATTATGAAAAGCTAATAAAGGGCAATGTTCGCGTGCAAGCATTTGCCATTTTCATATGGCCTAATATGGATGCAAATGAAAAGTTCCAAGCAGTACTGGACCAAGTGTATTATTTTTACACAGAAGTGCTCGGAAAAAATCAGAATATGAAGCTCATTAAGGAATGGAGTGATTTTGATACATTACAAGAGGGGGAAATCGGGGCGTTATTAACGTTAGAAGGTGTGGATGCGATTGGGAATGACTTGAAAAAGTTGACCATTTTATATGAGCTAGGTGTTCGCTCTATTGGACTCACTTGGAATAATGCCAATTTAGCGGCTGACGGGGTGGGAGAACCTAGGGGAGCAGGCCTCACTGACTTTGGACGTGAGGTTGTCCAATTTAATAACGACCATAAAATCTTAACAGATGTCTCGCATTTAAGTGAAAATGCTTTTTGGGATGTGATGGAAGAAGCAAAGTATCCAATTGCCAGTCATTCAAATGCGAAAGCAATTTGTGACCATCCAAGAAATTTATCTGATAAACAAGTGTCAGCGATGTTTGCAAAAAACGGGTTGGTTCATGTTGTTTATTGTCCCCAGTTTGTAAAAAGTGAAGGCGATGTGACAATTGATGACCTCATATTGCATATTGACCATCTTTGTTCTTTAGGTGGCGTTAATCACATCGGGTTAGGTTCAGACTTTGACGGGATTTCCACAAAAATTATTCAGTTAGAAGATGCCTCCATGCACCCAAATTTAATTAATGAATTATTAAAGCGTTATCGTGAAGACGAAGTAAAAGGATTTGCCTATCAAAACTTTTTGAATAACCTTCCTTAATGGAAATAGACTAAATGTGGAAATGTGGATCAACAGACCGCATTTAGTCTTTTACTCTTTCAGTAATTGTCCACTCCCCGTCTACCTCGAGCTAATAAAAAAGAAGCCCCTAAGGACTCCTTTCAAATTATCGCCGTTTAAAACGACTTTTCTTATTGGATTGAAGACGTGCTAGACGGCTTTGGATGTCGTCCTTCATTGCACTCGTTTTAGCTTCATCAATTTTAATTGAAGTGATGGTATCATTCTGGACAGTAACATGAAACCAACTGCCAGGCTTACTACCTGATGGGAGTGAAGTAGCGGGAAGTATAAATTCTTTTTGAATACTTTCTACGAGAAGTACAGCTTGATTGTTACCTGACATCCGATCATAGTATGCTGAATCCATTTATTATCCTCCTATACAAGCCAAATTCTGATCTTTAATATCTTCCAAACGTTTTTCACCAATCCCGTTGAGGGTAAGTAGATCATTCAAAGTTTGAAATGGACGAAGCCGTACAAGTTCTGCGGCAGTTTTCTCCCCAATATGTATGATTTGTTGTAAGTCTTCAGTAGAAGCTGTGTTAATGTTGACACATGTATCAGCTAGAACTGGGGGAGGTAGCGTGCCTTGTTTTTCAGTCATAATATGATATTTATGACCATCTGTCTCTACTAATATTGTACCGTATTTATCTGTTCCATAAACGATTGAATGATGTGCATTTACTCGCCCAATCACTTCCATATCCGGAAGACCATAGGCGTTATTCATTCCTGCTGAATAAATCGCAACTTCAGGATTGACTGCTTCTAAAAATGGTACACTGGTTGACGTTTTAGAACCATGATGGCCAAGATGTAAAATGTGGGCGTTTAAATTAGCGCCGCTTGCAAGCATTTTATCTTCTGCCGCACGCTCTGCATCGCCTGTGAACAAGAAAGCAATATCGCCGTATTGGATACGCATAACGATTGAGTTACTATTTGTATTTAACGATAAATCGGTGGGATGTACAACATCGATTTGTAGGGGACCGATATCAAACGTTTCGCCTGCTCTTGGTTCATAGTAATCAACTTCATTTGTTTCAATCGCCTCTAGAGCATTCAGAAATACTTGGGAATTCGTTGTGTCCCCGTTCATCCATACTTCTCCAACAGTGAAAGTGTTAATGATTTTATCCAATTGCCCTAGATGATCCGCATGTGGATGCGTAACTGTAATTAAGTCAATCTCGCTAATTTTTTCTTTTTGTAAATAAGTAACCACATCGTTCGCATTCCAATCTCCTGTATCAATTAAAATATTGATGGTTTCCTCTTCATCAACCAATTGCAGTAAACTCGCATCTGCCTGTCCAGCCTCAATGTAATGAACACGTAAAAATGGAGATGTTTCAAAAGTTACTACTTGCATACTATTTTCATCAATCTTTTTCCCATTAGGGGGCGTCACGTCATTTGTACAACTAGCTAAAAGCCATACAGATAATAAAAGCAAAGGAACTAATACAAACTTCCTCAAATTAATCTTCCTCCAATAAAACAAAACTTTTCCTTTAGTCTAACGTCAAGGAAACTGATTATAGCACATCTGTTTCTTATTGCGAGTAAATGATGAAACAAATAAACTCTGCTAGAAGTTAGCCGAGTTTATATGAGGCTTTTAAAACAGTCGTGTTCAAAATCAGATTCAAGATTGACATCAGAAACGCAATGAGTAATGCGATTCCAAAACTGTCAATGACAAACCCATTTCCGACGATTTTATGTGTAAGGATTAACATTAAGGCGTTAATAATGAATAAGAATAAACCGAGCGTAAAAATTGTAGCGGGTAATGTAAATAAAACAAGCAGAGGTCGGACGAGTATATTGACGAGCGCTAAAATGAAACTGGCCAAAATGGCGGTACCTATGCTTTCGACATGAAAGCTAGGAATAATTAAAGAGAGCAGTAGAAATAGAAAGGCATTTACTAAAATGCCGCCGAACCATTTCATTGAATCACAACCTTTCAGTTAATGGTTACAATCAACTTATCTTATTGTATGAAGTCTGAAAGATATTATTGTTTCATAAAAATTGCAAAAAGCATGGTGCTAAAAAAAGCAACCATGCTTTTTCAACTTCTTTCGGAAAATTTGTCTACAATACCATTCTGTCTGACGATACTTTTTTCTCGTCTTCCAGTCAATAATGCCATACTGTCTTCTTAATCCGATGGGGATAAGGAGGTTACAATTTTCTGTCTGTAACACAGACCTTCCACAGTAGGCTTTTGTTGGACTTAAACAAAAAACTTATTTTCTGACTAAACATCCTTTGTCTGTCCCATAAGAATCATGACGAGATTGTTTGTCCGTCAGTCATGCAAATTTTCCGCCAAGGCTGTGCAGTTCCACGTAAATGGTTCCCTGTGATTCACAGTTCTTCAATTAGTAATGTAGCCTTGTATTTTTAATATACCCCAATTTTATTCAATGAAACCTAAAATCTCCTTGATCTTCAGAAAGACTTCAAGGATAGCGTAGGTTTACTTTTCTCTCATTCGGGAAATCCCATTACAAGTCTTTAAGCTTGTGGAAAGGGCGATACCTAATGATAGAAAAAATAAAAGCAACAGAACTGTCAATTGGTCGAACGTATCTTTCCTTCATTTTACCGGTAGGGTTTGACAATGGAGAAAAGTTGGATTTTGCTCGTTCACTCGAAGAGAATGGATTTGCTTTCTTTAAATTAAATGACCAAAATAAGGACCATGAAAATATATTTGGAGACGAAATTTCAGTTGATACTCAAGAACTAGAACAATATTTTTTGCCTTACACAGAACATATTCTGTTTCCGGAATCCTTAAATGAACATGGGTTTCACCGTTTTACGAAGTCGATCGGAGAATCTTTTATCATTTGTATTCATGGCAAGACGTTTCCGTTTTATGTTCCAACTATAGATGTTATGCTAGGCCCCTTTGGATTTGCATTTTTAACGATAAGAGTAACGTTGGACAAAGAAGAAAAAGATCTTGCAGACGTTCTCGATTTTGCCCAACATTTTAGAGCGGTGGAGTCTAAGTTAGATGAAGAGCGCGGCGCATACATATTGCATCCACAAAGCGGAAATTCTATATCTGTTTATGATTTTCTATTTACATTGCTTTGTCCGGTAATGGAGAGATACATGTTGCCTGATGAGAAACCAGATAGATATTTTGGTTCATTCCCTTACATTGAGGATGAAAGAATGTTAGTTTCGGCGTTTCTTTTTAGTCTGGATAATACTCCAATTACAGAGGATCAATTGTACCGAATGGGAACTATAGATGGACGAACGCCGAATGGTGAGGTTTTTATTTCAGCAAATAATCCATCTTATGTACAACGCTTTCTTAATAAATATATGCATGACAGATGGGCGCCTCATACATACACAATCATAACTGGACACGCTTTTATGACAATCTCAAACGAACTGCCAAATGATACAGAGAGAATGCTATCTCAGTTTATGGGAACGCACTATTATAATTATCTTTTGCATTATTTTTATAAAACGATGTTGCTTCGAGTAGCTTATGAATATAGTAAAATTGACTGGGATAAAGATGATGAATATGTAAAATCTCTTATCAAATTTATAACTTTATTTTCTTCGTTGTATTATAACAAAGACGTAAGTACGCGAGCAGAGGGAAAAGAATTGACTATTATGTTCCGTAAAGCCTTCCAAATTGATTCGTATTTCAAAGAAGTGACTAATACTTTGCAAGCGTTGTATAAGAGTCAAGAAAACTTAGCGGCTGACCGAATGAATACGTTGCTATTTATCCTTACGATTTTCACAGTCATCTCAGGTATTTACGGGATGAATCTAGTGATTGAAGACTGGAAAACGCATTCGGGGTGGAAAGATTTTATGAATTATACACTGTTTGAATGGATATCGCTTATCACGGCGGTTACAGGTATTGCGCTATCATTTTATCTCGTTGCGGCAACTTTTAGTAAAAAAATTAGAAATAAGTTGCGCAGACGAAAAGCCAAGAATTATCTGTAGTCATGGCCAAAAAAACCATCATGCAATTCGTTCATGTATACCGTCGCAGAAACAGCGAATACTAATCACAATTCGTTAATTCCAACAAAGGAGTGGCAACTGTGGCGAAAAAAGATAATAAATCACATCATGATAGAGGGGTAAAGCTCAATATAAATCGTCAAGAACATTCGAATAGCTTTATCCAACATCGAGATCCAAGGTTGAATCAGCAAGAAATTGCACGACAGAATTTAGCGCAAAACCATAAAGATGGCAATGAAAATTACCAGGAAGCTCAAATGCGACTTGCCGAGGCAGCAGAGGAATTTGAACGCTCAGATTTTTCTCCGGAAGACCGGAAACAAGATAAATAATTAAAGGGAGATAGCAACTGTGATTGCTATCTCTCTTTGCTTTATGTTATTCCTTGTCTCGATTTACCATTTGCTGTTGGGCCATTCTAACCATTTCTTTCACCATATTTCCGCCAATAGAACCGCCAATTTTACCAGCATTTTCCGCAGTGATTTGTCCGTTTTTCCCCTTAGATAATGGAATCCCAAGTTCATCTGCAACTTCAAATTTAACATTGTCTGGATGATCTTTTGGTACTTGAAAACCTTGTTGCTTCATCACTTCCACTTTTAGTTTATCTAATTCGTCCCTTGCCTCGGGTACAAGAATTTTATTATTTTTAGCCATTGACTGTCCTCCTTTCTGAGTAGGATTGCCATAATTCAAAGAGTTACCCAATTGAATTTGGGCAATTAAGTGCTTCAAACCAATTCATAATATATTCCGTTTAGGACATACTTTAATCAAGTTTCGTGTAAATGAAATCTGAATAGATATAAGGAGGTTATTATCTTTGAATACGAATACATTATCCGTTTTTGCGTTAGGTGGACTAAATGAAATTGGTAAAAATATGTATGTAATTCAATATGGGGATGACATTGTTATCGTTGACTGTGGTTCAAAGTTTCCGGATGAAAGTTCGTTAGGGGTAGACTTAATTATCCAAGATATTGCTTATCTGAAAGAAAATCGAGAGAAAATTCGTGGTCTCCTCGTTACACATGGACATGAAGATCATATTGGCGGCATACCTTATTTTTTAAAGCAAATTAATGTTCCTGTATATGCAACGCGATTAACGCTCGGATTAATTAAAATAAAATTAAAGGAACATGGACTTCTACGAAATACTGATTTGCAGCTTATTAACGGGGACTCAAGCTTGAACTTCGGGACGATGGATGTCACGTTTTTTAAAACAAATCATAGTATTCCAGACTGTTTAGGAATTGTTTTTCATACGCCTGAGGGAATCGTTGTACATACCGGCGATTTTAAGTTTGATTTTACGCCAATTAATGATGATTATGCGGATATTAATAAAATGGCGGAAATCGGTTCAAAAGGTGTGTTGCTTTTATTATCGGAAAGTACAAACGCAGAACGACCGGGCTTCAACCCATCTGAGCGGATAATTGGTAAAAAGATTGAAGAAGAGTTTAGAAAAGCACGGAAAAAAATATTTATCTCTACTTTCGCGTCAAATGTTCATCGTGTCCAACAAGTGGTAGATGCTGCATATAAAACAAATCGTAAACTTGTCTTACTTGGTCGAAGTATGGTGAATGTCGTGTCCGTAGCGGAGGAGCTTGGCTATTTGCATATTCCGGAAGGCATGATAATTGAAAAGCAAGATATCAACCAATTTGACCCGGAAGAAGTCGCTATATTATGTACGGGAAGTCAAGGGGAAGCAATGGCTGCGTTATCTCGACTATCGACATCTAATTTTCGTCAAGTGGAGATTCATCCTGATGATACTGTGATTTTTGCCTCATCGCCAATTCCTGGCAATGAAAAAAACGTGACACAAGTGATTGATAATTTACTGCATCTTGGCGCAAATGTTATTTATGGTTCAGGAACGGGATTACATGTTTCGGGACATGCGTGTCAGGAAGAGTTAAAGCTTATGTTAACGCTGATGAAACCGAAATATTTTATGCCGATTCACGGTGAATTTAGAATGCTTCATAAGCATCGCTCACTTGCTGAATCTGTCGGCATCGAATTAGATAATATCTTCATTATGAATAACGGTGATGTCATCGAAATTACAGGTGGAGAAGCCCGTCAAACGAAGTCGGTTCATTCCGGGCATATTTTTGTAGATGGATTAGGCATTGGTGATGTCGGCAATGTCGTCCTACGTGACCGAAAACTTTTATCCGAGGAAGGCATTGTGATAATTGTCGTGACGATTAATCGAAAAAACGGGGAGCTTGTTTCTAATCCAGACATCATCTCTAGAGGATTTGTGTATAGGCGTGATGCGGAAGAATTGATGCAAGAAGTAAATGAGTTAGTGATTAAGAAAGTGGCTGAATTGCAAGGTGTGAACAGAAATCAGCAAGGGATTGTTAGACAGACACTGAAAAAAGCGACCGAGCAGCTGTTATATGTTGAAACGAAAAGAAGGCCAATGATCCTGCCTGTCGTAATAGAAGTGTAAAAAACCAGGTGAAGAATCTTACTCTTCACCTGGTTTTTCATGTGCTTGATGGAAGTATTCGATTGGCACAACGAGACCGATTTTTCCGTATGTATGGTCCGTCATGGTTGCAAAAATAACACCGATCACGTCACCGTTTTGGTTAAAGACCGGACTTCCACTATTCCCACGATAGACAGGTGCTTGAATCATCATCACTTCTTTATCCCAGTCAGACAACTGTGTAAAATCAAGCAACGTTCCTTCATTGGCGATTCCATGGAAACTAAGCGGATTTCCGATAAAACGAATCGGTGCTTCCGTAGAAAAATCGATTTCATCAGCAACGGTTAAAAACGGAAGATTTTTACCATCGACTTGAAGTACAGCAAGATCAATGGTGGGAAAGGTATCAACCACTGTAGCCGTAAATCGTCCATCGTCAGGAAACGTAACAATGACTCGATTATTTCCTTCAATCACATGATAATTTGTAATGATTTTACCATCACTTGTAATCGAAAATCCGGTTCCTTTCCCATCATCAGTTGTGACAACGACCACTGATTTTTTGAAGTCAGCGATTTCCTCATCTTGCGATAATTTTGCAGACGTTTTTAGAAATTCAATCGCGGGGATAGAATATACTTCAAAAATAGCAGAAAATGTACTAAATGTAAGAACAAGTGCCATTATCCAAAAGGTCCATCTTGGAAATGGCCGCTTTGGTTTTGGTGCATCTTTTTCAAGTCTAGCTTTTCTTAATGCCTCTTGCTGTTCCTCTAATACAAGTTCAATAAACTCTTCTTCCGTTAATTCATCAGAAGAATGGTGATCATCTTTCATTATTTACACTTCCTTCATGAGAGGGGTGCAACTACTATGTATATTCATGATAGCATTTAACAGGGAATTGAAAAGCGCATGATCTTTATGAATTCTGATTGAGTCAAGTTTTTGTAGGTACTTTTCTAAGCATAAGTTTTTTCTTCTTAAATAGTTTAGTACCCCGTTTTTAAAAATGCCAAATAAACCATGTTGATTTCCGTTCCGAGCGGACGCGTTCCGTGGGGCGGGCGGTGAGCCTCCTCGTCACGAAAACCGCGTTCCTGCGGGGTCTCACCTGTCCCGCTAATCCCACCGGAGTCGCCGCTCTGCACTCCAATCAACAGAGATTCTTTATATATATTTCTATAAGTGCATATAACTTAATAAAACTTGTTTATAAATAACTTTAGTTTGTTGAGGTGTTTGAAAAAAATCCGTTTCTATCTCTTTCAATGTTGTTAATTTAGTGTAACTCTAAATTATGTGGGTTCATTCCTGTAGTGTTTGAGTGCAAACTTCACTATACAAGAAGAGGGCCCTTTTTTTGATGCATTTTAATCTAAATTATTCCATGTGCATATCAATTAATCGGAGTGGAGATCGGCGACTCCAGCGGGAACAGCGCGAGCTGAAAGCCCCGCAGGAGCGCAGCGACGAGGAGATTGAAGCCGTGCCCGCGGAAAGCGTCCGATTGGAACGGAGATTAATTGTGTTATGGAATTTTTATTTATCCCCCACAAATATTTTACTCGTACTGAATTCTTTTTAAATTATTTCATGAAAAAAGACAAAGTCAGTACTGACTTTGTCTTTCGTATATACCTTAGTCTAAAACTTTAATTTGTACTGTTCGACGTCCCCAGTTTAATGCATCTTGTTGATTTTCAATGAAGACATCAATGATATTCCCTTTAATGGCACCGCCGATATCACCAGCGATTGCTTCACCGTAACCTTCAACCCATACACGGGAGCCGAGAGGGATGATGGACGGATCGACCGCGATAACTTTAAGATGCGGATTTGCCCGTAAATCAATTCCTGTATAGGTTGTTCCCGAACAACCTTGGCAATATGCGGTATAGGCGGTAGCAGTGACCGTCATTTCTTTCCCGGATGCCGATACTGGAGCTTGGTTGCTTTTGGTTGAATTGTTCGCAGTTTTATTTGTTGTTTGATTCGCTGCCTTATTATTCTGAGCAGGTTGTTTTGTTGGCTCTTTTGTTGTTTTATTTTCCGTGGCAGGGGTAGATGGGGTTACCGCCTTTGCGACATTTTTGGGTGGTGCTTTTGGATTCTTGCCATCTACGGATAGTTCTTGTCCAGGATAGATTAAGTGACCTGTTAATCCATTCCAATTCATCAAGTTCGATAAGGAGATTTGATGCATTTTTGCAATTTTAGAAAGTGTATCCCCTTTTTGGACGATATAAGTGCCGTTTTTACTTTCAATCTTTTTTTCTTGTTCAGTTAAGGTATGCGGTGACTGTGATTCTAATTCATTCCAAGTAAACAAGTCATCTACGCTAATATCATCGTTTTGTGCGATGTCCCATACTGTGTCTCCAGTTTGAACATTGTACGTGGAAGATGCTTCTACTGTAGCTTGTCCTCCAGTCAATCCTATGACTAATGCGATTGCAAGCATTAGACCTACGATATGTCTTTGCATAAAAAAATTTCCTCCTCTTTAAATTCAACATTTTCATATTCCAAAAGGCTTCTTTTGTTCATATGAGCATTTCGCCTTTAGAGTAGTAGTAACCATGGCTACTAAAATATATACAAGGACACGAAATGTAATATTTTTGTAATATTAGCGCGGTATAAGAAAAACTTTTTGAATTGAAATGAAATAAACGGTAGGATTAAATAGAAACTTGTAAAAATAAAGTATTCAAAGATAAGAAGTACGAGAGGATTTGATAAAGATGAAGATTACAGAGATAGAAATTTTTGCGATTCGTCTGCCGCTATATGAACCTTTTGTGATTAGTTATGCACGTTATGACGATATGCCTTCTATTATTGTAAAAATCACAACAGATACAGGGCATGTTGGGTACGGGGAAGGTGTTGCGGACGAGCATGTGACGGGAGAAAGTTTGACATCTACATTTGAAGTGATTAAAAATACGTTAGCACCAAAATTAATTGGTGAAGATCCGAAGAATATGGAACGTATTCACGACATTATGGATGCGGCAATTTATGGGGTACCGACTGCTAAAGCGGCGCTGGATATTGCTTGTTATGACGTTGTTGGAAAATATTTAGGTGTGCCTGTTTATGATTTGTTGGGCGGGAGATATCACGCAGAATTTCCAATTACACATGTGTTAAGTATAGCGTCTCCTGAAGAAATGGCTAACGAAGCGGAAGAAAGAGTCGCGTCGGGTTATTGTTCGTTGAAAATGAAAGTCGGCGAACAAGTGATGGACGACGTGAGAAGGATTGAAGCGGTGAGAGAACGTGTAGGTGATGAAATCGCCATTCGCGTCGATGTCAATCAAGGATGGACAAATAGCGGTAACACGTTACTCGGTCTTCGAAAGTTAGAACATTGTGCACTCGATTGGATTGAACAACCTGTACTTGCGGATGATATTGATGGCATGGTTGAAGTGAAGGCGAAAACACATACGCCAGTCATGATTGATGAAGGTTTGCGTGGTGTCCGTGAGATGAGGGAAATTATTGCGAAACGAGCTGCGGATAAGGTAAATATTAAATTGATGAAGTGCGGAGGGATTTACCCTGCGATGAAACTTGCACATATGGCTGAAATGGCAGGCATGGAATGTCAAGTTGGGTCAATGGTTGAGTCTTCTGTTGGATCGGCAGCAGGATTTCACGTCGCTTTTTCCAAAAAAGTGATGACGAGTGTTGAACTAACAGGACCGTTAAAGTTTAAAGAAGATATCGGCAACTTGCATTATGACGTTCCTTTTATCCGTTTGAATGAAAAACCAGGGCTCGGCATTGATGTAGATGAACAACAATTACAAAAACTAACAAGCTTTACAGGGAAGGTTTCATCATGAATGAAAAACATGTTTTGAGAAATGAAAAAGAAATAACAATTAAAGAATGTACAGTGGAACATATCGAGGCACTTCAAGCACTTCAAATTGAAGTCATTCAATCATTAACGATAGACTCTTTTTTACAACCACTATCTAAAGAAGAGTTTTCACATATAGTAACGGGAAATGGATTGATGATAGGGGCTTTTCACGAAGAAGATTTAGTCGCATTTAGAGCGCTTTTAATTCCTGATGAAAATGAAGAAGACCATTTAGGCGAAGATGCGGGACTTGAAAAAGAAGAGTGGCGGTCAGTGATTTATTCTGAGGTGTCGAATGTGAAGCCGAGTTTTCGTGGGAACGGCTTACAAAAATTATTAGGAAAAATTATTTTTAATAAAATTGATCAAGAAAAGCATCGGTACATTTGTGCAACAGTGGCGCCATTTAATATTGCGAGCCTGTTAGACAAGTTTGCACACGATTTACAAATTGTTGCGCTAAAGGAAAAGTATGACGATATGTTGAGGTATGTGTTCATGAAAGACTTACAACAAGAAGAAAGACATGCTACGGATCGAATCTTGATTGATATGGCTGATACGAAAAAACAGCAAGCCCTTTTAGCAGAAGGTTGGATAGGGACAAGTATGCAAAAGGTAGATGAGGAATGGACAATAGCTTATGAGAAGTACGAGTGACTTTGGTTGGATTCATCTAAAGTTTAATTAATAGAGGAGAAGTTATTCGTTAACGAATAACTTCTCCTCTATTAACAGCAAAACAAAAAAGTAAAGAAGGATTTGTCCATCTTTACTTTTTTGCATTTAGTAATCTAAGTAAGCCATCATTTTTTCTGGATAGTCAGTAAAAATTGCCTGCACACCCATTTTTTTTAGCGCTAGCATTGTCCTCGGTTTGTTCACAGTAAAGGCACGCACGGGAACCCCTTGGGCGATTAGTCGTTGAATGGATGGGTTCCGAATTGCCCGGTGAGAAATATGAAGTGCATCGGCTTGGAGTTCGTGTAAATAATGAAAAGGATCGGCGAACCCTTTCATGGCCAGTGCAGCAGTTTGAATGTGTGGGTCCAAATCTTTTATGATTTGGATGGATTGATGGTTAAATGAAGAAATGATGACGCGGTGTGCGATTCCCATTTCGTGAACGAGTTGTAGCACTTTCTCCTCAATGCCTTCGTAGCGTACAACATCCGTTTTAAGTTCGATATTGATCAGATGATTTGTCTCTGAAAAAATCTCGAGCACTTCTGCCAATAAAGGAATTTTCTCACCTTGAAAGGCTTTTGAAAAACGAATTCCAAAGTCATACGTTTTTAGCTCGTCTACTGTTAAATCTTTCACAAAACCTTGACCATTCGATGTTCGATTAATCATTTCATCATGAATCACGACAAGTTCATGATCTTTTGTAAGGTGAACATCTAATTCTATTCCGGTGATCTGTAATTGGGCTGCATCCAGAAAGGCCGCTAATGTGTTTTCCGGGTAGAGGCCCGAGGAACCACGATGGGCATAAATTTGCATTTTTCCACTCCTAACTCAACTTTGCAACATCCTATAGTGTATGTTAGTAGATGTGTGTAATGTTCCTATTCATACCATTCTTTCAGCTGCTCTTCTTCAGCAATAAAATTTAAATCGTCAGCAGTGATGGTCATTAATAGATAGTCTGTAGTTTCCATATAGCGTTCGACTAATCTTTTTACAAATTTCGGAGACCCATCATTTTCAGCGTCATAGACGAGCACCATCCCATCCGAATTGCGAATAATAAACTTATCTTTCTCAGTAAATTGCCAAGGGGCTTCATAAGGTGTGGAGGTTAAGCTCACCTGATAATCTGCATGAACCAACATGGATTGATACTTTTCTTTATTGGCGTCATTCCAATTTTGCTCTTGATCAATAAAAGGAGTGATGACAGCATACTTCAACTGAGGATATTCTTCTTGAAGTTCCAGAATAACTTCAGTCGCCCACAGTTCTACGCCGAGCTGTCCACTGACAATAATCCATTCTAATCCTTCAGGAATTAAAGAGATAAATTGACTTTTTAATGCTTTTTTAATAATGGGGATACCAGGGTGTTTGTCGTCAAATATGCCTAATTCATGTTGTTTGTAACCTGTCACAAAAATCCTCTTCATATATATTACCTCCTGGAAAATATTAATCGTTAATCAATAAAAAAGCCAGTTTCACTAGGAAACTGACTTGGATAGACTTATGTACAAAGCCGCCTCTGCCGTATTTATTTAGAAAGTTTTAAACCACACTTTTCCAAGTGGGTGCTTGCAGAAATCTTCCTGTTTGTCTTTACAAATAATGTGTAAAGCCTGCCATTCCAATTTCGATGTAAAACTCCCTTTTACTGTATAAAGGTTAAAACTTAATTGTAATACGAACAATGCAGCTTGTAACGTAAGTATACAGGAAGGAAAGGGAAAAGACAATAGGCGATGACCCGTTGATCATTCCATTGCTTCTAATTTAAATAAATTATATAATGAATGACAATCAGTCATTATGTTTGGAGGGGAAATTTGATGAGTAAAAAGGAGAACATCGTTCATGCAGCCATTCAGATGTTTCGAGAAAAAGGAATTGATAAAACAACTGTTTCTGATATTGTGAAAAATGCCGGCATTGCACAAGGCACTTTTTATTTATATTTTTCATCAAAGCTTGCTTTGATGCCTGCGATTGCAGAAGTGATGGTAGAAAAAACGATGGATATTGTGAAAGATACCGTGCAAGAGGATGCGCCATTTCAAGAGAAACTAGAACAATTAGTAGGGGCAATTTTTCTTGTTGCACGAGAGTATAATGAAATCCAAGCGCTGATTTATGCAGGGCTTGCGTCCACCGAACATTTAAAAGAGTGGGAAACTGTCTATGCTCCATTTTATCAATGGATCAGCGCACTCCTAATAGAAGCCGAACAAGCAAAAGTGGTTCGAGATACGATAAATATCGAGCGAACTTCCAAGCTATTAATTGGGCTAGTGGAATCTGCGGCTGAACAAGTGTATTTGTATGACGTGACCGATGAAACAGAAGTGAATCGTCAAAAAGAAGAAGTGTTGTTATTTTTGCTTCATGCATTAGGCGTAAAGCAATAAAGTATAAGGCTGGGGGCAAAGTTTAGAATGAACTCGTCCAGCCGGTAAGAATGGGATCGTGTAATAAAGATTTCCATTTTATTTTACAAACTAAGTGAATGACAATCAGTCACTAGAAGGTAGAGGGAGTTATTTTGGAGAAAAAATGGATATATGTCGCATTAACAAGCTTTTTTGAATTGGTATGGATATATGGATTTAATGTGGCAAGCAGTTGGTGGCATTGGATATTGATTGTAGTATTTATTTTTATAGACTTCCACTATTTAACGAAAGCATGTGAAGAACTACCGACAGGAACGGTTTATGCCATCTTTGCCGGAATTGGTACGGTCGGTACTGCGTTAATGGATGTTTTTTTATTTGGCGGCAGTTTAGGGTTTGGCAAAGTCGCGTTTATTATTATTTTAGTTATCGGTGTCATCGGATTAAATTTAGCCGATAAAGCTGATGAGGAAAAGAGAGAGAAAGGACTTGCATAGCAATGGGATGGTTGTTTGTATTTTTGGCTGCAATAAGTGAAGTCGTTGGGGTTATTGGTCTAAAAATGTTTAGTCAGAAAAAAACATGGCAAAATGGACTCATTTACGGGCTGGGTTTTGCTGCCTCGTTTGCCTTTTTATATGTTTCTTTTAAATATTTACAAGTTAGTATCGCTTATGCGGTTTGGATAGGGATTGGAACGGCAGGAGCAGTGCTTATTAACATGATTGTTTTTGATGAATCAAAAAGTATAGGAAGAATCATTAGTGTGGGACTTATCATTATTGGCGTCGTTGGATTAAAAGCCCTGTCATAAGTAGTCACTCGATTTTTAACTCCCGATATTCAACTTACGTGCATACGATAAAGAAAAGAGGGAGGAGAAGGAATGGGTTTATTTATGAATCCAGATAAAAACCCGAAAATATTCAAAAATGATGATGAACTCATTGAGCCAAATCAAAACATATTTCGGCAAGATAATATTGCAGAAATAATGAAAGCACAGCAAACAGCGAATGATAAATTATATAAATCGCTACAAGAAATCGAAAATACTTATAAAAAACAATCGAGAATACAGGCGAGGAGAATGGCAAACGTCCGTTATCATATCGAAGAATTGTATGATAACCAACAAAGGCGATCTGTTGACGATGAGCAAGCTGTAAAATCTATGGCTCAATTGCATGAGGAAAATAAGACGCTCTCTGAGAAAGTCGATCAACAAATCAACTTGCAAAAAGAAATGTCGGAGAAATTATCAAATCATGAAGCATTTCAAACAGAAGTGATCGAACGATTAGAAAATCAAGAAGCGTTGACGGAAAAAATATTAAGGAAGATTGATCATTTCCGTTCTATCTTATATGAACGGACCAATTATCTCAGCGAAAAAATTGGTACAGGATACGAAGCAACTTCCGCTTATATGACAAAGTTTATAAAAGTAAATGCATCATCTATAGCCGATGAACAGACAAAAGAACGTGAGAAAAGTATTGAATGAACAGAAACGTTAGGCACAAAATGCAAAATTGTGTCTAACGTTTTTTAGTTAGGAAGAATATTGATGGTGAACATTGGTCACCTTGGTTGAACTGTGTTATTTTGTAGTCGATCAGATTGGTCTAGTGCTGATTTCTAAGCATATAGATTGGGAAGAACTGTTACCATTAATAATGCACTTTATTTAGACGAGTTTGTCACTTATTTAGCTGTACTTCAGAAAGCATGCTATGAGAAGGAGAATGTCTAATGAATGTCTTACAAATAAAGAATGTAACGAAGCAGTTTGGTAGTTTCACTGCGTTAAACCAGATTAATCTTGAAGTGAATAAAGGTGAGGTTGTCGGATTTATCGGTCCGAATGGTGCCGGTAAATCGACAGCCATTCGTGTTTTGCTAGGCATATTGAAAGCAACTTCCGGTGACGCAAAGATTTTCGGGATGGATGCGTGGAAAGAGGCTGTAGACATTCATCAACGGATTGCATACGTTCCTGGAGATGTCAATTTATGGCCGAATTTAACGGGTGGTGAAGTAATCGATTTATTTATTAAGTTTCGAGGATCCAATCATAAATGTCGCAGAGATGAACTGATTCGAAGGTTCGATTTAGATCCGACGAAAAAATGCAGAACATATTCAAAAGGAAATCGCCAGAAAGTTGCTTTGATCTCAGCATTTGCATCTGATGCAGACTTGTATATTTTGGATGAACCAACATCTGGTCTGGACCCGCTAATGGAAAGAGTGTTTCAAGAATGTGTACTGGAAGCAAAAAGTGCAGGGAAAAGTGTATTGTTATCCAGCCATATTTTATCTGAGGTTGAACGTCTTTGTGATAAAGTGGTCATCATTCGAAAAGGAGAAATTATCGAATCAGGGTCTTTACAATCGTTACGTCATCTCACACGAATTATTCTTCAAGTTGAAACGAAGAAACCTATGCTTACTTTGAAGGAATTAGAAGGGGTTCACGATATTGAAGAAACAGATGGAGTATATACGGTGCATGTCGATAGCGAAAAATTAGACGAGGTTATGAGATTTGTTTCACTGCATGGCATTGTAAAATTGGAAACTGCACCGCCGACATTGGAAGATTTATTTATGCGCCATTATGAAGGTGCGAAACCATCTCCAGAATTAGGAGTAGGAGGTGTCTCTTAATGTTCAGACAACTATTTATGAATACAGGAGCGCTTTCATGTTTAATAGTAAGACGGGATCGGATTCGTATACCACTATGGCTTCTATCACTTACAGCAATTACAATTTTAGTCGCACAAACTTTTACGGAGATGTATTCAACTGCTGAAGAAAGACAGGCAATGGCTGAAACAATGTTAAATCCAGCGATGACTGCAATGGTTGGGCCGGCGTATGGAATCGATAACTATACGATTGGTGCAATGTTTGCCCATGAAATGCTTCTATTTACAGCGATTACATTTGGACTAATGAGTATTTTATTAGTTGTACGCCATACAAGAGCGGACGAAGAGGATGGGCGTATTGAAATGATTCGATCACTGCCGACGGGGCGACTGTCAACGCTCACTGCAACGATTACTGTTGTAAGCGGTGTCAATATACTTTTAGCAAATGTGATTGGTTTCAGCTTATATGCGCTTGGCATAGAGAGTATGGGATTAGAAGGTTCGCTTCTGTATGGTGCTGCTCTTGGCACAACTGGGATTCTATTTACGGCGGTGACTGCAATATTCGTTCAACTTTCCGAAAATTCTCGTGCGGCGATTGGATTTGCTTTCGCTACTTTAGGTATAGCGTATATTATTCGCGCAATCGGTGATATCGGTGATCATGTACTTTCGTGGTTTTCGCCATTAGGTTGGATTTTAGGAACTGAAGTGTATGTTAATAATTATTGGTGGCCTATTATGCTAGCAATAGGCGTGTCAATATTATTAACGATTGTTGCACTTTACTTGAATGCTTTTCGAGATTTAGGTGCGGGATTTATTGTAGCGAAGCCTGGAAAAGAGTATGCATCCCCTTTATTACAAAGTCCGTTTGGGCTTTATTTTAGGTTGCAACGTACAGGTTTAATTGCTTGGTCGATTGGTATGTTTATTTTAGGTGTGTCCTATGGTTCCGTATTAGGAGATTTGGAATTGTTTTTTGCGGATAATGAATTGTTAGGAGTCCTACTTTCCTCAGTCGATGGGTATTCATTAACCGAACAATTTTTACCAATGTTAATGTCAATAATGGCTATGATTGGCACAATACCGGCGATTATGGCGATGAATAAATTGATTGGGGAAGAAAAAAAGAATCGGACAGAACAATTACTCAGTCTAGCAGTATCGCGTAGGCAAATGATTGGAAGTTCGCTAGCGATTTCAGTATTGGTAAGTTTTGTGATGATAACTTTTGCTATAATTGGACTTTGGTCTGCGGGAAGTGTGGTTATGGAAGAAGAAATTTCTTTTGGCACTTTTTATAATGCTGGAATCGTTTATTTCCCGGCAATGCTTGTCATGATAAGTTTAGCGATATTTCTTATAGGAGTATTTCCAAAGTTTACGAGTTTTAGTTGGGGATACTTAGTCTATTCTTTTATAGTTGTCTATTTAGGAAATTTACTCGGTGTACCTAATTGGATGAATAATATTTCGCCATTTGGACATATTCCTCAAATACCTGTAGAAGACATGGACTATATGAAAATAAGTAGTATTGTGCTTGTTGCTGTTGTACTCACAGTCATAGGATTCATTGGCTATCGACAAAGGGATATTGCAGGATAATCAAATTGTCTGTGAAGTACTTTCAGAGGCGATTAATATAGGAGTTTATTTATTTTCAATTAGTTTAAATCAAAATGACGAGTCAGATATATCCAAATCGATAGAAAATAGTGTATACTTATTGGAAGATTTCAAGTTGAAAAAGGAGAGAGAAAGTTGCCGATAAATATTCCGAAAGCTTTACCAGCACGTCGATTATTAAAGCAAGAAAAAATATTTGTAATGGATGAAGAACGTGCGTCAACTCAAGATATTCGTCCGCTAAACATCACGATATTAAATTTAATGCCGGAGAAGGAACGGACGGAATTACAGCTTTTACGTCTTTTAGGAAATACACCTCTTCAAGTCAATGTAACATTTTTACATACAGCGACCCACGAATCGAAAAATATTAGTAAATCACATTTAGACAATTTTTATGAGACTTTTGAAGATGTGAAAAATCGTCGTTTTGATGGACTCATTATTACCGGGGCACCAATCGAGCATTTACGTTTTGAGGATGTGAATTACTGGGAAGAGTTAACGAACATTATGGAATGGTCAAAAGACAATGTGACGTCTGTTTTACATATTTGCTGGGGCGCACAGGCGGCACTTTATTATCATTATGGCATTAATAAATTCCCATTGGAAAAAAAGTGTTCGGGTGTCTATCAACATCAGTTAACTGACCCAACTATAGAGCTAGTGAGAGGTTTTAATGATGAATTTAACGTCCCCCATTCTAGGTATACAGACGTTTCAATGAAAGAAATTAAAGAACATCCTGAGCTTAAATTACTTGCACATTCAAAAGATGCGGGCGCATTCATGATTATGTCTGAGAATGGAAAGCATATTATGCTTACAGGACATTTAGAATATGATGCGGGGACACTGGGAGAAGAATATGAACGTGATATAAATAAAGGATTAACAATCGACGTACCGGAAAATTATTTCCCAAATGATGATCCGACGAAACAACCGTTAAATACGTGGCGATCTCATACGCATTTACTTTTTTCAAATTGGCTTAATTATTATGTCTATCAACAAACGCCTTTTGAGTGGAAATAAATTGGAAAAGAGATATGCCCATAATAGGAGCATATCCCTTTGTTTTTATTTAGGAACTGAAAACGTACAAGTCACTTCGGTCAAAGTGAGCTACATTTAGACCTTGAGCGCTTTTCGTATGAGTTCCTCGGTAACAACCATTGTTGAATTATGTTATTAAAATTCGTATTATCGAATTATCATTATAGAAAGTTTTTCTTTCTAAACCGCGGTAATTGTTCCACTGGGGAGTTTTCTTACCTTAAACAACGTAAGCCCTACCTACTCTTACGTCCTTACGACCCCTAAGTCGCGCCAGTGTGAATAAGAATCTTCAAAAACATTCCGTAGAATGCCAGAGTATCAAGTATTGTATGCTACCATTTCTAACAATACTTTATTATACCTTATCTATAGCGAAAAGTCTAGAGGGGAAATTCTATTCGACTAAATCAAAGTCATTTCGGTTTTTATTTCCATTAAAGTATATTAAACTATTTATATAGACATAGAAGTCGAGTAAATTGATGAGAAGGAGGCGTTATGATTGGCTTATGTCATTACAGGAGCATGTATTACAGAAAAAGCCGCAGATTGTGTTCTCGTTTGTCCAGTAGATTGTATTGAAGAAGGAGAAGATCAATACTTTATCGATCCAGATGTTTGTATTGATTGCGGTGCTTGTGTGGCTGCTTGTCCAGTAGACGCAATTTACCACGAAGAAGATTTACTAGATGAAGATCTGCCGTTTTTGGAAAAAGCAAAGTCATTTTATAATATTGCATAATTCTCGAAAAGGTACACGACAATTGTCCGTGTACTCTTTTTTATTATCGGAGTAAAAACACCAATCGTTAGCAGTTCAGTCTCTACACAAGATTGGTGTTTTTTGTTGTGTTCATAGGATGGTCCATTCTCGCCTTTCCGCGATTGTTTGGAGTTTCGGTTCGGGTTGAACGGCGACAGGATTGCCGACTAAGCTTAAGACCGATAAGTCAGAGTAGCTATCTGCATAAGCAAAACTGTTTTGCCAATCTATTTTCTTACCGTGTAAGACTTGTTGGATTTTCTCGTTTTTCCTAGTTCCTTGAATATGATAAATTGGCGATTTTGAAGTAATTTTCCCATTCGCAACGGGGATATCTGTCCCAATAATCGTGTCAAAAGGCAAACCTTGAACAGCTGTATGTAGTAAAGGCGTATATGCACCCGATACCAACATCATATAAAAATCGTCAGAAGCATGTTCTTTTACTTTGGCAACAATTGCTTCGTTGAAGTCTTCGCGCATTTTTTGTGCAATTTGTTCAAAGTAAATATCAACTTCTTCGATTGTTAGTTCGTTTAATGCATTTAAGTAAATCTGCATAGAACGTTCGCGCATTTTCTCGGTTGGATAGATTTTTGCTTTGCTCGCAATATATGGTGGTAAAATTGTTCGCATAAATTGAGGATATCTTTTGCGGTATAAAGGATGTTCTTTTAAATGGTCCATCATAATTTGGTACGTTTCTTTTGAATATAAAGTTCCATCAAAGTCGAATATTGCTACGCGCATCTGCTTCACCCATTCTTTCATAAAATAATGATAACTTAAATGATACCTTGTTTATTTGACTACCGCAATGATCTAATTGTTGGTTTACGATAAAAAAGCCAAGCTTTTACGCTTGGCTTGAATATTATCATTGTAAATTCGTTGGCGGGGGCATACTAGGTTGACCTTGACTCGTCGTATAAGCATTTAACAGGCCTTGCATATCTTCCGGTGCGAGTTGTGGTACTTGATAATAATGATGTTTATTTTGGTAAATGGATAATTCATATGCCATTTCAATACAGTTTGGTATGGAATCAGCAAGTACACGGCGCAGCACAGGGTTACAAGTTTCGAGCGCAGCAGCTGCACGCGCAGTTGCTCCTGTTTTCGCAGAACTAAGCAAAAAGCCGGAAATCATTTCATCTGAAATTTCAGCGCCTGGTTGCATTGGGGATTTAGGCTGGGTCGACTTCATCCCATAAACAAAATCATTTTCTTGTTTCATCATATACGTACCGGTTGGGTGAGATGGGTCTTTCCCCGTTTTAAAAGCTTCCACGGTAATATTATATTCGTCTAACGAAAACCGGTGTTGGCGATCCAAAATATCGAGTAGTTCAGGGTCTTTGACATGCGGACGTAAAATCATTGCTTGGTTTAATGCTCCGATTGTTGCGGATAATACTTCATGTACATCAAATAGTTCGTGTCCTCCGTGGTTCATTTGTGGGGGGACATACCCTGTTTGCATATTTTGAGGCTGTTTGTTCGGTTCGGTATGCATATTTTAATGATCCTCCTGTTGTCACTTCATTTTTGTAGCGTACTTAGTATGGTTGAGGGATGTAGAAATATGTGTGTATGAACAGGAAAAATCATTATCTGAAATTACTATTCTAGAGAAACATCTTTTAATCCTTATTCAAATGACTAAGGCTAGATTGGAAAATTTCTAAATCAGGATAAAGGATTAAAATCGGAAGAAAAGTATAAACAACGAGCAATAGTAAGTTCGCATAAAAAAATTTTCGAACACACTTTTTAAAACTCAAATGTTCCCCTTCTTTCATTGATTTAGTTTAGAAAATGTACACTCAGTTTTAGTCTATGCGAACGCCCAAGAAAAGTTATACAAAATTTAATTATTTATGTGAAAAAGTATCTGAGATAAACTTGAAAAACATTTACAATCGATTTCCTGGGCGATGATGCATATTAAACTTGCTAAATTAATAAACATAGAAAAGAATGCTTTTTTAATAGGAAAGGCAGATGATGTAATTGCAAATTCATGTTGTGCAAAGAGGACAAAGTTTATATCGGATTGCGAGAGCATACGGCATCTCTCCCGAAGAGATTGCGACGGCAAATGAAATTCCGGATCCTTCCCAACTCGTAACTGGGCAAGCGCTCGTCATTCCAATCGAAGGAAGTTATCACGTCGTTCAACCAGGGCAGTCGTTATATATAATAGGAAATTTATATGGCATCAGCTATCAAGAGTTAGCTAGGATAAACGGCATATCAACAAATGCGATATTACAAGTTGGGCAGCAATTAAGAATTCCTGAGAAACAAAAGCGTCCAATCAACAGTTTTTTATACGTAGAGCCTAGAACGCCTGTCGCTCAGTCGATGATTGATGAAGTGAGAAATCGTGTAGGGGATTTAACTTTTCTAGGCATGTTTAGTTATCAAGTAAATCGCGATGGCTCAGTAACTCCTCCTTCTACGGCGAATATTTTGCAAATCGCAGATGAGGCAGGGGTCACGAATGCGCTAGTTGTCAGTAATCTAGAAGATTTTGCGTTTAGTGCTGATTTAGCGCGTGCAATTTTTAACGATGACGCAGCTCAAAATCAGTTGTTCGGAAATTTAATTCAAATTGCGAATGATGAAGGATACGGGGATATTCACTTTGATTTCGAGCTACTTTATCCCGAAGATCGCGAGCTATATACTAATTTTCTACGTAAAGCCCGGGACCGTTTCCGAATGGCTGGTTTACGAATATCGGCTGCTGTCGCTCCTAAAGCCTCCGATATCACAACTGGAATTTACGGTGCACATGATTATGCAGCAATAGGAGAAATATTGGATTATGTTATGATTATGACTTACGAATGGGGATATACGTTTAGTGACCCCCAAGCGGTAAGTCCAATACAACCTGTCCGAAGTGTCATGAACTATGCGGCAAGTGTCATACCGAACGAAAAGATTTTTTTAGGTCAAAATTTATATGGGTATGATTGGACATTCCCGTTTCCTCCCCAAGGAGGCCCGCCTGCTCGTGCAATCAGTCCACAACAAGCCATTCAAATCGCCTTGCAAAACGGGGCGGAGATTCAATATGATTTTCAAGCGCAAGCACCTTTTTTCCAATATACAGACGCTGCTGGGGTTTTACACGAAGTCTGGTTCGAAGATGCAAGAAGCATCCAAGCGAAATTTGATTTAATGAATGAACTGGGACTTGGCGGCATCATGTATTGGAAGTTAGGCCTTTCGTTCCCGCAAAATTGGCTGTTACTTAATGATAATTTTACGATAATCAAATTATGAACATAAAAATCTCTTACTACACTTTGTAAGTGAGAGATTTTTTAGTGCTTGGAAATGGCGTATAAAGTGCAATGATATAAGGAGAAATATTTGGGAATTGAGGGATAGTTTCCACTTATTCTACAACTAGGTTGACAGCGGGCAACGCGCAATTTAATATATGTTTAACTACTTAATGTTAAAGGTGTGTGTTCAAATGAGAAGTAATATGATTAAAATCGGTGTTGACCGTGCTCCTCACCGAAGTCTTTTATACGCAACAGGAAAAGTGAAGCCGAAAGATTTAGAAAAGCCGTTTATTGGTGTTTGTAACTCATACATAGATATTATTCCAGGCCATGTTCATTTACGAGAGTTTGCTGATATTGTAAAAGAAGCAATTGTTGAAGCAGGTGGGATACCTTTCGAGTTTAATACAATCGGTGTGGATGATGGGATTGCAATGGGGCATATTGGTATGCGTTATTCATTGCCAAGTCGTGAACTCATTGCAGACTCAGCGGAAACGGTTATTAATGCGCACTGGTTTGATGGTGTATTTTACATTCCAAACTGTGACAAAATTACGCCAGGCATGCTGATGGCTGCTGCTCGTACGAATGTTCCCTCTGTTTTTGTATCAGGTGGACCGATGGAAGCAGGAATTAGCTCAACGGGGCAACAAATCTCCTTAACATCAGTATTTGAAGGGGTAGGCGCCCATAAATCTGGGAAAATGTCTGCCGAGGAATTACTAGATATTGAAATGAATGCTTGTCCAACATGCGGATCTTGTTCGGGGATGTTTACAGCGAATTCTATGAACTGTTTAATGGAAATGCTAGGCGTGACACTTCCAGGCAACGGTACAATTGTGGCAACAAGTGAAAAGCGTAAAGAATTAGTCCGCGAAGCAGCAAAACATTTAGTTCGTATGATTAAAGAAGACGTGAAACCACGAGATATCATTACGAAAGAAGCAATCGATGATGCATTTGCACTCGATATGGCAATGGGTGGCTCTACAAATACAGTTCTTCACACATTAGCCATAGCAAATGAAGCAGGCATTGACTATGATTTAGCAGATATTAATAAAATCGCCGCTAAAGTTCCATATTTAGCGAAAATCATGCCGGCATCTGATATTTCAATGGATGATATTAATAAAGCTGGTGGTGTCGAAGCAATAATTAATGAGCTCACGAAAATTCCAGGGGCAATTCATCCAGAAAGAATGACAGTGACTGGTAAAACGATGGGTGAACTTGTTGGAGAACACGAGATTACGAACACCGAAGTGATTCGTACGAAAGACAATCCATATAGTCCGGTCGGCGGATTATCGGTACTTTACGGTAACCTTGCTCCAGAAGGATCTGTCATCAAAGTAGGGGCAGTGGACTCATCTATCCAAACATTCACAGGCGAAGCGATTGTTTTCAATTCACAAGATGAAGCACAAGAAGCAATCGATAACGGAACAGTACAAGCAGGTCACGTTGTCGTCATTCGCTACGAGGGACCTAAAGGCGGACCCGGCATGCCGGAAATGCTTGCGCCAACATCTGCGATTATGGGACGAGGACTTGGAACAGAAGTAGCGCTGATTACAGATGGACGCTTTAGTGGTGCATCACGCGGCATCTCAATTGGACATATTTCACCTGAAGCAGCTGAAGGCGGTCCAATCGCTTTAGTTGAAGATGGGGATATAATCGAGATTGATTTACCAAGCCGGACAATGAACGTTAAGATTTCGGATGAAGAATTAGCGAAGCGACAAGAAAACTTAAAACCATTCGAGCCGAAAATTAAAAAAGGATGGTTAGCAAGGTATTCTAAACTGGTTACGAATGCCTCAAAAGGCGGTATTATGAGTATCTAGTATTGAGAGTTTAGTAGGCGAACCTGCTAAAGTAGAAAACACACACACGATGTTATTTTTATAAATTATTATATAAGGTGAAGGGAAGTGTAAATTTCCCTTCGCCTTTTCTTATGTGAAAAATCTTGCGAATTATCATTCGGATGAAGACATTGAATTATAAGAAAGTTATGAGTACAATGGAAGGGAGAGGTGGGAAAACTTTGAAAAAAGATTTGAGAATTAATAGTAAAGTATTTAGCGAGGGTACGAAAAGAGCCCCGAACCGTGCAATGTTAAGAGCCGTTGGATTGACAGATGAAGGATTTGAAAAGCCAATGGTAGGAATTGCAAGTACATGGAGTGAAGTAACACCGTGTAACGTACATATTGATAAACTAGCAATTGCAGCGAAAAAAGGTGCAGAAGCTGCAGGTGCAGTGCCGATGATTTTTAATACGATCACGATTGCAGACGGTATTTCAATGGGAACGAGCGGAATGCGTTATTCATTGCCAAGTCGCGATGTCATTGCAGACTCGATTGAAACCGTCGTGGGCGGAGAAAATTTAGATGGCTTAGTCGCAATTGGCGGCTGTGATAAAAATATGCCGGGTTGTATGATTGCGATTGCCAATGCTGAAGTCCCATCTATCTTCGTTTATGGTGGAACGATTGCTGCAGGGAAATTACGCGGAGAGAGTATTGATCTTGTATCTGTTTTTGAAGGTGTTGGTCAATTAAATAGCGGTCAAATCGATGAAGAAGAGCTTAATCGTATTGAATGTAACGCTTGTCCTGGAGCAGGTTCATGCGGTGGAATGTACACTGCAAATACGATGTCCTCAGCGATTGAAGCGATGGGGATGAGTTTGCCAGGAAGCTCTTCAAACCCAGCTGAATCAGCGGAAAAACTTGCTGATGTTGAAGAGGCAGGGCATGCACTGTATAACTTGATGGAACAGGGGATTTATCCGAAAGATATTATGACAAAAGAAGCGTTTGAAAATGCGATTACGGTTGTCATGACATTAGGCGGTTCGACGAATGCAGTGTTACACTTATTAGCAATGGCTCATGCAATCGACGTAGATTTAACGATGGATGATTTCGACCGTATTCAAAAGAAAACGCCGCATCTCGCGGATTTAAGACCGAGCGGAAAATACGTCATGGAAGACTTGCATCGCATTGGTGGTGTTCAAGCAGTGATGAAAATGTTACTTGAAGCAGGTTACTTACATGGCGATTGCTTAACGGTAACAGGTAAAACAGTTGCTGAAAACTTACAAGAAGCTCCTGATTTAGCAGTTGGACAAAAAATTATTAGGCCAATTGATCAAGCATTTAGTAAAGAAGGTCCTTTAGTCATATTGAAAGGAAATCTATCTCCAAATGGTGCGGTCGCAAAAATGTCTGGCGTGTCCGTCACAGAACATACTGGACCAGCACGTGTCTTTAATACAGAAGAAGCAGCGACGGAAGCTGTCATGAATGATGAAATTCAAGCAGGAGATGTACTCGTAATTCGCCACGTTGGACCAAAAGGCGGACCGGGAATGCCGGAAATGTTATCGATTTCTGGAATTCTTGTTGGAAAAGGATTAGGCGAGAAAGTTGCTTTACTAACGGATGGTAGATTTTCAGGAGGAACACATGGATTAGTTGTCGGTCATATTGCTCCAGAAGCGCAAGATGGCGGTCCGATTGCCTTTATTCGAGATGAAGATGAAATTACAATTAACTCGATTACACAGGAAATTAAAGTGGCTGTATCCGAAGAAGAATTTGAAGTACGGAAAAAAGATTGGGTAGCCCCACCACTGCAGACAAAAGGTATACTTGGAAAGTATGCACATACCGTATCTTGTGCATCGGTCGGCGCGGTGACGGATTTTTATAAGAAATCTTCTAGAGAAAAACAGCCTACCTATCAATAGGTAATAAGCAGCTCTATTATGGGCTGCTTATTTTATTGGTAAAAAAATATTATGAATATGTAGACGCTGGATAAGGAATTGGAAGAAAAAATGTAAAATTCTAGTGAAATAGCGTCAATAAAACGATTTTATCCAACATCACATGCTATACTTGATATTACTGATTTTTTTGAATGAAAAGGGAGTTGTAAATAATGGTTAAAGCTATATTTTTCGATTTAGACGATACGTTATTATGGGACAAAAAAAGTGTAAAAACTGCATTTGAAAAAACATGTCAAACGGCATCTGAACGCCACTCGCTAGATGTAGGGAAGTTAGAAGAAGCTGTGCGTGAAGAAGCTCGTCAATTATATGCGACGTATGAAACCTATGACTTTACAAAAATGATTGGCATTAATCCATTTGAAGGATTGTGGGGCACATTTGACGATGAAGGAGATTCTTTTCAAAAGATGAAAGAAATCGTTCCGACGTATCGCCAAAATGCTTGGACAGGTGGATTGAAGCGTATGGGCATTGATGATGCCACGTTTGGAAAAGAACTCGCAGAACTGTTTGTAGAAAATCGAAAAGATAGCCCATTTATCTACGAAGAAACTTTCAGTGTGTTGGATAAATTAAAAGAAGATTATCAGTTGGTACTCATTACAAACGGATCACCAAGTTTGCAACAGACAAAATTAGATATTACGCCTGAACTCGTTCCTTATTTCGACCATATTATTATTTCGGGGGGGTTCGGCGTTGGGAAACCGGATCGCTCAATTTTCGAGCATGCACTCGATCTTTGTCAGTTAAAGCCAGAGGAAGCGTTAATGGTCGGAGATAATCGAATGACAGATATTTTAGGTGCAAACCAAACCGGTATTCCATCTGTCTGGATAAACCGGGAAAATGATGCGGCAATTGAAGAAGTGACGCCGACCTATGAAATTAAGCACTTGGATGAGCTATATACAATTCTAAATCAACCAATTGTTCAGTAGAGAAGGCTTTCCGTTAATAAGCTTCAATAAAAGCAGGTAGAATTCGCTTCTATCTGCTTTTTGGGCGCTTAAAAGTATGCAACGCATTTTGGAAAGTACTCAATGTTTTGCCGAAAGAACACAACGTTCTCCGGAAAAAAACCAGCACTCCCTTGAAAATACGTAACACATCTCAGGAGTTCTCTCTCAAATAAAAAATCCCTCGCATGTGTATGTCCACCACATGCTGAGGGATTAGCATCAGCTATTAATCTTACAATTGAATTGCAGTCACGTCAGAAATATCTTCTAATTCTTTTAGTTGGTTAACATTATAACCGTCGACATATTTATCAATAGTCAGCATCATAATGGCATCTCCACCAATATTATCTCGTCCAACTTGCATCGTTGCAATATTAATATTCGATTTCGCTAGTAAAGTTCCAACACGACCAATCGCCCCGGGCTGGTCTTTATGTTTAATGAAAATTAAATTCCCTTCTGGAACAACGTCAACGTAATATTTATCTACCTTAACGATGCGTCCACCTAAACCATTCAATAATGTTCCTGAAACACTTCGCGTCCCGTTTTTCGTTCTCGCTTCTACTGTTAATAAATTGGTAAAACCTTTTGTCGTAGAGGTTTTATATTCATTTACGACAATCCCAATTTGGTCTGCTAAATATTTGGCATTGACGTCATTGACATGGTCGCCTAGATTTCCTTTTAACAATCCTTTTAATGTATTACGTGTTAAAGGACGGACATCGAAGCCTGCTAAATCTCCGTAATAGTGAATTGTAATTTGCTCAACAATCCCATCAATTAATTGGGAAACAAAAGCCCCTAATTTCTCCGCTAAATCAAAGAAAGGTCCAACTTTGCCCATCACTTCTTTGGACACGGAAGGGAGGTTTACTGGATTTTGCACAAGTCCTCCATTTAAAAAGCTAACAACATCTGCGCTTACGTCAATCGCAACACTTTCTTGAGCTTCGATTGTACTAGCAGCTAAATGCGGTGTCGCAATTACTTGAGGAAGTGTCAGTAATTTATGATCAACAAAAGGCTCTACTTCAAATACATCGAGCGCAGCACCAGCAACTTTTCCTCTTACAATAGCATCGTATAATGCATCTTCATTTACAATTCCACCGCGTGCACAATTAATCAGTTGTACGCCGTCTTTCATCATTTCAAAAGCTTCTTCATCGATTAAGTTTCTTGTTTCTTTCAATAAAGGTGTATGAATAGAAATAAAATCAGCTTGGTTTAGGACTTCTTCAAGTGTCCCTTTCGTAATCCCAAGTTTATGCGCTTTTTCTTCTGTTAGAAATGGGTCGTATGCAAGAACATGCATTCTTTGACCTTTAGCTCTTGCTGCAACTTCAGTGCCAATTCGGCCAAGTCCTACAATCCCAAGTGTTTTGTTTTTAATCTCAACTCCGAGAAATGACTTTCTATCCCAAATTTGATTTTTTAGGGATAGAAACGCTTGCGGAATCTTTCGTGCAAGTGCTGATAACATAGCCATTGTATGTTCTGCTGCAGAGTTTGTATTGCCATCCGGAGCGTTTACAACGATAATTCCATGCTCTGTTGCAGCTTCCAAATCGATATTATCAACACCAACCCCAGCGCGGCCAATAATTTTCAAGTTAGGTGCATTTTCAATTACTTCACGGGTCACAGTCGTTTGACTACGAATTAGAAGTGCATCGTAATCCTGTATCATTGCAATTAGGTCATTTGGAGATAGTTCTGTTTCTATTGTAATTTCAAGGTTCTCCGATTGTCTTAGTGGGAAAATCCCTTCTTCACTTAATGGGTCTGTAATTAATACTCTAAAAGTCATTTGTCGATAGCCTCCTGAATATAGAAATGTTGTGCCGTAGCAGTTTCGGCGAATAATGATTGTTGTAAAAGATAATCCGTAATCCAATTTTCATACCATTAATTGTTAGCGATACATCCGTAGGGAAAGCGATGACCTTTATGGCCAATGCAGACAACTTTGTTGCTTGACTTGTTGTTTCTCAAATATGTAAACTTTATCAATCTACTAACATGTTAAAAACTCCCTTCAATGGAAAATAAAAAAGTCCTCCACCCCTTACAAAAAATCGTAAGGGGCGAAAGACTGAAAATACTCACGCGGTACCACCCTTTTTTGCCAACTATAAATAAGTGGCCTCAAAGAACAATGCATAACGTGCATGACCCGGATAGACCTACTTAAGTTCAGTCTACCTATTCAGGAGTGCTCTTTTACACAAAATCACTAGTTTTCACCACCCACTAGCTCTCTGAAGATTTAGGAATGTAAAATATATCTCCATCAAAATAATTAGAATAATAGTTTTAATGTGACCTATCATACTTAATAAAAAATAAAAAGTCAAATGTTTTTTAGAGAAATCTTTAAAAGACACTGAAATATAGGTTAAAAGACGAATGATTTTTCATTAACTACTAAAAACGTTTGCTTTTATTCACGTTTAGCATTATTCTTTATTTATATATGCTAGTAAACTTTGTATAACTTCAATATCTGGTTTAATAAAAAGAACTGGGAGAAGAGCGAAAACGAATAGTAACATAAGATTTGCACTTACTAAAGGTCGTATGATTTTCATAGTTTTCTCCTTCTTTCTGATTGGGTATATTCATAAAATCCCTTTTAACGGAAATGTTTGAATAATTAAATAGTAACTCATTTTAACGAAAAAGAAAAGTACTTTATTTGAAAAAAGACCTTAAAATGCCATGAATTAGTCGGTGCTCATGTTGTATAAATAGTTAATTAATTGTATTATAGAGTAATATATAAAATTCCGACATTACAGAAAGTATAAATATGGAAGGAATGAGGGTATGTTGACGAATATTAATGAAACATATAATGATCCTAAAAAACTAGCAAATGATTACGTGCATGAAGTGTATGAGTTAATAAAAAAGAGAAATCCAGGAGAGACGGAATTTCTCCAAGCAACAAGAGAAATTTTCGATTCACTTCGTCCGGTTTTTGTTAAAAATCCACATTATATTGAAGACGGTATCCTTGAGCGAATTACTGAGCCGGATCGCATTATTACTTTTCGGGTTGCCTGGGAAGATGACCAAGGAAAAGTGCATGTGAATAGAGGGTATCGTGTTCAATTTAATAGTGAGCTGGGTCCGTATAAAGGCGGGATTCGCTTCCATCCTTCGGTCAATCTGAGCATTATGAAGTTTTTAGCATTTGAACAAATCTTTAAAAACTCACTGACAGGTCAGCCAATAGGCGCTGGAAAAGGTGGCTCGGATTTTGATCCGAAAGATAAATCAGAACGAGAAATTATGCGGTTTATTCAAAGCTTTATGACGGAAATGCAGAAATACTTAGGTCCAGACTTAGACGTACCCGCTGGTGATATAGGTGTTGGAAGACGAGAAGTTGGTTATATGGCAGGGCAATACAATCGCATCCGAGGTGGGTTCCAACCTGGCGTCTTCACTGGAAAAGACCCAAATTACGGCGGAAGCCTCGGGCGAAGAGAAGCAACAGGGTATGGGACTGTATACTTTACGCAAGAAATGTTAAAAACGAATGGCATGAGTTTTGAAGGAAAAAAAGTAATCGTATCCGGGTCAGGGAATGTCTCGACCTATGCCATGGAGAAAGCAATTGAGCTTGGTGCGACAGTAATTGCATGTAGTGATTCAAGTGGGTATATTTATGATGAAAATGGTATAAATGTCGAGACGATTAAGCGAATTAAAGAAATCGAAAACGATCGAATTAAAGTGTATAGAAAATATCATTCATCTGCTAAATTTATTGAAGGGTGTCAGGGAATTTGGACGATTCCATGTGATATCGTTATCCCGTGTGCAACACAAAATGAGCTTGATGAAGACGATGCAACACTGTTAATTAGAAACGGTGTCAAAGCAATTGCAGAAGGTGCTAATATGCCTTGTACGCAAGAAGCGATAGATCTTTTTCTGGAAAATGATATCTTATTTGCACCTGCAAAAGCAGCAAATGCCGGCGGAGTAGCTGTTTCTGCAATGGAAATGTCTCAAAACAGTATGCGACTTAGTTGGACGTTTGAAGAAGTTGACGAAAAGCTGCAACTGGTTATGAAAGATATTTATGACAATTGTTTACAAGCAGCTGAAGAATATGGATATCCAGGTAATTTAATTGTCGGTGCTAATATTGCTGGATTTCTAAAAGTGGCGAACTCAATGGTGAGTCATGGAATTCGATAATCGAATCGTTGTTATGATGTAGACCTCTATTTTGAAGGGGTCTTTTTTTGTTTAATAAAATGAGTGACTTTTTTAAAAAGGTTGAAAGATTCGAAAGGTGTGTTATTATAAAAACACGCATAACAGTATAAATATACAATTGAGTGTTTGAGAGGGTGTCCTAACATGCGAAAGAAAAAAGTTGTTATTGCTTATAGTGGAGATTTATATGCTTCTGTTGCTATCAGATTGTTAGTAGACGCGGGCTATGACGTCGTTGCGGTTTGCATAGATATGGGTGGAAACAAAGATATAACAGAAATCCGAGTGAAAGCAATACAAGCTGGGGCAACAAGCAGTTATTTGATCGATGTAAAAAATGAATTTGCCGAACAATATGCCCTGCTTACAGTTCAAGCTCAAGCCTTTTGTGAAAATAAGTATCCTTTCATGAGCACGCTATCACGACCGCTCATTGCGAAAAAATTAGTTGAAGTTGCAGAAATTGAAAAGGCTGTTGCAATTGCACATGGTCTTACGATAAAAGACAACGACCAAAAACACTTCGAAACATTAATACAAACTTTAAATACATCCCTTAAATTAATTGATCTTGTGAATGAAGAAAATTGGACATGGAGAGAACAATTTGCATTTGCAACAGAAAATAAAATTCCAATATTGAATGATGTAGACAGTCTTAATTCTATTGACCAAACCTTATGGGGGCGTAAAAATGAATATTTAGGTTATTGTTCGAAAGTAGCAGCAAGCGAGGATGTATATGCAATAACAGCTGCAATAGAAGATGCGCCAATCGATCCAGAGTTTATCGAGATTGAATTTGAGCAAGGAATTCCAGTCAAAGTGAATGGACAAAAAATGGAAATAGCCGATATGTTCTTGTACTTAAATAACATCGCTGGGAAGCATGGAATTGGGAGAATCGATTCAGTCGAGAATTATGTAAATCGAAGTAGCTCTTATACAATTCATGAATGTCCGGGAGCAGTTACATTATTAAAAGCACATCGAACGCTTGAAAATAGGACAGTGACCAGTGAAGTTTCTCAATTCAAAGAAACCGTCTCTCAAAAGCTAATCGATATGATTGAAGAGGGTCTATGGTTTACGCCTTTGCGCACTGCATTGGAAGCGTTTATTCAAGAAACACAGCAATCTCTTTCTGGTACAGTTCACTTAAAGTTACACAAGGGGCAAGTTACAGTTGAAGATAATTCAGCATCTAATCCAACAATCAGCACGGCTAAAATGAATGAGCGATTCGATGCTAGGGTTAACGATTTATTAAAGATTGTGTAGTGAATAGGAATTTAAATTAAAAGGTCTCGCACGTAAACAATGCGAGACCCATCATTACAATAATTGTTTGATCGAGTGAAATACCGGTTCTTGCTTTTCAAAAGTAGTAATATAGTCAAAACCAATCGACTGTAATAATTCAAGAGATTCACGGAATTGGAAGGCAAGTTCTGAAACGCGGTGGGCGTCAGATCCTAGTGTAATAATTTCTCCCCCGCATTGTTTGTATAGCTTCAGCACATCATCACTTGGCATCGCATGTGATAATCCATATCGTACGCCGGAAGTATTCAGTTCAATGCCTTTTCCTTCGGGAATAATTTCTTTGAAAATAGTTGCTAATTCTTCATGAAATAAATTCGATGAAGGCTCATCTGAATAACGTTTTACTAAATCTACATGGCCAAGCACATTAAATCGTTTAAAGTTTTTTATGCACGCTAATAATTCATCGTAGTACAGTTGATATGCTTCTTCTACAGTTCTTCCCTCGAAAATCTCTTTATAATGCAAGCTTTTTTTATCGGTCGTATGCATTGAGCAAATGATAAAGTCGAATGTTTCATCGTCCACTAATTTCTCGTATTTATGTAAAATATGAGGTTGTACGCCAATTTCAATACCCTTTTGAATACAAATTTTCCCTTCATATTTTTCTTGTAACCTTGTTAATTCATCGGCATACTCTTTTAAATCAAACTCAAAAATGATTGAGTCATCTGGATACTCATAGTCAATATGTTCAGTAAAACAAATTTCCTTTAAGCCTTTATTGATAGACCCTACAACCATTTCTTCCATCGATACATTGCAATCTGCCGAAAAGTCACTATGCATATGAAAATCAAACATGAAATCCCTCCTGAAAATAAAGATATAATTTTCATTGTTGACAAACTATTCTACATCCTCTATGATAATAAATAACTTCACCCTAGTAAAGTAATAAAGTAGATTCGTGAAAGGTGGGAATAGTTAGATTGTACACCGATTATAATGCGAACGATGAAATTGTCAAAGATTATCAAAAGTATGAGCGAATGATTAAAACGATTAATAAAAGATTTAAAACATATGGCTATGAACGGATTAAAACACCAACATTTGAGCAGTACGACATGTATGCGCAAGTCACCAGTTCAATTAATCGAAAAGAAATGGTAAAGACGATTGATGGTGACGGTGAAGTACTCGTGCTTCGACCGGATGTAACCATCCCAATTACTAAACAACTGGCAGATAACTATACTACTTTACCGCATGAACTCCGCTACTATTATGTTCAAGATGTGTATAGACAGTCCCAATTAGAGGATGAGGAAGTTGAGCGTACACAAGCTGGTGTTGAATATTTTTGTGATAGTACCCCGGAAGCAGATGCAGAAGTCATCGCACTTGCTTGTCATACGCTAAAAGATTTAGGGTTTAGAAATATTAAAATTGAATTGGGCCATGCAGGATTTTTTCAAGAGTTGATTGAAAAAGGAAGTTTTACAGAGCGCCAACTGATGCAGTTGAAAAATTTAATTCAAACGAAAAATATCGTAGAAATTGAGCCTTTCCTCCAAAGACTAGATATCGCAGAAGATTTAATCGCGGCATTTGTGAAAATTCCATTGTTATACGGGGATCCGGTTAAAATAAGTGAACGAGCGAGAGACATTACGAAAACAGTGAAGATGGAAGGTACATTAGATTATTTACTCGAAGTATATGACATTCTACGGCTGTATGGATTAGAAGACAACATCGTGATGGATTTGGGGCTTATCAATCGTATGGGCTATTATTCAGATATAATTTTTCAAGGTTTTGTAGAGAAATTTGGTCGGCCAGTATTAATGGGAGGCCGGTACAATTATTTAGGTAATGAATTCGGAGCCGCGCTACCAGCAATTGGCTTTGCTTGTACTGTGGAGTCATTGATGAAAGCGGCGAAGACCGATTTGACTACACGAAGAACACCCGTAGATGTGAAAATTAGTTACGATGAAAACAGTTTAAAAGAATCCATCGTCCTTGCAAATGAATTACGCGAACGGAATTATACAGTGATTTCTAATCCAGCCAATAAAGAAATGGTAGATGCGCAACCTTCTATCTATCAAATTATCATGACTCAGAATGAACAGGTATTTGTCTATAATGAAGTGTCCTACTATTTTGACTCCATTCAAGCGTTATTGAAATTAATGAACGGGGCGAAAGGAGCGGTGATGAATTGAGTAGCTTAACATTAGCGATTGCGACCGGTAGAACAGCGAAGCAAGCAATGGCTTTATTAGAAAAAGCCGGCATCACCTTTCCAGATTTTCATAATAAAAGTAGAAAACTAGTGATGTTAGATGAAACAGAGGCAATCAAATTAATTCTAGTGAAAACGGCCGATTTACCTACCTATGTAGAAAAAGGGGCCGCAGACATTGGCATTATCGGCAAAGACATCATTATGGAAGAACAGCCTGATATATATGAACTCGTAGATTTACAGATTGGTAAATGTAAAGTTGCAGTTGCAGGATTTCCTAATCAAGCACTACAAAATGGTTCACCTCTTACAGTTGCAACAAAATATCCTTTCATTACAAAATCGTATTTCGATGAAAAAGGGATTCGTGTTGAGACAATCAAACTGAATGGTTCTATTGAATTGGCACCACTTATTGGATTATCCGATGTCATAGTGGATATCGTAGAAACCGGAACGACCTTGAAGGAAAATGGTCTCGTCGTATTAGATGAAATTATGGATATTAGTGCAAGATTAATTGTGAATAAAGCTAGTTTTGCTACAAAAACAGTAGAAATTGAACAAGTTATCAATCAGGTTAAAGCAGCATTGGAGTGATAGAAGTGAAATACATGACAGGTAAGGAATATCAAGCTGAATTGCGTAACAATCGCATTAGAAATGAAGATGATGAAACAATTAATCGAAGCGTTCGAGACATTATTCAACAAGTACGTGAGCGTGGCGATGAGGCGCTAGTTGCTTATACGGCCAAGTTCGATCATGTTCAAATAACTAATTTAACCGTATCGAAAGAAGAGATTGAAGAGGCGCGAGACAGTGTCGGTAAATCGTTCATTCAAGCCATTCAAAGAGCGATAAAAAATATTAAAGGATTTCATGAAGAACAACGTGAAAAGACATGGTTAACGAATCCGAGCGAAGGGGTCATGCTAGGGCAAAAAGTAACGCCACTTGAAAGTGTGGGAATCTACGTGCCAGGTGGAAAAGCTGCCTATCCTTCTACTGTGTTAATGAATGCAATTCCTGCAAAAATCGCTGGCGTTAAGCAAATTGCCATTACAACACCTGTTCAAGAGGATGGAAAAGTGAATCCATATGTTTTGACTGCTGCTGCTGAAGTTGGCGTAGAAACCATTTATAAAGTAGGCGGAGCCCAAGCGATTGCAGCACTTGCTTATGGAACAGAAACTGTCGGGAAAGTCGTCAAAATTGTAGGGCCTGGAAATGCATATGTTGCTTGTGCAAAAAAGTGGGTTTTTGGAGATGTCGCAATCGATATGATTGCGGGACCAAGTGAAATTTGCATCGTTGCAGATGAAAGTGCGAATCCCAAATATGCCGCGGCTGATCTATTATCACAAGCAGAACACGATGAGGGGGCATCAGCGATCTGTATCACAACGAGTGATTTGTTTGCCGAGGCGTTACAACTTGAAATTCAACAGCAAATGGAAAATGCGGAGCGAAAAGCGATTATTGAACAATCTATCACCAATCAAGGACGGATTGTTGTTACTGAATCGCTGGCAGAAGCCTATGAACTTGTGAATGAACTCGCCCCTGAACATTTGCAGTTAATGATTGAAAATCCAATGGAAAAACTATCAAATATTAGGAATGCGGGCGCTATTTTTCTTGGGAACCACTCACCCGAAGCATTGGGAGATTATCTTGCAGGCCCGAACCACACATTACCAACGAGCGGTACATCCACATTTTCATCACCATTAGGCGTTTATGACTTTGTCAAAAAAACAAGCATTATACATTACTCGGCAGCGGCTTTAAATGAAGTGGCCGATGACATCATTACAATCGCCAATGCGGAAGGATTATATGCCCATGCAAATTCAATCGCAATACGGAAGGAGGATTAATAATGCGTAAAAAAGAGATTAGCCGCTCAACAGCGGAAACATCTATATCATTAGATTTTTCAATCGATGGAACCGGAACGACGGATATCAAAACTGGTGTCGGATTCTTTGACCATATGCTGACTGCATTTACAAAGCACGGGTTATTTGATTTAAAGGTACGTTGTGATGGGGATATTGAAGTGGATCAGCACCATACAGTCGAGGATATAGGAATTGTCTTAGGCCAAGCATTCAATGAAAGCATTGGTGCGAAGGAAGGCATCGAACGCTATGCGACGGTTTCTGTCCCAATGGATGAAGCTCTATCTACCGTTTCGCTGGATATTAGTGGACGTTCGTTTTTAGTGTATAACGTGGATGGATTAAAAGACAAAGTCGGTGAATTTGATACTGAACTTGTCGAAGAATTCTTCCATGCATTTACAAGCCACGCAAAAGTGACACTCCATATTAATTTGGCATATGGAAAAAATACACACCATATCATTGAATCCATCTTCAAAGCATTCGGTCGAGCGTTGCGTGTAGCGAGTACGATTAACCCTGAGGTGAAAGGGATTCCATCGACAAAGGGACTGCTTTGACACGAGTCGTCAGCAATGATAAAAACTATATCTTATTTGAATTTGATACGGAAATTTATAATTGTTTATTTATATTTAAAACTAATTTTAAAGTGGGTTTTGTTGATTGGAGTGGAGGGTGGCGAGTGCTCTCAAACGCTCCGCTTTTTGGTCGCAAAAGCCGTTCTTCGTGATGGCTCTTCCTGTGGGATTAGCGGAACAGGTGAGACCCCGCAGTGGAGCGTTAGCGCCTGAAGCTAGAAAGCGTCCACCCGGAACTGAGATCAACTTACACTTTTAATATAAGAGGAGCGAAAACTAGATGATTCTTTTTCCTGCAATAGATATTCGAAATGGTAAATGCGTAAGACTCATTCAAGGGGATTACGACCAAGAAATCATTTATGGGGACTCCCCAACTGAAATGGCATTATTATGGGAAAAACAAGGTGCTGAATATATACATATCGTCGACTTAGACGGTGCAAAAACGGGTGAATCTCCAAACCAATTAGCGATTCAAAACATTGCTAAGGCTGTTTCAGTACCGATACAAGTAGGTGGCGGGATTCGTTCTATGGAAATCATTGACGAACATATAGCTAGCGGTGTAAGTCGTGTCATTATCGGAACAGCAGCAATCACCAATCGTCCATTTCTTGAAGAGGCAGTGCAAAAGTACGGTGATAAAATTGCTGTCTCCATCGATGCACGTAATGGCTTTGTGGCGACAGATGGTTGGACAGAAACGACTGATAAAAAAGCACTTGATTTATTGCAAGAATTAGAGGTAATCGGTGTGAAGACGGTTGTATATACTGATATTTTTAAAGATGGCATGATGCAAGGCCCTAACTTCCAAGAACTCCAAGCAATAAATAAAGCATCTGCCGTGGACGTCATTGCTTCCGGTGGTGTGACGACGGAAGAAGATATACAACAATTAGAAGGTATGAATTTGTATGGTGCAATTATTGGTAAAGCACTTTACGAAGGAACGCTCTCACTTCAGCAATTGAGAGAAGGTGCATTTCGTGAATAGTTATCGAATTATTCCTTGTTTAGATGTCGATAAAGGCAAAGTCGTAAAGGGGCGGAAATTTAAAGACGTTCAGGAAGTGGCAGAACCACTCACTTTGGCGAAAAAGTATGTTCAAGACGGAGCCGATGAACTGGTATTTTATGATATAACGGCTTCATCTGAAAAGCGTGCAGTTTTTATTGAATTAATTGCCCAACTTGCTAAAGAAATTCCAATTCCATTTACAGTTGGGGGAGGCATTCGAAGCCTTGATGACATTCAAAGTGTAATAGATGTAGGGGCTGACAAAGTATCGTTAAATAGTGTTGTGCTAGCAAATCCATCATTTATTGCAGAAGCCGCAAACCGTTTCGGATCAGAAAAAATTGTTTTTTCGATGGATGTAAAAGAAGTTGCCCCGTCCACTTGGCATGTTTTTGCTAGAGGTGGCCAAAAGGATACTGGACTGGATGCCATCAAATGGGCACTTCAAGGAGAAGCGAACGGCGCTGGGGAGATTGTGCTAAACAGCATTGATGGAGACGGAGAAAAAGACGGCTACTCACTAGAACTAACAAAAAAAATCGCGGAAGCAGTCAGTATTCCGGTCGTCGCAAGTGGCGGCGCTGGGAAAATGGAAGATTTTAAAACTGTCTTAACAGAAGGAAAAGCAGACGCAGCCCTTGCGGCATCTGTATTCCATTATGAAGAGATTACAATTCAAGACTTAAAAGCGTACTTGAAGGAGCAAGGATTAAATTAAAGGGAAAGCCTAGCGCTAAGCCGCTTAAAACGATCTAAGATTAAAAAAGTTGGGACTGATAAAATAATGAAAATTGAAGATATCACTTTCAATGAAAATGGTCTCGTTCCTGCAATTGTACAAGATGAGCAAACGGGCAATGTGCTCATGCTGGCCTATATGAACGAAGAAGCGATGGCTAAAACGATTGAAACGAAAGAGACATGGTTTTATAGCCGTTCTAGGGAAGAACTGTGGAACAAAGGTGCAACTTCTGGAAATCGTCAAAAGGTCAAGCGATTATCATATGATTGTGATCAAGATACAATTCTCGTTCAAGTCGAACCAATAGGACCCGCCTGTCATACAGGAGAGGAAACTTGTTTTTTCCAAACTGTTTTTGAAGAAGAAACGCCAAATCGCCAAATCGTTCATGATGTAATTGCGAGTATTCGAAATCGCCGAAATAACCCGGTAGAAGGCTCCTACACATCTTATTTATTTAGGGAAGGCATTGACAAAGTGCTGAAAAAGGTTGGGGAAGAGTCGAGTGAAGTTATTATTGGCGCTAAGAATGAAGACAAACGCGAATTGACGAGTGAATTGGCAGATTTACTCTACCATTCCCTCGTCCTGATGGAAATTTCAGGGGTTACGATAACGGATGTAAAAAAAGAATTGGTTAAGAGGCGCATAGAAAAGTAAAGGTTGGTAAAAGTTTTTCTATAGAAACGTAATATAATTTATATAAAAAACAGTCCTGGTTAACAATGAATCAGGACTGTTTTATTTATGTTTAATGATAAATTCTGAACGGAATGTGATAAGATTCAGTCCGCTTTGTGGAAGAGTCATAAATATTGCAGAGTTTTTGTGTGGTTAATTTGAGAAAGTCATTGGAAACCTATACGATACAACTATGTAAAAGAAAGTTCCTGAAATAAAATGAAAATTTCTTTACTTATAATGACTAAATTTAAAAGGTGGGTGAAGAAGATGGGCTCAAAATACATAGACCTTGGCTTTGCATTATTCCTAGGTTATTTTGCATACACACGTGTTGTAAACGGACAATATGGGTTTGCAACCTTATTTGCAGTGTTATCTATACTAAATTTCTCAACTGCATTTATGAAGCATAAGCGAGTGCTTGGACAAAAAAAGGATGAAGAGTAACGAATAAAATTGTGCTTTTCGATTTGATGGGAATCAAACTGTACCCGAAACAATTAAATTGTTTTCGAGTACAGTTTTTTTATGCGGTATTTTTATTTTTTCTAATGAGGCGTACAATAAATTCAATGAGTAAAGATAAGCCTAAACCAAACGAAGAGATAATAAATAAAGATAAAATACCAATTACATCGCCTTGGCCATTGATATCTAATATGAAACTACGAAACATATCAAAAAAAGCGATAATCATTGCGATCCCAAAAATTGGAAAAGCTATTTTTAATTGATAAAATAGTAGGGCTGAAAAAGAGATGCCGATAATTAAGCCGAAAATGACAAAAGTCACAAAGTTTAAAACCTCTACATCGTGACCTAATACATTTCTTAGCCCAATCACAAGAAGTACAAATGTAGTAATTCCAGAAAAAACGCCAAATTTACCATAATACTGTTCCACGTATTGCACCTGCTTTCTATCTTACACTAATCATACCTAATCCTCGCTTAAAAATCTTATTAAATGATTTAACGATGCAAATACGTGAAATAGCTGCAGTTAAAGTCCGCCCGACTTTAACTGCAGCCTGAATATCACTTATTATTTGTTTTGTTTGCAATGATCACTAGCTTACCTTGGTCAAGTTCTTCCTCGGCTGTTTCGGCTTCAGTTGTTGTTAAACCAGCTGCTTCCATTTTACTTCGAAGCTCGTCGCCTCGCGAGGAGACTAAGTTTTTCAGCGTGTTCAAAACGCCTTCTTCTTTCAAACCAACTTTTTCAGTGTCTAATGCTTCAGTAATGTCATTTCCTCTTTTTTCATCATGTGCAAAAATATAGATGTCGTCATGCGAATATCCAGTTGACACCAATTTTTCCACTTCAGACTTTGCTTGGACAACATTTTCTACTGTTTTTTTTACAGTCATTAAAAATCCCTCCCATTTGTTTATATTTTATCTATACCAACTTGGAGGGATCCTAAACATTACAAAGTGATGACAGGTTGAAATTTACTACTTATCATGGGAAGCAAGTAGTTGATAAGACTGTATAAATTGCGCTGGATTCGTCGAAATTAAAAATGGGAAAACACCTTCATTCGTATGTAAATATAGAATGCCATGCCCATTTGAAAATGGTTTATAAGACATATCAAATACGTTTTGCAACTGAAAATGATGCGAATTTGAATAAATAGATGTTTGTGTCATCGTTAGTAATTGTTCAATTTCTATTTTTTGTTGCTCAAAATTTTTAATAAACCTTTCGACGACTGTAAATTGTATCGTCGAGATGGTTTTGCTTGTGAAATCTTTCAAATCAAGCCCTCCTCCCTTTGATTGAGTGGAATAATTAAACAACAAAATTGAGTGAATTAGTTGTTCCAAAATCAGCTATCCCGTAGTATAATGAGTGAATTGTAATTTTGAAAAGAGGATAATAAATGAAGAAATCAATATACGGATTAACGCTTGAACAGTTAACGGACTGGTTAATTGAAAATGGTCAGAAAAGATTTCGTGCTGACCAAATATGGGATTGGCTGTATAAAAAACGTGTGACATCTTTTTCACAAATGAAAAATATTAATAAAGATTGTATTCAATTATTAGAAGAACATTATATCATCCAATCGCTTGAACAGACAGTAAAACAAGAATCAGAAGATGGAACGATTAAGTTCTTATTTAAAATGCAAGACGGTAACTTAATCGAAACTGTACTAATGAAATTTCCGTACGGCTATTCCGTTTGTGTAACAACCCAAGTCGGTTGTAACATCGGATGCAGTTTTTGCGCGAGCGGCCTACTGAAAAAGAGCCGTGACTTACAAAGCGGAGAAATTGTTGAGCAAATTATGAAAGTACAACATCATTTAGATGCTAAAGGATTAGATGAACGAGTAAGTCATATTGTTGTTATGGGCATTGGAGAGCCGTTTGATAACTATACCAATCTAATGGCGTTCCTCCATATCGTTAATTCACAAAAAGGGCTTAGCATTGGTGCGCGTCATATTACTGTCTCAACAAGTGGACTTGCCCATAAAATTAAAGAATTTGCGGATGAAGATATTCAAATCAACTTGGCGGTTTCTTTACATGCACCGAATGATGAACTTCGGTCAAGCATTATGAAAATCAACCGTGCATTTCCAATTGATAAGCTAATGGATTCCATTGATTATTACCTGGAAAAGAATAATCGTCGAATTACGTTTGAATATATTATGTTAGATGATGTAAATGACCACGTTGAAGAAGCGCGCCAACTTGCACGTCTGCTTGCGAATAAGCGACATCTTTCATATGTCAATTTAATTCCATATAACCCAGTCGATGAACATAGCCAGTATCGAAGAAGTAAGCCGGAAGCGATTCAAGCCTTTTATGAAACGCTCAAAGGTAAAGGTATCCCATGTGGTGTGCGTTTAGAACAAGGAACAGATATTGATGCTGCTTGTGGTCAATTAAGAAGTAAACAAATCAAGAAAAACAAAACAAACTAATTGTTGATCCGATAGAATAGGTAACTTATTCTATCGGATTTTTATCATTAAAGGATGAATGATACACAGTTATAGTAGTACTAGAAGCTGTTCTTTTGGTACTATATAGATATGTAGGTAAAAGGAGGGTTTATATTGCGGAAATTGCGTTATGGTATTTTATTTCTCGGATTAATACTGACTTTAGCTGCTTGTTCCAAAGAAGAAGACACACCTGTAGATAGACTTTCTGCTTATGTCGACTTATGGAATGATGCTAAATTTACAGAGATGTACGATGACTATATAACAGAATCGTCGAAAGATGTTTTTGGAAAAGAACAATTTATTGAACGTGCCGAAAAACTTTATGCAGATTTAGGTATTTCTTCCATAGAAGTCATTTTTGATAAACCGGAAGAAGAAAAAACGTATAAAAAAGAAGAAGACGTTGAGTTTCCTGTTCAAATAAAACTGGAGACAATAGCCGGGGAAATTGATTTTAAGAAGAATGTTCCATTAACTTATAAAGAACAAGGTGAAACAAAGAACTGGTTTATTGAATGGGATCCGTCTTTTATTCTTCCAGATTTATCTATGCACGATAAAGTAAGGATTTCAACCATTCAATCAAAGCGTGGAGAAATTTATGACCGTCATAATAAAGCGCTTGCGATAAATGGTTCGGGTGTTGAAATTGGCATTGTACCAGAAAAATTTAATACTGAAACAGATGCAGAAAAACTTGCGACATTGCTTGGAACAACCGCCAACTTTATTAACGAACAATTGAATCAAAGTTGGGTGCAGCCAGACTTATTTGTGCCAATTAAAAAATTATCTTTTACACAAGAAGATATTTATAATGAAGCATTGCAAATTGCTGGCGTAACGTCAATGAAAGCAGAGATGCGCGAATACCCTTACGCAGAATCTTTAGCACATCTTATTGGCTACATAGGGCAAATTAATGCGGAAGAATTAGAAAAGCTAAATGATAAAGGCTATAAAGAATCAGATCTTGTTGGTAAACGAGGACTCGAGCAATTACTTGAAGAAAGACTTCGTGGTGAAGATGGGATTAAAATTTACATTGAAAAAACAGAACAGAATGCCGAAAAAATAATGATTGCTGAAACGCCGGCGATCGATGGCGAAAATATAACGTTAACAATCGACGCTGAGTTTCAAAAGGCTGTTTTTGCAGAAATGAACGGTGAACCTGGTACCGCAGCGATTGTTGATCCGAAAACAGGTGAAACACTTGTATTAGCAAGTTCTCCGGCATTTGATCCAAATGAACTGTCGCTTGGTATTTCTTCAACTCGCTATGCAGAGTTAACGGATGATCCCGCAGAGCCTTTATTAAATAGATTTGCGGCTACGTATGCGCCAGGTTCTTCTATCAAACCAATCACGGCTGCAATCGGTTTATCTACTGGAACACTTAAACCTGACGAAGGGCATACGATTGAGGGGAAGAAATGGCGAAAGGACGGTTCGTGGGGGAACTTCCAAGTCACACGAGTTTATACTGCACCGAACCCAGTGGACTTGAAAAAAGCACTTGTCTACTCAGATAATATTTATTTTGCAAAAGAAGCTTTGGAAATGGGTAGTGAACAGTTTGTAGAAGGTTTGCAACAATTTGGTTTTGGAGAAGAGATTCCTTTTAAATATGGTCTTCGGACATCGCAAATTTCCAACGATGGAAAAATTACTTCCGAAGGTCAACTTGCAGATACGTCATTTGGACAAGGTCAAATGCTTATGAACATCCTTCACTTGGCATCTACTTACGGTGCAATTGTAAATGAAGGACAAATGACTAAACCTGTTTTGTTTGCAGATGAAAAGAAAAGTGAAGTATGGAAAGAAGAATTGCTGTCGGCAGAACATGCGGCAATTTTACAAGAAGATTTGAGAGCAGTTGTATCAGATGGTTTTGCCGAAGCAGCAAATATTTCATCTCCAAAAATTTCAGGGAAAACTGGAACAACGGAATTGAAGTCTTCACTAGAAGAAGCTGGAAAAGAAAATGGCTTTTTCGTCGCTTACCCGACAGATGATCCAACTTATATTATTGCCATGATGATTGAAGGGGTAGAAAATAAAGGCGGAAGCGGTTATGTTGCAGAAAAAGTCGCCAATGTGATGAAAACGAGATAAATGAATGACAAAAGTAACGGATTCCAATTGTAAGATAGGGAATTCGTTGCTTTTTTTATATTTTGGAGTAAAATCTGCTTACTTTGGGAATAACAACATACAAGGAGGTAGGAAAAATGAAAAAAACTTTTCTAGTCATTTCATTATTTGTCATGTCTTTATTCGTTGTAGCCTGCGGAACGACGAATAATGGTAATGAAAAACCGGCAGATAATCAAATAATTGAGGATAATAACAACGCCGGTACAAAAGGCACCAATGGTAATACAGGAACGAACGGTACGGAAGCTGGAGTAGAAGGAACGAATAACAATTCAGGACAACAATCAGGTTCAAATGGTAGTGATGAAGCAGCTAAAATGGACGCATTGGACTATACAGAGTTTTCCTTGGATATCGATTATGGCAATCACAAGGATTATGATGTAGAGCTTGAACGAGAAGAAAACGGTTTTGTGGAAGCAAAACTTGAAGATGATACGAATGGCATCAAGAAAAGAGGTTCAGAAGCCTTTAATGAAATTTATCCGTTAGTCGAACAATTAACGATTACACAAGATACAACGAAAGAGGAAGCAATTAAAGAAGTTCTTGATGTCTTTAAACAAGATGCAAATTATCAAAAATTCGAATTAGAAATCACCTTTAAAGACGGCACGAAAATCGAATTTGAAGATAGAAAATAAAGGAAAAGCCTGACGATATTACATGTCAGGCTTTTTTCTGTGAAATTTAGATGAATCGATAACAATTATTCAAATATGCTAATAAATATACAGTTAAACAAATAATTATTCCTTAACCCCTTTATTTTTGTAGTAATTTATAGTAAAGTATGTATATCGTTAATTATAAGACTATTGAAAAATAAGTAGGGGAATGTGCGATGATGAAAAAACGGATTGTCGTTAAGATTGGGAGTAGTTCGCTTACAAATGAAAATGGAGAGATTGATCAAGTAAAATTTGTGGATCATGTCAATGCACTTGCTGAACTCCGAAGTGCGGGACATGAAGTGTTATTAGTTTCTTCTGGTGCAGTTGCGGCTGGTTTCAAACGTTTAGGGTATTGCACAAGACCGATTACGTTGAAAGGAAGACAAGCGGCTGCAGCTGTCGGTCAAAGTCTATTAGTACAATCTTATATTGATAAGTTTAGTGAATTTGGCATTGTACCTGCGCAAATATTATTAACACGTGATGATTTTTCAAATCGTGACCGTTATAAAAATGCATATGCTACGATGTCAGAGCTCTTGGAAAGACGGGTATTACCGATCATTAACGAAAATGATACAATTTCCGTTAGAGAGTTAACATTCGGTGATAACGATATGTTATCCGCACTCGTCAGCGGTCTTATGAAAGCAGATCAACTAATCATATTAACAGATGTGAATGGTCTTTATGATTCCAATCCAAATGAAAATCCAGATGCCCAAAAAATCGATTTACTAAATGAGATTACAGATGACATGCTATCTTTCGCAGATGAGTCTGGTTCTAGTGTGGGAACTGGTGGAATGAAATCGAAATTATTAGCAGCCAAAACGGCCTTATCTGTCGGTGTCCCAGTCTTTATTGGTAAAGGTTTTGGAAAAGATAAATTAACAAACATGATTAATGGGCATGGTGACGGCACTTATATTCTCAATGAGCAGCAAAATTCAATTACGATTAATCAACAATGGATTGCGATGCACTCTGAGGCATCCGGGAAAATTTATGTCGATGAAGGTGCAGAAGAGGCGATTTTATATAACAGCAAAAATTTATTACCAGCAGGCGTTTTTAAAGTACAAGGGAACTTTAAAAAAGGGGATGTCGTTGAGGTCTTTGGACTGAATGGATTAATCGGAAAAGGTGAAGTTACTTATTCAGCAAAAGAACTTCAAAAAGCAATTGGCAAGCGAAGTGAGGAACAAACGAATCGTGTCAGAACAACGCAGGTTGAAGTCATACATCGAGCAAAGTGGGTAACGATATAGGAGGGGTTTTAAATGGGAGAATTAACGATGATAAATGAAGTGCAAGATAAAGGTAAAAAAGCAAAAGCGGTGAGTATACAATTAGGAATGAAAACAACAGCAGAGAAAAATGAAGCACTGCAACTTATCGCAGAACAGTTAGTAGCTGATCAAGCATTTCTTTTAACTGAAAATGCAAAAGATATTCAAGCGGGACAAAAAAATGGACTGACAGAAGAAGTATTAGACCGTATTTTATTAACGGAAGATAGAATTATCGCGATGTCTCAGGCGATTCAAGAATTAATCGAATTGGCAGACCCAGTCGGAGAGATTTTTGAATCTATTGAAAAAGAAAATGGCTTACTCATTCAGAAAAAGCGTGTACCCATCGGTGTTATTGGTATGATTTATGAAGCACGTCCAAACGTAACGGTCGATGCAGCGACGTTATCCTTAAAGACTGGAAATGCAGCCATTTTAAGAGGAAGTTCTTCGGCAACCTATTCCAACCAAGCGCTCATTCAATCGATTCATAAAGCATTGGAAAAGAGTGCAATTCCAGTAGAAGCGGTTCAATTAATTGAAGATACGAGCCGTGAAACTGCGAAAGAATTGTTCAATCTAAATGAATACCTTGATGTATTAATCCCAAGAGGTGGTAAAAAGCTGATTGAAACGGTCATCAAAGAATCTACTGTGCCAGTACTTGAGACAGGTGCGGGGAATTGTCATTTGTTTATTGATGAAACAGCGGATAAACAAATGGCAGTAGCCATTTTATTAAATGCAAAATTGCAACGCCCATCCGTCTGTAATGCAGTTGAAACGATACTCCTACATGAAAAATGGTTTGCACAACACGGGAAAGAAGTGGTTAAGTTGTTGCAAGACAATGAAGTAGTGATTCATGGAGATTCTTCAATTCAAGAAATTTCGGAGGAAATCCATGTTGCGACAGAGGAAGATTGGTACACTGAATATTTAGGGCTTGAAGTTGGGCTGAAAGTTGTGAAGGATGTTGACCAAGCGATTCAACACATTTCACAATATGGCACAGGGCATTCCGAAGCAATTGTGACAGAGAATGAAAAACATGCTGCGCAATTTGTAAACCAAGTGGACGCTGCGGCTGTGTATCATAATGCTTCCACAAGATTTACGGATGGCTTTGAGTTTGGATATGGTGCAGAAATCGGCATCAGTACACAAAAATTACATGCGAGAGGTCCAATGGGGTTACAAGCTTTAACGTCTAGCAAATTTGTCATTCAGGGGACAGGGCAAGTTCGTAATTAACTAAAAAAGTGATAGGGGATTTCGATATCCCTGTCACTTTTTTTGTGTGAAGTTTTGAATCGAGATTTTTTCTTTTCGTAAAGCTGCTGAAACTTGTTGAGCGAATTGTATAGCGTTTTCCCCGTCGCCATGAATGCAAACAGTTTGTCCTTGTAGCTTAATTGTGGAGCCGTCTATTGTTGTTACTTGTTGTTCTTTTATAATTTGCATCACTTGTTCAATTGCTTTTTCAGTATTTGTAATCAATGCATTCGGATGACTTCTAGGTGTCAATGAACCGTCACGTTGATAAGTTCGATCGGCAAAAATTTCAGTGACCGTTTCTAAACCAATTTTTCTTCCAGCTTCTATTAATTTACTATTTGCGAGTCCGTAAAGGCGCAACTTAGGGTTTAACTGGTAGATGGCCCGTGCAATCGCCTCTGCAAGTCTCGCATCTTTTGCGCTCATATTATAAAGTGCGCCGTGCGGTTTAACATGTTGTAAAGTTCCGCCTTCAGCAGAGACAAAAGCCTGAAGCGCTCCAATTTGATAAAGTGTTAATTCGTAAACTTCCTCTGGTGTTACTTTCATCTCTCGCCGACCAAAACTAATCATATCTTGAAATCCAGGGTGTGCGCCAATCGCTACATTATATTGTAACGCCAGTGTAACGGTTTTACGCATAATGCTCGGATCGCCGGCGTGAAAACCGCAAGCGATATTTGCTGAAGAAATGAATGGTAATATACCTTTGTCGTTGCCAATTGTATAGGCGCCAAAACTCTCTCCAATATCAGCGTTCAAGTCAATTCTATGATGTGTCAAACTAATTCCCCCTTAATGTAATACGTAGAGCCATTGTTAATTGCCTGAATTGTTCTTCCATTTGTATGTAACGTTTTTGAGACGCTTCAATTGAAATCATGTTAAATAAAAGTTTGTCACCTGGCTTTGCTTGCGCAAGGATAGAGAAGTCGCATGATGATACTTGTGCAATTTTAGGATAGCCGCCAGTCGTTTGTCGATCCGCTGTTAAAATAATCGGATTGCCATCTGCTGGTACTTGTATAGATCCAAAAGAAACAGCTTCAGAAATCATTTCTTTTGGTTCAGAAAGTGTAAGGTGCGGTCCAGTTAATCGATACCCCATCCGGTCGGAGTTTACGCTTACCGTAAATGGCTGACTGAAAAATGCTCGTTTAGTCGACTCGGTAAATGCATCATATTGCTTCCCTTTTGTTACGTGAATGATTTTAGGCGTTATATTGTTTGGAACTAAACTTGGCGCTACAAACCAATTTGTTGTTTGAAAAGGAGCGCGACTTTGACGTTGCTTGAAGCTTTCTATCAATATACTCGTGTTGTTTGGATTTTCATTAATAGCAATTTGATCCCCACGTTTTAAAGCCCTTCCTTCTAATCCGCCAATCTTTGCGCGTAAATAAGTCGATTGACTACTAATTACTTTTGGGATGACAAATCCACCCGCAACAGCAAGGTAGGCTCGGCTACCAGCTATCGCATGACCCAATTGCAAAATGCTGTTTTTCTTTACAAAAACAGGTCTCCACATAGGCACGGGAATGCCGTCCATCATCGGTTGTAAATTTGCGCCGCATAATGCAAAAACGCTGTCTTTTTCAAACTGAAGATGTGGCCCGACAACAGTCATTTCAATCGTACTGGCATGTTTTTCGTTGCCAACGAGAAGGTTAGCCATTCGGTGCGCCCATATATCCATCGCACCACTGGCAACAACGCCATATTTTTGATAACCGTAGCGACCTAAGTCTTGTATCGTATCCAGTAATCCGTGTTTTAAAATCGTTAACATGTTGATTCACCACGCAAATGTCTATATTCTTCTTCGGAGATGCTATAAAACTGTAATTGATCTCCGGGTTGTAATAGAGTTGGAATCTCTTCATTTGGTAAAAATAAATCAACTGGTGTTCTCCCAATAATTTGCCACCCGCCTGGTGTTTCGATTGGATAAATCCCAGTTTGTTTTCCAGCAATTCCAACAGAACGCTCTGGAATCGATAGGCGAGGTGTCAATTTACGAGGCGTCGCAATTTTTTCGGGCAGTCCTCCAATAAAAGGAAATCCAGGAGAAAACCCAATCATATGTATAATATAGTCGCCACCCGTATGTAAAGAAATTACTTCCTCTTCGCTTAAATCATGATAAGTTGCAATGTGCGCTAAGTCGGGGCCATATTTACCACCATAGAGCACAGGAATCTTCACTAGGCGACCTGTGAAGTTATCTTCATCTTGTGAATTTTGAAGTAGCTTGTTGAATTCTTCACAAACTGATTGAAAGGGAGAAGAGGAGCCACTAAATTCTATGATTGAATAAAATATCGTTAGCGTTGTATAAGCTGGGATATATTCAATTAACCATGAAGGTGCTTCACGATCTAAGCAAGCAGTGATTCTTTGAATGTGTTCATGTGTATTCAAGCTGATTTTATTGGAAAACTCAACAATCACCGCTTGGTCACCTAAAGGCTGAATTGTATAATCCAATAACGGTTCACCCTTTCTAATTATTTTGTTATCTCTACTTATAGTTTAGCTGATATTGAGCTGGAGTGGTATGAGAGAATGAATAAAAGTTCTGCATTTTAAGATTATTTTATGTAATGCTATTAAATTGACTATGCGTGTATCACTTTTGAGAATAAGAAAAACCGCTGTGAATTAGCGGTCTTATTTCAGAATTTTTTCTATATCAGTTACTAAACTCTCATAATATGTTGTATCAATAAAGTTATATTCTCCCATTAAGTGTCCCTCTTGATCGACTAAGTAGTAATTTGAACTATGAATCACTTGGGAAGATGATGGTGGCTTATGCACGATGGTTTTAAAATGTTCCCGTGCAAATATTTCAATATCATCTGGTGAATAACCTGTAAGTAAGTGCCAATTTGAAAGGTCATTTGTAAAATCCATGACAAAAGAATGCAACCTTTCCGGCGTATCGACTTCCGGATCAACTGTAAATGAAATAAAAGTCACTGGGAGTCCTTTGGCTTTTAATTTTTCCTGCAGTGATGCCGTTTCAGCTGTCATCGGTTGGCAAACGGTTTGACAACTTGTGAAGATAAAATTGGCAATCCAAACGTTACCATGCAAATCTTCCATCCCATATGCGTCTCCATTTTGATTGGTAAAAGTGAAAGTTTCTATTCTTTCTATTGGCATAGACGAAGAATTGCATGCCGCTAGCAAAATGGTAGACAGAACAAGTAAATATCCGACTAATCGAAACTTCATTATATCTCTTCCTTATAATAGTGGTAGTTGAACCGTCACAATCGTTCCGTCGTTCACATCACTAGTAATCGAAAATTGACCATCGTGAAGCCGTGTAATTTCTTTAACAATTGATAATCCAAGACCAGTACCGCCCGTCGTTCGATTGCGTGCTTTATCTGTACGAAAAAATCGGTTGCCGATATACGGAATATCTTCCGCATCAATGACTGTACCAAGGTTTTGTACTTGAAATTTGGCGTGTTCATTATCGTTTTCCAATGATATAAACACGTCGTTATCAATCTTTGAGTACTTAATTGCATTATCAATAATATTATAAAAGACTTGTTGGATACGTTTCGCATCGCCTAACACAATTAACTCTTCGTCGACTGTTACTTGAAGTTGAATCTGCTTCTTTTGACTATGAATTAAAAATAAATCAATCGTGTCTAACAGAACTTGTGCGATGGCTAACGGTTGCTTTGTCATCGTATATAAACCTTCTTGCAAATGAGACAAGTCAACTAAATCGGTAATTAATTTGTTTATTCGTTCTGTTTCCTTTTCAATCGTGTTCAAATAGTTATCTCTATTTTTGGAAGAAAAGTCTTGTTTTAAAGCTTGTGTGTAACCGCTGACATAAGTTAGTGGCGTTCGAAGTTCGTGAACGATGTTTGAGATGAATTCTTTTTGTCGTATTTCTTGTTGTTCAAGTGATTCAGTCATCATATTAAACGTTTTTGCAACTTGACCAACTTCATCGTCATATCGAATGGCCAATCGATTTTCATAATTACCATTCGCAACCTCAACGGCATGGTGCTCGAGTTTTTTGAGTGGATTAAATAATGAGCGCCAAAACGACCAGACGATAATGAACAGAAGACAAAAGAAAATTAGTCCCGTACCAATGAGTAAAGGAATACTTTCCTTAAAAACATCCTGGATTGCGGCAAGTGGAACATAGATATAAATAAAACCGATTAGTTCATATTCTCCTCTAATCGGGAAAATAGCACCGATGATTTCTCTATCAAGTTCCTTTACATAGCCTTCTTTCATCACATATTTTCCTTGGTTTAATGTTTCGTAATCATCACCTTCTAACAAGGCTTGTGTGTTGATTTGATAAGGAAAATAGGAGGACAGTTCATCTAAATCATCCACGACAATAATTTCGTATTCAGATACAATATTGTACCACTGGATTTTCTCAATAATTTCTTCGCTTAATTCTCCGTAATGATAGTGAGAAGCAGTTCTATGCCCTTGATAAATAATCGACTCCTCAATACTTGTCAAATATAGTTTTGAATATAAATAATGGATAAAGAAAAATGAAAAAAGGATTGTAAAACCAATGCTGGAAAGGAGTAGAATAATAATTTTTTTACTAAACGTCAGATTCTTCCTTTTCATGTGACACCTCAAATCGATAACCAATGCCCCAAACCGTTTCGATAAAATTATTGTAGGGGCCAAGTTTTAAACGAAGCGTTTTAATATGTGTATCAACCGTGCGCTCTGTACTTTGGTGATTTTCTCCCCAAATCGTTTCAAGTAATTGTTCTCTTGAATAAACGCGTCCTGTGTTTTGGATGAATAACTTTAATAGACCATATTCTTTTAATGTCAGGGAAAGCGGCTCACCATCAGCTGTCGCTGTATGTGATTCCGTATCGATACTGATCGGGCCAACGCGTAACAATTCTGCTCGCTCAATACTTTGATAAGTTCGTCTTAAAACAGATTCAACACGGGCAAGTAATTCTTGGGGATGAAAAGGTTTGACGATATAATCATCTCCACCGAGTTTCAAGCCTTTCACTTTATCCCACTCATCACCTTTCGCGGATAAAAAAATGATCGGGGCAGGAGAGTAGCGTTTCACTTTTTCAGCAAATTCAAAGCCATCCATAAAAGGCATCATAACATCTACAATAAATAAATCGGTTTTTGTTTGTTGAAGTATTGATAGTGCATGCGCACCATCTGTTGCCTCGACGACTTTATAATGTTCACGTTCTAAGAAATCGCGAACAAGATTTCTCATTTGACTTTCATCGTCAATAATCATGACTGTGTAATTAGACATAGTATTCCCTCATTTCATTCCATAGCTTTATGGAAAATGATATATGGTAAGGTTGAAGTTTCGGTGAAGTAATGACTGTGTTCTAACTTCACCAAAACTTCTTAACCTCTGTGTATAATTATACTGAATATGTGGGTTTTACGAAAACATTAAGCAGTACTGGGGGAGTTATTTTTGAAACGAATAATTGCCGTATTACTATTTACACTCGTGTTGGGAACATTAGTCGCTTGTACGAAAAAAGAAGAACTTATCGAAGATGTAACAGAACTAGAACCGCTACTTGTTAAATTAACAGTAACGAATGAAGTTGAAGTTGGTGAAACCGTTCACATGTCATCTCTTGTCACAATGGGCAATCAGAAAATAGATGATGCTGATGAAGTGGTCTATGAAGTCTGGGAAGAAGGCAAGAAGTCTGATAGTGTCATGATTGATTCAACAAATGAAAAAGAAGGCGTTTATACAGCCGAAACATCATTTGATCATGATGGACTCTTCCATATTCAAGTCCATGTTACAGCAAAAGGTCTACATACAATGCCTGTTGAACAAGTGACTGTTGGAAGTGGCGGGAAGTATGAAGAAAGTAGTGGGCATGATTACCATACAGAAGGCTTTTCTATGCATTTTATGAAGCCAACAGATGTTGCTGCTGGTGAAGAAAAAGAACTGATCGTACATGTTGAATTAGATGAATTACCATTAGAATAATTGAATGTTCGTTATGAAATTTGGTATGAAGATAATTCTGATGAACATGATTGGGTAGATGCAAAAGAAGAAAAGGCGGGAGAATATACCGCACTTTACACGTTTGAAGAAGCAGAACAATATACCATTATCATTCATGTAGAAGATGAAGAAGATTTACATGAGCATGAAGAACATATTGTAGACGTTAAATTATAGAATGATTAAAGTAGAGGAGAGAAAGTATCCTCTACTTTTTTGGTGATTAATGAAATTGACACGTTAACTAATATCACAATTAACATTTCTAGAGTGAATCATGAACAATGTTGATTTTCGTTCCGGGCGGACGCTTTCCGTGGGGCTGGCGGTGAGCCTCCTTAGTCGCTTCGCTCCCTGCGGGGTCTTACCTGTCCAGCTAATCCCACAGGAAAAGCCGTCACGAAGAACGGCTTTTGCGACCAAAAAGCGAAGCGTTTGAGAGCACGCCCTCGCCGCCCTCCACTCCAATCAACGAAGTCCCACTGTACTCGGACAGTCAAGTATATTATCACTTTAACATACGCATTTGTTCCAGGGGGCGCAATAATTAAGTTAACTACCGTATAATAAATATAGAAATCGGAGGGGAAAGCGAATGGCGGAGCATTTATTTCATTTAACAGCGAAGTGGCCAGGCGGTCGGAATGATGTGGGGACGATAGAGGCAGGGCAGTTGAAAACAAGAGTATCTATCCCACCCGAAATGGATGGACCTGGAATTGGGACAAATCCAGATGAAATGCTATTGGGGGCAGCAGCAACGTGCTATATCATTACGCTGGCGGCGATGATGGAACGAAGTAAGCTTGAGAAAGACCAATTAGAAATGGAATCAGTTGGTGTGGTCGATGTAACAAATGGTGTCATTACATATAAAAAAATCATTCATAAACCGCATATTATTTTAAAGCTAGGTGCTACAGATAAAGAAATCGCACTTGCACAAAGGCTAGCGGAAAAAGCAGAGAATTCTTGCATGATTAGCAGAGCGATTCAAGGAAATGTAAGCGTTGAGTTGGTAACGAACATAGAAATAGCTAAGTAAACACAAATAAACCTCCTCTTCTATTTGAAAAGGAGGTTAATCCATTACTGCATCCATTGCATATAGACAAGAACAATTCCTGTAATGGCCATGGCAACATGACCAAGGCATATTTTGGGGAATCTTCTTTCCCTAGTATCGAACTTATGATAACTACATGATTTACATGAAAATAAACGTTTGATCAATTACATTTATCCCTTCAACGCTTCTTGAATTTCAGCCGGATTGAAACCTAAAATCCATTTGTCGTTTAGCTTCGTTTGCGGAACACCCATCTCACCGGTCTCCGCGATTAATTTACGCTGGGCCTTTACATCTTCTTGCACGTTAATTTCCTCATACGGAATATTTTGTTCTGTTAAGTAATCTGTCATCATTGTGCAATATGGGCATGTTGTTGTCGTGTAGACAGTTGCTTTGGCCATATAATCCCTCTCCTTTTAGTTAGTTTCATTATAGCTTGAAGTGTTCCATAGCTAAACAAATTGGCTCGTTAGCCACTGGACTACAGAAAACGACAATCAGTTATTTTGCACTGATTGTCGTTTTTGCATTTTAATATTCCTTTTCATTTTTCGGCACAAGATCAAAAATTTTATGGTCTTCAAACGCATCAACAAGCCGTTCTAACCATTCATAATAACTCCTCATATAATTTAGCTTTTCAATATCCTGCTTTGCTAGTTCTACCACTTCTTCGTCAGCTGACTCATCTTCAATGAGTTCTTGGAGTTCCCGTTTAGACCTTCTAATCGCACTTAAGTGCAAAGAAATTGATCTTCCCCATCTAAGTGAAAAAGTATCAATGAAGTTTTGGTACCAATCATCATTTACCTTATATAAATCTTTTCGGACACCGCGTTCCCATACACGTTCAACCAATTTAGATTCTGCTAATGAACGAATAGACGTACTCATGCTTGTTTTACTCATACCTAGTTCTTCAGCCATTTCGTCTAAAGTCATCGATTTATTTTCAAAGAACAGCATACTGTATTGTCTTCCGGCAGAAGGGGGTTGACCAAATAAATGGATGTTCTGAGTGATGGATTCCATAATGCGCTTGCGTGAACGTAAAAGTTTGTCATATCCATTCATACTGCTATCTCCTTATAGCTTTCAGCTTATTAAAAGCCTAGTCAAATATTCTTCATATAGCATAGTTTAACTCCTATTGAAAATCAATTTTTTTAACCTAAAGTTTGTACGGTTTTTTCTGTACAAACTAAATAAATTGTAAGAAAGGTTGTAAAGTACTAAGTTTATAGTTATACTAGTAAACATTCGTAAATAACGAGGGAGTGTAAAAATGGAAGTGCAACATAGTAAGAAGAAAATTGAAGTGAAGCAAGCAACGAAAATCTTCGGTAAACATACGAAGCGTGCGGCTCAATTACTTCAAGAAGGAAAGACAAAAGGAGACATTTTAAAAGCAACTGGATCCACAGTTGGTGTAAATCATGCTTCTTTTGATGTGTATGAAGGCGAAATCTTTGTCATCATGGGACTATCTGGAAGTGGGAAATCTACACTTGTTCGTCTATTAAATAGACTGATAGACCCAACGATGGGACATATATTATTGGACGGTGAAGATATCGTTCAAATGAACAAAGAAAAACTGCGTAAAGTTCGTCGTGAAAAAATTGGGATGGTATTTCAAAACTTTGCCCTATTTCCACATAAAACAATTCTTTCCAACACGGAATATGGATTGGAAATTCAAGGTGTTTCGAAAGAAGAACGAAAAGAGAAAGCAATAGAATCACTTAGATTAGTTGGGTTAGCCGGATACGAAGAACAATATCCATCTCAATTAAGCGGGGGCATGCAGCAACGTGTTGGACTAGCACGTGCCATTGCAAACGATCCAGATATTTTGTTGATGGATGAGGCTTTTAGTGCCTTAGATCCGTTAATTCGTAAAGATATGCAAGATGAGTTATTACAGCTTCATAATGATATGGGGAAAACAATTATTTTCATTACCCATGATTTAGATGAAGCCCTTCGAATTGGCGATCGGATCGCTCTAATGAGGGACGGAGAAATTGTTCAAATTGGAACACCTGAAGAAATCTTAATGAATCCATCTAATGAATACGTTGAAAAATTCGTTGAAGATGTTGATTTATCGAAAGTATTGACAGCTGCTCATATTATGAAGCAAGCAGATTCGGTACAAATTGACCGTGGTCCTCGGGTGGCGCTTCGTCTGATGAAACGACTGCGAATCTCCTCTATGTATGTAACTGATAAGCAACATCGTCTATTAGGGGCAGTGACCGCACAAGATGCAGATGCTGCAGTTGGTGAAGGGAAATCTTTGGAAGATATTCTCATTACTGATATCCAGACTGTGTTGGAAGATTGTGTACTCACAGAGTTGTTTGACACTGTATCGACAGCGACGATTCCAGTAGCGGTTGTGGATGAAGAGAAACGTCTTAAAGGAATTATTATTCGTGGTGCATTAATTGGTGCATTATCTGGAAATGACAGCTTTATTAATGGTAATGGGGTCGTTTCTGCAGACGCAGAGTTGGAGGTAGAGGAGATTGGATAAATTTTTACCACGCCTTCCATTTGCCGACTGGATTGACGATGGCGTTCAATGGTTAACAGATATTTTTGCGCCGTTATTTGATGGGATTTCAACGTTTTTAGAAGCAATTGTAGAAGGATCAGTCGATTTATTAAACCTTGTGCCATCAATTTTGTTGGCAGTCATATTTGCTTTACTTGCTTGGTTTATTTCAACGAGAAAAATTGGGCTATTTACACTGATTGGATTCTTATTCATAGACTATTTAGGTTTATGGTATCCGATGTTGCAAATGCTAGCACTAGTTGTGACAGCCGTCTTTTTTGCGGTAGTTATAGGGATACCGATTGGGATTTTGGCATCACAAAATAAAACTGTGAAACAAATTACGAATCCGATTCTAGATTTAATGCAGACGATGCCAGCATTTGTTTATTTAATCCCAGCTATTTTCTTCTTTAACATCGGGGTTGTACCGGGGGTTGTTGCATCAGTTATTTTTGCAATGCCACCGACAATTCGTTTAACGATGTTAGGGATTCAGCAAGTGCCAACGGATTTAATCGAAGCAACTGAAGCATTCGGTTCAACAACATGGCAACGTTTAGTGAAGATTCAAATTCCGCTTGCTAAGCCGACAATTTTAGCAGGTGTGAACCAAAGTATTATGCTTTCACTTTCAATGGTCGTGATTGCGTCAATGGTAGGTGCTCCCGGACTTGGTGAAGAAGTTTACCGAGCCGTTACACAATTAAAAACGGGTGTTGGTGTTGAAGTCGGCGTGGCGATTGTCATTGTTGCCATTATTTTAGACCGCATCACGCAACACGCAGGATCGAAGAAACAAGGAGGAATTTCATAATGATTTTGAAGAAAAAAGTATTTGGATTAGGTGCAGCAGCATTGCTTGCACTAGGACTTGCAGCATGTGGAAGTGACGATACAACTAAGAAAGAATCAGGTTCAGATGATGACACAACAGTTGGTGAATCAGTAGATTATAAAATTACAGGAATTGACCCAGGTGCTGGGATTATGGAAGCAGCTGACCGTGCAATTGAAGATTATGAATTAGATGAGTGGACGCTAACTACAGGTTCAGGTTCTGCAATGACGGCAGCGCTGAAAAAAGCATATGATAAAGAAGAACCAATTATTGTTACAGGTTGGACACCGCACTGGAAATTTGCGGAGTTTAAGCTTAAATATCTTGAAGATCCAAAAGGTTCTTTTGGCGGAGAAGAACAAATCCGTACGATTGGTCGTATTGGGTTAGAAGATGATCTTCCGGAGGCACATGCAATTTTGTCGAACTTTAATTGGACAGAAGAGGACATGGCCGAGGTTATGATTGCAATTCAAGACGGTGAGAAAGAAGAAGTAGCAGCTCAAAACTGGATTGACGCAAATGAAGATAAGGTATCAGAATGGACAGATGGTATCGATAAAGTTAATGGCGATAAAATTAAACTTGCATACGTAGCATGGGATAGTGAAATCGCAAGTCATAACGTTATGAAAATTGTTCTGGAAGATATGGGCTATAAGGTTACACTTACACAAGTAGAAGCAGGTCCATTATGGACAGCTGTTGCAAATGGCAGCGCAGATGCTTCTCTTGCAGCATGGTTACCGATTACACACGAAACATATGCTGAAAAATTTGAAGGTGACTTCGAAGAGCTTGGCATTAATATGGAAGGTGTAAAAATCGGTTTAGTCGTTCCAAGATATATGGACATCGACTCAATTGAAGACTTACAAAAATAAGAGAAACAAAGGGCATCGCTTAATTTAGCGATGCTTTTTATATGTTAAATTATAATTGTCGAAGAAAGAGTAATAGTCAAATAGACTTGTTGTGAAAATGAAAAATAGATCGAATAACCTTGTCGAACTTCAAGTTAATTGGGCTTAATTACACGAATCTAAAGTCATGATTTTCATTTTTTTGTTCTATAAATCTAAAAACTACTATTGATTATTATAAAATGATGTGGTAGGTTTAAGAAAGTACGATATTTTCAAATAACTTCGGGGCAAGGTGAAATTCCTTACCGACGGTGATCGAGCGTAATGCTTGTTAGTCCGTGACCCGCTTTTCTACTTGCTAGAAAACGGTGGAGCTGGTGAAACTCCGGCACCGACAGTTAAAGTCTGGATGGGAGAAGTTTTGTGGAATACGTACAATGCCGATAATAGATTGCCCTCTTTAACAATTGAAAGGGGGAATGTCGATGATTGATGAAAATATGATGAAATTAGCGTTACAATTGGCGCAAAGTGCAGAAGGACAAACTTCACCGAATCCTCTTGTTGGTGCCGTTTGTGTAAAAAATGGTCAAATTATTGGGACAGGCGCCCACTTAAAAGCGGGAACTCCCCATGCTGAGGTTCATGCATTAAAGATGGCGGGAGCAGCAGCTTTCGGTGCGGATTTATACGTCACCCTTGAACCATGTGCACATCATGGACAGACACCGCCTTGTACAGAACTCATTATTTCAAGCGGGATTCGTCGCGTAATCATTGCGTCAACAGATCCAAATCCTTCTGTGAACGGACGAGGCATCGAAATTCTAAAGCAAGCCGGTATTGAAGTAAGCACCGGTGTTTTACAGGAAGAGGCAGACTATTTAAATCGCGCATTTTTTCATTTTATTCAAAACGGTAAACCATACGTCACTTTGAAAGCGGCCACTACCCTAGATGGTCGACTTGCAACGCAAAATGGGGATAGTAAATGGATTACATCTGAAACCTCTAGAACAGATGTCCATCAACTCCGTCATACCCATGATGCAATTTTAGTTGGCGTTGACACCGTACTTCATGATAATCCTTTCCTAACCACCCGTTTGCCCCATGGTGGAAAGAATCCAATTCGAATTATTTTAGATCGACAGTTACGAACACCCGAAACAGCAAATGTTATTATAGATGGTGCTGTAGAAACAATTATTTTTACATTGGAATCAACAAAATTGAATGATCAATTAACGACATATTCCAATGTATCTATTGAAAGAATTCCAGATTCTGCACATTTTTTGGAGGAAGTACTAACACGTCTTGCGCAAAAAGGAATTATGACCTTATTTGTCGAGGGCGGCAGTCGCATCCATTCGAGTTTTATGAATGCGCGGTTGGCTGATGAACTTTATTTATACGTAGCGCCAAAATTAATCGGCAATGGTCCGACGATTTTTATGGATGAAACGCGTTCCTTTATGGCAGAAAGTGAAGGACTTTCATTCCTAGATGTGAAAAAAATTGGCAATGATATTAGAATTCATGCTCAGTTTCGAAAGGAAGGTGAGTCATAGTGTTTACTGGGATTGTAGAAGAAATCGGTACAATTCAATCTGCAAATCGGGGCGCGAATTCTTTAACGCTTCAAATCCAATGTACGAAGGTCCTTGAAGATGTCAATAAAGGGGACAGTATTGCGGTAAATGGTGTTTGTTTAACGGTTAAAGATTTTACAACGTCCTATTTTACAGCAGATGTGATGCCTGAAACGGTAAAAGCAACGACGATTCATTCCTTACAAGTAGGAAGTCGTGTCAATTTAGAACGAGCAATGGCAGCAAATGGTCGGTTTGGCGGTCATTTTGTAAGTGGACATGTTGATGGAACTGGCGAAATAGTGACCGTTCAACAGAGAGAAAATGCAATTTACATGGAAATTAACATTGCACCTGAATTATTACAGTATTTTATTCAAAAAGGGTCTGTGACAGTGGATGGAACGTCACTCACAGTTTTTGATGTGACAGATAATGGATTTGTTATTTCGTTAATTCCGGTTACGCAAGCTGACTCTATTATTGGACAAAAACGCGTTGGCGACATTGTGAATGTAGAATGTGATATGTTAGCGAAATATATTGAACGATTATTATCTAAAAAAGAAGATAAACAACAGAGTGCTGTGACAATGTCACTACTTGCACAAAATGGTTTTCTAAATTAAGGGGTGACTAATTTGTATACGACAGTAGAAAAAGCGATTGAAGAATTAAAAAAAGGCAAAGCGATTATCGTTGTTGACGATGAAGATAGAGAAAACGAAGGTGACTTTCTCGCCTTAGGCAAATATGCGACACCCGAAATGATTAACTTTATGGCGTCTGAAGGAAAGGGACTTATTTGCGTACCGATTGAGGAAGAAATGGCAGCTCAATTACAGTTACCGCTTATGGCGGCAGAAAATAGTGACCCATATCGCACAGCTTTTACAGTGTCGATTGACCATGTCACAACGCATACAGGAATTTCCACATTTGAACGGTCAGCTACGATTTTAAGTATGCTAAATCCAAATGCAAAACCTGAAGAATTTAACAGGCCTGGGCATATATTCCCGTTAATTGCGAAAAGTGGGGGTGTACTTGAGCGACCTGGCCATACGGAGGCGGCTGTTGACCTAGCAAAGCTTTCTGGAGCGGAACCTGCCGGGGTTATTTGTGAAATTTTGAATCCGGATGGCACGATGGCAAGAGGGCCAGAGTTAAAAGAAATCGCAGAACGTTTTGACTTAGTTATTTTAACGATTGAAGAGTTAGTGAATTATCGGCAGGCACGCGAATCGTTAGTTGAACACGTCGTTGATATCGAGTTATCAACTCAATTCGGCGAATTCAAAGTCTTTACGTATGTAGAGAAATTAACTGGACAAGAACATCTTGCTTTTGTAAAAGGTGAAATAGAAATGCATGAAAATGTTCTAGTTCGTGTTCATTCGGAATGTTTAACTGGCGATATTTTCGGCTCAAATCGATGCGATTGCGGCCCACAACTGCATGCGGCATTGCGGCAAATTGAAAATGAAGGAAAAGGTATTTTATTATACTTGAGACAAGAAGGCCGTGGAATCGGACTTGTTAATAAAATGAAAGCTTATCTATTACAAGACGAAGGTTATGATACTGTCGAAGCGAATGAAAAACTAGGTTTTCCGGACGATGCGAGAGATTATCGAATCGGCGCGCATATTTTACGAGATCTTGGCGTGACACAGATTTCATTACTCACGAATAATCCACGAAAAATTACAGGGCTTGAAACGAATGGCGTCCAAGTTATTGAGCGACTGCCAATCGAAATGCCTGCGAAAGAAGAAAATAGAAGATATATGGAAACGAAAAAAACAAAACTTGGACATTTAATACACGCTTAAGGGGGAAAATTTCATGGGAAAAATATTTGAAGGTCATTTAGTAGGAACGGATTTAAAAATAGGGATTGTTGTTGGTCGATTTAATGAGTTTATTACAGGAAAGTTACTAGGTGGGGCAGAAGATGCATTACGCCGTCATGGTGTGGAGAAAGAAAATATTGACGTTGCATGGGTTCCAGGCGCTTTTGAAATTCCACTTGTTGCGAAGAAGATGGCTGCTTCAAACAAGTACGATGCAGTGATTACGCTTGGCACAGTGATTCGCGGATCGACGCCTCATTTTGACTACGTATGCAATGAAGTAGCGAAAGGCGTTTCTGCCATTAATATGCAAGAAGGCATTCCAGTCATCTTTGGCGTATTAACGACTGAAACGATTGAACAAGCAATTGAACGTGCGGGCACAAAAGCCGGAAACAAAGGTTGGGATGCTGGCACGGCGGCTATTGAAATGGCAAATTTAATGAAAGAAATCTAACGTTATAATAAAGAAAAGACTTCCAGTCCGTCAATTTGAGACGGATTAGGAAGTCTTTTGTACTTTTAATATAAATGTTTAAGTGATTATTTTTCAGTTGTTGTTTGTGGCGGTTTTGATACATAATTATCTTTTCCGGCCCCCAATCCAACAATGAGGAGGACGATAGAAGAGAATACTAATAAGAAAATAGGAATTGTCCAACCGCCTGTTAGGTCATATAACAAACCGAAAAGCGCAGGGCCCGTAGCTGCAAGTAAATAGCCAAATGTTTGCGCCATTGCAGATAAACCAGCTGCTTCAAATATGTTTTCAGTTCTTAACATAAAGAACATCATTGCTAAGCCAAATGCAAATGCAGTTGCAATTCCGAACAAAATTGCAGACGGTAATACGAGTGCCATTGAACCAGATAAAATTCCTGAGAGTCCAAGGATTAAGGTAATGAATGTAACCCAAACGAGCGGGATTTGATTTTTCATTCGTCCTGCGATAATTGGAACAATAAAGGTAAAAGGCAACTGTGCCAATTGGACGGATGAAAGCATCCAGCCTGCTTTCTCTGCAGTCATCCCTCTATCTTGTAAAATAACAGGAAACCAAGCTGCGATACAGAAGAATAATAAAGATTGTAATCCCATGAAAATCGTAATTTTCCAAGCTAGTTTTGAGCGTAAAAGAGAATTTCCTTTATGATTTTCATTCCCTTGGGAAGATGCTTTTTGTTGATTACGGAGTTGCGGAATCCAAACTAAAAGTGCAATCACCGCAAATATTGCCCAAACGCCAATAGACGCCTTCCAACCAAACGAACTGGCGGTTGCAATTGGAATACTTAACCCAGCTGCCAATGCGGCAGTGATGTTCATAGAGATTGAATAGATTCCTGTCATGACGCCAATATTATTTTCGAATTTCATTTTGATAAAGGCTGGCATAAGTACGTTGGCAATTGCAATCCCGGCACCAATAAAAATGGTCCCAATGTAAAGGATCGAAATGCCGCCTAAAGGTCTGGCAATAAGTCCGAATGTGATGGCGATTAACACAAAAAATAAGACAAATTCCATTCCAAATCTTCTAGCGAGACGTGGGGCAAAAGGAGATAATAAGCCGAATGCCAATAATGGAATTGTTGTCAGTGCACCAACCATTGTATTTGAAATGCCTAGTCCATCCCGAATAAGAGGGACAACCGGTCCAACAGAAGTAATCGGAGCACGTAAGTTAGTCGTTAGTAAAATAATTCCGGCTACAAGGAGGAGCAGTCTTAAGGTTGAGCGACGCTCCGGTTTTTCATTTTTTACAGGAACACCCATTAGTATTCCTCCTCTTGTCTAAATATATAGTAGGTTCCAACATTTCACGTTAACAGGTTACTTTCAAAAAGTAAATGTCATTTTGCTGAAAGGATATATATTGAAACAGTTCCATTAAAAAAATAGACGTTTTTGTGACTGGAAAAGTATGCTCTAAACCTTATTGAGAAATTGGTTTTCTCGCGATATATGAATAAGGGAGGTATAATAGAAGGAGAATCAATTTAAGGAAAGAGGGATTCACTTGACGAAAAAAAATGATGTAAATTTACCAGAAAAGACTTGTTCAATCGAAAGACTTGTCACTGTAAAAGAAGATGTACAGAGAGTATTAAATGGTGAAAAAACCGCGACAAGACGTAATGGTGTCTATGCTTACCCTGGTGAAATCATGGTGCTAGAAGGTAAAGAATTTAAAGTAGATGCACTTTATGCACAGACGCTTGGTGAAATGACAGAGGAAGATGCGAAGCAAGAAGGATATGAGACTTTAGAAGCGTATAAACAGGCGATTCTTGCGCTACATCCGAATATGCCTTGGGTGCCAAAGATGAGCGTATGGGTGCACGAGTTTAGCGCTGTTCAGAAATGATACGTTAACTATGTTTGACTACTATACAACACTTGTTTTTCTTCATGTAACGAGCGCAGTATTTTCGATTGGCCCGTTATTCATCATTATCCCGATTATTAATAGGATAAGAAATGAAGTAGAGGCAAATGAAAAAATCTATTTATCTATCATTCGAGTCATTATACGAATCGTCATGCACGCAGGTCATTTACTCGTTACGACAGGCGTGCTCCTTATCCTATTTGGACCTTGGCCATGGCATACATCTTGGGTTGTCATGACTGTTGTCCTCATGGGCATTACAGCCGTGTTTTTAGCATCAGGATTTTCAAAAGTCCTTCGGGAATTTCATGAACCTCATGCGAATAAACAATACATATTAAAACGACTTACTTTTACGACATGGGTTTATATCGGATTGATGCTCATATTGCTTTGGTTAATGGTCCAAAAGCCAAGTTTTTGGTGAACATATATTATAGAGAGGATATGTACCTTAAGCGGTGCATATCTTTTTTATGTTATACATGTAATATGAGTAAATTATTTGTGGGGGATAAATAAAAATCCATAACACAATTAATCTCCGTTCCAATCGGACGCTTATCCAGCTTTAGGAGTCAGATGCTCGAGTCATAAGCCAAATTAACTGCGTGGCAAAAGACGCCACTCCGTTAATTCGTCTTATGCTTTTTGCATCTAAGCGCCTCCTTCCGCATTTATTATTTCCGCGTGCACGGCTTCAATCTCCTCGTCACTGCGTTCCTGCGGGGCAAGAACTTTCTGTATAATTTTTGTAAAGACCACAAAAATTATACAAACCGAACCCTTCGCCGTTCGGCTAGCTCGCGCTGTTCCCGCTGGAAGAGCCGTCACGAAGAACGGCTTTTGCGACCAAAAAGCGAAGCGTTTGAGAGCACTCGCCGATTTCCACTCCGATTAATTGGTGTGCACATATAATAATTTGGGTTTTAAGGCATGGATAAAGGACTCTTTATTTCGTAGTGAAGTTTGGCACAAACACTAAGGAGAGAACCGACTTGATTAAAAAAATAATAAGAAATTACCAACATTGATAAAGATTGAAACAGATTTATTTAAAACGCTTCAATAAACCTATTCAGACGCGTTCACCCAGTTCTTAACAGTGTTAAGATCAAGAACTAGCTGAGAACCGTGAGAAGGTACGGTTTTGATGAAGGACAAATGAAAAATGACAATGGACATATTCGGTTTGATTGAAGTAAGTAGAAATAATAACTTTGATAGGAAAAATGGATTGCGTTTATAGAAACTTTTATATAAGAAATCTCTGTTGATTGGAGTGCAGAGTGGCGACTCGGGTGGGATTAGCGAAAGCCGTAACGAAGAACGGCTTTTGCGAGTAAAAGCGAAGCGATATGAGCATGAATATCTACCGGATGCCTTAATTTCTGCAAAAACCGCAGAAATTAAGGCCAATCGCAATCTTCGTTTTGCGATTGGCTCACCGCACGCCCCACCGAAAGCGTCCACTCGGAACGGAAATCAACATAGTTTATTTGGCATTATTAAAAATAGAATACCTAACTCTTTAAATTCCTTCTTAAAATAGCAGCCACAAAAACTATACTCAATCAAACATGTAGGAATGATTGATATCATTTGCGTACATGTTATAATTAACGAACTATTCGATAAAAGGGGGGGCGTACATATGGCTGTAGATGTATATTTGACTTTTAATGGCAATTGTCGGGAAGCTGTGGAGTTTTATGCGGAAGTTTTTAATGCGGGCGAACCGCAAATTATGACATTTGGAGATGGACCTCAAAATCCAGATTATCCTCTTCCTGAAGAAGCAAAAGATCTTGTCATGCATGCTAGACTGACGATTAGCGGAAGTAATGTTATGTTTTCTGATAATTTTTCTGGGAATCCATTTGTGGCAGGGAATAATATTACGCTTGCTGTCGTCAGTAAAGATATTGACGAGATTCGTTCGGCGTATGAAGGTTTGAAAGAGGGCGGAACTGTCGAGTTAGAACTTCAAGAAACGTTTTGGAGTAAATGTTACGGAAAAGTAACGGACAAGTTTGGTATCGGCTGGCAGTTAAGCCATGAGAGTGAAGAGCAGTGAGAGCGGTTCGTTATAGAAGCATCTTTTAAGCGTGTGATAGGGGATGGTGTTTTTCTTTGAAAACAACATACCTCTTCTTTATTTTTTAACTAAAAAAGGTATTTCATTCAAGTGAAAATGGGGGGATTGGATGAAGTTCACGCTATACAATGACGCAAATGAGTTTTCTGATAAAGTATTACCGGTAATCGCTCATAAGGATGACGTGTTCAGCCTATTTTTAGGCGTACTAGAATCAATAAAAAATGGTGCTTATGAAAAACCGTTCATGGCTACGATTGAGCATGAAGGTAAAGTGATTGCCTTATTTCAAATGACACCGCCGCATCCGGTCAATATGATTTATCTTGATGAAAGTCATTTGGATGCATGCATGGAATTATTAATAAAAACCGCCATCGAAGAAAATATCAAGTTTTCTTCGATTATTAGCATGAAATCTTGGGCAAAACGATTTGCGGAGAAGTGGAAAAACGAAACTGGATTGGAAGAACAATTATTAATGGATCAAGGTTTATACCGACTGGATGCTGTAAATGAACAACTAAAAGATAGCCTAGGAAAATGGCGATTGGCAGTCGAAAAAGACTGTGAACTCATTCAAAATTGGTACCATTTATTTGAACAAGATACGTCAATGCCGATGTCTCATGCAACTATTGTTAAAGAACGTGTACAGAAATTTGTCAAAGCTAGGGAAGTATTTCTGTGGGAAGATGAAGGAAAGGTTGTTTCCATGATGAAAAAATCTCGCCCTACGAAAAATGGCATTACGGTCTCTATGGTATTCACGCCGAAAGAGGAAAGGAGAAAAGGGTATGCGAGAACTCTTGTGGCAGCAGTTTCAAAGGAATTATTAAAAGAATACAATTTTTGTATGCTCTATACGGATTTGTTAAATCCTACATCCAATAAAATCTATCAAGAGATTGGTTATAGAAAAATTGCCGATTCAGTTCATATAGGATTTGTGAATAAATAAAAGAGTAGTCGCCTTTTGAACTGAACCCTTATTTACGGACAGTTTAATAAAAAGGACTTTAATAGTTTAGGCTGCAATTAGGTGACTTCGGTATTGTGCCGGAGTCATCTTTTTTAAATCCCATTGTTTGCGCGTTGTATTATAATGCTCCATGTATTCGTCTATCATTTCCATTAGTTCGCGTACATTACATGCTTCCTTATAATCTACTTCATCTTTAAAATGCCCGAAGAAAGACTCCATTGGAGCGTTATCCAAACAGTTTCCTCGTCGTGACATCGATTGAAGTAAGCCTATTTTCTTTACGCGTTCTTGATACCCCGGGTGTGTGTAATGGACACCTTGATCGGAATGAATCATTGCTTGTGGATGGATGTTTCCGTCTAATGCATCTTCTAACTTATCTAATGTGCGATACACCAATCTCATTTTCAAGCTAGTCGACAGTTCATAAGCGACGATTTCCCTGGTTGCTACATCTTTGATACAAGATAAATAAGCCGTTTGACCGTTGCGGTACGGTAAATAAGTGATATCAGTTAAATATACTGTTCCTGGTTCTTCTTGATCAAATGCTCGATTTAAGTGATTAGGAACCGTACGGTGTACCTGTGTTGCTTTCGCAATATGTTTATATGGATTCGCTCGGCGCACTTTCGAAAAGAAGTTAAACTTCCTCATTAAGCGTAGAATTTTTTTGTGGTTCATTGGCGTTATCAACAGTTCTTCTAAGGCCATGTAAAGTCCGCGATAACCAATTTTTCCTTTGAATGCATCATAGATGCATCTTAATAATAAATAGTCTTGATAGTCTTGTTCTTCACGCATCGCATGTTTCTCCAAGTTTTTAAGCCACACATAATAACCGCTTCGACTCACACCAGTTACTTTACAAAGGTAATGGGTCATGTTCTTTAGTTGGTATTTCCGGATGACTTCGTTGATTACTGCATATTTTTCGTGCGGTGCTAATATCGTTTCTTCGCCTGCCTTTCGAGTTCCTCTAGCTTTTTTAGTAATTCCAACTCAGCTTCCAAATACTTTATACGCGCTTCAGCTTTCTCTAATTTCTTCTCAGGAGATACATCTTTTGTCGATGGGCGACCAGTGCTTCCTCTACCCCGACGTTCCTCCAGAAGTCCTTGTTCGCCGTAGGTTTTATACGTATCTCTCCATCGGCACAAGGACGATGTGGCTTTCTTAACTCCAATAACATCTAAATCGAATCCATTTTCTATGAAAATTTGGGTCGGTCCCTTACCGTTCATATTTTCTTTGACGGCACGTATTTTAAACTCTGCATGATATTGAATAGCACGATCTGATACAGAGGCGACATTTGGATTTGCTTCTAGTTGTTTTCTTTGAATTTCGTTGAAAATTATTTTACTCATTTGAATATCTCCCGTTCTCAATCTTTGTTTTCTAGTATAACGGGTTTTAAAAACAGAAAAAACCCCGAATAGGTCACTTTTTTTAAAGTGTCCACTATTCGGGGCTCAGTTCATTTAAAGCAACTACTCTTCTTTAATGTTTAGTTTTTCACAGATTCGATTTCTTCTGTAAGGTCTACCAATTGATCAATCAACTCACCAATGTAAGCAATCGTATCGCGTAACGGTTTTTCTGTAGTAATATCAACACCAGCCATTTTACTTAGTTCAGCTGGCGATTTTGTTCCGCCGGCTTTTAATACTTCAATCCACTCATTGACAGCAGGTTGGCCTTCTTTGAGAATTCGTTTGGAAACTTGTGTTGAAATCGTTAGGCCCGCACTGTATGTGTAAGGGTAGAGGCCCATATAATAGTGTGGTTGACGCATCCATGTTAATTCAGCACCGTCGTTAATTTCTACATCATCGCCCCAGAAATCTTCGAGTACTTCACGCTTCAATGAATTTAAGACATTCGCGTTCACGCTACCGCCCTCATCAATTCGCTCATACACTTTACGCTGGTAGGCAGCTTCCAATAAGTGCGTGACGAAGTTATGATAATACGTGCGTGCAACGATAGAAGAAATTACCCAACGTTTAAATTTCGGGTCTTCCGAGTTTTTCAATAAATGATTTGCCATGAGCATTTCATTCATCGTTGAAGGTGCTTCAATAAAATACATCGACGGACGTGCATTAAATACATTTTGTTCAGCATTTGCATGATAAAAATGTCCAGCATGGCCAAGCTCGTGCGCAAGAACAAAAACATCTTCCATGCTACCTGTCCATGAAATTAAAATATACGGGTGGTAACCGTGTGGACTGGAGCAAAACGCACCTGTCGATTTACCTTTATTTTGAGCAAAGTCAATCCAGCGCTCGTCGTATGCACGGTCTACCATATTCGTATAATGCTCACCCATTACCGCAAGGCCATCATCAATATACTTTTTCGATTCTTCGATTGTAATTTTGGGTTCATAATTCGGATCCAAAGGAATTTTCAAATCCGCAAACGTCATTTTATCCAGACCATGTACTTTTTGAAGTAGTTTCGCATATTTACGCATATGCGGTGCCAGTTCTTCCATGATCAAATCAATTTGACGGTCATACATAGACTTGTCCACTTCTTGATTGAACAGTAAATAATCGAATACTGATTCATAACCGCGTAAATCCGCAGTCGTTTTCTCAGTTTGGACTTGCATATCATATGTTTTTGCAGTTGTATGTTGGTACTCTCTTAACTTTGCAGAAAATGCTTCAAATGCTGCGCGGCGTTTAGCAGTATCGGGTTCTGATTCCCAATCACCTTCGAAAGAAACATAGCTAAGTGGATATTGTTTGCCCTCAACTTCAAAATCATCGAACGACATGTCTACCATTTTCGTTGTATTGTACAAGCCATATGGTGCATTAAAAGTTGCAGAAAATGCAGCTAATGTTTTTTCTACTTCAGGGTGTAGCTGATACGGTTTTTTGCGAATTAATTTCTCTAGGAAGTTTTCATAGTCCTCAGATTGGTTCATGGCCGCTTCTAACGTTTCTGCAGGCAACTCAGACAGTTCACTGTTCACAAAGGAGAGCTGACTGTTTATTTTCGCTGCAGTCGAACCGAATTTACTTGAACGCATTTGCGCTTCGTCATTCGTTTGGTCAGTGCTTGCAGATAGACTTGTATATGCGCCAACTGGAACCATATTCGCGACGATTCGCTCATATCCCTTTAATGCTTCAATCGCCGAGGCAGCGTCAACAATATTTCCTTTAAATTTAAGAGCATAGGCATCGACTTCTTTTGTTAATTCAGCAACAGCCTCATTATACTCTTCTTCAGTTTTGAATAAATCTTGTAAATTCCAAGTTTCTTCTACTTTAACTTCAGAACGTAGTGGTAATGATTTCACCAATTCTCATCTCTCCCTTTATATTACGGATATCGAACTATTTAATAGTATATAGTAGAATAAAGGGAAAGTAAAAGCGAATCCCTCTCTTGGGAACCTTCAGATATTTCGGTGTTTTTGTCAAATCATGCTTACGATCGTCTTGACTTTTTTTCAATTAAATCTACAACCACAAAAGCAAGTTCATCATTCCCGAAGTATTGCAGCACTTCAAGTAATGTATGGTCCGGAATTTTTAATGGATCCTGTTGATCGATTTCTTCTAAAATCTCAATCAGTATACTATTTTTTTCTTGTTCCGGATAAGCAAGATGATAGACCATATGAGGATCAAGTTGATGATTGCGGCACCATTCTACAAATAGACGAATCATCGTTTTTTCTCCATCCTGATATTTTTTTATAATAAGTTCTTCTACTGATTTATTATCCACAAATAGCACTCCTTCAGTTATTCGTCTTATAAGTATAAACTAAAAGAGAGGATTTTGATTGTGAAAAGAGTTGATGTTGTGTATGCGTTAATGATTCAAGAGGGAAAAGTATTAATGGTTCAAAATAAACGTCATCACAATTGGTCACTTCCTGGAGGCGGCGTAGAAAAAGGAGAAACATTAGAGCAGGCAGTTATTCGGGAAGTAGAAGAGGAAACTGGTTTAAACATTACGATAGAAAATTTAGTCGCCGTGAATGAAGCGTTTAGGGAACATGAAGGAAATCATGTTTTGTTTTTCACTTTTCAAGCAAAGATAGTGGGCGGAGAATTAAAGATTCAAGATACTAATGGGATTGCAAAAGTAGCGTGGAAAGAGCTTACAGAAGCAAGCCTTTTAGCATCTTATTATAAAGGGGGAATTGAGAAATTGATGATGAGTTCTATCCCTTATGTGTATCAAGGAGTCAATGAATGAGGGGCTGAAGCATATAATCATCCAATTAGAATTCATTTTTAAGTCTAGTTATGCATAACGATGAATCACTTGATAAATTGACTTCATCCAACTTTAACACTTGAGGGAGATGAGATATGGGTTATGTTGAAGAATTAAGAAGTATCGTAGGGCATCGACCGCTTATACTTTGTGGTTCGGGGGTAGCAGTATTTAATGGTGAAGGTGAAATATTATTGGTGAAGAAATTTGATGGGAAATGGGGAATTCCAGGGGGATTTATAGAACTTGGAGAATCGGCAGAAGAAGCAGGGCAAAGGGAGGTTTTGGAAGAAACAGGAATAGAGATAGGGCTTCTTGAATTAGTGGCGGTCATTTCTGGTCAACAAACTTATGTGAGACTAGAAAATAAAGATGAATACTACTCTGTGACAATTGTATATAAGACAAAAGACATTATTGGCGGCACACTCAAGCCGGATGGTGTTGAGGTAGAAGATGCTAAATTTTTTAGTATTGATCGTTTGCCAGGAAATATGAATCCGTTATTTTTATCAATGGCCCAACAGAATATGCTGAAAACGAGGGAAGTGAATACAAAAAAAGCTGATTAGCCTCAAAAGATTCCCTGTTAATTATTAGATGGAAAATTATCCTTCCCGAGCTGACTGGGAAAGCATATAGCTTTCCCATAGCACATTATTATTGATTGCTAATGAAAAACGCCAATAGCCAATCAATATCCAGTGGACCGTCAACGACTTCGTAATACAATATAGAATCTTGAATGATTAAATCTTCACTTAACATAATGCTCAGTTCACTTCCGTTATCATCTAGTAAACTAATGCTAAAGTGGTTGACGTCATCATACACGTTTATTTCTTCAGGCTTTAATTTTCGCACGTGATAATTTTGTAAAAACTTTAAAAGTGTATCAATTTCCTCTTGTTCATCCACTACCCAAGAATCTGTGCCTTGACCATTGACAGAGGGTTTTGTAAAAATCAGGGAGTTAAACGGAGCATCCATTGAATGAAGAATATCTGTGAACTCTTTTTTTTCATAGTCTTGAAATGACTGGACCATCATGTAAGCTCCGCCAATCATGAGTGCAAGTAATAAAATAGCTCTAAATTTCATTGTGATTCCCCCTACGGATCGTTTCTATAGTATACGCAACTAGCATTCATTTTACTTATGTCTGCAACTAGATATATGAAACTTCGGAAAAAATAATGAATTTAATTATGTGAATGTTATAATGATTAGGAAAGGGGGAGTTGTAATGACAAATCAAGTTATTACTAAAGTTGTTCATGCAATTCAAGATGATTATGCAGATGATTTTGCATGGTGTTATGGGTGTGGTCGATTGAACGAGGAGGGGTACCATTTTAGAACTGGCTGGGACGGGGAGAAAACGGTTACATATTTCAATCCGTCATCTAAGCATGCTGCGATTCCGGGGTTTGTTTATGGGGGGGCAATCGCTTCGTTTGTAGATTGTCACGGAACTGGTTCAGCAGCACTTGCGCTTCATAGAAAAAATGGTTTTGAACCAGGCAGTGGGGAAGAACCACCGCGTTTTGTTACGGGTTCATTGAACGTAAACTTTTTAAAACCGACACCACAAGAAACTACATTAAAAGCAGTTGGACAAGTGGAAGAAATTCATCCAAAGAAGTGGAAGGTTTCTGTGGAGGTTTTCGCAGGTGATACGTTATGTGCAACGGGAGAAGTAATCGCAGTTGTAATGCCGAAAACGTTTACTAATAAATAATCTAAAATAGAAGGTTAAAATTAATAGGATAAGCGTTTAAGCTTATCCTATTATTATCATTCTAAGAGGTTACACGTGGATTGGATGAAGTGCAGTTGTTTTATCGAAATAGATAAATCCATCGTAACGCTCGCTTATTTGAGAGGGGACGTAATTTCCATACATTTCATAATCGGGTTGGTACACGACGCCGATCGCCCGATGCTCTATCATGTTATTAAAGTAGTGTTGGTTCTTTTCATTAAATAATAGTAGTTGATTATGCGCTCCGGCACTGTGTAAATGGTGTTCCCAGGAATGTTGTTTAGCTGGTGGTATTTTCATCGTATGAAAAGGTTTACCCCAAGCTTCTCCAGCAATTACAGTTCCTTCGTATGTGCCAAATCCAATGGCGTAGACATTTTCTTTGCCGTATTTCTCTCTAAAAATTTGCCCGACGTTCAGCATCCCATCATTTTTCATCGCAGTCGCTCTCGCATCCCCAATATGCGTATTGTGAGCCCAAACAATCACCTTGGAGTCTGTACCAAAATAATTTGTTAGTGCTTCAACAGTTTCTGCCATATGTTCATCTCGAATATTCCAAGACTGTGAATCGTTTTGTAATGAAGTGCGGTAGTAATGTTCTGCGTTTTTAATAATTAATGCGTTCATGTTGATATTCAGACGCTGTTCATCTTCAGTCGGATGAAAATCAGTATACTTTTGAATGATAGATGACAACGAATTAATTTCAGCTTCGCAACTTTGATTGAAATGAAATGTCGATAATGCATAGTGGTCTGGCAATGGTTCATAGGGATCGAAACAGGCGATAGCTTGCCGAGCTTTAATTAATTCTGCCTCGTTTTTCACTATATCGTGTAAGTGATCGCGTATTTCTTCAATCGATTCAGGTAAGCTGTATAAATCGAATCCGTAAAAACCAACTTGTGAGGTAGCCTCTTTATTAGCATTATGCGTTTTTAACCAATCGACAAATGTACTCACTTCTTCATTGGCCCACATCCATGTTGGCCATCTATTAAATTCCTTTAAGAGTTGTTTTGCTGAGTTAGCTGCGGAAGGGTACTCTTTAATATAGCGATTTACTTCAAAGGCGGCGGGCCAATCGCCTTCAACCGCGATGATTGTAAAGCCCTTTTCCTCAATAAGCTTTTTAGAAAGTTGCGCACGAGCTGTATAATATTCAGCTGTTCCGTGAGTAGATTCACCTAACAGGACAAATTGAGCATCTCCAATGGCATCAATGATTTGCTGAAGAGGTAGCTCATGATTAAAAGGAATTGCGTTTTGTTGTATCATTTGAGTCAAAAATGGAGTCATTTAAAATCCTCATTTCATCATATCTTTAATTTCATTGTACCCTAACGATGAAATTGTACGCTTATTGGAAAACGGGGTAATAGATAAGCGTCGTCGCGTATAATGGAAAGCAAACAATCGAAGGGAAGCGGTGGAAATATTGGAAGGGATCATTATTGTAGGAATGGTTATGGCGATACCAATAACAGCAATACTGACGGACCATAGAAGAAGAATAGCACGCATCCAACAGGACATTGTGCAAGAACAAATTGAATTAGAAAAAATTAAACAAAAAAATTTTATCATTGAAACGGAAAAAATGAAGCTTGAACTTGAACGAATGAAATTGGAGCATCATTCAGAACAAAAAGAGTTACCCAAGCCATAGATGGATGTGATAGTGATGACCAACGAAAATAGAAATAACCCATCATATAATGATTTGATCGGAGATATTTTAAGTAACGATGCGAATCAAGGGCGTATCAATCATTTAGAAGGTGCTGGAAAACCGTTATCAAAAGAGTATCTATCTGGTGATACATTCCAACATTTTCAACGCATTGCAAAAGACGCAGGCTATAAACCGTACTGGTTAAAATTACAACACGAAATTAGAGATGAACTAATCGAAATTTCAACGAATCAAAAGGAAATGGAGCCAAGAGAGTTGAGCAAGCGCATCAAAAAAATCAATAAGAAAATCGGAATTTACAATAGAAACTGTCCACCACCATTTCTTAAAGGTAAAGTATCCGCGGAAACGATTAATCAAGCATTTGAGTATTGGCGGTGAAGAGTATAATAAAATGAATCCTTTTGTATTTTCAACCGTATAATAAACTACTTAAAGCAATTGGAGGTTTTTATATGGAGAACAAAGGGATGAAAGTTTTAGTTCATGCCAGCGCTTTTTTCGCTCCTTATTTAGTACCGATTATCATCTTCTTGATCAGTGAAGATGAAACGGTAAAAAAAGTATCGATTCAAGCTGTATTATTTCAATTAGTAATTGGCGTACTCATTACCCTTTCAATCATCTTTTCGTTTCTACTTATCGGAATTCCGTTTTTAATTGGATTCGGAATCATGTGGCTTGTCGTTCCAATTATTGGGATTGTAAAAGCATTGAATGATGAAGATTATAATTATCCGATAGTGGGAAGATGGTATCAATAATAGAGAAATTGAACGCATTTCGAAAAAAATTTTGGAATGCGTTTTTGAATATGCAATATTCATCTGTAAAGTAAATGGTAAACTTAAAAAAACATGTTTATCAATTTGTAAGTATATGATAAGGTATTAAGAAAAGATTATCAGAAAAGGGGGCTGTAAAATGAAATTGAAATTTAACCTCGTTACGCAAATATTAATTGCTTTCGTTTTGGCAATTATTCTTGGCAGCATATTCGGTAGTTCAATAGATTTTATAAAGCCATTAGGAGATTTATTTTTACGTTTAATTAAATTTATTATCGTACCGTTAATTCTATCAACACTTGTTGTAGGAGTCGCTAGTTCATCTGATCCGAAACAATTAGGGCGGATTGGATTGAAAACGATTGCATATTATTTAGGCACGACAGCTATAGCGATAATAATCGGTATTGCAGTAGCGCTTATGATATCTCCAGGAAAAGGTGTAGACATTCCAACTGCAAACTTGGAAGTTCCAGAAGCAGCTACAGCGGAGCCACAAAGCGCAATTACGACATTTTTAAACATTGTTCCAGAGAATCCATTTACAGCAATGGCAGAAGGGAACATTTTACAAGTAATTTTCTTTGCGTTATTTATTGGATTAGCCATCACATTTGTTGGAGAAAAAGCACAACCAGTTTACCGGTTTTTTGAAGGGTTTGCGGAAATCATGTATAGAATTACCGGAATTATCATGAAATTCGCGCCGATTGGTATATTAGGTTTGCTTGCACCAATTATTGGACAATACGGGATTTCAGTTTTATTACCATTATTAAAAGTAGTGTTAGGGGTCTATCTTGCTTGTCTTTTACATGCGTTGCTCGTTTATTCGGCGGCTGTCAAAGTTTGGGGCGGCATGGGTCCACTCCATTTCTTTAAAGGAATTTCACCGGCAGCACTCGTAGCATTTAGTACAGCAAGTAGTGCAGGTACGTTACCAGTAACGATTAAAAATGTAAACGAAAACCTTGGTGTACCAAATAAAATCTCAAGTTTTGTCTTGCCACTGGGTGCAACGATCAATATGGATGGAACTGCGATATACCAAGGAGTTGCAGTTGTTTTTATCGCTCAATTTTACGGACTAGATTTAACGTTAATGCAACTAGTAACAGTTGTATTAACAACAGTGCTCGCGTCAATCGGTACAGCAGGTGTTCCGGGAGCTGGGATGATTATGCTTGCGATGGTACTTTCGTCAATTAACATGCCACTTGAGGGTATTGCGTTAATTGCCGGAATCGATCGTGTGCTTGATATGATGCGAACTACGGTAAATGTCGTCGGAGACGCATCGGCAGCTGTTGTCGTCTCGGGAACAGAGAAAGTTGAAGATAAACAACTAGGTGTTGTGGAATCATGATATACACACAATAAAATCATAATAAAAGCCGTTATTAGTTGGAGACTAATAGCGGCTTTTATTTTTAGATTATAATTTCATGTCCTTTCAATATAGCATGTAGCCATATCCTACTAACCCCAAAAATTCTACTGGCTCCGGCTTTGGCGCCTCGTGCTTCTTCTAGAGTATTTAAGTTTAACTTTTTTCTTTAGATTCAAAGGCCTCTCGATACAATTTAGTTATATCTTTTATCAGCACCTCCATACCCCTCTTCGATTTTTATGTTAGTATTAGATAACTGTCAAATTTACTATCTATTCAAATTATTTAATTCAGGAAAGCACATTTGTTAATACTATCATTCATAAGTAAAGGAGAAGAATTTATAAGAAAGTTCCTTTTTATCGTTGAAATAGTCGAGAGTATGCGAGGTTTATTAATAGTTTTCTGAATAATTGAATTTTGCATAGAAATTGCACTATAAACATAAGATAGTCGGGGATTAGGGGGAGAAGAAAATGGGGATTTTACAAGGTTTAAAAATACTAGATTTTACAACGTTACTGCCTGGACCATATGCAACGATGATGTTTGCGGATATGGGGGCTGATGTGATTCGTGTAGAGTCGGCGACACGAACTGATCTAGTCAGGGAACTGCCGCCGATGGACGACGGAGAATCGGCTGCGCATAGACACTTAAACCGTTCAAAACGTTCCCTAACGTTAAATTTAAAGAAAGCAGCATCAGTAGAAATAATAAAATCACTCATAACTGAGTATGATATTGTCGTTGAACAATTTCGTCCTGGTGTTATGGAAAGATTAGGCTTGGATTATGAAACATTGAAAAAGGTGAATCCAAAATTAATTTATTGTTCGATTACTGGATATGGCCAAACAGGTCCTTATCAAAATCGTCCGGGTCATGATAATAATTTTTTATCACTATCGGGTTTACTAGATTATTCTCGTAGAAAAGGGGAACGGCCTCCTACACTTGGCTTTCAAGTGGCTGATATTGCAGGGGGTTCGATGCATGCAGTCATCGGAATTTTGGCAGCGGCATTAAAAAGACAACAAACGGGCGAAGGCGAATATATCGATGTAAGTATGACAGACGCTGCATTTTCATTAAATGCGTTGTATGGACCGGGTTATTTAACAAATGGAATCGAGCCCAAAGCGGAAGAACTTCTATTAAATGGCGGCGGTTTTTATGATTACTACGAAACGAAAGATGGGCGCTATTTTTCAGTAGGAAGTTTGGAGCCCGCCTTTAGAAAAGTGTTATGCGAAGCAATTGGACAACCCGAGCTACTGAATATCGCAATGAGTGAAACGGTAGAAGATCAAAAGCAATTTAAAGAAACTTTACAGCATATCTTTCTATCGAAAACATTTGATGAATGGTTGACAATATTCGATGAAGATTTTGAAGGATGTGTTGAACCTATCCTAACTTTTTCCGAAGCCAGTCGTCATCCGCAATTACAAGCACGAGAAATGATTGTGGACGTACCCAAGGAAAATGGGGAGTATGCGCAGCAAATCGCTTTTCCGATAAAGTTTTCAAGTACAGAACCTATCTATAAACATACAGGCGGAAAATTAGGCGCGCATATTGAGGAAATTTTAATGGAACAAGGAATTGCAAAAGAGCAAATTGAAGAATGGAAAGTGCAAGGAATTTTTAATTAGTCAAAAGGAATTTTTTTGGTTGAATTACGATTGAAAATAGGAGTGAATAAAATGGAAATTAAAGATAAAGTAGCGATCGTAACAGGTGGGGCATCTGGGCTAGGATTAGGAACAGTTAAAAGTTTAATGCAACAAGGTGCGAAAGTAGCGATATTCGATTTGAATGAAGAAGCCGGGTTGCAAATATGTGAAGAACTTGGTGAAAATGTGTCTTTCTTTTCAGTTGATGTGACAGACGAAGCATCTACAAAAGCAGGAATCGAAAAAACGATTGACCGATTTGGCGCGGTCCATATTTGTGTAAACTGTGCAGGTGTAGGAACACCACAAAAAACGTTAGGACGCTCGGGCCCAATCCCATTAGAAAACTTTAAAAGAGTGATTGATATTAACTTGGTTGGCACATTTAATGTGCTTCGATTAGCAGCTGAACAGATGTCCAAAAACGAACCATTAACGGAAAGTGGTGAGCGCGGCATTATTATTAACACTGCATCAGTTGCGGCGTTCGACGGTCAAATGGGACAAGCTGCTTACGGAGCAAGTAAAGCAGGAGTTGCCGGCATGACGTTGCCAATTGCACGTGATTTATCTGAACATGGCATTCGCGTTAACACGATTGCTCCCGGTTTATTCCGTACACCGATGGCAGAATCTTTGCCGGAAAAAGTGGTAGATAAATTAGAGACAATGGTTGAGTTTCCAAAAAGACTTGGAAAGCCATCTGAATACGCTTCACTTGTTTCATTCATGATCGAAAATGAGTACATTAACGGTGAAGTCATTCGTTATGACGGTGGAATTCGTATGGCGCCTAGATAAAAATAGATGACTCCCCTAAGTTAAAACCGGTTAGTTCCATTATATGTGTTACGTCGATTTGTAAGGGATAAGCGTTGGCAAGAGCAAAACGTTTGAACACTGAAATCTACTAAACGGCACTGGGGACCGTTTATGAGACACAAAGAAAACACCTTTTTAGGCAACCAATTGTCGGTAATCTACCGGCGATTGGTTGTTTAGTTTCGTTTGAATTCGGATATTGTTATAATAGTTAATGTAATCTTCGACGATTTGAATAACACAGGCATTGGTTGTGCTATGTATGTCGTCGAGATAGAACGTTTCAGACTTTAGGGTGGAATGAAACGCTTCGATTGGGGAATTATCAACAGGCGTGCCTTTGCGGGACATGCTCATGGTAATTCCTTTTTCTTTTATCTGTTTTTGATACTCATAAGAAGTATAAACAGCTCCTTGATCACTATGTAATATAATATCTTCTGGTAGTGAATCAAGTTGATTAAGTGTGTCTAAAACACATGATAAATTCTGTTTACCATCAATCGTATAAGCAATAATTTCTCCATTGTATAAATCCATAATACTTGAAAGATATAACATCGATTGTCCAAAAGGCAAGTAAGTAATGTCAGTCACTAATTTCTGTAAAGGTGCTGTGGCGTGAAAATCCCGATGTAGTATATTATCCGCTACATAAGCAGGCTGACCTGTAACCTTACGTTTTTTCACCTTAACACGACATGACCAACCATATTTTTGCATCACTTTCTGGACGGTTCTCTCGCTGATTCCAGGCATTAATGCAGCGATTTTTCTGTATCCATATCTGAATTTATGTTCCGTGCATAGCTTTCCAATCTCTTCATCACGCTTTGCCTTACTATTTTCTTTTCTACTCTCTTTTTTCCAACGATAATAAGTTGATCGAGCGACTCCCATGTGTATACAAATTTCCTTAATTGGCATCTTATCTTTAAGTTCTTCAACCAGTTCTACAAATGCTTGTCCAACCACTTCCTCTCCAACTCTTTGTACTTTTTTAAAACTTCGATTTGTTGCTTCAAATAACGATTTTCGGCTGCTAAACGTTGTTCGTTTGACCCATATTCTGGTCCCTTTCCAAAACTATATTGCTTGCCAACTGGTTGATAAAGTCGGTGAATTTCGCCCTCTCGATACCATTTCATCCAAACTTTTAACTGTGAATGATTTTTGATGTTCAGCTCTTCTAATACTTGTTTTACTGGTACTCCTGCTAAACGCATTTCAATCGCCTTCATTTTCACCTCATAAGGATAACTCACTCTTGTTCCCATACAAAAAGCACCTCCACGTTGTATTTAGGTATGGTATACCCGTTTTTCAACGAAAGGTGCTTTTATTTGTCTCATTTTCTTAAGTCAGTGCAACATTTAATAAAATGCATCGTAGTTTTTTTATTGAATGTAATGAGAAAAATGAACGGTTATTGTGAATGGTTTTGGACATACTCCTCAAGCATACAATGTTTAAAGTAGTATGATTTGGTCAATTCCTATAATGATATAAATCGACTGAAATGAAAAGAAGAAGGCGGTGGCAGGGGATGAGTAAGACTGTGTAATAGTTGACCATAGCATAGAGAAAAATTACAATTGAATCACGGAACAAATCTAATGAAGGTCGGTTGATACCATGAATGGTTTAAAGTTTATTAAAGTAAATAATCCTGACGAAGGATCCGAAAATCTATTTAACATCATAAAAGAAGCACTTGAAAAAAACGAACTGCATGTCCTAGGTCTAGCAACAGGTGGAACGATGATTCCAGTGTATAAGAAATGGGTAGAATCAGACCTTGACTTCTCAGGCGTCACAACGTTTAACCTGGATGAGTATGTAGGTATTTCTGATGATAATCCAAATGGCTATGCGTATTTTATGAATGAACATTTATTCAGTAAAAAGAAATTTAAAAAAGTGAATACATTAAACGGATTAGCAGAAAACTTAGAAGAAGAGTGTCAGCGATTTGAAGACTTACTTCTAGCCAATCCTCTAGACATTCAGATCCTCGGCGTTGGGGAGAATGGACATATTGCATTCAACGAGCCGGGCACGCCATTCGATTCTGTTACTCACGTAGCAAAGCTTACACAATCTACATTGGAAGTGAATAGCCGTTTCTTTAAGCCTGGTGAGAAAGTGCCTAATACCGCGATGACGATGGGAATTAAATCTATCTTACGTGCGAAAAAAATTGTATTATTAGCTTTCGGAGAAAAGAAACGAGCTGCGCTTACTAAGTTATCAGAAGGAAAAGTTGATTCTGAATGGCCGATTACTAAGTTATTAGAACATGATAATGTAACAATTATTACAGATCTTGCTATTTGAAAGTAATGAATGGATTAGAAATAGGGTGTTCAAGTCAAATGTGACTTGAACACCCTTTTTATTATTGTTGATTCCCGATAAAACTTTCGTAATTTAAACGTCACTGTTCAATACCTTCTCATGGAGGGAACTTTCTATTTACCTTAGTAAAGACAGCTCAAACAAACTAGTTGGATAGAAACATATAAGGCTTACGCTGGTAATCTGTTGTTATTTTACTTGATAAGATGATTAATTTCTGGATTTATGCTATAATACTATTGATTTACTCATAATGAATTGTTAGGGAGGAAGAGCATGTTATTCTTTGCGATCGTTGTTACATTTATAGCATCAATCATATTTACTCCGATCGTGCGAAGATTTGCTTTTCGGATCGGGGCGCTTGATAAGCCAAACTACAGAAAAGTTCATACAACAATTATGCCACGCATTGGCGGACTTGCGATATTCGGAGCTTTTTTAGTAGGTTATCTTATATTGCTACCTGAAGATAGCCATTCACTAGGAATACTAGTTGGAGCTGTTATTATTATTTTGACAGGGTTTCTAGATGATATGCTAGAAATTACTGCAAAAGCAAAAGTTGTTGGGCAGCTTGCAGCAGCGGTTGTTGTTGTAACCTGGGGTGGTTTGCAAATTGAATTTATTAACTTGCCATTCGGTGGGCAATTAGAGTTTGGATTTTTAAGTATACCTATAACGATACTATGGATCATTAGCATTACCAATGTGATTAATTTAATAGATGGCCTCGACGGTCTTGCAGCGGGGGTTTCAACCATTGCTCTGATATCTTTAGCGATTATGGCGATTATTATGGGGAACCCGTTTGTTATTGCTACAGCTGCAATACTTGCTGCAAGTTCATTTGGATTTCTATTTTATAATTTCTATCCCGCAAAGATTTTTATGGGAGATACGGGAGCTTTGTTTCTTGGTTATATGATCTCGGTCCTAGCTTTATTAGGATTTAAAAATGTTGCGATTATTTCGCTTATCATTCCAGTTCTTATGTTAGGTGTGCCAATTTCTGATACATTTTTTGCAATCGTACGTCGAATTCGAATGAAGCAAAAAATTTCAGCGCCTGATAAATCACACTTACATCATTGTTTATTAAAAAGTGGTTTTTCTCATAGACAGTCTGTATTAATTATTTATGGGATTGCTGCATTGTTTGGTCTAGCGGCTATTCTATTTTCACAAGCAACGGTATGGGGTTCGATTATATTACTGGTTGTGATCGTACTTGCGCTTGAATTGTTCGTTGAAGCGATTGGACTCGCAGGTGCAAACTACAGACCGTTATTAAACCTTGTTCGAATGATTGGACGATAATATAAATATATAATGAGAGATTACGTATCGAATTAAATATAGGTACGTAATCTTTTTTTTTTTGCAAATTTGTTTTTAAAAAAACTGCATCTCGACTGTTAGTTAAATCAACAGGTCAAGATGCAGTTTTATTTTGGGTTTTATTCATCCGTGTAAACAGATTCATCCGCAGATTCATTTTGGTCATTAATTTCGACACCTTTGTCTGTCAACGTTCTTGAGTACGGAGATAATTCGAGGTGAGTTTGAAGTTCGAATTTAACATTCTCTAATTCTTCTTCATCGAGCATCCAATAATAAATGCCTGTTGTCATATCATCTGTACCATCTAAGTTGATAGCCGTTACTTCAGGCATACCGCCTTTGGCGTATTCCAAAAAGGATTTCATTTCATTATAAGTCATATTAGTTTTCATATTGTCGCCGATTGCATCAATAACGTCACCATATTTCGTAATCGATTGAACTGAGAAGGCTTTATTCATAATCGCTTGTAAAATCATTTGTTGACGTTTGCCTCGCTCAACGTCGCTATCTAGTTTTCGTGTTCGAGCAAGTGCAAGTGCATGTTTACCGTCTAAGTGTTGAAGTCCTTTTTTAAGCTCGATGGTACGGCGATCATTTTCGTCTAATTCGACGCGATCATATGGGACTTCAGCTTTTATGCCTCCAAGTGCATCGACAACTTCGATAAAGGCATTGAAATTCATCTTTACATAATAGTCAATTGGAATATCAAGGAACCCTTCCACTGCGTCAATTGTTCCTTTCGTTCCGCCAAATGCATGTGCATGGGTGATTTTGTCTTGACGTCCTCGACTTGGGACATAAACGTATGAATCACGTGGAATGCTGAGTAGTTTTACAGTCTTTTCTTTATTATTTAAAGTGGCGACGAGGAGTGCATCTGATCTAGCATTGCCACTATCTTTTCGCTTGTCACTATCATCAACGCCTATGAAAAGGATAGAAACATTGTCTTTAAGGGGTTCAACCGCTTCATCGCGTAGCTCAGATTTAGCTCTGTCACCTAGTGCTTCATAGGCCCGTTTTGCAGCGTCAGTTGCTTTTTTCTGTAAAAAGACTCCGTAGCCAACAACAAAAGTAAATGCTATAAGGGCGACAAGTAGTGATATTTTAATAGTAAGTCGTTTACCAGATCGTTTTCGGGATATCTGTTTATATTCTTGTCTTCTCATTCTAATTCCTCCGAATTTAGTATATGGACCATCTATATTGGTCACAATAGGAGTAAAAAGCTATTGTAAGAGTTAATGGCTGCGAACAAATCTAATGAGATTGCATCTGAAAATGAATTCTTTTAGTAAATTTATAAGGTATGCTTACTAAGAGGGAATCATTTTCTTTCAAATCCAAGCAAAAATCAGTATGTTCGACATATTATGCTGAAAATTTTACAACGATAGATAACTCGACTTAGTATACTACTTTTCGTTCTATAAGTAAATGTATTAAAGGTTAAATTCAAGGAACTCTTGACCAACGGATGTGATATCGCTCTGTCCGTTTGTTAATTCAGTCACCCATTCAGTAAACGTAGCTACTTCTGATACAGGCACATATAAGTATACTTCTACATCTTCTGTATAGGTAATTTCTTTAAGTGGGTAAGGGGATTGCCTCACTTCATTTTCAACTTTTCCGAGCCAAGTGTAGTCAATTGTTACTTTCATAAGGTGATGAAGCCTACGTTCAACGATCCCCGTAGCCGCAATCCCTTCTGTCGTTGCTCTGCCATATGCACGAATGAGTCCGCCGCCACCTAACTTAATGCCACCAAAATAACGAGTGACAACGACGGTTGTATCCTTAAGATTTTGTTTTTTCAAGACCTCAAGCATAGGAACACCTGCAGTACCGGAAGGCTCTCCGTCATCATTTGCCTTCTGTATTTCATCATGTTCTCCGATTAGATAAGCTGAACAATTATGGGTTGCAGTATGATGCATCTTTTTAATTTCGTTGATAAAATCAATTGCTTCTGCCTCGGTTTCTGTACGCTTTACATAAGTAATAAATCTTGATTTTTGTATGATATATTCGCTTTCTCCGTAATGATTAACAGTACGATAATCTGAACGCATTTGTAACGCCTCCACTACTTGTAATACAAACTTAATATTCATTTGCTATACTAATGATATAATATATAAGGTGCCTGTGGAACTCATAACGCCTGTAATCTTTTTAATCATAAGGATTTCTATGTAAAATGGAGTGAATACGTTGAATAATGAACCGATTGATATAAAGACACTTGAAACCATTTTTAATAGTATGGTCCGTACGATGAATCAATCCAAAAATGATATTTATGCAATTAGTGAACAGAGCAGGCAAAACTATGAACAAATGAAAGCAGAACTTGAAAAAGTGAAACAGGATATTTGTTTATTAATCAAAAATAATGATTTGTTGGAAACGAAAAGTCGTCAATCACGTCGTAGGCTTGCTGAAGTGTCGAAGAATTTCCAGTTGTATTCAGAAGTAGAAGTGAGAGAGGCTTATGAAGCTGCGAATAATTTGCATCTTAAGTTATCGATGAATGAAATGGAAGAGAAACAATTACGTAAAAGACGAGATGAACTAGAACGTCGTCTCGAAGGATTAATGGAAACGATTGAACGAGCAGAACAACTTGTGACTCAAGTTGCTACAGTTATCAATTATTTGACATCCGATTTGAAGAACGTTGGTACAGCGCTTGAGGATGCGAAGCAAAAGCAAGAGTTTTCGATTCGTATTATCGAAGCGCAAGAAGAGGAACGTAAAAGGTTGTCGCGTGATATCCATGACGGACCCGCTCAAATGCTAGCGAATGTGCTGTTGCGAGCAGGGTTGGTTGAAAAGTTATTTAATGAAGAAGGAAAAACATCAGCCTTATCTGAATTAAAAACCTTAAGAATGAGTGTACGCGCGGCACTAATTGAAGTGAGACGAGTTATTTTTGACCTTCGTCCAATGGCTCTTGACGACCTAGGGGTTGGCCCCGCTTTAAAGAAATACCTTTCCAAAATTGAAGAATTTGAGAAGGATGTCGATATTCATATTCAAAGTATTGGAAACGAACGACGTTTTCATACTAATATTGAAGCCGCTGTCTTTAGACTTGTTCAAGAATCGGTATCAAATGCTTTAAAACATGGTAAACCGAGTAGTATTTGGGTGAAGGTAGAGTGGCTTCGAGATACACTTAATATCATCATTAAAGATAATGGAAAAGGGTTCGATATAAATAAAGTGAAAGAAAAGTCTTTCGGGTTAATCGGCATGCGTGAGCGTGTAGATTTACTAAAAGGCGTAATGAAAATAAATTCTACTATAGGTAAAGGGACACTAATTCTTTTTCAAATCCCGTTAAAAAATGAGGGGAATAAGAATTAATCTCGATTGGGAGGAAATAATATGCCAAAAACAAAAATCATCATCATAGACGACCATCAATTATTCCGTGAAGGCGTTAAACGAATCTTAGATTTTGAAGATTCATTTGAAGTTGTCGCAGAAGGAGACGACGGCATTGAAGTAGTTGGACTTTATGAACAATATCAACCAGATGTCATGCTGATGGATATTAATATGCCACGAATGAACGGTGTAGAAGCTACGGAAGCGCTTTTAAATGAATATCCTGATGCGAAAGTAATTATTCTCTCCATTCATGACGACGGTTCTTACGTAACGCATGCGCTTAAAACGGGTGCGTTAGGATATATGCTGAAAGAAATGGATGCAGGTGAAATTGTTGAGGCAATTAAAGTCGTTTCAGCAGGCGGTTCTTATCTACATCCAAAAGTGACACATAATCTTGTTGAAGAGTTCCGTAGATTAAGCGAACGTGAACATAAAGGTGCGTTCCAACAAAACGATATTCGTCGTCCGTATCATTTACTGACAAAGCGTGAAAGTGAAGTACTTCAATTGTTAACGGACGGACAAAGTAACCGGACGATAGGTGAAACTTTATTTATTTCAGAGAAAACTGTGAAAAACCACGTATCAAGTATTTTACAAAAAATGGGCGTCAACGACCGGACGCAAGCAGTTGTAACGGCTATTAAAAACGGTTGGGTTGAAGTAAAGTAATCATTTTGTCATAATTAAGAGGGCCATTCGCTTTGAGTGGCCCTTTTGGATGTTTAATAGGAGGAGCAATTCTTATGAAGAAAATACAATTAGTAGTGTTTATAATGACGATGCTTCTGATAGGTGCTTGCAGCAATGATGGGACGAATGAAGAAAATGAACAAAAACAGCAAGACGTGTCTGAAGAGTCAGTGGGATTTAGCTTAACAGGAGACTCGATTGAAGAAGCTAAAAATATTCCAAAAGAAGAGAAAGAACAAATTCTACTAGCTTTCGACACATATATTTCAACTTTTAATGAAAAAGATTTGGATGCTTATATGGAAACGCTATCAGAAAACACGAAGAGTTTTGATCTAGAAGAAGAGCGCGCACATACGCAGTCAATATTTAATGAGTACAACCTTGTACGTGAAGTTTCAGATGTAACGATTGTTAAATATGCAGAAGAGGAAGCACAAGTATTCTCGGTATTGAAATCCTCGTTAAAACAACTATCTTCTGGGCTGGAAACGAATGAAAGTGGACGTCAAGTAACTGTATTCACGAAGGAAAATAACGAATGGAAAGTCTCTTCTGTGCATTATATTGGAGACGACGCGATGAAACAATAAGCAATCACTGTCGGGTAAGCCAATTCTCTATCAAGTAGGTATAAGCGTTATCTTAATTGAATTTAATAAACATATACAAAAAAAGTAGAAGAGTGAACTCTTCTGCTTTTTTTGTTATAGAGTATTTGTTGCTTCGTTTGAGTAATCTGAGCGTAACGAGATGATTATGGGGGAGACGTATAATAACTCCCTTCCATTTTTTACAGTTGCTATTTTTGTTTGCTAAACATATACTATTGATAAGAACTTGTGTTCGTGTCGGAGGGAGAGGAAAGCGATGGCATTAATTCCACCAGAGGCATTGCCGCATGTTGAACGGATGATTTACTTACCAATGGTGCTAATCATTTTGGAAAAGGATCGCAAAATTGTTGAGGATGGAAAGTTTAAATTAAAGAGACCGTACATTCAATTACTCGATGAAGTGATAAAAACTGCGCAAGCTGAACTTCAAGAAACAATGATTTACTTACAACGCCATCATATAAAAGTGAGTCGTGGTAAAACTGATGATACATTTACTGAGTATGTTTTTTTATATGGCGGTTACGAAGAACAGCGTCGTTATTTGAATGTTCGCTTGCGCAATAAGACAGAAGAATTATTGACTAGCTATTTTTGTGCTACAAAAAAATTTAAGCGTACGGCAGATTAGGAATCCACGTACCTCTGAATTGACTGAAGTTCTGTTGATAAGCACGTTGTAATATGTATGCTAAAGTCATTTGTCTTCGGATAGTAGTTTCAGATGAATCGACTATTATAAAATGTTTATTTGTTAATTCGATTGTCGTGCGCACAGCCCCTTCTGGTTTGATGTTAACGATTGCATGAAAAGCAATCCAAACGTTTTGTTCAGAATCAGTTGATAATGTTGGCATCATAATTAAGGGGAATCCATGGTCAAAGGCGACGACAATGGGGACCTTGTGACGATTATTGAGTATTTTTTTAGCGTTATATGTTGCTACTTTAAAGGATGTCCCGTAATGATGACAAGATGCTCTAATAAGATGTAAGGATTTTCTTGGATGTGTAAATTGACTGTCGTTTTCCATTATAAGGGTCATAAGTCTACTTTCTTTTCGAATCGTTTTTAAGACAAGTGTGTTTGTGGAAATAATATAAGGGACATCAGGTTTAATAATTTGCAAAAAACTCACTCCTTATTCGTCGATAGGTACATCTTTATTATATAGGATAAAAGTAATAATGCAACAATGCTTTTGATTAATTTGAACTATTTTATCATTGGTGATTTAGTAGGTGAAGTGCAGGAGCAGTGAAATGCAAAAAAACTACACCTCCAATTGTTAGATGGTGTCTAACAATTGAGATGTAGTTCTCTCATCTACCGGCATCTTCCGCTTTTAATTCTATCCAGCTCCAGGCGTCAGATGCTCGAGTCATAAGCTGAATCAGCTACGTGGCAAAAAGCGCCACTTCGCTGATTCATCTTATGCTTGTCGCATCTAGTCGACGCCTTCCGCTTTTAATTCTATCCAGCTCCAGATGCCAGATGCTCGGGTCATAAGTCGAGCTAACTATGTGGCAAAGATCACGGGCCTACAGGATGTAGGTCATGCATCCGTTGCCGCAGGACGCGGCGCCCCTAGGATGCCTTCCTTTATCGCCTTATGCCTGTCGCATCTAACCGGCATCTTCCGCTTTTAGTTATTCCTGATATTCGAGTGCTGCTGCGCCGAGGATTTTTGCGGCTGTTAGCATCGCATTCTCATCAAAGTCAAATTTTGGGTGATGGTGCGGGTAAGGAACATCTGGTTTTGCGCCTGTAAAGAAAAATGTGCCCGGCACTTTTTCAAGGTAATAGGCAAAGTCTTCTCCGCCCATATGTGGAGGTGTCTCAACGACAAGTTCTGAACCTACCACATCTTCCGCGATCTTTTTTACATATGCAGTTTCGTCTTTGTGATTCACAACTGCCGGATAACCGCGTCTATAAACGATGTCGATCGTACAATTATTTGTAAGAGCAGTTCCTTCTACAACGCGCTTAATTTCAGTTTCCATTAAGTCGCGAATTTCAGGTGTGAATGTACGAACAGTTCCTCGTAATTTAGCAGTATCTGCGATCACATTAAAGGCATTTTCTGCTACGAATGAGCCGACAGATAAAACGGCAGATTCGATTGGGTCAACGCGACGAGAAACAATTTGCTGTAGATTTGTAACGAGTTGGGCACCGATCACAATGGCATCTTTTGTTTGATGTGGATTTGCTCCGTGTCCACCTGCTCCTTGAACTTTAATTTCAAACATATCTGACGCTGCCATAATAGGGCCGGCCAAATATTCTACTGTTCCGGCATCAGTTTGAGACCAAAGATGCGTACCGAAAATAACGTCAACGCCGTCTAAACAACCATCTTCAATCATTGAGATAGCGCCGCCTGGGGCTAATTCCTCCGCATGTTGATGGATGAAGACATATTCACCCGCAAGGTTTTCATGCAATTCGTGAATTGCTTTTGCAAGCTGAAGAAGCGTTGCTGTATGTCCGTCATGTCCACAAGCATGCATGACGCCAGGAACTGTTGATTGATAAGGTACATCTTTTTCATCTTGAATAGGAAGTGCATCGAAATCTGCGCGGAGAGCCACTGTTTTACCTGGCTTCCCCCCTTTAACTCGAGCAACAACCCCATTTCCACCGACGTTTGCTTGAACCTCGATGCCAAGGTCTGTGTAAAAATCAACAATGTACTGTGCTGTTTTTTCTTCTTTAAAAGAAAGTTCGGGATGCATGTGAAGGTGTCGTCGGATGACAACCATGTCCTCATATGCATTCGTCAGCTTTTCGAATAATTGGTTTTTCAATCGTGTACCCCTCTCTGAAAACGAAATAGTTTTAAAAGTTAATTGTAACAACGAAGTTTTAATCAAGCAATAGAAAAATGTGACCCGTGAAGGCGTCACATTGACATTACTCTTCCTCTTCATCTTCTAATGTTGTATAAGTTTTAACATAAGGGGCACTCGAAAACATCAGAGGACTCTTTTTTAAACCTATTCCTTTTTCATGCGTGGCAATAAGATGGAGATAATTGGTAGATTCCTTCCAGAATTTGAAAAAGCGTTTATCAGACCATTGGGTTAAGACGATGTACGTATTTGAAGTTTGTGGTCGTAATAATCGAAGCGCGATGAAACCAGGTTCTCCCTGAATGGATTTTATTCGACCGCGTAAAAGGTGTTCAAATATTGGGCGTCCTTCATCTGATACTGAAATATGATTAAAAGCAAAGAAACCTTCATCTTCTAAGCTGCTGATAGAGCCAATTACCTCGTACCGTAAGGGTGTTTGAAAAACGGAAGGTCCTGTTGTTTCATGCAATAAAAGTGAGTGCTCATCACTATGCATCACAACCATTTTTTCATTGATATATTTTTGTCTTAGCGATTCCATAAAATTCATCGTTCCCGTAGTCGTAAAGATATTCATTCCCAAAACCTCCTTCTGTTGTCAATAAGCATATGCCTTTAATGTTTTACTTACGTCTATTTTCCCTTAATCAAAAGATAAAAACAAATCATGTCGATTATGTGGCTGAAATAAAGACAATTGTATGACAACTACTCGATTCATCTATACAAAAAGAAGCGAAGGTTTTACTATATTAAAGTAGAAGCATCGGAATGAAAATATAAAGAGAAAGTGGGAATAACGTTTTATGACTAAGTTTAACGATACACTTTTACGAGCTGCACGTGGGGAGAAAATTGACCACACGCCAGTATGGTATATGAGACAAGCTGGACGTTCACAGCCTGAGTATTTAAAAGTAAAAGAAGAACACGGTTCATTGGAAGATATCGTACGAAAACCAGAAATTTGCGCATACGTTACAAAACTTCCTGTTGATCAATATAACGTAGATGCAGCGATTTTATATAAAGACATTGTGACGCCGCTTCCAGCGATTGGCATAGATGTGAAAATCAAGGCTGGTGTTGGCCCGGTCATTAGCAATCCAGTTCGTTCAGTGCAAGACGTACATAATCTAGGTGAAATTTCACCAGAAGACGATGTACCGTATGTTTTGGAAACGATTAAAATGTTAACGCAAGAACAATTGAATGTACCACTTATCGGTTTCGCTGGTGCACCATTCACATTGGCGAGTTATATGATTGAAGGAGGACCTTCACGTACATACAACTTAACAAAGTCATTTATGGTTTCCGAACCTGAAGCATGGTTTGTCTTGATGGACAAGTTAGCGGATATGACAATTACATACGTCACAGCACAGGTTCATGCAGGTGCAAAAGCAATTCAAGTCTTTGATTCGTGGGTAGGCGCACTCAGCGTTTCAGATTATCGCATCTTTGTTAAACCAGTTATGGAGAGAATTTTTACGGAACTCCGTAAACTAAACGTACCACTCATTACATTTGGTGTAGGGGCAAGTCATCTTGCAAACGAGTGGCATGATTTACCGGTAGATGTTGTCGGATTAGACTGGCGTTTACCGATTAAAGAAGCGGGTGAGCGTGGATTAACAAAAACGTTACAAGGGAACTTAGATCCAACGTTATTGATTGCTGATTGGAACGTGATTGAAGAACGTGCCAAAGCAATCATCGAACAAGGCGTGAAACACGGTAGCCATATCTTTAACCTTGGTCACGGTGTATTCCCAGATGTAAAACCTGCTACATTGAAGAAGTTAACTGAACTAATACACACATATAGTGCAGAACTACGCAAATAAACGTAGATGAGTAAACTTCATATAGCCGGTGTTAAACCGGCTATATGATTTTTTTGAAATTAATTGTATGTAATAGAGGGTACTATCAATATATAGAGGTGACAACATGACAAAAAAGAAAATGGGTCTATTAGTAATGGCGTATGGGACGCCTTACAAAGAAGAAGATATTGAGCCATACTACACACATATTAGGCGCGGCCGTCCGCCTGCTCCAGAGCAGTTGGAAGATTTACAAAATCGCTATGCGGCCATTGGTGGGATTTCACCACTTGCAAAAATTACGGAAAATCAAGCGAATGCATTATGCGATCGTTTAAATGAAGTGCAAGACGATATCGAATTTAAAGTTTATATCGGTTTAAAACATATTACGCCATTTATTGAGGAAGCAGTCCAACAAATGCATGAAGATGGTATTACTGAAGCAGCTTCAATTGTATTGGCCCCTCATTTTTCTACGTTCTCCGTTCAATCATATAACGGACGTGCAAAGGAAGAAGCAGAGAAATACGATATTGAAATAACGTCGGTTGAAAGCTGGTACAAAGAGCCGAAATTCATTGAGTACTGGGAAAAGCAAGTCCGAGAAACGTATAGCAGTATGAGCGCTGAAGAGCGTGCAAATGCATGCCTAATCGTTTCTGCTCACTCTTTGCCAGAAAAAATTATTGCGAACGGCGATCCATATCCAAAGCAGCTACAAGAAACGGCGGATTTAATTGCGAAGGCGGCAGAAATTACAAATTACGAAGTCGGCTGGCAAAGTGAAGGCCAAACGCCTGAACCGTGGTTAGGGCCAGATGTTCAAGATATGACGAGAGATCTGCATAATGAGAAAGGCTATACAACATTCGTTTATATCCCAGTTGGATTTGTTTCGGACCATCTTGAAGTACTCTATGATAATGATTATGAGTGTAAAGTTGTCTGTGATGAAATCGGGGCTTCGTATTACCGACCAGCAATGCCGAATACTGACCCGTTATTTATTGACTCGATGGTAGATGCGGTGTTTGGAAAAATGAACGAATCGAAATGATGATAAAAGAAAGTGTTGATGACAATGAACGAACAACGTAAAAAAGTCGTCATCGTCGGCGGAGGAATTACAGGACTTTCTGCAGCGTTTTATATGCAAAAAGAAGCACAAGAAAAAGGACTGCCTCTAGATGTTCTCCTCGTTGAAGCGTCGAATCGTCTAGGTGGTAAAATTCAAACAGTGAAACGTGACGGTTTTATTATTGAACGCGGTCCTGATTCCTTTCTCATTCGTAAAAAAAGTATGGGGATATTGGCGGAAGACGTCGGCGTTGCAGATGAACTCGTTAAAAATGCGACGGGACAGGCTTATATCTTTATTAATGGTAAATTACAACCAATTCCTGGGGGATCTATTATGGGAATCCCGACAGAAATTGGACCGTTTTTAACAACGAATCTATTTTCATTAGCTGGTAAATTAAGAGCTGCCGGTGATCTCGTCTTGCCACGAAAATCAGTGTCAGGCGACCAATCGCTCGGTGCATTTTTCCGCAGACGATTAGGGAGAGAAGTTGTTGACAATCTCATCGAGCCGTTGTTGTCTGGCGTGTATGCAGGTGATATTGACCAGATGAGCTTGCAATCTACTTTCCCGCAATTTGCAACGGTAGAGAAAAATCATCGCAGTTTAATACTAGGGATGAAAAAAACATCACCAAAGAAGGCGCCAACTCGGCACGGTGCTGAAGCGAAAAAAGAAGGAGCATTCCATACGTTTCGAAATGGACTTGAAACAATTGTTGAAGCGATTGAGCGGCATTTGGATCCGGATTCAGTGTTGAAAGGTGTGCGTGTAGAAGAGATTGAACGTACGGGAGATAAACAATTACTCACCTTAAATAACGGTCAAGAAGTTGAAGCAGACGCTGTTATTTTAACTACAGGTCATAAAGTGGCAAGTAATCTATTTGCCCAGCACGGCATCCTTCAAGAACTAGGGGAAATCCCAACAACGTCTGTTGCGACAGTCGCCTTGGCCTTTCCGGAAGAGGCAATTGTTCAAGACAAGGAAGGAACTGGGTTTCTAGTTGCTCGAAGTAGTGATTATTCACTAACCGCTTGTACTTGGACGCACCGTAAATGGCCAACATCGACACCAAAAGGAAAAGTGTTACTCCGAGCTTTTGTCGGGCGCATTGGGGAAGAGGCAATTGTTGATTTACCAGATGCAGATATTGAAAGAATCGTACTAGAAGACCTTAGTAAATTAATTGAAATTAAAGGTAAACCCGACTTTACCATTGTTACACGTTGGAAAGAGGATAGACCTCAATACCGTGTTGGCCATAAAGATCGAATCGCCAAGGCTAAAGCTGAATTGGCGGATCAATTTCCACGCGTGAAAATAGCAGGGGCTTCTTACGAAGGGGTAGGACTCCCAGATTGTGTAGATCAAGGAAAAGCAGCTGTTAGAGAAGTGCTAGACGATTTATTTGAATAAATTTTAAGCCACCAATTTTTTGGTGGTTTTTTTAATGTAAGAAATATCGTATGAAGTTAAAAAAAGAGCAGCTACCGGACATTTATCTAATTCCGTAGCTGCTAATTTATTTTATAGAATGTTACAGGAGTCACATTTATTTCCATAGCAATCATGTTGTTCAACAATTTCCTCACCACAAGTTACACATATTTTTGCAGGTAGATTTTTAAAAAACTCAATAATGTTTTCAAGCATGCTGAATTCATCCCCTAGCAATTTATTATTCGGAAAACCGAAGTTTAATTAAAGACTGTTACATTTATCGCATTTGTTTGTATAGCAGTCGTGTTGTTCAACCATTTCTTCGCCACATGTTCCGCATAATTTAGCAGGTAGATTTTTGAAAAAATCAAGGACGTTTACTAACATTTATTCTCATCTCCTTTACCCTTGTGTACTAGTACTGCTTGGTATATTTATAGTGTATTATAACAACGAGTCAAATGTCAACACATTTTTGAAGTTTTTAGATAAAATAGGATAGAGTCTATTTTGAAGGGGCGATATTAAATTGTATTTTATTGATAATAAAGGGATTACAGACCCACAAATTAACCTTGCAATCGAAGAGTATGTTCTTCGTACGATGGATATCGAGGAAGATTCATTCCTTCTGTTTTACATAAACGAGCCGTCTATCATCGTCGGGAAAAATCAAAACACGATTGAAGAGATCGATACAGATTTTGTTGAGAAGAATGGCATTAAAGTTGTCCGTCGGTTATCAGGCGGCGGAGCGGTATACCATGATTTGGGGAATTTAAATTATAGTTTTATTACAAAAGACGACGGAGAGTCGTTCCGAAACTTTGAGAAATTTACAGAACCAGTAGTTGAAGCGCTGAGTAAGATCGGTGTGAAAGCAGAGCTGATTGGACGTAATGACTTGCTCGTTGAAGGGCGAAAAATATCCGGAAATGCACAGTTTGCAACACAGGGACGGATGTTTAGTCACGGAACATTAATGTTTGATACAGAAATTGATACAGTTGTATCAGCGTTAAAAGTACGTAAAGATAAAATTGAATCTAAAGGGATCAAATCGATTCGTAGTCGCGTTGCGAATATTTCTGAGTTCTTACAGGAACCAATGACAATTGAAGAGTTCCGTCTTGAAATATTGAAATCGATTTTCGGCGGAGAAGAAAATATTAAGTACAAAGAGTTAACGGATGAAGATTGGGAAAATATTCATGAATTATCGAGAGAACGTTATGCAAATTGGGACTGGAATTACGGAAAATCTCCTAAATTTAATATGCAGCATTCACATCGTTTTCCTGTTGGAAGCATTGACGTTAGGCTTCAAGTGAATAAGGGTGTTATAGAAGATATTTCTATTTTCGGTGATTTCTTTGGCATCGGCGAAATCGAAAAAGTTCAAGAGAAGTTACGCGGAGTTACCTATAATAGGGAATCGATTGAAGAAGCGCTTTCTGAAATTGACGTGCCTACCTATCTCGGCGGCATCACAATGGAAGAGTTTGTCCAGCTGATTTATTAATATGTAAAAACGTGAAAAAGCCTAACGTGCGCGTTAGGCTTTTTGTGTTGACAAGGCTCCGCCATAAAACTCATTCAAAACAGCTAGAGTCAGGTTCATAACTGGAAAGAATGAAGAAATATGGAAACCAGGTTCTCTTTTCTAGCTAAGGGGGGTTCGTGGTATACTAAAAGTATTGCGTAAGGAGGAGTTATTCATGGAGAAGCATCGAATTTTCATAGTAGAAGATGATCGCAAAATTGCGGAGTTGCTAGCTGATACTCTTCGTAAATATCAATACGAGGTGGCGATTATTGAAGACTTTGACCGAGTGGTGGAAGAGTGTCTTGCATTTCGTCCCCACCTCATTCTGCTTGATATCAATTTACCTGCATATGACGGTTATTACTGGTGTCGTCAATTGCGTTTACATACGACTTGTCCAATTATTTTCATATCGGCACGTTCCGGGGATATGGATCAAGTATTTGCGTTGGAAAATGGCGGAGATGATTTTATCACGAAACCTTTTCATTATGAAATTGTGCTCGCAAAGATACGAAGTCATTTACGTAGATCATTTGGGGAGTATGCCGCTGTGCAGTCTGAACGAACAGTACAGGTAGGGGCGCTTCATTTATATATTGAAAGAATGGAGTTGTACGTCTTTGACGAAGTGGTGCCACTTCAAAAAAAGGAATGCATTATTTTAGAACTGCTGCTTGAAGCCTCTCCAAAAGTGGTTTCACGTGATATTTTATTGGAGCAATTATGGGACGACCAATCATTTGTCGATGAGAATACGTTAAATGTGAATATGACACGCGTCAGAAAGAAACTTGCGGATTATCATATAAAATCGACAATTGAAACAGTGCGGGGTGCTGGTTATCGCTTCGTACCGGATGCGGAAGAGCAATGAAAGCAATCCAGTTATTTTTAAAAGATCATTTATCATTTTTACTGTTTCAAGGCTTTCTTATTCTGTTTTTATTATTATTATTTTGGTTAGATGGATTTCGCGGGTATGACATATTCATCTATGCATTGGTGATGACTGTCTTATTTACATTTGCCTTTCTAGGTGGAAAATATATTATGCGCCGTTCTTTTTACGCAGCAATTGTGCGGCAACCGTCTAGAATGGAGGACGCATTGATACAACATGCACAAGGTCCGGAACATCAACTAGTCGCAAATTATACGAGAAGTTTATATAAAATCTATCAAGACGAGGCACAAACATTATACTCCTCTCAAAGTCGTCAAATTGAATTTATGAATCATTGGGTTCATCAAATGAAAACGCCCATTTCTGTGATTAATTTATTGGTTCAGGAAGAAGAAATCGATCGGCAAAGTGTTGGTGAAGAACTTGAACGGTTACAAGCTGGACTTGATACGGTGCTCGTTAACGCAAGTTTAGAAACTTTCGAGCGTGATATGACAATTGAAAAAATCAATTTACAGCAACTCGTGCAAGAAACGATCACTGCACATAAAAGACTACTTATCACGAATCGCATTTTTCCAGTACTTGAAATAGACGAAACGCTAATTATCGCAAGTGATCGGAAATGGTTGAAAATCGTTATTGGCCAATTTATTACAAATGCAGTCAAATATACTTTTGAAAAAGGAAAACGGATTTACTTGACTGGAAAGTTTACTGAGGAAGGTGTACGCATGTCGGTCCGTGATGAAGGGATTGGAATTCCAACCTCTGATTTAAATCGGATTACGAACGCTTTTTTTACTGGCGAGAATGGACGATTAACAGGAGAATCAACAGGAATGGGCTTATATATCGCTTCTGAAGTATGTGAGAAACTAGGCCATCCTTTAATGATTGAATCTGAGATGGGTGTTGGTACAGAAGTGACTTTATTGTTTAAAAATGGGGAAGGGGGTACGGACGTTGGAGCCACTCGTAAAGTTGACGGAAGTCACGAAGATTTATGAAAGTAAAGTGATGAAGCGTGCATTAAATCGACTTAGTTTTAATGCGATGGAAGGTGAGTTTATTGCGGTTATGGGCCCATCTGGTAGTGGAAAAACAACCTTATTAAATATGATTGCAACCATCGACTTGCCGACGTATGGTGGGCTTATCATTGATGGAGTCGAGCCGGACAGTTTGTCTGAAAATGAATTGGCTTTGTTTCGCCGTCGTCATTTAGGGTTTGTTTTTCAAGATATTAACTTACTGAATATGTTAACAGTTGAAGAAAATATCGTTTTACCACTGACATTAGACGGCTTACCCGTAGAAGAAATGGAACGTCGTGTTGCTGAATTGGTTCAGAAACTTCGTTTAACCGAGATTGTAAACAATCGACCAGATGAGCTATCGGGTGGACAGGCGCAGCGAACTGCAATCGGCCGGGCACTCATTCATAAGCCGAAAATTATATTGGCAGACGAACCAACTGGAAATCTTGATTCGAAATCAGCGAAAGATGTATTGGAATTATTAAGTCAAGTGAATCAAGATGAACGAACAACGATTATTATGGTGACGCATGATCCGATAGCCGCGAGTTATTGTGATCGGGTTTTATTTATAAAAGACGGTGAGTTTTTCAATGAAATTTACAAAGATGAACGTAGACAAACGTTTTATCAACGGATTCTAAACGTTCTATCGCTTTTAGGGGGCCATCATGACCTTTCGACAATTCGCTTATCGTAATGTCGTTCGAAACCGTCGTATTTATGCTGCTTTTTTTATGGCAAGTGTTTTTTCAGTTATGGTCTTTTTTCTATATTCGATGCTTTTATTTCACCCGACGATTGAAGACAAATTTGTTCAGGAATTTGCGATTGTAGGAATGGGCATCGCTGAAATTATTTTATATATTTTTACTGTCTTTTTTTTATTTTATTCTATGCGTGCATTTCTTCAAGCACGCTCCAGGGAGTTTGGCATTCTACTTCATCTTGGGATGGAGAAAAGGCAAATAAGCCGTTTGATTTTTTTGGAAACGATGTTAATTGGCACAGCCGCGATTGGGGTTGGTACTGGATTAGGATTTACGTTTTCAAAATTCTTTTTTATGATCGTACGTGAAATTGTTATGTTGCCATCCTTGCCGCTATATGTATCGTGGAAACCTTTTGCATTGACTATTGGTGCTTTTTTTAGTTTGTTTATTTTAATTTCATTCATTGCTCCGGTGTTTATTAAATCGGGTAAAATTGCTGATTTAATACGTGGAGAAAGGAAGGATGATAACCAATATACCTATTCAAAAGTTCGCGGGTATTTAGGTATCTTACTTCTTGGCCTTTCATATGTATTGGCAACGTTAACGTCTAATGCAATCGTTCTAAAACTCTTTATCTTATTACCGCCCATCGCAACGCTGGGGACGTACTTTTTCTTTACGGATTCGGCGCCGTTATTCCTTCAAAGGTTGAGGTCGAGTCGAAGAATATATTGGCAACATTCTAGGCTACTCTCTATTTCTTCCGGAATTATTCGGTTGCGTGAAAATGCACGGATGTTTTTTATTGTCACAATTGTATCGACCATCGCATTTATGTCTGTTGGAACACTCGCGTCATTAACGTCATTTGCTTCACAGTACCGTGCGATGAATCCACTTGGGCTTGTGTATGTGAGTCACCCTGAAAATATCGAGGAAGCCAAACATATCGCCCAACTTACTCATGAATTAAATGAGGAAGAGATTGCCTATTCATTAACGAAATTCAAAGTTATCCAGCAAGTATCTTCTTTTTCAGATAGTACCGTAAATATTTTAAGCTTGGATCAAGTGAATCAGTTAGCCAATCATTTAGACCATTTGTCGATTCATTTAGACGAAGGCGAAGCGCTATTCTTGCCGCAGTCAAATTCATCTTATAAGAATTTGAATGAAAGAGTGGTTAAGACCGAGTTGGGAGATAGTCATGTAAAGGTTAAGATTGACGGAGCTTATCCTTATCAATTATTTCCTTCGTATTCGATTGGGTCAAATGTAATTGTCTTAAATAATAGGGACTATCAACGGGTAGTGTTTAGTACTTTGAGAGGAAAGGACACTTCGTTTAATTATTATGCATTTCATATTCCGGAGTGGCAAAAGACAAAAGATATCGGCTTATCCATCAGTGATACAGTCACTGAATCTTTTTTATTAGAATCAAAAGGAACGCTTCCTTATGCATTTGACAATCCAGGGCTTAGCTATTCGATTATTCGTATGACGTTTTCGTTGTTGCTATTTATCGGATTGTTATTGGCAGGTGTCTTTTTTCTTGCGACGGGGAGTTTTATTTACTTTCAGTTATATACGAGTTTGGCGCAAGAAAGAAAGAAGTTTGATGTGCTGCGCCGTTTAGGGCTTACAGATTATGAGTTGAAAAAGATAGTTAATCGCCAACTGATTCCTCAATTTTTCTTTCCGTGGGGGGTTGCTTTTCTTCATAGTTCATTTGCATTTTTGTCTTTACAAGTGATTTGGGATGCGCTTGCGGAGATATCTATTGTGAAAGAATTGGCCATCGTTTTGATTGGTTTCACTTTTATGCAATGGATGTATTTCTATTTAATTCGTTGGCGTTATTTAGTGCATATAAAAGCATCGGGATAGTTGCTCGATGCTTTTATTAATGCTTAGTATTTGGAGTAGGAATACAGATCAAGTTCTACTAAGTAGTTATCTTATTATATCGAAATAGGTTGTTTGTTCAGAAGATTTTATATATAATGTTACGTGAAGGGGAATGAATGGTTATTCATTTTAAAGGGAGAAGGGGATGTAAAAATGAATTTAGTTTCAACTGTACGTGAAACTGCATTAGCACAACCTGACAAAATTGCTTATCACTTTATGGGACAAGATACGACGTATGGGGAATTTAATGGTTTGGTGTCAAAATTAGCATCAGCTTTAGCAGAATTAGGCGTTCAAAAAGGAGACCATGTTGCTTTTTTACTTGGCAATACGCCTCATTTTCTCCATTCACTGTACGCGACGATGCGACTAGGTGCGACAGCAATTCCAATTAATCCAATATATACACCAGATGAAATTTCGTACATTATCCACAATAGTGATGCTAAAGTCGTTGTGGCAATAGATGCTCTCTTGCCGCTGATTGAACAAGCTGCAAATGTATTCACCACTGTCCAACATTATATCATTTGTGAAACTGAACAATCGACTCCAGAAAAAGTTGCAAGTTTACCTGAACAGTTGAAAAGTAGAGTGTCTCTATATAGTCAGCTGATTGCAAGAGGGAATTCTGAATTTGATCCAGTACCTGTGGAAGAGGATGATACAGCAATCATTTTGTATACATCTGGGACGACTGGCAGTCCAAAAGGGGCGATGTTGACGCATAAAAATCTATATTCGAATGCGAAAGATGTTGCTGAATATCTTGGGTTTAAAGAAGGGGATCGCATGGTTGCGACGTTACCGGTGTTCCATGTGTTTGCACTCACAGTTGTTGTCAATGCACCGCTATTAAGAGGAGCTGAAATTTTACTCGTTCCACGATTTAGCCCGGCAGAGGTATTTAACATGATTAAAGAGAAAAAGGCGACGGTTTTTGCAGGGGTGCCGACGATGTACAATTTCTTATACCAATATCCTGAAGGGAAAAAAGAAGATTTTGAATCAGTCCGATTAGCCATTTCAGGTGGTGCATCATTGCCAGTCGCATTATTGCATAATTTTGAAGAGAAGTTTGATGTAAGAGTTTCGGAAGGGTATGGTTTATCGGAAGCTTCTCCAGTAACTTGTTTTAATCCGATAGAAAGTGAACGCATTCCAGGATCAATCGGCACAAATATTGTGAATGTCGAAAATAAGGTCGTGAACGAGCTGGGGGAGGAAGTGCCGGACGGTGAAGTTGGGGAACTGATTGTACGTGGTCCGAATGTGATGAAAGGGTATTATAAAATGCCTGAAGAAACGGAAGTCGCACTTCGTGATGGATGGCTTTATACAGGGGATTTAGCGCGTCGTGATGAAAACGGTTACTTTTATATCGTAGACCGAAAAAAAGATTTAGTCATTGTCGGCGGGTATAATGTTTATCCTCGGGAAGTAGAAGAGGTCCTATTTACGCATGAAGATGTTGTGGAAGCGGCAGTCATCGGCGTGCCAGACGTGGATTTTGGGGAAGCCGTTCATGCATTTGTCGTTTTGAAAGAAGGAGCAAAAGCAGATATCGAGCAATTAACCGCTTATTGTGCAGAACGACTTGTGAAATATAAAGTCCCAAAGCAAATCGAGTTTTTGGATGAACTTCCGAAAAATACGACAGGAAAAATATTACGTCGTGCATTAAGCGAATTTGTGACAATATAAGGGTAGGACAAGGACCTTTCGTGATATCGTACGAGGTCCTTTTTAGTTTCTTTTCTTTTTAATAAAAATAAAGGGAAAATGTTACGAATGTCGAAATAAGTAAAGAGCACTCAGTTTAGGGGGAATTTCCATGGAAAAGAGAAAGCTAAAAGTAGAAGATTTATTTGAACTTGCATCTGTCGCGAGTCCGAAAATATCACCGGACGGGCAGGAAGCAGTATTTGTGAAAACGCAGATGAATGAAGAAGAGAATAAATATGTGGCAAATTTATTTCACGTCGATTTAGAAACGAATGAAGTGTCGCAATGGACTTATGGCAATGAGCGCGTTTCCTCACCAGCATGGTCTAGCGACGGAAAACAAATCGCTTTCTTATCGAATCGCGATGAAAAAAATCAAGTCTATATACTTCCAAGAAGAGGCGGGGAAGCAAAAAAAGTAACTGATTTTGGACAAGGTGTTTCTAGTTTTGTCTGGTCACCGTGCGGCAAGAAAATATGGGTGAATGCTTCTGTGAAAGAAGGACAAAGCTTTACAGATAAAGAGGAAAAAAATGAGAAGAAAAAGCCTGAACCGTATCGCGTGACGAAGATGAAATACCAAATGGATGGCGTCGGCTTAATTCCACAAGATTCGTATCGTCATATTGGCATTGTGGACATTGAGAGTGGAGACGTTACGCAGATCACGGAAGGGAATCATCAATATAGTTTAATGGCTGTTTCGCATAGTGGTGACAACATTGTATTCGGTGTGAATCGTGCGGAAAACCAAGATTATGAATTTCGCCAACCGCTTTATCTAGCCGATGTTCATTCGAAAGAAGAGACCGCCCTGATTGATGAGGAAGGTTATTACGGCGGGGTTGCCTTTTCTAATGATGACCAATATATCGCTTTTGTCGGTGCGGATCGGACGTTCCAAAATGCGACGCAATCTGAACTTTATGTGTACGACAGGGAAAATAAAAGCCGAACATGTTTAACGGAAAACCTTGATGCGCCAGTTGGAGATAGTGTTGTCGCCGACCTGCAACAAGGCACAAGTGCGCCGTCTGTCGTTTGGACAGAAACGAATGACCTATATTTTAGATTGTCAACGATGGGCGATGTTCGTCTTTATTATGCATCGCTTGAAGGTGCAATTTATCCAGCGTCGCCGGAAAATGAACATATTTATGATTACGAAGTTTCGAGGGACGGAGAGTTTGCAGTTGTTGCAGTTAGTAACGCTATTAATCCTGGAGAACTTTATAAGCAAACGATTGCGACAGGAGAGAGACAAGTACTGACAGCGTTTAATAAAGAATATATTGAGCAAGTGGAACTTGTTGAGCCAGAAGCGATTGTTTATCAAGGGGCAAAAGGTTGGGATGTGCACGGTTGGTTAATGAAACCCGTTGGCTACGAAGAAGGTGAAAAATATCCGCTTATTGTTGAAATTCACGGCGGACCCGCAGCGATGTACGCCAATACGTTTTTCCATGAGTTACAACTACTGGCAGCGCAAGGATATGGCGTTCTTTATGTGAATCCACGGGGAAGTCATGGATATAGTCAAGAACATGTCAATGCCGTACGTGGCGATTATGGCGGCGGCGATTATGAAGATATTATCGCCGGGCTTGATTACGCAATTGAACACAACGATTGGATTGATACAGAGCGACTTGGTGTGACTGGCGGTAGTTACGGCGGTTTTATGACGAACTGGATTGTGGGTCATACGAATCGTTTTAAAGCTGCGGTGACACAACGTTCGATTTCTAACTGGATTAGTTTCTTTGGTGTATCCGACATCGGGTATTACTTTAATGAATGGCAACATGGTGCGGATATGAATGATGTGGAAACGCTATGGAATTTCTCGCCGTTAAAATATGCGAAAAATATTGAAACGCCATTGTTAATTCTACATAGCGAGAATGATTTACGTTGTCCGATGGAACAGGCGGAACAATTATATATTACGCTGAAAAGTATGGGGAAGGAAACTGAACTTGTTCGTTTCCCAGATGCGGATCATAATTTATCCCGTACAGGCTTGCCGAATTTGCGCATTGCCAGGTTAAATGAAATTACGGGCTGGTTTGAAAAGTATTTATGAATAAATTTGCATCCCTCGTCACTTCACATGTAAGATTGAAGCGTGACTTAAATATGTAGACTGAGGGATGAGAATGACCATTAAAAATGTAATGGAAATGATTGTACGAGATGTTTTATTAAGTAATAAAAAAGAATTAAAACTAATTTGCTCTTGTGATAGATGTTTAAATGACATTATGGCTCATGCACTTAATCATTTACCGCCGCGGTATATCGTTAATCCCGATCTTCAGCCTTACGTCAGGGTGATGCATGAAGCAGATAGGGATGGGGCGATTAATATATTACGAGTGGTCACGCAAGCCGCAACGGTTGTCAAAGAAAATCCTCGATGTAGTCATTCGCAATTAAGCGATAAAAAAATTGATATCGATACGTAAATAAAAGCCGTCCTTTACTAAATGTAAAGAGCGGCTTTGTCATTGATGGATATTTAGAAACCTTTTAAAAAAGATGCGGGAACTTTTGATTCAAATGTTAAGAATTCATTAGTTGTCGGGTGAGTCAATGAAATCTTGTGTGCATGTAAACCGAGTCTACCGATCGTTCGAGTTTGTGCACCATATTTTTTATCCCCGACAATTGGGTGTCCTATGTCTTGCATATGAACACGGATTTGGTTTTTTCTACCTGTTTCCAAATGAACTTCTAATAAGGAGTTTTGGCGGCTCGTCTTCAATACATTGTAATGGGTAACCGCTTTTTGTCCGTCATTCGGTTTATGACTTGAATAGACGATAAACGCTCGATTTTCTTTTAACCACGAAGTAATTGTGCCGTCTTTTTTTACGCGACCTTCGACTAGCGCAACATAGGCACGTTCTGGAACGATGTCATGCCAGTTATTTTGTAAAGTTTGTTGGATTTCTTTGCTTTTCGCAAAAATCATTACACCAGACGTATCCCGATCTAAACGGTGAACGATAAAGATACGATTGTTCTGATGAACGGTTTTCACATAATCCATTAACTGCCGATATGCAGTTACATGACGCTCATTTTTAGAAGCGACCGTTAACAAGCCAGCTTCTTTTTCAACGACTATGATGTCATCGTCTTCAAATAAAATCCGAATACCTGATAGCTTGACGGTTTCGGTTGCAACACGCGCATGAATTTGAACGGTGTCACCTGGGTGGAGTGTATCGTTAAATTGCGTAGAAAATTTGCCATTGACGACAACTTGTCCGCGACTCAACACACCTTTTACCGCATTTCTACTTCTATTCGGATGTTTTTCATATAAAAATGCGAGTAGTTCACTGGATTCTTCAACAATCCATTCGCCGTCTAACTCGCGGGACCTTGCTTTTCTTTTCATAAAGAACTTCCTTTCGTCAACCAAATAAGAATCTGTTCTCTTACCATATAAAAAAACAGTAGACAAAGTCAAAAAAAGAATTTGTCTACTGCGAGAAGTTAATTCATTTCCCTTGAAATTGTGGTGTTCTTTTTTCAGCAAAAGCAGTTAATGCTTCGATTCGATCCTCAGTTGGAATCGTTAGTTCATACGCTTTGCGCTCAATGGATAGCCCAGTTTGTAAGTCGACGTTCATGCCATTTTTAATCGCAAACTTGGCTTGTTGTAAAGCAACAGGACCGTTTGCCAACATGAGATTGGCAAAGGCAGTTGTTTCTTCCAATAAATCATTTGCGGGAACAACTTTTGTCAACATGCCATACTCAAGCGCTTCTTCAGCGTTCAAACGGCGGGCTGTTAAAATTAATTCCAATGCATTCGTTTCTCCGATTAACCGTGGAAGACGCTGTGTACCGCCCGCACCTGGGATAATCGCAAGGCTTGTCTCTGTTAAGCCCATTAAAGCGGAGTCGGCAGCGATACGGAAGTCACATGCAAGCGCGAGTTCAGTGCCACCGCCAAATGCAAAACCGTTAATCATTGCGATGGTCGGTTGTGGCAGCTGTTCAATCGCGGTAAAAACTTCGCCTATTTTATAAAGATTACGTTTTACTTGTAAGTCTGTTAATGTTTTTCGTTCTTTTAAATCCGCCCCCACGCTAAAAGAACGTTCCCCTGCGCCTGTAAAAATAACGACGCGAATATCGGGATTAATTCGAATGGCTTCTGTAATTTGACCGAGTTCGACGAGCATGTCGTAATTAAAAGCATTTAACCCTTCTGGTCGATTTAATGTCACCAAAGCAAGATTTCCCCTTTGTTCATATAGAACAGTTTCCATAAACATTTCCCCCTTAAAACTTCTGTATTCTATTAAAATATATCATGAAAGGGATGGTTATTCCATGGTAGAATGATAATTCACCAAATTATAACTATTAAATTAAAATGTTGATTTCCATTACAGGCGGACGCTTTTCCAGCTTTAGCAGGCAGATATACTCGAGTCATATGCCAAATTAACTGCGTAGCAAAAAGAGCTACTACGTTAATTCGTCTTATGCTTGTCGCATCTAACCGCCTCCTGCAGCTTTCATTATTTCCGTGGGGCATCCTGTTGTATACTCCTGCTTATAACACTACGCTTTTGCTAATCCCACAGGAAGAGCCGTCACGAAGAACGGCTTTTGCGAACAAAAAGCGAAGCGTTTGAGAGCACTCGCCGCCTTCCACTCCAATCAACAGAGACGCCATTAAATGACAATCCTATAACATTCGTCATTCTAATTAAAGAAAACAATTATAAAATTAACTCTATAATTCCGTTAAATTAAAAAGTCATTTTAAAGAAGCATTCATAATTCTACATTCAATATTCCAATTCCACTGATGTTTAGGTAGAATGTAAGCTAGGAGTTGATTGTGTTGAAAACTGTGATTGTTACAGATAGTACGGCATATTTGCCCTTACATAAAATGGAGGAATTGAATGTTAAAATGATCCCGCTTACAGTCATTTTGGACGGGGAGTCTTATGATGAAGAGGTGGATATTTCTTCGCCGGATTTTTACGACCGGGTTCGAGGAGATGGCCCGTTACCAAAAACATCGCAACCGCCGATTGGAAGGTTCGTTTCTCTATTTGAATCGCTAAAAGAAGAGTACGATGCCATTATTTCTATTCATTTATCCAGCGGCATTAGTGGAACGTATGCAGGCGCGGTACAAGCTGGCGAAATGGTGGACGGTGTCGATGTGTATGCATTCGACTCGGAGTTGTCTTGTTATTTGCAAGGGTTTTACGTATTGCGTGCAGCGGAAATGGCTCAAACAGGGGCAACACCGGAAGCGATTTTAGCTGAATTAAATGAAATGAAAAAGACGATGCGCGCTTACTTTATGGTCGATGATTTGGCGCATTTACAACGTGGCGGAAGATTATCAGGGGCGCAAGCATTTATCGGGAGTTTATTACAAGTTAAGCCAATTTTACATTTTGATGAAAAAGTGATTGTTCCTTATGAAAAAATCCGTACACGTAAAAAGGCGATGAAGCGAATCGCGGAAATGCTTGCGGAAGATGCAGAGAAAATGCCATTGGAAGCAGCCATTATTCATGCAAACTGTCCGGAAGATGCGGAGAAGTGGTTAGCAGAATTATCCGCGGAATTGCCAAATGTTGATTTTACAATTAGTCATTTTGGTCCTGTTATCGGTACGCATTTAGGAGAAGGCTCGATGGGGCTTGGCTGGGTGAAAAAAGGAAACTAAATTAACTGGGGGTATGTTCGAGATGATGAAAGATACCGATTTTACTCTAAGAGATTTTTTGGCAGGTCGTATTTGGCATCGGGAACATATCCCTTTTGATACTGAAATCATCGATGCACATATTAAAGCAGGTCATATAAAAGTCATTTCTGGCGTAACGAAAACATCAAAGTACTTTCAACAAACGCATTATTTTTGTCGACGCTGTGAAAATGAAGAACAGGCCAGATTCACAACATTTCAATGTGCGAAATGTGATGGGCCATGTGCTTACTGCAGGCAATGTCTCAAGATGGGACGTGTGTCCGTTTGTACGGAACTGATTGCTTGGATAGGAGAAGACTTAGTATTCGCCAATGATCATCAAATTGCTTGGCAAGGAAATTTGACTCCTTTACAGAAAAAAGCATCTGCTGAACTCATTGAGAGTAATCATCAGAAAAAGTCACACCTTATTTACGCCGTATGTGGAGCGGGGAAAACGGAAATTTTATTTGAACCAATTTATGAATTGTTAAAGGATGGAAAGCGTATTTGTCTCGCAGCACCCCGAGTTGATGTGATTTTAGAACTTGAACCGCGCTTGAAAGCGGCATTTCCAGAGACGCCTATCGATGCGTTGTATGGTGGAGCAAAACCGAGTCTAGCACCTGCACAGCTGATACTTGCGACAACTCATCAACTATACCGTTTTCAAGAAGCTTTCGATGTCATTTTTGTCGATGAAGCAGATGCTTTTCCCTATACAGCGGATGGAACATTAAAGCGTGCAGTGAAGAAAGCGGCCAAAAAGGATGCGCCTATTCATTTTGTTACGGCAACACCGTCGAAACAACTTATTGTAGAAGCAAATAAGCAAGGAGCAATCTCGTCCATCCCCAGACGTTTTCATGGACATCCCCTCCCAGTCCCTCGGTATGAATCTTTATGGAATTACAAACAGAAATTCGAAAAAGGGAAACTTCCCCCCAAACTTGTAAACTGGGTTCGTGAACGATTAGATCATCAACAACCATTTCTTATTTTCTTTCATCATATTGAATTAATGGAAAAAGCTTTACCAATTTTTCAAACAATTGATGAACGTATTCAATCCGTCCATGCGGCGCATGAAAATCGTAAAGCGCATGTCCTGGCATTAAGAAATAATGAAGTACCTGGATTATTAACGACAACCATTTTAGAACGCGGCATTACGATACCGAATGTTCAAGTCGCCGTCGTAGGTGCTGAACAACAAATTTTTACGAAAGGCGCACTCGTTCAAATTGGCGGACGTGTTGGGCGTGCTGTCACTTATCCAGATGGAGATTTTGTACTTTTTCATCATGGCATATCGAATGCGATGGATGATGCAAGAAAAGAGATCGTTAATTTAAATAAAAAAGGAGGGAAATTATGAAGGAATGTTTACTCTGTGCAACGTCTTTAGAGACATTGCCTTCGTGGAAATCGCTTGTTGGAATGGAAGAACAAGAGGTAATTTGCGAAAGGTGTTCAAATTCATTTGAAAGAGCCGATATAAAAGAGGAAGGTACAACACTCGCATCCATTACTTCTCTATTTATGTATAATGATGCGATGAAAGATTATTTACATCAATTTAAGTTTTTACAAGACATTGCATTGGCAAAGGTCTTTAGAAAAGAACTAAATGGTGTATTAAAAGGAAAAACGAATATCGTGCCGATTCCCATGCACCCAGAGAAAAAACTTGCAAGAACATTTGCGCAAGTTGAGGCGTTGCTTGATGCTGCGAATATCCCTTATCTCAATGTATTAGAAAAACTTGATACAGGTGCAATGGGGGAAAAAACGAGACGTGAACGACTGGAAATGAAACCTTTATTTACATTAAAACAAGAAATTCAAATTCAACCGGAAACGTATATACTTGTCGATGATATTTATACAACAGGCACGACGCTTCAGCATGCGGCGAAAATATTAAAAGAAGCAGGTGCATTACGTGTTGAAGCTGTGACGTTAATTCGTGCGAAATAGACATTGAAAGGAAAGAAAACGATGGCTGAGCTAAGAGATTGTCCAACTTGTGGAGGATTTTTCAATTACACAGGTGTGCGAGAAGTTTGCGTACAATGTGCTCAAAAAGAAGAGAAGAAATACGAGGAAGTGTATCGTTTTTTACGAAGAAGAGAAAACCGTGCAGCAACGGTTGAACGGATTGTTGAAGTGACGGGTGTCACGGAATCATTGCTTCACAATTGGGTTAGGAAAGGGCGCTTGCAACCTGCTTTATTTCCAAACTTGGGTTATCCATGCGATCAATGTGGAAGCCTCACAACGAGCGGGAAACTATGTGAAACTTGTGCAACAGCGTTACAAAGTGACTTAAAAGCGTTTGAAGCTGCCCAAGAATTTAGGGATGCTATAAGCGAATCTGATGCGAAAGCCTATTATACAAATCCTAATAAATAACTAAGATAATCGTTCAAAAGACCTCTTAATGATTAATGAAATATACCGACATAACAGAGTAAGAACGAAATTATGAAGGAGTGGGACGCGATGAAGATTAATAGAATAAATATCCCAGCGGTTAATCCTTATAGGACCAATGAGCTCAAAGTTGGGAAGTCTGCTCAACATAGCGCTCAACAACAAGATAAAATTGAAATCTCGTCTAAGGCAAAGCAACTTTCAGAGATGAATTCTTACGGGGCAGAAAGAAAAGACCATGTGCAAAAGATTAAAGAACAAATCGAAGCAGGAACGTACAAAGTGAATGCGGAAGAAGTTGCTAAATCGCTAATTGACTATTATAAGAAATAATGATGAATGAAAGTAGCTGACAACATGTCGATCCAACCAATACTAGCGGCGCTAACAAACTTAGAAAAAATGCATAGCAGTTTATTAAGCCTTGCGCATGATAAGACAGCGGTTATTAAAGAGGGCGATATGGCGGCGCTCAATCAACTTTTAAAAGACGAACAAGCTCATCTTGCCGCCATCGCCCAAATCGAACAACAAAGACAACTGGCTGTAGCAGATTATTTGAAGAAACAAGGACGCTTCGTATCTGAAAATCCTACGATATCGGATGTCTTAAGTGCGGTACAGTCAACGAGTGAAAAAGAGAGCCTTACGGAGGCGAAGAACCGTCTCCTGCATGTGATTCATGACTTGAAATGGCAAAACGACTTGAACCAAAAGTTAACCTATCAATCTCTTCAATTCGTGAATCTATCGCTGGACATGGTACGACCACAACAAGAAGCTGTGACCTATTCAAAAAACGAAATCAGTGGAAAGTTAGAAATGAGAACACGACCAACTTTTGATTCACAAGCTTGAGGAGGAAATTAAATGCGCTCTACTTTTATGGGGCTTGAAACGAATAAACGCGGATTGTATACACAACAATCTGCCCTATATACAACGGGACATAATATTAGTAATGCGAATACGGATGGCTATTCCCGTCAACGAGTCAATATGCAAGCGACAGCGGGCTATCCTGGTGTTGGGCTAAATTCGGGGACAATGCCTGGATTTATTGGAACGGGCGTAGAAGCGGGTTCGATTCAACGAATTCGAGACTCCTTCGTTGATCACCAGTTTAGGCAAGAAGCGAATAAATTAGGCTACTGGGAATCACGATCACAAGCGATATCTCAAATGGAAGATGTATTAAATGAACCGTCTCATTATGGATTACAGAAATCACTGAGCCAATTTTGGCAATCATTACAGGACCTAGCAGTGAACCCTGAAAATGCGGGGGCACGTGCAGTTGCGATACAAAACGGGGTCGCGGTCGCTGAATCATTTAACTACATACATAAATCATTAACGGAAATCCAAACAAATTTAGGAACGGAAATTAATGTCTCAACGAAGGATATAAATTCACTTCTTCAACAAATTGCAGAGCTTAACCGACAAATTACTCAAGTGGAGCCAAACGGCTATATGCCGAATGATCTTTACGATGCAAGAGATGTTTTACTTGATGAACTCTCTATGTATATCCCGATAGAAATAGCTTATGAAAAATCAGGTGGACGAGCACTTGCTATTGCGGAAGGTTCCGTGACTGTAACATTGAAATTGGATGAAGGTGACCCTGTCACACTTGTCGCGGGGAACCATTCTGCGACATTGACAACGCAACCAACATCATTAATAGATGAGGATAAAAACAATCGCCCAATTACAGGGATTCATATTGCAGGCATTGCCGGTGAAGACTCAACAATTCAGCACAGTGATTTATTAGACGTTGGAAAAATGAAATCATTGATGAATTCATATGGGGTTGCGGAAGAAGAAGGGGCTACGGGACTTTATCCGAACATGCTAACCGAACTGAATAGAATGGCGGCAGCTTTTGCAAATCAAATCAATGCGATACATATGAACGGAACGGATTTGAATGGAAATCAAGGTGGGTACTTCTTTGATGTAAAAGTAAACGGTGAATCATTTACTGCCGCAAATATTATGGTTGATGCAGCATTGGAAAACAACACGAGTTTACTAGCTGCATCCGATTCAGCACCTGGAAATCCTGAAGAAGGAAACGGAAAAAATGCCCAAAGACTTGCCGATGCGCAGTCTAGGCCATTAGACAGTCTTGGAGGTTCGACGATAGAGACGTTTTACCAAAGCGTTATTGGAGAACTTGGTGTCGAAGGTCTTCAAGTGGAAAAACTTAAAACGAATACTGGAACATTATTAGGCGCTGTCGAACACCGACGTGCTTCGATTAGCTCTGTTTCCCTCGATGAAGAGATGACGGATATGATTAAATTTCAACAAGCATATAATGCATCCGCCCGAATGATTACAGTCATTGACGAAACACTTGATAAAATCATTAACGGCATGGGTATCGTTGGTAGGTAAGAAAGGAGTTTTTATTAAATGCGTGTCACACAGTCAATGCTGTCCAATAATATGCTGCGGAACCTTTCCGCAAGTTACAATAAAATGGGCAAGCTACAAGATCAACTGACAACAGGTAAAAAGGTGAATCGCCCATCTGATGACCCGGTTACGGTTATGAAAGGAATGAATTTCCGTAAGCAAGTCGATAAAGTAGCGCAATTCCAACGCAACTTAGGTGAAGTGAACAACTGGCTTGACAGCTCAGACGATGCGCTTGATCACGTTGGCTCAGCATTACACCGTGCAAATGAACTGATGCTAAATGCTGCAAACGGCACACTTACGCAGCAGGATAGAGAATCAATTTTAGCTGAAATAAAAGAATTACGGAAAACAGTCCAAGACCTTTCAAATACAAAGGTGGGCGATAAATATATTTTTAGTGGAACGAAAACGGGGACTCCGTTGTTTGGCGAAGATGGTTATCCGAAAAATGACAATACCGATCTTGATAACCCTATCGAAATACTAACAGGATTTACAAATAGTGTTGAAATAGAAGTCTTCGACGGTGTGATGCTAACTGTAAATACAAACGGAATAGATATGTTTAAAAATATCGATGAAATGTTCCAAGATATCGAAGATGCAATTGAGTCTACGAATCCATCAGAGATTCAAGGGTTCATTCAAGCAACACAGGAGCAATTAGACGTTGTTTTAATGGCACGTGCAAATATCGGTGCACGTCAAAATCGTGTGGAAATGATGGAACATCGCCTAACAGCACAAGAAGGCATTGCGAAAAAGCAAATGTCTGAAAACGAGGACATTGAATATGAAGAAGTCATTACTGAAATGATTACGGAAGAATCCATTCATCGTGCCGCACTTGCGATTGGTGCGAGGATTATTCAGCCATCGTTGGTTGATTTTTTACGATAATAATTAGGTGATAATATGAATATCCCACAAATTCAAATTGAAATAACACGCGGCAGAATAGGCTTGCGGATTGACAAACCGGTTCAAACTATTGAACAACCGAGGGCAATCATTCACCAAGAACAACTTGCTGCCGTACTCGAAATGTCATCGACGCCTGCGAAGTTATCAATTGATACGACAGAAGCGAGGGCGGATTTGGATTTAAAAAGCGTTTTTAAAAGAATCGAAGAATATGCCCAACTTGGTAAGCAAGGCGTTATGGAAGGCATTGCAAGGCGGGCTGAAGAAGGCCAGCAATTATTGCGAATTGAAAATGGCGGTAATATGATAAAGGAACTGGCAATCAAAAACAGCACACCATCACCTAATCCAATCGGCATTCGATTCGTAGGCGACAGGTCAAAAGTTAACATGTCCTTTCAGCCGGGAATACTTTCTATCGAAGCGACTCCACAAAAGCCGAGATTTGATGTAACGGTTCAAGCGCCTGTGCATCATTACGAGCCGGGCAAAGTAACCGGGTTTATAGAAGAGTGGCCATCTATACAAATTGATGTAAAAGGGTAAGTAAAATATATGTACAACAGAAGATTGGTGACAAGACAATCTTTTTTTTATGAAAACATTACCATATACAGTGAACTAAGGATTGCATCTGAAACATACTGTTGATTTCCGTTCTGAGCAGACGCTTTCCGTGGGGCGTGCGGTGAGTCTCCTCGGTCGCTTTTCTCCACTGCGGGGTCTCACCTGTCACGCTAATCCCATAGGAAACGCCGCTCTGCACTCCAATCAACCTAAATGTCACAAATATTTATTTCACTATAAAAAAGGAGAAGTTTATATGCAAATCGAAACAAAATTTCATGGGGAAATGGAAGTAAGTAAAAGTGATTTGTGGCAGTTTCCAAAAGGCATGCCTGGCTTTGAAGAAGAAAAAGAATTTGTTTTATTATCAATTGAAGGCAATGCTGTTTTTCGAGTACTTCAATCAGTCCAAACTCCAAACGTCGCTTTTATCGTCGGCAATCCGTATACGTTTACAGAAGACTATTCATTTAAAATCGACGAACCGACAGTTGAATTACTCAAAATAGAAAAGCCCGAAGATATTTTCGTGCTTGGCATTATTTCATTAAAAGATCCATTCGAAGCATCAACGATTAACCTGCAAGCGCCGGTAATTTTCCATGCTGAAAATAAAACAGCGAAACAAATGATTGTAAATGATGAATCTTTTTCCCTTCGCCATCCAATTGGTGAAAGCCAATCATCAGCGAAAGAGGAGGCGTAAACGATGTTAGTACTTTCACGAAAAAGCAATGAAACAATTAAAGTTGGTGATGATATAGAATTGCGCATCCTGGAAGTAAAAGGGGATACGGTTCGTATCGGCATCGAAGCTCCAAAATCAGTTGATATTTTAAGAGGCGAACTTGTCCAGTCGATTTCTGAGACGAATACAGAAGCAATTACAATGGATGCCACACTTTTTTCACAATTAACAAAGAAAAAATAAAGTTTTTATAAAAAAGGCTAAACACTTACTTAGCTCGACCGATATTAGTGTTGTAAGCGACAAATAAGAGTGCGGCCGACTCTTAAACACGCGAACAAAACAAAATCAGGTTCACAGGGACGTGAACCGAACAGACACTCAAGGAGGAAATTAAAATGAGAATTAACCATAACATTGCGGCGCTGAATACTCACCGCCAACTAGGTATGAACAACAATGCAGCTTCAAAAAACTTGGAGAAACTGTCTTCAGGTCTTCAAATTAACCGTGCAGGAGACGACGCAGCAGGTCTTGCGATTTCTGAAAAAATGCGTAACCAAATTCGCGGTATGGAACAAGCTTCTACAAACGCACAAGATGGTATTTCACTCATCCAAACAGCTGAAGGTGCATTGAACGAAACACATGCAATGCTACAACGTATGGCTGAGCTTTATACTAAAGCGGGTAACGAAACACTTACAGCCGATGACAATGCTAAAATCCAAGCTGAGATTGATGAACTAGTTTCACAAATCGACGACATTGCAAACCAAACACAGTTTAATACAAAGAATTTATTAAACGCTGCTACTGACGTAGTCTTCCAGGTAGGTGCAAATGAAGATGAAACAATTACGCTTACACTAAGCGACAACACTGCTGCTACACTAGGCGTAAATGCTCTTACTACATTAGATGGGACAAACGCTACGGCAAAAGCGAACTTAACGGCTGTTCAAGCAGCAATTAACACTGTATCTGAAAACCGTTCAAACCTTGGTGCAGTTCAAAACCGTCTTGAACACACAATTAACAACCTAGGTGCATCTGCAGAAAACTTAACAGCTGCGGAATCACGTATCCGCGACGTTGATTATGTCTTAACTGCTGCATAAGTAGTAACAGACACAGTCGTCCTAACTGGTAACGGTTAGTGAGTACGATCGGGTGAATTGCTGGAAACCCCTTAGAACTTTTCTTGCCACAACGTAACTGGAAACGGTAAGCGTGACGGTTTCAAAAAAGAAAAGATTGGGCAATCAGCAGCGAAGCTCCTGTCTTGAAAGAGTGGAGAACGTCCAACGACTAGGGTATACCATCTAAAAGCTAATGCTCATGATGATGAAACCTGTAGGAAACATAAGATTGAGTACCTTATGAATCCGAAGCGCCCGACCCCTAATCAATACCCAGAAGGTATATAAGGGTGAAGATATAGTCTAGTCATTAGTGAAAGCTAATGTTCGCACGATGGCGAAAGAAATGATGGAGTTTACTAAAAACAACATCTTAACTCAAGCAGCACAAGCAATGCTGGCTCAATCAAATCAAATTCCGAATGGAGTACTTCAACTTCTGCGATAATTTGATTGCATGGGCGTCTATATCAGTAATGATATAGATGATTACTGGGTGGATTGCTGGAACATCCTGAGAGCTCTTCTACCACAGCGGAACTGGAAACGGTAAACGTGACGGTTTGAAAAACGAAGAGATTGGACAATCAGCAGCGAAGCCCCTGTCGGGAAACCGTGGGGAACGTTCAACGACTAGGGTATACCGTCTAAGGTAAATGCTATGACGATGAAATCCGTAGGGTGTTACGAGTCGTAACATTCGAAGTGCCCAGCATCCTTATAATCGATCATTTTAAAGACAATTGAACGTAAGGATGAAGATATAGTCTATTCTATGCTCGAAAGACATAGTGGCAAAGCAAGCCAACCAACAACCACAAGGAGTACTACAACTTCTACGTTAATTTTAATAATCAAGACACGGTCCGCGAAAGCGACCGTGTTTTTTAGTATGAATTCAAAGTGATGCTTTTATATATTTTGCAGAGGAAAGTTCGAGGTTTACTTTGGAAATCGTATCTATTCAATGAGGCAAAGTAGTAAATAGAATTTGATAGGGATTTAATAAATAGAAGATTGAGGAAGTGTTAGCTATGCCTCAGTCAAATACTATTTGATAATAATCAAGAATGGCCAAAGTTTAATTTACTCACGGAGAAGGTCGCTTGTTGTTTATTTTCCGGGAAATTATTATTGTAATGGATAGAAGAGCCCAAGCATTTAATCTACTCGGATTTCGAATAGATTTCATTACCTAGGCTCCCTAAAATACTCCGAAACCTGCACAACCCTAACATTCCGCGTATTCAATTCATGATAAATACCACGGCTGTCAGTAAAGGAAATATATCTGTCACGTTCACTTTGGATAAGTCCCTCCGCTTTTTCTTGAGACTCCATATGAATAAACCTTCGAATATAATGTTCTTCATCAAAAAAGTAAGTGACTTTAAATTCCTTCACGCCAATCAACTCCTTATCTTGTAACGATAGTATTCCATTTTAAACGACTTCTAAAACGGTGAATAAACGCAAAAATACCCTGCCTACAATTTGAGGCAGGGTATATAATTTATTATTAAACTGTAAATCGATTTACGGCATTCGTTAGTTCTTCACTTAACTTGGTAAGTTGTTCTGCAGCATCAGTCACAGACTGAATCGCACGCAACTGCTCGTCAGTTGAAGCACTTACTTCTTCACATGCCGCTGCTGTTTCCTGAGATGTTGCCGCCATTGTTTGGATTGTTTGGGCTACATCGTCTTTTAAAGCGTCGATATGTGTAATTTCATTCGCAACTGAATCGATTGCACTTTGCATGTCTGTCATTAACGCAGAGATTTCGCTGAATGTCATTTCTGTTTCGTTGACGACTGCTCCTTGACTTTGGAAGTTTTCGCGTGTGTTTTCCAGTTGTGCGGAGACGAGTTGAGATTCTTCTTGAAGTTCTCGCACTGTTACCTGTACCTCATCGGTTGCTCTTGCAGATTGTTCAGCAAGTTTACGTACTTCTTCGGCAACGACTGCAAAGCCTTTTCCGTGTTCGCCGGCACGAGCCGCCTCGATGCTTGCGTTAAGTGCAAGTAGATTTGTCTGAGATGAAATCTGGGTAATCGTGTTCATGACATTTCCTATGGCGCCCACTTTATCTTCCAATCCGCCAATCACTTCTGCCATCGCCTGAAGCGTTGTTTCAAATTCGGAAAATGACGAATTGAGTTCGTTCATTTGTGCCCGTCCGTTCACGTTCATCGTATCGGCCTTAATGGCAATTTCAGTCATCGCTGCCGCTTTTTCAGTAATATCATTAATTTGTGTACTAAGTGAATCGGAATGTTCAGATGCAGTTTCAGCATCTTCCGCTGATCGTGAAGCCCCGTGAGCAATCTCATTCACAGCATAAGCTACTTCTTCACTGGAAGCACTCGTTTCCTCGGAAACTGCGCTTAAACTTTCAGAACTAGTTCGTACGTTAAGTGCTGAATCATTCACTACTCGAATAATATCATTCATATTTTCAATCATTTGATTAAAATTCGTGGATAATTGTCCAATTTCATCTTTCGCTTGAATGTCTGACCGAACCGTTAAATCCCCGTTTGAAACATCGTCCATTAAAGTATTGAGTTGAGCAAGTGGACGAATGGAATGACTAATTAAGAAATATAAAGCGATACAAAAGAGCACTAATGTGATGATTGCTATAAAAATCATCGTGGTTTGTGTTTCAGTCGCTACTTGATTTAAGTTTTTAATATCATAAACCGCAGCTATTTTCCAATTGTAATTCGGGATTGTTGTATAAACAAAAACACGTTCGACTTGGTCTTCAGTGAAATATATCACACCATGATCTTCTGCCGAATTGTACATTTCTTCAACATAAGGTCGATTGATTAATGATTCGCCGCGCATTTCTGGATGCACAATCGCGACACCATCTTGGTCTAACATGACCGCATATCCGCCGTGGCCGAGTTGTCTCTTCTCAAATTCATCTGTTAATGCTGTCAGTTGAATATCAAGCCCGAGTACACCTTTCGTTTGGCTGCTTTCTCGTACCGCTTTTGAAGCAGTCACGACCATTTCTCCCGTAGCCGCATCCATATACGGGACGGACCATTGTACGATGTCGGGAGAGTTCTCCGCATTTTTAAACCAATCCCGCTCACTTGCATCGAAATCCCCAAGATCAACATACGGCCTGATAATGACTTTTCCATTCATCTCGGAGTGATAGACAGATGAAGCATCTTTAAATAAATCAATGAATGCCGTAAACTCATTTTCTAACGTAACGAGTCGTCGTGCAGCTTCCTGCTTGTCATCGCCGCTATCACCTTCGTAATCAAGCACAATTGATGTATTAGACAGTTGGTAAATTCCTTTATCAAATTGCTCAAGAAAATTTGAGGTTGAGTGACTCATTTCTTCTATAAGAACAGAACTTTGTGCTAGGACACTTTCCTCTGTCTTGGTTTTCACTTGTAATCCGCTCACGAAGGTCATCACGCCTACCCCTAAGAGAAAAAGTGCAATGACCGTAAAGATAATTCTCGTTTTAATTGATTTAAACATTACTTGCCCCCACCTTACTTCCTATAAAATAACTACATATGTAGTACTTCGGTCCATCTCATCAATTGTTTAATAAAGTTCACAATTATTTCTTCAATAATTCCATTAAACATTTAGACAGGTTTGTCGATATATAACATAGTGTTCTAAATATGGGGAGGTTGGGTATGTTGGTGAATCGAATAGAAGGTACTCAGTCTGCAATACAAATTGAAAACCTAATGAAAGAACAATCCGAAAAAATAGACATAAATGATAGTAAAACGAACAATGTAGGATTATCTATAACGAATGCAAAAACAATGACCGAAAGTATAAATCAGTTCTTAACAAGTACAGATTCTCATTTGAAGTTTGAGCTTCATGAGGAATTAAACGAGTACTACGTAAAAATTGTAAATACGAAAACAGACGAAGTGATCCGTGAAATTCCATCAAAAAAACTAATGGATGTGCATGCGGCGTTGAAAGAGTTTGTTGGATTATTAGTAGACCAAAAAATTTAAGGAAGGTGTGAACAATCTTGAGAATTAGCGGATTAGCAACAGGAATGGATACAGAATCAATTATTCGAGATATGATGACGGCACACCGATTACCACTCGATAAAATTACACAACGAAAACAATATTTAGAATGGCAATTAGACGATTATCGTAGTATCAATCGGGATTTAAAATCTATGAGTGATAACTTATTTGATACGGTGATGAGACAAGGCACGTATTTAGCGAAGCAAGTAAATATTTCTAATGAAAACGCGGTAAACATTCGCAGTTTGAGCGCAACTTCGGAGTTTGCTGGAACGCTATCTATCGAGAAACTGGCAACTGCAGCAACATTACATAGTGCTGAAGGAATTACATTAGAAGGAGAGCATACAGTAAACTCTACATTACAGGAACTAGGAATAGTTGGATCTGAAATCACAATCCAAGCTCCTGGCGCTGAGACAGTAACACTCACTTTCGATCCAGCAAAGGATACATTGACAACAGTGTTAAGTCGTATTAATAAAGAAGCCAATGTGACTGCTTTTTATGACTCTTTTACGGGAAAGATTGCGATGACTTCAAAAAACAGCGGTACTGGTGAGATTGGAGTATCAGGTGATCTTGGGACTGCATTAAAGTTAACGAATGGAACAAAAACTGAAGGTCAAAATGCACAGTTTACATTCAATGGTCTTGAAACAGAACGTACTTCAAATACATTCCAAATTAATGGATTCGAAATTACATTAAAAGAAGTAAGCGAAGCACCGATTACGTTCAGTTCATCACCGGACACTGATAAAGTTTTAGAGTCAGTCGTTAAATTCGTTGACGATTACAATAAATTAATTGAAGAATTAAACGCAAAAATAAAAGAGCCAAGATATCGTGATTTCCAGCCGCTTTCAGACGAACAAAAAGCAGAAATGAAGGAAAAGGAAATCGAATTGTGGGAAGAAAAAGCGATGAGTGGAACGCTTCGTAATGATTCTACGATACAAAGCTTGCTACAAAGAATGCGTACGGCTTTAAATGGTGCAGTTGGTACGACGGATCCTAAGCTCCGATTAAGTGATATTGGGATTACACCTTCTAAAAACTATTTAGACAACGGTAAACTTGTCATTGATGAAGATAAATTGCGTCAAGTCATTTCAGAGAACCCAAATAAAGTATACGAAGTGTTAGGGAAATCTGGTGAGAACGAGGAAGATAGAGGTCTTGTTGGCCGTCTTCGTACAGCTATCGATGACACGAGAAAAGTCATTACGGCTCGAGCAGGGAATGCCGGCGCCGTCAATGATACATTTACGCTTGGTCGAACATTAAAACAAATGGACAGCCAAATTGAACGCTTCCAAACAAGAATGCAACAAGTTGAAGACCGTTATTGGAAACAGTTCACTCGAATGGAAATGGCAATCCAACGTGCCAACGCACAATCCGCCCAACTGATGAGTGCATTTGGTGGAATGATGTAAGAATCGATATAAAATAGAATGATGAAAAGGAGAAATTTAATGGCTATTCACAACCCATATGCAGCATATCAGAATAACTCGGTAAACACTTCAACGCCTGGAGAATTGACGTTAATGCTTTATAATGGCTGTTTGAAATTTATTGAACAAGCAAAACGAGCCCTGGAAAATGGGAATATTGAAGAGAAAAATACGGCAATTCAGAAGGCACAAGCCATTATTTCAGAATTAATGGTGACGTTAGATACATCCGTGCCAGTCGCTGAAAATATGATGATTCTTTATGAATTTGCAAATAGCAGACTGGTTGACGGAAATATTACAAATGATGCGGCTTTATTCGACGAGGCGGCAGGGATTATTAGAGAATTCCGTGATACTTGGAAGGAAGTTATCCAAATTAATCGTCAAAAACAGTATGCGAACGTAGATGAAATATGATTAGACAAGCACTTGTTAATTGGCATAGAGCGACAGAAAGTCTTTTAAGTATTTCAGGAAATGTGAGTGACGAGAAGCGTGATGAAGCCATCAAAAAAATTGAGAAGCTTTTAGACGTTCGTGACCAGCTTCAGCCTGAAATAAAAGCTCCCTTTACTAAAGAGGAAGAAGCGCTAGGCAAGGAACTAACTCAGTTAGAAGTTACCTTACAAGCGCAATTAGCCATTTTTATAAAAGGAATTCGCCAAGATATTTCAGTTGCCCAATCGAAGAAGACAAATATGAAAAATTACGTGAATCCCTATGGAAATATGGCCCGTGACGGCGCTTATTATGATACAAAACAATAACTACTTACCCAAAGAGAACGAGACTCTTTGGGTTTTTGTTTAGTTCTTGGTGCAATCCATGGTCAAATGAAAATTATGGCATTTGGATTTATATTATGTTTAAGCGCATTATACATAACCATGCATAGTTTGATGATCCTGGACTTGTTACAGCAAGTGAACAAAATTAATTAAATTCCCTACACACTAAGTAGAAAATGAAAATGCTGGAATTCATAATTCTAGTGAGTTTTTGCATACTAAAAAGAACATGATTTATTGAACCTTTGAATACAATAGAAAAGTTGTGACAACTTTAACAAGGATAAATATTAAAACACGAAATTTGTCGAAACTTCACACTAAATGATTGGAAACTATGGTATAATATAGGTAATGAAAGGATGTCCTTCACTTTCATCAGACGTCTTATTCTAGGTGAATCCAATTCATTTTGAAAAGATCTCAAGAATACTTCTTTAAATTTCGACAAAATGGTAAAAATTTTTTAAAGGTTTTAGAAGGACTTTTTGGGGAACATATAGAAGTATACATTGAGAGTTATTTTAAAGGAGGAGTTTATATGCTAAACTTTAACATCCGTGGCGAGAACATAGAGGTGACTCCAGCGATTCGTGACCATGTGGAGAACAAAGTAAGTAAACTTGAGAGGTACTTTAATGATGGTTCGAATGCAACAGCTAATGTAAACTTAAAAGTATATAACGATAGACAGACGAAAGTTGAAATTACAATACCTATGAAGAACTTAACGCTTCGAGCGGAAGAACGTCATGACGATATGTATGCGGCAGTTGATCTAATTGTAGATAAACTAGAACGTCAAATCCGTAAATACAAAACGAGAGTGAATCGTAAATTCCGTGAACGTGAAGGCGTCGCAGCATTTCTTGAATCTGTCAGTAAAAATACTGAACCAGCACAGGAGCAAGAAAACGATGAGGAATTCTCAGTAGTTCGAACGAAGCGCTTTGATTTAAAGCCAATGGATGAAGAAGAAGCAATCCTTCAAATGAATATGCTAGGTCATAATTTCTTCGTATATACGGATGCTGACTCTGAAGAAACAAACATTGTTTATAAACGAAGAGATGGTAAGTACGGTTTAATCGAAACGAGTTAATTGTATAAATTGTATAAAGAGATTCTCCGTGTGTGAGACTACACGGAGAATCTTTTTTTGTTTAAGGACAAAATATATATAAACCGAATCAGTATTATGGGACGAGATAATGTTTATTGCTGCATTAATCAACAAATTACATATTAGATTGTAACCATGCAATAAGAAGTTCATTTAACAAGATAATAAAATAAAGATGTTAATTTACACAAAACTACACAGTTGAGACATTTGCACCTCGCATTTTGCAGTGTTAAAATGAAGGGTGAATTAAAATAGGATGTGACTTAAATGCTGAATGTATTAAGTAGAATATTCGATTCAAATAAAAGAGAGTTAAAACGATTAGAACGAGTGGCAAATCAAGTAGAAGCACTTGCTGAAGAAATGAAGCAACTATCAGATGAAGCGCTCACTAGTAAAACAGAAGAGTTTAAAGAGCGTCTCCTAAATGGTGAAACGTTAGAAGACCTTCAAGTAGAAGCATTTGCGGTCGTTCGTGAAGCTTCCCAACGTGTATTAAATATGTATCCATTCCGTGTGCAACTGATTGGTGCAGCAGCATTACATGAAGGAAATATTGCCGAGATGAAGACCGGTGAAGGTAAAACTTTAACTTCTACACTTGCAGTTTATTTAAATGCGTTGACAGGTAAAGGTGTGCACGTCATTACTGTAAACGAATATTTAGCAAGTCGTGATGCTGAGGAAATGGGGGTTCTTTATGAATTCCTAGGACTAACAGTTGGTTTAAACTTGAATAGTATGACAAAAGAAGAAAAACGTGAAGCATACGCAGCGGACATCACATATAGTACAAATAATGAACTTGGTTTTGACTATTTAAGAGATAATATGGTCCTGTATAGCCATGATAAAGTACAACGTCCGCTGTATTTTGCAGTCATTGACGAAGTCGACTCCATTTTAATTGACGAGGCGAGAACACCGCTAATTATTTCTGGTCAAGCGGCTAAAGCGGCAAATCTGTATCGACTGGCCAATACGTTTGTGACGACATTAAAAGCGGAAGAAGACTACTCGTATGACGAATCAACAAAAGGTGTTGTGTTAACAGAAAAAGGTGTTGAGAAAGCTGAAAAAGCGTTTAAAATCGACAATTTATTCGATTTAGACCATGTGGTGCTTTTACATGGCATTAACCAGGCATTGAAGGCACATGTAAGCATGCATATCGACATTGATTATGTTGTTGAGGACGGCGATGTGGTGATTGTTGACTCCTTCACAGGACGTCTCATGAAAGGACGTCGTTATAGTGATGGATTGCACCAGGCGATCGAGGCAAAGGAAGGATTAGAAGTCCAGAATGAGTCGATGACACTCGCAACAATCACTTTCCAGAACTATTTCCGTATGTATGAAAAGTTATCAGGGATGACAGGTACAGCGAAAACAGAGGAAGAAGAATTCCGTAATATTTATAATATGCAAGTTATCGAAATTCCTACAAATCGTCCAATTATCCGTGATGACCGTGCGGATCTAATTTATTCGACGATGGATGGGAAGTTTAAGGCGGTTGCTGAAGACATTAAAGAACGACATGAAAAAGGTCAGCCTGTTCTTGTAGGTACTGTAGCAATTGAAACGTCTGAAATTATTTCGGATTACTTGAAAAAATTTGGCGTTAAGCATGAAGTTTTGAACGCTAAGCAACATGAACGCGAAGCCGAAATTATTTTAAATGCCGGTCAACAAGGCGCGGTAACAATTGCGACAAACATGGCAGGTCGTGGTACTGATATTAAACTTGGCGAAGGGGTTATTGAAGCTGGCGGTTTAGCGGTCATTGGTACAGAAAGACACGAATCGCGCCGTATCGACAACCAATTACGTGGTCGTTCAGGTCGTCAAGGAGACCCAGGTGTTACACAGTTTTATTTATCCTTAGAAGATGATTTAATGCGTAGATTTGGTTCTGACCAAATGAAGTCTATGATGACAAGGCTTGGGATGGATGATTCTACGCCAATTCAGTCAAAAATGGTTTCTCGTTCAGTTGAATCGGCACAGCGCCGCGTTGAGGGGAATAACTTTGATGCACGTAAACGTCTACTACAATATGATGACGTTTTACGCCAACAACGTGAAGTCATTTATGAAGAACGAAATGAAGTACTTGAATCCGAAAACATAAAAGAAATTGTCGAAAAGATGATTTTGGGAGTCATTGACCGAACGGTTTCAGCCCATACGGCAAATGAAAGTCCTTCTGATTGGAACTTAAAAGGGCTTGAAGATTTCATCGCTGCAAACCTTCTTCCTGAAGGTCGAGTAACAGCAGCTGATTTTGAAGGAAAATCCCCTGAGCAAATTAAAGAATTAATTCAAGATAACGTAACGGAACGTTATCAGGAAAAAGAAGTAGAAATGACAGAAGAACGCATGCGCGAATTCGAAAAGGTCATAGTACTTCGTGCGATCGATATGAAATGGACGGACCATATCGATGCGATGGATCAGCTACGTCATGGGATTCATTTACGTGCATACGGTCAAACGGATCCGCTTCGTGAATATCAAAGTGAAGGATTTACAATGTTCGAAGATATGGTATTGGCCATTGAAAATGATGCGGCCCGTTTTGCGATGAAAGCGGAAATCCGCGATAACCTTGAACGTGAAGAAGTTGCAAAAGGTCAGGCAGTGAATCCTGATGAAGGCAACGAACAAAAGAAGCGTCAGCCAGTTCGTCGCTCAGTGAATATCGGACGAAACGATCCATGTACTTGCGGCAGCGGTAAAAAGTTTAAACATTGCCATGGCAGAAACTAATAAGAAGGCAATCGATTTTGGGAGGAATTTTTATGATGGAATTATCAGATGTACGGAACGAGCTTGACACTACAGCTAAGAAATTAGTGGACTTTAGGGGGTCTCTTTGACTTAGAAAATAAAGAGGCGCGCATCCAAGAGTTAGATGAGGTCATGACCGAACCAGGGTTTTGGGATGATCAAGAAGCGGCACAGAAAGTGATTAACGAGTCTAATTCCTTGAAAGATGTTGTTGGAGATTTTACGGAATTAACGGATACGCAAGAAAACCTTGAAATGACACTCGAGTTATTACGTGAAGAATCTGATGAGGAGTTACAAGAAGAACTTGCTGCAGAGCTTAAAGCGTTTATGCAAAAGTTAGAAGACTTCGAACTTCATTTATTGCTCAGTGGGGAGTTCGACAAACATAATGCCGTACTCGAACTACATTCTGGGGCAGGCGGTACAGAGTCACAAGATTGGGCGTCCATGCTCCTTCGTATGTACACGCGTTGGGCGGAACAACATAAGTTTTCAGTTGAAACAATCGATTATCAAGCGGGCGATGAGGCTGGCGTCAAATCAGTTACATTATCAATTAAAGGACATAATGCATTCGGTTATTTGAAGGCAGAAAAAGGTGTCCATCGACTGGTACGTATTTCACCGTTCGATTCATCAGGTCGTCGTCACACATCTTTCGTATCGTGTGAAGTCATGCCTGAATTTGATGGCGATATCGATATTGAAATCCGTACAGAAGATCTAAAAATTGACACATATCGTTCAAGTGGTGCAGGTGGTCAGCACGTTAACGTAACAGATTCAGCTGTTCGAATTACCCATGAGCCGACAGGAACTGTTGTAACGTGTCAAACTGAGCGTTCTCAGATTAAAAACCGTGAGCGTGCGATGAATCTATTGAAATCGAAGTTATATCAGTTGAAAGTTGAAGAAGAAGAGGCACGTTTGAGAGAAATTCGTGGGGAACAAAAAGAAATTGGGTGGGGAAGTCAAATTCGTTCCTACGTATTCCACCCGTATTCAATGGTAAAAGACCATAGAACGGACGCAGAAACAGGGAATGTTGGTGCTGTGATGGATGGCGAATTGGATATGTTCATCAATGCTTATTTACGTTCGCAAATCAATTAACATGTTTTGAAATGGATTAAAAGGTGTATATATCAATTATGACAATCATATTTTCTATCGTCCGACAGAATACAGTTAATAAAAAACGTTCGAAAAGATTTAACAATTACTGTAAAAGCTATAGGTATCGTATTTTCGGCGCTTTACGTAAAGTTGAACGATGCGTAGAAAGGTTCAATTAAATGCATTATTGGTATACTAATCTATAAGGAACTATGTATTCCTAAAACATTTCATTGAAGGAGGGAACAGTGTGAAGAAAAAGTTATTAGCAGCTATTTTCGGAGCAACACTTGTTCTCGGGGCGTGTGGCGGAGGAAATGACACGAGCAACGAGACGGATACAGGAACGTCAGGTGGCGAAACTGCAGCAGTTGATGCAGAAGCGGTCGTACAACAAAAATGTATCTCATGTCATGGTGGCGACCTAACAGGCGCGAGTGCACCAGCAATCGATAAAGCTGGAGCAAATTATAGTGAAGAAGAAATTCTTGACATTATTCTAAATGGTCAAGGCGGTATGCCAGGTGGAATTGCTAAAGGCGCAGAAGCTGAAGCAGTTGCAGCTTGGCTAGCAGAAAAGAAATAATACTTAGAACAAAACCGTTAACAGACATTTTTCTGTTAACGGTTTTTTTGTGAGAATTAACGTGAAATATGTGGAATTTTTTCCATCCTTAAAATCGAGAGAAAATTAGTTTTAGTAAAGTAATGGAAAACCATACAAAGTATACAAATTCCGTCAAATAATACAACGAAGTTTGATATAAATGAAATATAACTGTAATAATTTTTGACAAGAAAACATGTTATACTCGATATGCTATAAAAATAGAGGCAAAAAATAGATTCAGGTGGTTTTATTTTGATAAAAATGAAAAATGTATATAAAAAATACGCGAATGGTGTCGTTGCCTCAAACGGAATTAATATCGAAATTGGTCGAGGCGAATTCGTTTATGTAGTTGGGCCAAGTGGAGCTGGAAAATCAACATTCATTAAAATGATGTATAGAGAAGAAACGCCAACAAGTGGTGAAATTCTTTTTAGTGATATAAATATTGCAACGTTAAAACAAAAGCAAATTCCTCAATTACGACGTCGTATGGGCGTGGTCTTTCAAGACTTTAAACTGTTGCCCATGTTGAATGTCTATGAAAATATTGCGTTTGCACTAGAAGTGATTGAAGAATCACCTACAAATATTCGAAAAAAAGTGAACGAGGTTTTAGCACTTGTTGGGCTAACCCAAAAAGCAAGAATGTTTCCAAACGAGTTATCAGGTGGAGAACAACAACGGGTTTCCATTGCTAGGTCTATTGTCAACCAGCCGGAAATTGTAATTGCTGATGAACCGACCGGAAACTTAGATCCAGAGACGTCTTGGGAAATCATGGACGTACTAGAGAAAATTAATGCCCGTGGAACGACCATAATTATGGCAACCCATAATAAAGAAATTGTCAATACGATGAGACATCGGGTTGTTGCAATTGAAGGCGGTATAATCACCAGAGATGAAATTGGAGGTGATTACGGCTATGAAAGGTAGAACAATTAAAAGACATTTACGGGAAAGTTTTAAAAGTGTTGGTCGTAATCGATGGATGACATTTGCATCGATTAGTGCTGTAACCGTTACATTACTACTAGTTGGTGTATTCCTTGTTTTAATGATGAATTTAAATAAAATTGCGAATAACTTAGAAGAAGATGTCGAAATCAAAATCATTGTCGATTTAGCGGCAGATGAGGAAGCAATCGCAAAACTTGAAGAAAAATTGAAAGCAAATCCAAGTCTCACCGATATTAGGTTTTCTTCCAACGAAGAAGAACTTGAAATCATGATTAAAGGTTACGGTGAAGAACTGGGTTTATATAAACAAAGTAACCCGCTTCGACATGTTTTTTATGTTAGAGCGATAGACCCGCAAGAAACTGTAAAAGTTGCAAAAGAGATTGGTACATATGAGTACGCATTTGAAGTGATTTATGGTGAAGGTAAAGTTGAAAAACTATTTAACATCTTAAATACAGGCCGAAATATTGGTATTGTACTGATTGTTGCTTTATTGTTTACGGCGATGTTCTTAATTTCCAACACAATTCGCGTGACAATCGTAGCACGTAGAAATGAAATTGAGATAATGAAACTTGTAGGCGCAACAAATAATTTTGTTCGTATCCCGTTTGTATTAGAAGGGATATGGCTCGGAATACTCGGGGCTTTGTTACCGATGATTCTACTTACTGTCGCCTACTTTAACCTTTATGATTATATCCAACCAAAATTAGAAGGTGAATTATTCCAACCGCTTTCTAAAACACCGTTTATCTATCAATTAAACGGGTTACTTCTTTTCACCGGGATTTTTATCGGTGTTTGGGGTAGTTTTATGTCAGTCAGAAAGTTTTTGAAAGTCTAATAGATAAAAAGAGATAGCTGAGAGGGGAAAATCTACATTGAGAATGCAAAAATGGATGCTATCTATCCTGATAGCGATTCTTGTGCTGTCTTCAGGGATAGGAAATCCACAAGTTTTAGCGGATTCATTGAAAGAGATGAAAGATGAAAAAAATGCCATTGAGTTAAAAAAGAATTCGATTAATCAAGATATTCAAACGAAAAAAAGTGAAATTAATACGAACCAATCAAAAATCGAATCAATTCTAGCGAAAATTGCAAAATTAGATGCAGAAGTAAAAGAAACAAATGAAAAAATTACAAAACTTGAAAATGAAATTACACAAACTACTGAAGAAATTGAAGCGTTAAAAGCTTCTATTGAGGATTTAGAAAAGAAAATAGAAGAGCGTGATGAAGTATTGCGCGAACGTGTCCGTGCGATGCAAGTGAATGGTGGTTCTGTAAACTATTTGGACGTATTACTTGGCGCGAATAGCTTCACAGATTTTATTGACCGTGTCTCTACTGTTGCTACATTAATGGATGCTGATCGCACAATTATGAAAGAACAAGCTGAGGATCAGAAACAATTAGAAGAAGAGAAAAAGCTTGTTGAACAAAAGCTTGAAGAATTACAGTCTAATAAAAGTGAACTAGAAGAGTTGAAAGCATCCCTTCAGTCTCAAAAAGCAGAACAAGATAGATTGGCTGCCGAGCTGGAGAAAGAGCAAGATAAGTTAAATGCAGAAAAAGTGGATTTAGAATCAGAGTATGAAGAAATTATTGAGCTAAGTAAAGAACTAGAATTAGAAATTGAAGCGGAACAAAAACGTCAACTAGAAGCCGCAAGAAAGGCAGCAGAGGAAAAGAAACGTCAAGAAGCTGCTAAAGCTAAAGCAAACCAAAGTAGTTCCAGTTCTAAATCTGCAAGCTCGTCATCATCATCATCATCAGCGGCGACATCTGCCCCAGCGATATCAGCAGGGACTTGGACAAAACCAGCACAGGGTCGATTCACATCTCCTTATGGTTACCGAATACATCCGATTCATAAAACGAAAAGGTTACACCAAGGGGTAGACATTGCTAATAGTGTTGGAACAAATATTGTAGCAGCAGCGGACGGAGTCGTTTTCCGTGCAGCTTCGCATCCTTCTTATGGGAATCACATTATGATTACTCATCATATTAATGGGCAAACTTATACGACAGTATATGCACATTTGTCTAGTATGAATGTCAGTGTTGGACAAGCTGTAAATAAAGGCCAATTAATTGGAAAGATGGGTAGTACAGGTGCATCAACAGGACCACATTTACATTTTGAATTGCATAAAGGAACTTATCGACATAGCCCAACTAACTCAATAAACCCAGTGGGCATCGTGCCATTCTAATAAATATAAAAGCTCGCCTTATGGCGGGCTTTTATATTTGACGAAAAATGAGTAGTTCAATCCCTTCCGTTTTTAGTGTTTCCAAGAAAGCTTAAAAAATGTATCTGTCATATATAGATACAAGCAGAAATCTAGAAGCCGCTCATCGAATTCATTACAATACATATTGAGCCCAAACTTGGAGGTGCTTTATGAGATGATTGTTACAAAGTATTTCCTAATTGGGAATATGTCTGTCCCTTCTACATGGATTGCCACTGTACTGGCCTTTTTTATTGCATATGGCGCTGTAAGATTAAAATATGGCAAACAACCTTCCTTGTTATTGGCGGACGCGATTTTTAATTTTGTTATTGTATGGAAGTTGTCAGTCATTGTAACCGATTGGAAAACGGTCATCCAGTTTCCATTATCGATTCTTTATTTTAACGGTGGGAAAATTGGCGTTTTTCTTGGATTACTTGCAGCCAGTATCACGGTAGTTGTAGAAATGAAAAAAGGACAATTAAAGCGAGAGACTATAATGGGCTTGTTATTTGGAAGTATCCTTATTCAATCAAGCTATCAAATTCTTATGGCTGTTTTAAATGATGGACCGATATTCACGTGGCTGTTAACGGTGAGTATCATTGGGGCATTTGTACTGTTTATTTTGTTTTTCATGGATAGGTTTAAAGATTTGCTTAACCAAATCATATTCTTGTTTATCAGTGTTCATCTATTCGTAGGTGTCCTTCAACCAGGAGGGCTATTCCAAACACCTGTGATAGCTACTGTCTACACGGGGATATTTTTAAGTGTAATGTTGAAGTTTTATGTAAAACCTATAAAAGTTGAGGGGGTTAGCCATTGAAGAAAAATAGTATCGGTTTAATTGTAGCAATTTTATTAGTTGGAACGATGGTTGTACTGATGGTTAAATCGAATATGAATGAGAATAAACCGCTCGAGTCATTTGAAGAAGTAGAGGAACATAGAAAAAGTTTAGATGGTAGAGATGATCTTTCACAGGATATAGCAGAAGGGTTAGAACAAGGAGATACACCTCCAGATTTTGAGCTAACAACGTTAACTGGGGAAATCCTAACATTATCCGAATTAAAAGGAAAAAAAGTCATATTGAATTTTTGGGCATCTTGGTGTGGACCATGTAAAGCTGAAATGCCACATATGCAAAATTACTATGAAAAGTATAAAGATGAAGCGAATGTAGAAATTGTGGCGGTTAATATGACAACCCAGGAGAGAAGAGGAATCGAAGGAATTGAACAGTTTGTCGAGGAGTATGGACTTACATTTCCGATTCCATTGGATGAGAGTGGGGAAGTCATTGATGCCTATCGTGTGATGACCATCCCAACAACCTATATGATTGGAACAGATGGAACAATCGCAAATAGAATGATTGGTCCAATGGATGAAAAAACAATGCAAAACTTAGTGGATCAGTTAGATTAAGAGTTTCCGGCTTATCGTGTCGTATTCTCTTCTTGCAGTTCATATAGTGAACGGAGGAGGGTTAAGATGCGGAAAAGCCGGTTTTTGTTAGTCATTTTATTTGTCATTGTCATTGCTGGAAGTTCCTTTTTTCTATTAAAAAATACGCAAGGACAGAAGGAAGAGGTAGAAGTTATTCCGCCAGATACTTTTGAAGTGATTGATGAAGCGTATACGATTATTCAAAATGAAGGAATTCATCCAGTAGAAGGAAGAGCGTTAATTGAAGGGGCACTTAGAGGAATGGCAGATGTGATTGAAGACCCTTATAGTACCTATTTATCCGAGGAAGAGGCTGCTGCTCATCGTGAATCGCTAGCAAGCGAGCGAATCGGTATTGGTGCGGAAATTACAAGGGCCAATGGTAAATTTCTTATCGTTGCACCGTTAAAGTCATCACCGGCAGACAAAGCAGGTTTACGTCCCTATGATGAAATCATTCGGATTGACGGGGAAAACATAGCAGGCAGTTCTTTACAAGAAGTTGTCAAGAAAATTCGTGGAAAACAAGGAACGACTTTGAATATGACAATTTATAGGCCTGAGATGAACAAACATCTAGAAGTTTCTATTGTACGCGATGCGATTCCTGTAGCGACCGTTTCCAATGAAGTGCTTGAGGAGAAAAAACGCAAAGTCGGTTACATATCGATTACAACGTTTGGAGAGGAAACGGCAGGCGAATGGAAGGTAGCGACAGACGCTGTGTTAGGTGGTAGAGCAGAAGCGTTGATTATTGATGTGCGTGGTAATCCAGGTGGGTATTTACACAGTGTGTCACAAATTGTAAGTAGTTTATTGGAAGAAGACACAGTGTTTGCTTATATGGAAGATCCAAGAGGTGCATTAACGCCATTGTTGGCAGAGAATTCTGAGGAAATTCAGTACAGTGATAAACTCAAAAAAATACCTGTCGTTTTACTGCAAGATAAAGGAAGTGCCTCAGCAAGCGAAGTGTTAAGTGGTGCGCTAAGAGATTCTAAAAGGTCTATGATTATCGGGACGGAAAGTTTCGGAAAAGGAACCGTTCAAGACACATTTGATTTATCTAATGGTGGAGAAGTTAAACTTTCTACGCATAAATGGCTAACGCCAAAAGAAAAGTGGATTCATGGAAAAGGAATTCCTGTCCATTTGGAAGTGAAACAAGATGGATTATATAATGAGCATATTCGTTTAGTCGCAGTTGATTATAAAGAAGGCGATTATCACGATGATATTGCCTACGCACAACGTTTACTAGCAGGGTTAGGGTATAAAGTTAAGAAAGCAGATGGTTATTTTGATAAAGAAACTGTAAGTGCAGTATTGGCATTTAAAAAAGATAAGGAATTAGAAGTGAACGGAAAAATGAACCGGGAATTTTATATGGCGTTGAAAGAAGAAGTGGAAGTTTTTCGGGCGGATAAGGAAAATGATAAGCAATTGCAAATGGCACTTGATTATTTGATGCATGAATTAAAAGAGAAGTAATCTAAGGTATTATTTGAAAAAGTCTTTCGCACAAGCCATACAAAGTGATTTGGCTAATCGAAAGGCTTTTTTTTCTTGAGATTACAAGATTTGAAGTAAATGAATTAAGTAAACTAGGTCTCCACTCGTCAAGTGATGCTATTATTTGTTACAATAGAGTAAACTTGTGTTTTTAGGTATAGGACGGTGATGGGTAATGGGGAAAGAAGTATTCAGTGAAGTATTATTATCAGTTTCACTATTTTTACTGAATCCACTTTTGATTGTCGCGTTAATTGTCGCGATATTGCTAGGATACTTTCGGGTGAAAAGAGAGAGACGTAGTTTCAGAGTACGCATGTTGCCAGGTTTTACTGAATTGCGCCGTATTATCTCTGAGTCTTGGCTTCATGCCATTGTCCTTTCCATTCTGATTTCAGGAATTGGACTTGTGGTAGATGCCGGTTGGTTAGTCGTTTTTTGTACATTGTCAATCCTTGTACTCCTAACTTTTAATTATAAATTAACTTCCCCTGTTTATTTAGCTACGATCGCATTTTTTAGTTTATATGCGACAAACTATTTCGCCGAGGATTTCGTATTCCGCGGTTGGGAAGTGGGAGCGATTGACTTCTTTGGAGAATTGACGATTACGATTCCTGTGATTACAGGGATGTTGCTTGTTGCTGAAGGATTGCTTATTTATAAGTATGGGGATAGGGACAGTTCATCTCATTTAATACAAACAAAGCGAGGACTTCAAGCTGGTGTGTTTAAAGCGAAGAAGCTTTGGTTGCTTCCTGTTTTATTTCTCGTGCCTGGCGAGATGATTGGCACATATCTTCCATATTGGCCGCAGTTTCCAGTTGGAGAAAGTGCTTTTACATTCGTACCGGTACCGCTTGTGATTGGATTTTCTCAAATTGCACGTGCTAACTTTCCTAAGGATTTATTTCCTCAAATTGGACGAGCGATTGCTTTTATTGGTGTCGTCGTAATTGCAGCTGGAATCGCAGCGATTTGGATGCCTGTATTAGGTTGGGCTGCATTGTTATCAGGCTTTGCAGGAAGAGTGATTGTATCCGTTGTTGTATCCATTCAAGAGCGAAGAGGGGGATATGTTTTAGCGCCTCAGTCAAAAGGTGTCGTGATTGCTGGTGTGATTCCCAATTCACCCGGCGAGAAAATGGGACTCCTGGCAGGGGAACGTATTCAGTCGGTAAATGGCCAAGCTGTCCATAATGAAAAAGAACTTTACGATGCGATTCAAGTAAATGCGGCGCATTGTCGATTACAAGTTGTAGATAGGGATGGAGAAGTGAGGCTTATGCAACAAGTAGTCTATCGACATGATCATCATCGACTCGGAATATTAGTCGTTCAGTAAATAATGGATGAATGAGGAGAAGGGTTAATTGATAGATTTATTTATAACTAAATTACTATTGGCAATCTTTGCGCCTGCACTTCTCGTCGTATTTTTCACACGCGTCACCTTTCATCATATCGTTGGATTAGTATTAACGCTAAGTCTCATTGCGGCATCTGTTTATGCGGGGTATACACATAATTGGGTACTTTACGCAGCGGATGCATTATCTTTAACAATAGGGTTTTGGTATGCGAAACGAATGGTTGAACAAACGCGTGAACATATGGAAGAAGAAAATGGAATAAACTAGTCCATTTTCTATCCTAAATAAACAGACCGCTTTTGGGAACTGCTTGTCAATTGTAGAGGATTCTACAATGGAAAGTACAGTGCTCAAGAAGCGGTCTGTTTCATGTAAATAAACTATAAATGGCAAGTACGCCAATTGTACCAAGGACGACTGACATGACGCTGCCGCCCAAAAATGCGATTAAGAATGAAACAGCTAAACCAATGATACCAAATAATAAATTGCCTTCTTGGACGAATAAAATTGCTGGAAATATAAGTGCACCAAGTACAGCATATGGAATATTTCGTAGTACGCCAGAAACAATTGGAGGTAATTCTTTCCCCTCCAAAAATGTGAGGGGGATCATTCTGGGAATATAAGTGGCAAGCGCCATTCCAAATAGCATCCACCAATAAATTGCACCCATTAAACACCCTCCTCCCCGACATAGGTTGATTTCGCTCTCTTCTCGTGATTGACATAGACCATTTCAATGGCAATCGACGCGACAAGTGTCGAAACGAGGATTGCCCAGCCAGTAGATAAGAGTTCTGTGAAATAAAAGAAACATTGAATTGTCGCGGCTAGTCCTGCAAGCATGATCACTTTCCGATTTCCTTTCATTGAAGGAACGAGAAGTCCAACAAACATGGCATAGAGCGCAATAGACATGGCGGCTTGTAAGAAAAGTGGTAAATTTGCGCCGATAATATGTCCAACAGTGGTGAAGATTACCCAACTCCCGTAGGCGATCAGTGCGACACCAAATGCATAAGCCGTCGAAATCTTTTCTTTCTTACTCGTCGCAAGGACTGAAAATGTTTCGTCTGTGATGCCAAAAGAATAAACGGCTTTCACCCATCGTTTTTCCGGGACCATTTTTTCACTTAAAGATGCCGTCATAAGAAAGTGCCGAATATTGACGATAAATGTGTTCATCACAATTAATAAAGGATGTACAGATGCGGCGATTAAACTAAGTGCTATGTATTGTGAGGCACCTGCATATACAAACATGCTCATTGCAGTCGCTTCAATAATTGAGAGTCCCGCTGTTTTCGCAAGTAGACCAAATGTGAGTGCAACAGGGAAATACCCAATTGCGATACTCAGCCCAGCTTTTAAGCCAGCATAAAAATCTTTATTCTCCATATTGTCACAACTTTCCTATATAATTGATTTGATTATACTATACTTTCTTAAAGTTTCGTGAAATAATTAAAAAAATAGCGGAAAAGTGTATGAATTGGGTATACTTGCCATATAGATTAAAATTTTTGGAGGGAAAAGGGATGAATGAGTGGTTAGATGTTGATAAAGTAATTGAACTATCCGAACATTATCGGGCATTGGGTCCTTTTATCGGCTTATTCTTCCCATTTATTGAATCATTTCTTCCTTTTTTACCATTATTTGTTTTCGTCTTTGCAAATGCTAGTGCGTATGGATTGTGGTATGGATTTCTATTATCGTGGGTTGGAACATCAGTCGGTTCTTATGCAGTCTTTTTGCTCATTCGGAAATACGGAAAAGCCCGAGTGTTTCGCTTTTTAACGAAAAGAGCTCGCGTTCAAAAGTTGATTGAATGGGTGGAGCGGAATGGCTTTGGCCCTTTGTTTTTATTTATTTGTTTTCCATTTACACCTTCTGCACTCGTGAATTTAGTTGCGGGATTATCGGATATTAAGAAAAAACATTACTTTTTAACTTTATTGGCTGGGAAATTTGTTATGATATTTACAGTCAGTTTTATCGGGTCGGATTTAAAAGCATTGTTAACACAACCGATTCGAACAGCAATTGTCATTATTATCATCTTTTTACTTTGGCTCATAGGGAAGCGATTGGAACATCGCCTGGCAAAGAAAGTAGAAGCTGAATTTAGAGATATTGCGGATCAAAAAAAAGAAAATCATCATGAATAAATTACTGTAAAAATATAGGGCTGTCATAGAGAGTTGGTAAAAACAACCTTCATGACAGCCTTTTGTTCTGTTTGTTAACGGGTTCGAAAGATTGGTATACTGAAGGAAGTTCACTGTCCAGGTTAGTTTGGAGTTAATATGAGAAAATCTATTTTACGTTTATAGTTGGAATCAACATCATGTGTAATTTAACGCTATATTTTCTATTATAAAATAGACTTAAATAATTTTTACAAAAGGGGGTATTCTCATGTCGTTACGTTTGATTACAGGTAGGTCGGGTTCAGGGAAGACGCAGTTTATTCAATCTGAAATTGCGGAAATGCTGAAGCAAGATCCTTTAGGCACACCTGTTTTTGTTATTGTGCCTGATCAAATGTCTTTTTCTATGGAACATAGTTTATCAGTAAACTATGGTTTGGCTGGCATTATTCGTGCTCAAGTTGTGACGTTTAAACGACTTGCGTGGCGAATCTTACAAGAAACCGGGGGCATTACGCGTAAAGAGGTCGATGGATTTGGCTACCGGATGCTTGTCCGAAGTGTGTTAGAAGAAAATCAAAATGAATTTAAAGTTTTTAAGCAAGCTGCTAGTAAAAGAGGGTTTACGGAACAAATAGGCGACTTGATGAAAGAATTTAGTCGGTATTGTCTCGATTTTGAGACGATGAACGAGCTAGTCAATGAATTACAATCGGCAGGTTCACCGCAAATCTTGCTGGATAAAGCAAGTGATTTATCGTTATTGCTTACTAAAATCGAAGAAAAACTTGGTACTTCTTATGTGGATAGTGAAGGGCATTTAGCATTGCTTGCTTCTCAAATTAAACATGCGGACATCGTTAAAGGGGCGCATATATATATTGACGGTTTTGAAAATTTCACGACACGTGAATATGAGATTATTACGGAACTTATGAAATACGGCGGTCGGGTTACGGTTGTCTTGCCAATGGAAGCGGATTTGTTGGGGCACGCGGATCATGATTTGTTTTTCAATTCAGTTCGAACGTATGAACAAATTCGAAGCTTAGCACGAGCAGAATCAGTAGAAGAAGAGGAAACCGTTCATTTTACAGAGGCAAAGCGATTTAAAACAAAGGACCTTTTACATTTAGAAGCTACATTTGAACAATACCCGGCAATTGGAATGGAGGCAGAGGGAGATGTTTCAATTATTGAAGCATCAGATCCACGTGCTGAAATCCATGCAGTAGCGAGAACGATCCGTCAATTAACGATGGAAGGCAAACGATATAAAAATATCGCGATCTTGTATCGTGAACCGGAAAAGTATGATGTTTTATTAGAAACGATTTTTCCACACTATGATATCCCCGTATTTATTAGCCGGAAAAAGCCGATGTTGCATCATCCGTTAATCGAATTTTCTCGTTCGGTATTGGAAGCAATGACTTCGGGTTGGTCATTCGAATCGATTTTTCGAGCTGTGAAAACAGATTTATTTTTCCCGCATGGTGAAAATGTAGAACTTTGGAGAGAACGAGCGGATCGACTTGAAAACTATGTGTTAGCGCATGGAATCATGGGGTCAAGGTGGTTTGATGAAAAACGTTGGCGTGTGAAACGATATCGCGGGCTTGAATTACATACTGACGTTCAGACCGATAAAGAGTTAGCTTTAGAAAAAGAAATACATCTCATTCGTGATGTCATTCGGACGCCACTCGAAAAGTTTGAGAAACGACTGCGACATGCGAAACATGGTCAAGCAGTTGCGGAAGCGTTGTTTGCTCTAGTGGAAGAACTTCGTGTCTATGATAAAATTATCGATTTACGAGCAGAAGAAGAACGCGCTGGCCGACTCTTAGGTGCAACAGAACACGAACAGGCATGGAATGAATGGATTCAAGTATTAGACCAGTTTGTGCTCATGTTCGGTGATAAGGAAATGCGACTTACTGAAGCGACTAAGATATTAGATGAGGGATTTGATTCGTTAGAATTTACGCGTATTCCACCGTCGCTTGATCAAGTGACCGTTTCAACGATTGAACTCTCTAATTTAATGAATACAGATGCAGTGTTTGTGTTAGGTGTGAATGAAGGCGTCCTGCCTCAAAGGGTGGATAATGAAGGAATCTTATCAGATGCGGACCGCGAATGGTTTGCCGGAATTGGTTTCGAATTAGCACCGACGTCGAAAATGAAATTGATGGATGAATCCTATATGGCTTACCGTGCATTTACTTCAGCACGTGAAAAATTATATGTGTCTTATCCGATTGCTGACGAGGAAGGTAAAGCACTCATACCGTCGTTATATATTGCAAGAATCGAACAAATATTGACGAATTGCACGGTCATACAGGCAACATTGGATCCATTTGACGTATCAGCGGATGGAGACAATTTCCAATATATTAGTCATCCGCGTGCAACATTACCTTTCGCTGCCATTAAGCTAAAAGAAGCAGCACGTCATATAGAGATTACGAAAGAGTGGCAAGCAGTACTCGCTTACTATAGGCAAGATATGTTATGGAAACCAGTACTCGGTCGAATTAGTCGCCCAATGATTAAAGGCAACCAAACAGACCGATTACAACCAGAAATGACAGCTGGTTTATACGGAGAGTCATTTGTGACAAGCGTTTCACGTATTGAATCTTATTATAGTTGTCCGTTTCAACATTATGCTTCGTTTGGGCTGAAGCTCGAAGAACGGTCCGAATATACGTTAGAAGCCCCGGCGATTGGCGATTTATTTCACGCGGCCTTGAAATGGGTGTCTGATGAAATTATGCGTCTTGGGAAATCATGGGATTCTTTAACGAAAGAAGAATGTTGGCAAGTAGCCAGACAGGCAGTCGAGGAAATCACCCCGTATTTCTTCAATCGTATTTTATTGTCAACAAGTCGGTATATGTACATTAAGCGGAAGCTCGTTCAAATTATTCAACGTACGATTTATTCATTAAGTACACAATCAAAATCGACGGTATTTAAACCAGTCGCCATTGAAGCCGGGTTTGGACCAGGTGAACAATTACCATCACTGGAAATCCCACTTCGAAGCGGGCAATCAATGAAGTTACGTGGCCGAATTGATCGCATCGATACGACTGAAATTAAAGGTAGAAATTATTTACGTGTGGTGGATTATAAATCGTCGGCAAGGGATCTAGAACTTGCTGAAGTATATTATGGACTATCCTTACAAATGTTGACCTATTTAGACGTTGCACTGGAATATGCAGATGAACTACTAGGGTTCGATGCAGACCCGGCCGGGATTTTATATATGCACGTCCATAATCCGATGATTCGACCGGGAGAAGAATTGTCGCGTGAACTGTTAGAGGCGGAAATTGCCAAGTCTTATAAAATGCGTGGGTATTTATTGGAACATCCAGAAGTTGTCGAAGGGATGGACATCAATATAGGAAATTCGTCCGCGATTGTGCCTGCTGCTTTTCGAAAAGATGGTTCATTTACGAAACGATCGAAAGTCTTGGCGCCTGAGGATTTACAAATAATGCGCACGTATGTGAAATCGAGACATCAAAAAGCTGGAAACGCAATGTTACTTGGCGATACACGTGTGTATCCATATAAATTAAAAGATCGTATGCCTTGTCAATTTTGTGCCTATCGTTCGGTTTGTCAGTTCGATCCGACTGATCCGAACCAGACATATCGACAATATGAGCTACTCGATGCTGAAACGTCGTTAGAAAAAATGCGTGAGGAGGTGGCGGCCGATGAACATACCGATTAAGCCAGAAAATGTTACGTTTACAGATGATCAATGGAAGGCAATATGGGCAAAAGGGCAAGATATTCTCGTCTCCGCTGCGGCAGGGTCGGGGAAAACAAAAGTACTCATTACACGGATGATCGAGAAAGTAATCGATGAAGAAAATCCGATTGACGTGGACCAATTACTCGTCGTTACGTTTACGAATGCGGCAGCTGCGGAGATGAGGCAGCGCATGGGGGAAGCGTTAGAAGAAGAGATTGCAAAAAATCCTGAAGCGGTCCATTTAAGAAGACAGTTAAACTTGTTAAACAAAGCGCAAATTTCTACGCTTCATTCATTTTGTCAAAATGTTGTACGTCAATATGCTTATTTACTAGATATCGATCCGGGTTTCAGAGTGGCAGATAGTTCAGAAGCTGCTTTACTGCGCGACGATGCGTTAAGTGATGTGTTGGAACAAGCATACAGCGCGGTAGAACCGGAAGCGATGTACCGGTTGGCAGATAGTTTTACGACCGATCGTGATGATCAATTAATCGAGACATTAATGAGTCGATTATATGACTATTCTCGTGTCCATCCACAGCCAGAAGAGTGGTTGTATCGCGTACCTGCTCAATATGAAATTGAGGGGATTCATGCTGTTGATGATTTATCTTTTATCGATCCGCTGAAAAAGACGATTCGTTATTCGCTAGAAGAAGCCGCCGCACTTATCGGCGAAATGAGGCGCATTTCTGAGATGCCGGATGGCCCGGAGCCGTTAATCAAAACTGCAGAAGCCGATTTACAGTGGATTGATGAAGCGATTCGCCGAATTAGAACGGGCACGTGGGAAGAAACCTATGAATTTTTTGGTACATTAAAATGGGTACGTGCGGGCGCGATTCGAAAAGGTTCTTGTGATGAAGCATTAGCAGCACGTGCAAGGTCAATTCGTGACGATGTGAAAAAAATTGTAACAGATGTAAAGGAAGCTTATTTTTTACGTTCACCACATAGGTTACTAGATGAAATTACATTGATGGCGCCGTCGATGCATAAGTTAGTCTCGCTTGTCATTGAATTTGGCAAGCGGTATGAACAATTGAAAATAGAACGCGGCATTGTCGATTTTTCAGATTTAGAACATTATGCGTTACGCATTTTATCGGTTGAGCAAGAAGGACAATTATTGCCGTCAGAAATTGCATTAGGGTACCGTCAAAAATTTGCTGAAGTATTAGTCGATGAATATCAGGATACGAATACATTACAAGAAACAATTATTGGTCTCGTAAAAAGTGGCGGGGAAGCGGATGGAAACTTATTTATGGTTGGGGATGTTAAACAATCCATTTACGGTTTTCGATTAGCAGAACCCAATCTCTTTTTGGAGAAATATAGCCGCTTTACGAATGAAGTAAGTGATGCGGGCCTTAAAATAGATTTAAATGCGAACTTTAGAAGTCGGAAAGAAGTACTTGATGCGACGAACTATATATTTTCACAAGTGATGGGGATGCGTGTTGGCGGAATTGAATACGACGATGCGGCTGCACTTAAATATGGCGCCCAGTATCCGGAAAAAGAAATGCCAGTTCACTTGAAGGTACTTTACGAAGACATGGAAGATGAACAAAGTGAATTCGAAGCAGAATTAACGGGGCAAAGTTTAAAAAGTTCACAAGTAGAAGCCCGAATGATCATTCAAGAAATTAAGAAGTTAATGGAGTCTGGCGCCGAAGTAACGGATGCATTTTCGAATGAACGAAGACCGCTTGAATATCGCGACATAGTAATATTAATGCGTTCGATGACGTGGTCGAGTGAGATTGTAGAAGAGTTTAAGCTTGCTGGGATCCCAATCTACGCGGAGTTATCGAAGGGCTATTTTGATGCACTTGAAGTGATGATTATGTTAAATACTTTACGTGTCATTGATAATCCATACCAAGATATTCCGTTAGCCTCTGTACTTCGTTCACCATTTATTGGGTTGACGGAAAATGAACTGGCCAAAGTGCGGTTAGCAGCGCCAAACGAACAGTTTTTTGAAGCGTTAAAACGGTTTGTCGCAACGGGTGGTTCTGGGATTGAACCGGCAACACAGGAAAAGTTACAACGCTTTTTCACACAATTTAATGATTGGCGAAATTTAGCACGGCGTGGTTCCCTGTCTGATCTAATTTGGCAAGTGTATACAGATACGTATTATTATGAAATGGTCGGCGCAATGCCGAATGGAAGACAGCGACAAGCGAATCTTCGAGCACTGCATGACCGTGCAATTGACTATGAGAAAACATCATTCCGAGGGTTATTTCGTTTTCTTCGTTTTATCGATCGAATGAAAAAACGTGGGGATGATTTTGGCGAAGCGCGTGCGCTTACTGAACAGGAGGACGTTGTACGGTTAATGACAATTCATTCATCGAAAGGATTAGAGTTTCCGTACGTCTTTATTGCTGGTATCGGTCGCCAATTTAATAAAATGGATTTAAGAGAAGCGTATTTATTCGACCAGCATTTTGGGTTGGCAGTAAAAGCTGTGGATCCAGATAATCGAATTACGTATACATCCCTTCCGTTTTTGGCAATTAAGGAAAAGAAAGAACTCGAAATGCGAGCAGAAGAGATGCGTATTTTATATGTTGCGATGACGAGAGCAAAAGAGTATTTATCGTTAATTGCCTCCGTGAAAGATATTGAAAAAGAAATGGGAAAATGGCAAGACGCCCAATTAACGGACCCAATGCTGATGCTTCCCGAATATACACGTTCTCGGGCAAATCGTTATTTAGATTGGATTGGGCCAGCGATTGCGAGACATCCGGCTTTTGAAAAATTTGATTTATTGCCAGGTGGACGATTTATGACGGATTCGTCGGAGTGGCAAATTGACATGATATCGTCCCAGGTTATGGAAGTTGCCGATATTGCGGCTGATGAAAATAATGATGATTTACTACAAATAGAAGAGTCAATGGAACAGGCGACTCCTCAAACAGTCGGTGATGAGTTAAAAGAAGTAAAGCGCCGTTTTGAGTGGGAATATCCATATATGACTTCCACGTTAAAGCGTTCCAAACAAACAGTCAGTGAACTGAAAAGATTAGCGATTTTAGAGCAACAACAAGACGACACAGCACGATTAGAAGCGGCAAGTGAAGTGAGCACAGCATATTTGCATAACCGACCAGCATTTATGCAGTCTCGTACGCTATCTCCAGCGGAAATCGGAACAGCGATGCATACGATGATGCAACAAGTGAGCCTTGATAAGTCGCAAACGCTAGAAGAGGTAGAGGAGCTAGTCGAAACATTGGTACAAAAGCAATTGTTAACAAATGAAGAAGGGGCAGCAGCCGATAGGGAAGCGGTTGTACAGTTTTATGAGACAGATATTGCTGCAAGACTTATGAATGCTTCTAAAATATATCGCGAATTGCCGTTTACGTATGCGTATGATAGTGACGGTGATCACCAAATCTTGCAAGGAATCGCAGACTGTTTATTCCGAGAAGAAGATGGTTGGGTGTTGCTCGATTATAAAACAGACCGTGTTCATGGACTCTTCAAATCCGAAGAAGCAATTATTAATGAAATGCAACATCGTTATGGGATTCAACTCAATTTATATAAGCGTGCGATTGAATCAATCTTAGGGATAACGATTAAAGAGATGGGTCTTTATCTATTTGATGGGGGTAGAGTGATACCAATTCAGGGGGACGAGAATAAGTGAATCTTAAGCCGACAACGCCAGATAACCGGATAGAAGCCATTGATATTACGAGAGGGTTTGCTTTACTAGGGATTTTTATCGCGAATATGTTAATGTTTCATACGCCTTATCTCTATCTAGACCCGTATACTTATTTTAACGCAGGGAATGATGCTGTGGCTTTTCGATGGGTAGATATTTTGGTGCAAGGAAGTTTTTATCCAATATTTGCCTTTCTTTTCGGTTATGGATTGAATATGCAATATGAGAAAGCCATTGCTAGAAATCAACCATTTACTCGTATGATGTCAAAGCGGCTTGGGCTATTATTAGTATTTGGCCTTGTCCATGCACTAGTCATTTGGTCAGGAGATGTGCTATTTTCCTATGCAACGATGGGATTCTTACTCATCATTTTTGTTCGAATCCCAGCAAAGTGGTTAACGCCTTTTGCGATTGTACTCTATACAATACCAGCTGGAATTCTATATCTCATTACAAAATTCATTGTGAAAACAAATCCGGATACTTTTGTTGAAGGGTTTGCAGATACTGAGAAAATTGAAAGGTCTATAGAAGTTTTTGCGAATGGTTCATTGGGGGAAATCTTTTCATTTCGTGCGATTGAATGGCTTTTTTATGGACTTGGTAGCACATTCCTTGGATTCTTTATCGTTCTACCAATTATTATGTTCGGTGCTGCGATGTCTAAGTGGAAAATCATAGAACGTGCACATGAAATAAAAGGCAGGCTTATCATCGTGGCAATCCTTGCAACTGTAATAGGTGTCTGGATAAAAGCACTCCCGCATACCGGACAACCGACCTATGATTTAGTTCAATTACAAGATACATTTGGCGGTGTTTTGTTGGCGGCTGGCTATTTGGCGATATTATTATTGCTTTGTAATGTACCTGGATTTCGGAAGATTAGTAGACCTGTCGGAATAGCAGGGAGGATGTCCTTAACGACGTATCTTTCCCAGTCAGTCATTGCAACGTTTATATTTTATTCCTATGGTCTGGGCTTATATGGAAAAATTAGCGTATTGACAGGTACGTTCATTGCGATTGGTGTATTTGTCATTCAACTGATTTTTGCGAAGCTTTGGCTGTCAAAATTCCGCATGGGCCCTGTAGAAGCGCTATGGCGATTTGGAACGTATGGAAAGAATTCGTCAAAATAAAAGGATTTTGGTCATTGCTTGTCGTATTAGAAAGAGTAGAGAGAATACTAGATAAGGGAGTTGGAACAGAAAATGAAGTTATTGTCGTTCAAATACAATGGGGAAACGCTGTTTGGACCAAAAGTAAAAAGAGAAGATGCGGTATGGGATGTGTTGGCCCTCGCCGATCAATATGAGCAAACTCAATTTCCAAAAACAATCGTGGAAGGCATTGCTTCTGGTTTAGATTTTGTAGAGAAAATCCGCAAAATGGTTGAACGAGCAGAACAAGAAGATAATGTCCAATATAAATATGCTTTTACAGAGATTGAATGGCTGTCACCGATTCCGCGCACGCCGAAAAACATTCTTTGTGTTGGAAAGAACTACTTGGACCATGCAACTGAAATGGGAGACGAGGCACCGCCGGAGAAATTGATGATTTTTACAAAATCGCCAACGACGATTGCAGCAGATGAACAAGACTTGCCAATCCATAATGATGTGACAGAAAATCTCGATTATGAAGGAGAATTGGCTGTCGTCATAGGTAAAGAAGGAAGAAATATTCCAACTCAATTAGCATATGACCACATTTTTGGCTATACAATAGCAAATGATATAACAGCACGTGATATTCAAACGGCACACGGTCAATTTTTCCTAGGTAAAAGTCTAGATGAATCTTGTCCGATGGGGCCTTATCTAGTTACCAAAGATGAAATTCCGAATCCAAATGATTTAGCGATTGTGACAAAGGTAAATGATGAAGTTCGTCAAAGTAGCCAAACAGATTTGATGATTTATAAAATAGAAGATATTCTTGCGGAAGTTTCCCGCTTTGTCACATTAGAACCAGGGGATGTCATATTAACTGGAACGCCAGCGGGAGTCGGTAAAGGGATGAATCCGCCAGCCTTTTTGAAGGAAGGCGACACGGTGAAAATTTCGATAGAAGGAATTGGAACACTTTCTAACCGCTTTGTCAAAGTGTAAAATCTTACGTTAATTACCATATTTATGATACACTTATGTAGGATTAAATACTTGATGAGGTGAATGTTTTGGACGTATTATCGAATACAACGCATTTACATTTATTTTCATGGATCGTGGGCGTTGCTTTATTTGTCATCACAGCTGTAATGGCAAAAGGATCTAAAGGTCGTAAAATTACGCATATGATTGCTCGGTTATTTTATGTGCTTATTTTATTATCAGGTTTCTTCTTATTTATGCGCTATTCAAGTCTTGACAGTGCATTGTACGGCGTGAAGTTTTTGGTTGGATTAATTGTCATTGTTTTGATGGAAATGATTATCGTGCGTGCAAATAAAGGAAGAAATGTATCGAAATTATGGATGATTTTCGCTATCGTTTTATTTGTCACGTTATACTTAGGCTTTAATTTACCAGTTGGCCTTAATTTCTTAGCGTAAAGGTAAGTGAGGTTTTTGGATGTGTTAATCGCTTGATTATACATATTGTCCAACCAGTTTACCTAACTGTTAAAAAAACAGTAACATAAAGGATTATGAAAATGAGAAACTACCTATTCGCAAAGTTTGAATAGGTAGTTTTTTTGTAAGAATAAATGTAGAGGTAGTATCTAAGTGAATGTACCCCTTTGAATCTAGTCACACAATTGCCCCAAATTCATGAATGTATTCCATTATTGTCGCGCAATACATGGCGGCATCTTGGCCTATTTGGTAAAATGACGGAAGAATAGCTCTTTGAGGAGGCTTTTTTGTGGAAAGAACTAGATGGCTAACTATTTTGATGTCGATTCTATTAGTGTTTTCTATCGGACATCCTACATCTGCGTTAGCAGATAATCACCGATCACTACAAGATGAAAGCATTTACGATGTACTAGTCGATCGATTTTATGATGGGAATTTACATAATGATGAAGAAGTAGACGTAAAGGACATGGATGCATTTAGTGGGGGAGACTTCGCTGGCATTAGTGAAAAGGTCGATTATATAGTGAATATGGGATTCACACTCGCTTCAATCGGGCCGGTTTTTAAAACAGCTACATATGACGGCAATCAAGTGCTGAATTACGAGGAATTCGAACCTCATTTTGGTACTGAAGAAGAATTTATCGACATGATTAAAGTCTTGCATGAGAAAAACATTGGCACTATTGTTGATTTTCCTATGAATGGCATAAGTGATGCGCATGTCTGGATACAAGACGGTACACTTGCATCTATCCCAACAGGGGAAGGGACTGCTAATTGGGTCGCAACAGATGATAAAGTGAAAGAAACCTTAAAAGAAGCGATTCTTTCATTCGTTAAAAAGTACGATGTAGCAGGGATTCGATTAACGCATATTAGCGACTTTGACGAATCGTATTTAAATGAAATCATTACTGAGGCGAAAGCAATCAAACCAGGACTTTATATGTTATCAAATGAGCCTTCAACCGCACAGTTTGATCTGGCACCAAACATTGAAAAAATGAATGCGTTAAAACAAGCGTATGCACAAGTTGACCCAGATTCTGCGCAATTAAATTTATTTGAAGATAAAAATCCAACTGATCTAATCCAACTGGATGAGTTAATTGGTCCACGATTTACATATGAAATGACACAACTGCGAATGTTTCCGCCTACAAGATGGAAGATTGCAGCAACGGCTTTGTTTACGTTACCAGGTGTACCGATGATGCCTTATGAAAGTGAAATCGCGATAACTGGTAAAGAGGCACCGGAAACGCATCCTATCGTGAATTTTAAAACAGATATGGAGTTGTATGATCATATCGCTGATTTAAATAAATTACGCAATCAGTCAGAGACGCTTAGAAATGGCGAATTCGAAATGCTACATAATGAAAGTGGTTTTACAGTATTTACAAGAACATCAGACAAAGAAACTTGGCTAATTGTCATAAATAATACCTCTGAAGTTGCTAACATAGAAATTGACGAAGAAAAAATTGGGGAAAATAAAAGGTTACGTGGCTTAATCGAAGCTGATATGGTTCGACAGTCAAAAGACGGGAAGTACCGTGTCGTGTTGGAAAGAGAATTAGCGGAAATTTATATAGCTGATGAAGACAAAGGGTATAATACCCCGTATTTAATCGTTTCAATTCTTGTCTACGTATCGTTTTTTGCTTTACTATTTACAATCTTTCGTAGGGGAAAGAAGAATAAAAAGACCTCATAGTAAATCAATCACCTAGCTGTTCCTTAAACGGTTAGGTGATTTTTTATAGTCAATTTTAGCGTCCCATCTCTCAAGTCAAAAAATAACCCGACTGTGTGGTGTTTTAGCCACGTAGTCGGGTTTTATTATACTTGTTGGATCTAACTGAGCGCCTTTAGCCGGCGGTTTCAGCATTTCAATTCTTATTCTACAAATTTTACGTTTTGTAGTTGGTAGATACCTGATTCGTCAATGTCGAATCCTGTGATTTTGTTGCTAACCCCTACTAGGTACTCCTGGTGATGGATGTAAACCATTGGAGCATCTTCAATTAGGTGTTCTTGAATTTTATTGTAAATTTCAATACGTTTTTCAGGGTCAGATTCACGACGACCTTCATCAAGTAGCTTGTCTACTTCTGGGTTTTCGTAGAATGTACGGTTTCCTGGATTTCCTTTTTGAGATGAATGGAATAGTGCGTACATTCCGTAGTCTGCATCTCCTGTAGGGTTAGACCAGCCAAGGACAAACATATCATGTTCACCTTGAGCAGTTTTGTCTAAGTACGTTCCGAATTCCATTTGCTCAACTTTTGCATCGATATTAAGCTCTTTTAGGCTGTTTTGAAGAATGATTGCCATGTCAATACGTTGCGGGCTGTCATTCGTCCAAATTGTTGTTGAAAAGCCATCAGCATAGCCTGCTTCTTCCATTAACTTCTTTGCTTCTTCTACATTGTAATCAAGTGGTTTTACATCTTCGTTGTAGCCGAACACGCTTGGCGCTAAAGGTCCGACAGCCGGAATTCCAATGCCTTCGTAAACACCTTTAATGATTTCCTCTTTGTTAACCATCATTGAGATTGCTTGACGTACTTTCGGATCGTTGAAAGGTTCTTTTTCAGCATTAAATCCGATGTAAGATAAACTTGAAGATGGTTTTTGTAAAACCTTTGCATAATCTCCTGCATTAATTTCATCAACTTCAATTGGTTGCACTGGATCTGTCACGTGTACGAATCCACGCTCAAGGTCAGCATTACGTGTTGTACTTTCAGGAATAACTTTAAATGTTACAGTATCAATGTGGACTTTGTCGCCCCAATAGTCATCGTTTCTAACTAGTTTAATTTCATTACCAGGGTTCCAACTTTCAAATTTAAAGTAACCAGTTCCCACTGGATTTTCAGAAATAATAGTACCTGGGTCTTTTCCTTCTTCCATTGCAGCATAGTCTGCTTCAATAGATTTAGGGCTGACCATTCCGCCACCATTGTGTGAAAGGTGTGCGTATAACGGTGCAAACGGGTATTCAGTCGTAATACGTACTGTATACTCATCTACTACTTCAACGCTCTCAATCATTTCGAATAGGAAGTAACGTGGTGAAGCAACTTCTTTATCAAGGATACGCTCTAAGTTTGCCTTTACTGCTTCAGCATTGAAAGGTTCTCCATCATGGAATTTAACCCCTTCGCGAAGTTTGAATTCATATGTTGTTTCATCAATTGTTTCCCACTCAACTGCCAATCCTTCAACGATATTATTCTCATCGTCACGGTTAACAAGTGTCTCATAAATATTTGCCTGTACAACTGATGAAGGTACATCGTTAGAACCAGCTGGGTCTAATGAGGATGCATCTGATAGAACAGCAAGGACTAAATCGCCGCCCTCCACAGTGCTTTCTGTTGCTTCTCCGTTATCGCCATCTGTTTTGTCTTTGTCGCCAGAATCAGATCCGCCAGCACATGCTGCAAGGACGAAAGACAACGCAAATACCATAACGAAAAGCCATTTTAATCTACTTTTCTCTTTCATTATGTAATTTCCCCCTATCTTTTTGTTAACTGTTGTAAAAATAGAAAGAGTTTTATAACAGTTAACAGAAATATAGCACAAAAAAATGATTTGTACAATTAGAAAAATAAAAAACTCGTAATACTTTGATATATTACGAGTTTTTAAGAAATAATATTATTCTTTAATAGTGATGTCTTGTAATTTGTAGTATCCTGATGGATCAATCCAATAATTCTCAACTGAATTGCTAAGACCCGATAAGTATGATTGGTGGTGAACATACATCATTGGGGCATCTTCAATTAGAATTTCTTGAATTGTAGTATATAGTTCTAGACGCTTGTTTTCATCAATTTCTTGTCTTGCTTCTACTAATAATTTATCCACTTCAGGATTTTCATAGAAAGTACGGTTTCCAGATAAGCCTTTATTTTCTGAATGGAATAATTGTGAAAGGAAATAATCTGCATCTCCAACTGGATTTGTTAATCCTAGGATGAACATATCATGTTCACCGTTAGCAGTCTTATCTAAATAAGCACCCCACTCAACAATTTCAATATCAACTTCGATATTCGCTTGCTTTAATGCCTCTTGAATTAAGATTGCCATATCCATACGTTGTTGATTGTCATTCGTCCAAAGCGTTGTTTTAAATCCATCTTCATAACCAGCTTCTTTAAGTAATTCTAATGCTTTATCTGGATCATGAGGAAGTGGTTTAAGATTTTCAGCATGTCCGAACACACCTGGTGCAAGTGGCCCAGTTGCTGCCAAACCATGTCCTTCGTAAATTCCTTCCAGAATATCATTTTGGCTAATTAGCATTGTGACAGCTTGACGCACTAATTTATTGTCGAAAGGTTCCTTCTCAAGGTTAAACCCAACATATGCAAGTGAAGAAGAAAGTCTTTCATCAACAAATGCATTATCAGAGTCTTCGACTAAAGCAACTTCGCTCGGCTGGACTGGCTCGATTAAATGTGCATAACCTGTCTCTAGTTCTGCTAATCTAGTACCACCTTCAGGGATTGCTTTGAAAGTAACAGAATTAAGTTGAACTTCTTGACCCCAGTAGTTATCGTTTTTCACTAATTTAACTTCTGTTCCGTGATTCCAGTTGTCAAATTTGAAAAAACCAGTTCCGACAGGGTGCTCATTAATAACACTGCCTGGCTCTTTCCCTTCTTCCATTGCAGCATAGTCTTCATCAATTGATTTTGGACTAACCATAGCACCAACTGGGTGAGTTAAATGCGCTAGTAATGGTGCAAATGGAAATTCAGTTGTTAATTGTACTTTGTATTCATCAAGTACTTCGATGTCGGTAATCATCTCGAAAATAAAAGCACGTGGAGCAGCGATATTTTCATCTAAAATACGTTCAAAGTTTTTCTTGACAACTTCTGCATTAAACGCTTCTCCGTCATGGAATGTTACGTCGTCACGAAGTTCAAAAACCCAAGTTGTATCGTCAATAACTTCCCAATTAGTTGCAAGATTTTCAACGATTTGGTCGTCTTTGTCTTTCTTGACGAGTCCATCAAATAAGTTGTTTTGGACGTTATATGACGGGACGTCCGTTGAAAGATGTGGATCGAGTTTTGCGGCATCGGAAATAGTTGCGATAACAAAGTCTAATGCCTTTTCATTTGTGGTGCTATCGGATTCATTTGAGTTGTTATCTTCCTCAGAATCACTACTTCCACCTGCACATGCTGCTAAAAACATAGATAAGACTACTGTCATAATTAGCAACAAGCTCCAATTACGTTTTCTTTGCATTATATATATTCCCCCTAAAAATGTTCATGTTGCGACAAGAAGCAACATGAACAAGATATTAGCATTATTCAGATTTTTAAGCAAGTTAATTGTTAGATTTATTTCAATTATTCTTAATTGGTGAATTAAATGACGTAAGGGATAATCATTCGATAACTTATCGTATAATTCGTGTTAATACGACAAAAATGTGTATTTTTATAAAGGGAAAATAACAAAAAGCACAATTAGTAAGTAAATTTTTTGAAATACTATTACGATAATTGTACTTTCATGTTATGATACTTGTTATTCGTAGAATCTATAGTAAGTCATTATGACTTAAAGTGAGAAAGGGTGTTAAAAAAGATGACAGGAAAAACAGCTACGATGATAGACCAAACCAAAAGAACGAGTCCTAGAATAGAGGCATATAAAGCTTTTTGGAAAAGACTAATCAAAAATAAAGCAGCAGTAGTAGGCGGTTTTCTTATTCTACTATTTGTTATTGCATCGATAATTGTTTCATTATTTGGTCCACATATCATTTCGTATGATCCTACTAAAGTAGATGTATTAAACAAGTTACAGCCGCCTTCCAAGGAGCATTGGTTTGGAACTGATAATTTCGGGAGGGACATTTTCACGAGGATATTGTATGGCATGCCGCTTACTTTAAAAGTAGGTTTTCTATCTGTAGGGATGGGCGGTATTGTTGGCGTGATCTTAGGGATTGTGTCAGGTTACTATGGTGGTAAAATAGACACGATTATTATGAGAATTATGGACGTTTTATTAGCTTTCCCGGGAATCTTACTTGCACTTGCGATTGTTAGTGTATTAGGTGGAAGCTTAACAAACGTAATTATTGCTGTCAGTATTTTCTCAGTACCGGCATTTGCCAGAATTGTAAGGGGTTCCACTTTGTCTGTCAGAAAGCTCGAATATATTGATGCAGTGAGAGCACTTGGTGCATCAGATTTGCGAATCATTTTCAAGCATATTTTACCAAACGTAATGTCGCCGATAATTGTACAGGCTACTTTACGGATTGCAACTGCAGTTCTGACTGCGAGCGGGTTATCATTCCTAGGGCTTGGTGCTCAACCACCGGAACCTGAATGGGGTGCAATGTTAAACGATGGACGTACTTATATGAAGAGTGCTCCACATCTCATTCTATTTCCAGGAATGATGATTGTGATTGTCGTACTAGCATTTAATATTTTTGGAGACGGATTAAGAGATGCACTAGATCCGAAAATGAAGAAATAATGATGAGGGTGAGTATGAATGGGTAAATATATCATAAGAAGACTTTTACAAACAATTCCAGTTTTATTAGGCGTATCAATATTAGTATTCTCACTCATGCATTTAATTCCTGGAGATGCTGCACAAATAATGGCAGGTGAAGGAGCATCTGAAACTACCGTTGAAAATATACGTGAAAAATTAGGCTTAAATGATCCAAAACCAGTTCAATATTATAATTATGTATCGGGTGCTATCCAAGGAGACTTAGGGAATTCTATTAGGAGTGGTAGACCAGTATTAGAAGAAATTAAAGGTCGATTTTGGGTGACTGCTGAGCTAGCTATATACGCTACGATACTAGCGGTATTTCTCGGATTAATTGCAGGGATTATATCGGCGGTGCGTCATTCGACATGGGCGGATGTCTCAATTATGATTGTCGCGCTATTCGGTTTATCGATGCCGAACTTTTGGTTGGGACTTGTACTCATTCAGTGGTTTGCAATCGGTGCAGACTGGTTGCCTGAATTCATGAAAATGAGACCTTCTGGATGGGGAGATAGTTGGCGTCAAATCTTACTACCTGTTATTTGTTTAGGTACGAGTGGTGCTGCCATTATTGCTAGAATGACGAGGGCTTCCATGTTAGAAGTTATTGGACAAGACTATATTCGAACTGCTAGAGCCAAAGGTTTAAGTGAAAGAATTGTAACTTATCGCCACGCTTTGAAAAATGCATTAATTCCAGTCATTACAGTTGTTGGACTTGAATTTGGAGCATTTCTTGGTGGAGCAGTCATTACAGAAACCATCTTTGCGATTAATGGAATGGGACGTTTAACAATTGATGCAATTAGAGAACGTGATTTCCCAATCGTACAAGGTACAATTTTAATTATTTCCTTGCTATTCGTCTTAGTGAATATGCTCGTAGATATTTCTTATCGCATGTTAAATAAGAGAATTGATTTGAACTAATCTAACTATAACTAAACTAGATCGCATATCGATAAATGTGGTAGGTTTCATGAAGAGAGGGATTGTAAAATGGAAACTGATTTATTAAAAGTTAATAATCTCCGAACGTCTTTCCAAACAGACGAGGGCGAAGTGAAAGCTGTCGACGGGGTAAGTTTTACACTGCCAAAAGGAAAGACTTTAGGGATTGTTGGAGAATCAGGCTCTGGAAAAAGTATCACAGCACTTTCAATCTTACAATTACTTGCCTCTAACGGGAGAATTCAAGACGGTGAAATTCTCTTTAAGGGTAAGAACTTAGTAGATTATACAAGTGAACAAATGCGTAATATTCGTGGTAACTCGATTTCAATGATATTTCAAGAACCAATGACATCATTAAATCCAGTCTTTACAGTAGGTCAACAAATTAGTGAATCACTGATTAAACACCAAAAATTATCTAAAAAACAAGCGATGAATCGTTCTGTTGAATTACTAAAACTTGTAGGAATTCCATCTCCAGAAGCGCGTGTGAAAAATTACCCGTACGAACTTTCTGGTGGAATGCGTCAACGTGTGATGATTGCAATGGCATTAGCATGTGATCCAGAAATGTTAATTGCGGATGAGCCGACAACTGCGCTCGATGTAACAATTCAGGCACAAATACTCGATTTGATAAAAGAATTACAGCATCGTTTAGGGATGTCAGTAATCTTTATTACACACGACCTTGGAGTTGTAGCTGAAACATGTGATTTCGTTGCAGTTATGTATGCCGGCCAAGTTGTTGAATATTCGGATGTACATACGTTATTTGCAGATCCAAAGCATCCTTATACAATTGGTCTGTTAAACTCGTTGCCGCGACATGATTTAGAACAAGGAAAGTTAGAGCCGATTCGCGGAAACGTTCCAAGTCCGCGCGATATGCCCAAAGGGTGCAGATTTGCTCCGAGATGTCCAGCTGCAACAGACTTATGCAGGGAGAGATTACCTGAACTAATCAAAGACGACAACGGGAACGACGTTCGTTGTTGGATTTATACTGATGAATGGGACGGAGAAGCGGAGGTAAACGTTTATGGCAAAAAAAGAGTTGCTCAAAGTTGAGGGGCTAAAACAACATTTTCCCATTAAAGGCGGCATGTTAGGCAGAACTGTCAACCATGTAAAAGCAGTTGATGGGATTACATTTGAAGTATATGAAGGTGAAACGGTAAGTATCGTTGGAGAATCGGGTTGTGGGAAATCAACGACGGGTCGTGCGATTCTGCGATTAGAAGATCCTACCGAAGGAACAGTTCAGTTTGATGGTGTTGATATTACAGCATTGTCTAATAGACAAATGAGACAGAAAAGAAAAGATTTACAAATTATTTTCCAAGATCCGTACGCGTCCATTAACCCAAGACAAACGGTTTCTGGTATTTTAACAGAAGCGATGGCCATTCAAAATTCAGTGCCAGCAAATAAGAGACGAGAACGTGTATTGGAATTACTAAAAATTGTTGGGTTGAACGAACAGCAAGCTGATCGTTATCCACATGAATTTTCAGGGGGGCAACGTCAAAGAATCGGAATTGCAAGAGCGCTCGCGGTCGATCCAAAGCTGATTATTTGTGACGAAGCCGTTTCGGCATTGGATGTTTCCATTCAAGCACAAGTGCTAAACTTGTTGGAAGAATTACAAGAGAAATTTAAATTGACTTATTTATTTATTTCTCATGATTTAGGGGTCGTTCGTCATATATCAGATCGCGTAATTGTCATGTATTTAGGTAAAATTGTTGAAATCGGTGAGCGAAACGAAATTTTCGATCATCCTAAACATCCTTATACAAAAGCGTTGTTGTCAGCAATCCCGGTACCAGATCCAACGCATGAAAAGCAACATATTCCGCTAAAAGGAGATGTACCGTCACCAATCGATCCACCGACGGGATGCCGTTTCCATACGCGTTGTCCATTTGCTCAAGATAAATGTAAAGAAATTGAACCAGTGTTACACACGCACGAGTCAATGGAAGTGACACATCAAGCGGCTTGCCACTTTGTAGAGGAAATTGAAGCAGGCGAATTAAAAGCAAGAGATTATTCAATTAAACCTGTGCATGCCTAATAAAAAATCCCTTTCCAATCCAATTGAGTGGATGGAAGGGATTTTTTTGTATAATTTTTTTCAAAGGTTCGCTTTATAACCAACCAAATTAATCGGATCTTTCGGTGATGAATAGGGTGGGGAATAGCTTAATTCAAGTGCGGCTAAGTCATCAACAGTCATATTGCCCATCATTGCGGTTACGAGAATATCCAATCGTTTGTCTACCCCTTTATTCCCAACTGCTTGGGCTCCTAGGATTTGTCTCGTATTTCGGTCAAAATGGACCCGTATTAAGATTGTGCCATGGTCAGGGTAATAACCTGCATTCGTTCGTCCCTCGTGTGAAACTGTGTCAAAATCGAATCCTTCCGCACGAAGATCTTGCTCTGATAAACCAACCATTCCAGCCGTCAAAGAGAAAAGTTTCGTGATCGTAGTCCCTAAAAAAGGATTCAATTTCACAGGACGATCTGCAAGATGACTTGAAACGATAAATGCTTGTCTATGTGCATGCCATGCGAGTTGCACTCGTTTTGGTTTCCCAGTTACCCAGTCTATACATTCAGCAATATCTCCAATGGCATAAATATCTGGGTCGTCTGTTTGCATGTATTCATTCACAACAACGCCATCAGTGACGCCAATTGTAAGGCCACTTTCAATCGCTAACGATGTATTAGGGATTACGCCAATACTTGCAACGAGAAAGTCGGTTTTGATCGCAACGCCGTTTTTCATAATCAGTCGATTACCCTCAATCCGTTCTATTTCATCGTTAAAATAAAAATCTACATCATTTGCTTTCATTTCTTCATATAGAACGTCTGTTATTTCTTTATCCATTGAACTCATGACGCGATTGCCACGTAAAATGAGCGCAGTTTGAATGCCACGGCGAATAAAGTTTTCAACGAGTTCGATACCGATGAAACCACCGCCCATCACGGCACAAGATTGAGGTTTTTCAGTATCGAGATAACGGACGATTTCTTCCATATCAGCGTAGCTTTTCAGTGTGAAAAATGGTAAATCACCTAACCCTTTTAATGAAGGAACACGAGAATGACAACCTGTGGATAGAATGAGTTTGTCATAGGATACTTGAAAAGTTTCATTTGTTTCTAAGTTACATACTTCAACAGTCTTAGACTTGCGATTAATTGAAGTGACTTGGTGTTTGACCAATGTACGAATATTTCGAGTTTCGCTAAATCGTTTAGGATTTGGACCTCCGATTTTCTCTTTGTCCTCTATCAGCCCACCAATGACAAAAGGCATACCACAAGATCCATACCCAATCCTTGAGTCAGAACCGATTAGTGTAATCGAAGCATTTGGCAAAGTTCTTCTGATTTGAGAGGCAACAGTAGATCCACCAGCAATTGCACCGACAATAATTATTTTCAATGTCATATCCCGCCTTTATGCTTATTGAAGCTTGTTAAGGAAATAAACAGAAAATGTTCCTGGACCAACGTGAGCACCAATAACTGACCCAATCATTTGAACGTCTATGCTCTTGGGATTAAACCTTTCTTGAATGGCTGATTTTAATTCTAAAGCGATGGCTTCATCATCCGCGTGGTTAATGCCGATGTGTTGTTCTGATAAACGATCGCCGCGTTCTTCCATTAAATCTAGCATTCTACGCACGACTTTCTTTCGACCACGGTGTTTTTCGATGGGTACCAGTTTACCGTCTTCTACGTGTAAAAGTGGTTTAATATTTAACAGTCCACCGATAAATGCGCTCGCCTTTGATACACGGCCGCCTTTTGCCATATAATCTAAATCTTCAACGGTGAAAAGGTGTTCCATATGTTGGGCCATAAAGCGAATTTTTTGTTCGACTGACAATAAATCATCGCCTTCATTACGTAATCGAGCAGCTTCTTTTACGAGGAGCCCATAGCCTAGAGAGGCGCATTTTGAATCGATAATTACTAAATTCAAATCGGGATATACTTCTTTCACTTGGTCACGAATCATGACGGCTGTATTATATGTTCCCGATAATTCTGATGAGAAAGCAATATAAATTCCTTCTTCGCCAGATTTTGCTAGTTTTGTCCATTCTTCCATAAAAAACTCTGGTGATGCTTGTGATGTTTTAGGTTGTTTTCCACTACGTATGGCATCATAAACTTCTTTTGAATTAATTTCGATGATATCTCTATATTCATCTTCATCAATGATGACATGCAATGAAATTAAATCTACTTGTTGCTCATCAAAAAAAGATTTAGGTAAATCAGATGCACTGTCTGCAAATATTTTCAAAATGTTAACCCCCTAAGGTAGATGTTATAATGATAAAAAATTCGGAATAATGATGACTTTATTTTTGGGGGCGGACTCGGCATCTATAAAGTATTAAATGATAATTTCGGTTCATAATGATACAGCTCTATCCGCCTATCTGTCATTATAAAAATCCTTATTATAAAATAATAAAACGTACTATAATTTTAAACGATTGTTCAAGACTTCTGCAATACCGTCTTCATTATTTGTAGCTTTCGTTACTTCGTCAGCGATTGATTTAAGTTCATCAATTCCATTTGCCATTGCGACACCATGACCTACATAGTCAATCATTTCAAGATCATTGTTTTCATCGCCAAAAGCAATGATACGTTCTTTTGGAATATCCATCCATTTGGAGACATGTGCTAGGCCAGCAGCTTTACTGAGTCCACTGCGAAATACTTCAACGACATGGCCCCAAGGTGCGTTCCAAAATCGATGACCCACGACTTCGGCATGTACTTGACTTAAATGTGATTGTATCGCTGTGATATCAGATTCGTCCGCCTGAATCAGTATTGAAGTAGGGTCGTCTTGTAAGTATTGTTGAAGGTCCCCAGTCGTCACATTCGATTGCCCCATTTTTTTGAAATTATTTAACACTTTTTCGTCGTGATAATGGACATAAACATCATCCAAAACCTCCGCGACGACATTATGCCAAGGGAATTGTTGCATCGCATCCATTACTTCTTTCACAAGAGATAAGGATAACGTTTCATGAATCGTTTTCCAAGAAGAATCAAGTGGATGATGCACAAAGGCGCCGTTAAAATTAACAACAGGTGTATTTAATCCCAGCTGGTGATAATAAGACTCCGTCGCACGGTAAGGTCTTCCAGTCGCAAACATCACATGATGACCTTGTTGTTTTGCTTTTTGTATCGAGTGTACAGTCTTTTCTGTAATCACTTTATCATCTGTCAGTAACGTTCCGTCCAAGTCGAGAACGATTAAATGTGGTTTCAATCCAATTCCCCCTTTTACGTAGTCTACAGTTAAATGAATAGCCAAGTCAAAAATTGAAAACATTAACAGCATGTTTTGTTTTTTTAGAAAAACTTTGTTAAGCTAACTGAGTCAATTTCATAATTACTTAAAACCGCTAAGTTGATACAATATATAGTTGAGAACGGTTTAACTCAACAGAGGCAATTTCATAATTGCCCAAACTATATATTGCATCGGCGCAGCGAAAAGATTGGATTATGAAATTGACTAAAAATGAAAAGAAAAAGGTTGTGAATGCATGATTATTAAAGAAGAAATGTGGCGCAACATCCCACTTTTACATATTGTCGAAAGTGAATTTGAAAATATAGATGTGCCAGTTGCTATTTTTTTACATGGATTTACGAGCGCAAAAGAGCATAACTTACATTATGCTTATAATCTTGCTAAAGAAGGGATTCGAGTGCTATTACCTGATGCTCACTTACATGGCGTTCGGTCGGAAAACCTTGATGAAGTAGAACTTGCTTTGCGATTTTGGGAAATCGTCATGACAAATATTGAAGAACTTAAGGTTTTGCACAATGAGATAAAGGAACGTGGGCTTTCCACCTCGGCAAAAATAGGTGTAGGTGGGACTTCTATGGGAGGTATTTCTACGCTTGGTTCCCTTAAAATTTACGATTGGATCGATGCATCTATTATTATGATGGGGGCGCCCGGTTTTGTTGATTTAGCAAAAGCGCAAATACATGAGTTTGAACAAAAAGGATTTACATTACCTGTAACAGCAGAAGAGAAAAATCAATTACTAGAGAATATTTCTCTATTTGATATTACAAGAGACCCCTTCTCTTTAAAGGGAAGGCCAGTTTATTTTTGGCATGGTAAAAATGACCAAGTTGTCCCGTACGGACCGACTTTTAAATTTTATAAGGAAGTAAAAGAAACATATTCTGATAGACCGAATGATTTTGTTTTTGTCACTGATAACAACGCAGCACATGCGGTGACACGTACAGGCATGCTAGATGCGGTCAGTTGGCTTGCAAGTCATTTGAATGAATAAGGAAACATTGTTATGATGGAGTTAAGTCTAGAATGGAAAGGAAGATGAGCATGAGTCAAGAAATGAAAGATAGTATGATGGGTGCAATTGAAAACGTAATTGACCCAGAACTTGGTATAGATATTGTAAACCTAGGACTTATTTATGATGTAGAATTAGACGATGAAGGTAAGGCAATCGTAACGATGACACTTACATCAATGGGATGTCCGATGGGGCCGCAAATTGTGGCGAATATTAAACAAGAACTTATGGAGCTTCCAGAAGTAAAAGACGTTGACGTAAATATCGTCTGGAATCCTCCGTGGTCAAAAGATAAAATGTCACGCTATGCAAAAATGGCACTAGGCGTTAGATAAATAAAATAAGTTGTTAACCATATAGTTAACATTTTATGAAACTGTACAATTTTTTCTAAGTTGTACAGTTTTTTTATGTTTACTAATAAAAATGTAATACCAGAAAAGGGGCGTTACCCTAATTCCTAATGTGATGAACTCCCCGCTCAGTCACGAATTCCGCCCGCGTCCAATTGAATTCCTCCCAGGTCCAGTGTACTCCGCGTGCCTGACCGGATTCGCCACGAATTATCCAAACTACGTAAGTTTAAGTCATATGATAAAAAGGGATAATAAAATATAAGCTATTAAAGCAATATTCTTTACCTAAACGTCTATTTCAATTTATAATCCAATTAGTCAAGAAAGGTCAAATATTAATGGAAAGGGTGATATCAATGAGAATGCAAGGGGAACAAGATGAACGAACTCCGTTAGAACAATATGGGCGAAATCTTGTTGAAGATGTAAAAAATGCAAAGCTTGACCCTGTTATCGGTCGAGATGAAGAAATTCGCAATGCGATTCGTATTTTATCTAGAAAAACAAAAAATAATCCAGTGCTAATAGGTGAACCTGGTGTTGGAAAAACAGCGATTGTAGAAGGATTAGCCCAAAGAATTGTAAAAGGGGACGTACCTGAAGGATTAAAGGGTAAAGAAATTTTTGAGTTGGATATGAGTGCGCTGATCGCGGGTGCCAAGTATCGGGGCGAGTTTGAAGAAAGATTAAAGGCTGTCTTGAAACAAGTGAAAGATAGCGAAGGGCAAATTATCATGTTTATCGATGAAATCCATACGATTGTCGGTGCTGGAAAATTGGACGGGGCGATGGATGCGGGTAATATGCTAAAGCCGATGTTGGCACGTGGAGAGCTTTATTGCATCGGTGCAACGACACTTGATGAGTATCGTATGTATATTGAAAAAGACCCAGCGCTTGAACGCCGCTTTCAACAAGTCATGGTCCGTGAACCATCTGTTGAAGACACAGTTTCTATTTTACGGGGACTAAAAGAAATGTTCGAATTGCATCATGGCGTGCGAATTCATGATCGTGCCATTGTAGCGGCTTCCGCCTTATCAAATCGCTATTTAACCGAAAGATTTTTGCCGGATAAAGCCATCGACTTAATCGATGAAGCAAGTGCGATGATCCGGACGGAAATAGACTCGATGCCTCAAGAATTAGACGCGATCACTAGAAGAATCATGCAACTGGAAATTGAAGAGCAGGCGCTCACCAAAGAGAAAGATGCAGCAAGTCAAAACCGTCTAGCATCGCTCCGGGAAGAGTTGCAACAATTAAAAGATTCATCAGCAGATATGCGTGAACAATGGGAAGCGGAAAAGAGTACGTTAAATGAAATTCAAGAAAAACGCAGTGAATTAGACCGCTTGCGTCGCGAATTAGAAGACGCGGAAAATCGTTATGATTTAAATAAAGCAGCTGAACTTCGTCACGGAAAAATTCCGGCGGTTGAAGCTGAACTAAAAGAGGTAGAAGCTCCTTTATTGGACGGCAAAGAATCGCGTTTATTACGTGAAGAAGTGACGGAAGAAGAAATTGCGATGATTGTTGCGAGGTGGACGGGAATTCCAGTGACCAAGCTTGTAGAAGGTGAGAGGGAAAAGTTGTTGCGCCTTAAAGAAACGCTAGAAGAACGGGTCATTGGTCAAGAAGATGCGGTCCAGTTGGTTACTGAAGCTGTTTGGCGTGCTCGTGCGGGAATTCAAGATCCTAACAAGCCCATCGGTTCGTTTTTGTTCCTAGGACCAACAGGCGTTGGAAAAACGGAACTTGCGAAGACGCTTGCTGCTACTTTGTTTGACTCGGAAGAGCATTTTATTCGAATTGATATGTCCGAGTATATGGAAAAACATAGTGTTTCGAGGCTCGTCGGTGCACCTCCTGGATATATTGGTTTTGAAGAAGGCGGTCAGTTGACGGAAGCAGTCAGGAGAAATCCATACGCCGTTGTATTATTAGATGAGATTGAAAAAGCACATCCCGACGTGGCAAATATTCTTTTGCAAGCCTTGGACGATGGTCGGATTACGGATAGTCAAGGCAGACTCGTTAATTTCACGAATACCGTCATCATTATGACGTCTAATATCGGTTCATCTTATTTATTGGATGGGGTAGGGGATACCGAAGAGCATGCAGTTGAAGACCTTGTCATGTTTGAATTAAGAAAGCATTTTAAACCCGAGTTACTCAATAGAATGGATGACATTATCATTTTCCATTCTTTAACAGGTGATTCCTTTAAACGAATTGCTCAAAAAATGCTCAACGAACTTGCGAATAGGTTAGCAGAGCAAGAAGTGACGATTACTTACGGGGAAGACGTGCTAAATTCGATTGTTGAACGAGGGACAGATGCTGAATTCGGTGCCCGCCCATTAGCAAGATTTATCCAGCGACATGTAGAAACCACTGTAGCAAAGGAAATCATTAAAGGAGAAGTAGGACCTGGCGATGAACTTACGCTTTCTATGATGGAGAATCAACTTCAAGTTGAAAAGGCAAAATAAATCATTAATCTACCAAAAAGACTTCTATGTTAAGAAGTCTTTTTGGTATTGGTTTAATTAGAGCGACTTAATATGACCGATTCGTTCTATTTAATGCAAAAAAGCTATCCAAAAGTATTCACTTTTGAATAGCCTTTAAAATAACACGATTAGTTATCAGAAACTTCCTGATTTGGAATTGCTTCACCTAATAGAATAACCAATACTGCCATAACTAGAGAAATCATCACTCCAGCTTGAAAATCGAATGGAACGTTTGCAATCGCTCCAACTACATAGTTCAATAAAGCGACCAATACAAATGACCACACAAATGCCATAATAAATCTCAACGGATTTCACCCCTACATAACTATTTCCTTTACGATTGTATCACAGCATGTACATTTCTGAAACATATTATCCAATAAAACATACGATTATTTTGGCGAAATCGTGTCGGTCTGTTGTAAATCTGCTTAAAATCTTTTATAATTACTACCAGGTACTAATATTAGATAATAATGAACGGAGGAAATTGAATGAACGCTGGTCTAATAGGCGTCGGTAAATTTGTGCCGCCACATATTTTAACAAATGAAGATTTAGAAAAGCGTATGGATACTTCGGATGAATGGATTCGTACGATGACAGGAATTGAAGAAAGGCATATCGCTGACGATGACATGGATACATCTCATATGGCCTATCAAGCAGCGGTTAATGCGATTGAGGATGCTGGTATTACAGCGGAAGAGATTGATTTAATTCTAGTTGCGACTGTTACGCCAGATCGTCCATTTCCATCCGTTGCGACGATGTTACAAGAACAGCTCGGAGCGAAAAATGCAGCAGCAATGGATCTTTCGGCAGCATGTGCCGGATTTATGTATGGTCTTGTAACAGCAAAACAGTTTATTGAGACAAATACGTATCAAAACGTGCTTGTTGTTGGGGTTGAAAAACTATCGAAAATCACAGACTGGGAAGACCGTAATACTGCCGTCCTATTCGGTGATGGAGCTGGTGCAGCAATTGTTGGTGCAGTCAGTGAGGGCCGCGGAATCTTATCATTCGAACTTGGCGCAGATGGTTCGGGTGGAAAGCATTTATACCAAGATGATAAGCTTGTCATGAATGGCCGTGAGGTATTTAAATTTGCTGTTCGTCAAATGGGAGAATCAGCTGTAAATGTAATTGAAAAAGCGGGACTTTCAAAAGAAGATGTAGATTATTTAATTCCTCATCAGGCAAACATTCGAATTATGGAAGCTTCGCGTGAGAGATTGGAATTACCGATTGAAAAAATGTCGAAAACAATCCAGAAATACGGTAATACTTCAGCAGCATCTATCCCTATTTCTCTTGTCGATGATTTAGCCGAGGGAAAAATAAAAGACGATGATGTCTTAGTTTTCGTCGGGTTTGGCGGAGGCTTAACTTGGGGCGCTGTGTGTATGAGATGGGGAAAATAAAGCAAATCGACTATACTAATAAATGGTCCAATATTTATTGAAAGGAAGTATAAAAATGAATGTACGACGTGTAGTTGTAACAGGAGTTGGCGCAGTATCACCAGTAGGAAATACTGCAGAAGAATCTTGGAAATCCGTCATTAGCGGAGAGTCTGGGATTGGTTTATTAACAAGGCTTGATAGCGAACAATTCCCAGTGAAAGTTGCTGCAGAAGTTAAAAACTTTGATATTGAACAATATATTGAAAGAAAAGAAGCACGTAAAATGGACCGCTTTACGCATTATGCACTTGCTGCTTCGATTATGGCAATGGAAGATGCAGGTCTAGAAAATTTAGATGAAGAACTTGCTTTAAAAACCGGTGTCTGGATTGGTTCCGGGATTGGCGGCATGGAAACGCATGAACAACAATTTGAGATGTTCCAAAAGAGAGGATATCGCAGAGTAAGTCCATTTTTCGTTCCGATGATGATTCCAGATATGGCATCTGGTCAAGTATCTATCCATTTTGGCGCGAAAGGCATCAACTCTTGTTCGGTAACTGCGTGTGCATCAGGAACAAATTCAATCGGAGACGCATTTGAAGTGATTCGTCGTGGTGATGCGGATGTCATGATAACAGGCGGCGCTGAAGCACCGATTACAACGATGGCTGTCGCAGGTTTTTGTGCGAATAAAGCACTATCATTAAATCCAAATCCATCAACGGCATCACGCCCATTCGATGCAGACCGTGATGGCTTCATTATTGGTGAAGGAGCAGGTATTCTTATCCTAGAAGAGTATGACCATGCTGTGAAGCGAGGCGCGAAAATTTATGCGGAAATCGTAGGGTATGGCTCAACAGGGGATGCGCATCACATTACTGCACCAGCTCCTGAAGGTGAAGGCGCTGCGAGAGCGATGAAACAAGCGCTTGAGCAAAGTGGTGCGGAACTTACTCAAGTAGGGTATATTAACGCACACGGAACGAGTACGCCGTATAACGATGAGTTTGAAACGAAGGCGGCAAAAACGGTATTTGGCGACCATGCTAAAAACTTAGCAATCAGCTCAACAAAATCGATGACTGGACACTTATTAGGTGCAGCAGGTGGACTCGAAGCAATCTTTACTGTAAAAGCACTTAAAGAAGGAATTGTGCCACCGACGATTAACTACAACACACCAGACCCAGATTGCGACCTCGACTATGTACCAAATGAGGCACGCGAAATGGATATTGAATATGCAATGAGTAATTCACTAGGTTTTGGCGGTCATAACGCATCACTAGTATTTAAGAAAATCTAATGAATCTAATAAAAGGTGAACCATTACAATGTGTAGTGGTTCACCTTTTTCGTCTAAATTTACATTGTCCATACATATAGTTAACTAAAAGATAAAGGAAGGTATACGTGACAAGATTTTTTATATTTTTAATTAGTTACGGATTACTTGTAATGAGTACCGCACAAATTATTATTTATTTAAACTATAGGACACTAGGTCATACATGGGATGCAGTGCTATATTACATTGTACGAACCCCTGATTTTGCGATTTTAGTAATATCGGCAGTCACGATGATTATTATCGTTTCCTTCCGAGGCCCATTGCGTCTTCCATTCTCTTCAGGGTAGCTGAAGCAATTTTATTCGCTTTTTCCGCGCCTTCGTCTAAGATGTCATCTAATTTAGAGGATTCGATTAGGTTGTTATAATTTTCTTGGATAGGTGTTAAGTGATTGATGACTGCTTCTGCAACACCTGCTTTAAAGTCGCCGTAACGTAAACCATCATACTTCGCAACGACCTCATCAATCGTTCGGTCGCTCATTGCTGCCTCAATTGCAAGCAAGTTTGAGACGCCAGGTTTATTTTCTTCATCAAATTTGACGATGCCTTCTGAGTCAGTCACCGCACTTTTTATCTTTTTCTCGATTTCTTTCGGTGTATCAAGTAAAGAAATCGTTGCTCGTTTATTCGGATCAGATTTACTCATTTTCTTTGTTGGTTCTTGAAGTGATTTAATTCGTGCACCTGTTTTTGGGACTCTAATTTCAGGAATCGTCAATGTGTTACCGTAACGACTATTGAAACGCTCTGCTAAGTTTCTTGTGAGTTCTAAATGTTGCGTTTGATCATCACCAACCGGTACGATATCTGTGTTGTACAATAGAATATCTGCAGCCATTAAGGGTGGATACGTTAGAAGTGCAGCTGAAACTCCTTCTTGCCCTTCGGATTTATCTTTAAATTGGGTCATACGTTCCAATTCACCAATATACGAAATACATTGCATAATCCAAGCGGCTTGCGCGTGTGCAGGCACCTCGGATTGAATAAATAAATTTGCTTTTTCAGGATCAATCCCGCTAGCTACATATAAAGCGGCAAGTGAACGAATGGTTTGGTGCAATTCTTTTGGATCTTGACGAACTGTAATGGCATGTTGGTCTACAATACAGAAATTACAATGGTATTCATGCTGCAGTTCTGTAAATTGACGAAATGCTCCGATATAGTTTCCGATTGTTACTGTACCTGTTGGTTGTACACCTGAAAAGATAGTTTTCATTTGAATTTCCTCCTTAAAAATTTCCCGATACCGACAACGTTTGATATATGAAATTGTACAAAGTCGGTTTGGCTTCCTATAATTATAAAGCAATGATGAAATTAACGTTATTGAAAATAAAAAATCAGTCATCCCTAAAAAAGGGACGACTGATTTTAGATCAACCGTGATACCACCCGAATTGCCGAAACGGCCACTCAAACTCCTTAACGCGGAGAAACGTAACAGACTACTGACGATGTGCAAATAAAACTGTGTTCATCTATTCAGCTCAGGAATCCAATTCATTTAATAAGGCTGCCTGTTCGCACCAACCACAGACTCTCTGTCCAGCCGTTATAAAATTACTCTTTCCTTCAATGCTTTTTATTTTTTGTGAATTAAGGAAAATACATTTATGTTGAATTGACTGTATTATAATGCGAAACTCATGGATATGCAAGAAAGAATGTTCATAAAGTCACTTTATCTTGTGCGAATTCCCTGTTAAACTGGTGAAATAGAAAGGATGTTGTCGAAGTGAAGAGAAAAAGTTGGTTCGCGATATTACTAGTCGCATGTATGTTAGCAATTCCTACTATAGGATATGCTGAGAAAAATCAAAAGATGGCAGATTTTACAGAACGTACATATGGTTTTGAAGAGATTGATAAACGAATTATCGCAACGTCGACTTTATTCCGCTATGACTCGGGTCTTACGTTTGAGTACCCTGATGCGGTTCGTGGCATATACGTAACTGGTCATTCAGCGGGGGGAGCACGTTTTCAAAATCTTGTTGATTTAATTGATTCAACGGATTTAAATGCAATGGTCATTGATATTAAAGATGATTTTGGAAATTTAACGTATATTCCTGAGGGAGATTCTTCGTTAGCAACGATGGATATTGGTAAATCTTATATTAAGAATCCGCGCGCATTATTAGAAGAACTAGAAGAAAAGAAAATTTATCCAATTGGTCGTATCGTCGTCTTTAAAGATACAGTGTTGGCAGAAAAGCGGCCGGATCTTTCATTTACAGAAGGTGAAACTGTTTGGAAAAATGGACGCAAGGAAGCGTTTGTCAATCCGTTTATGAAGGATGTATGGGATTATAATGTTGAAATTGCAATAGAGGCGGCGAAAATGGGCTTCCAAGAAATTCAGTTTGACTATGTTCGATTCCCGGAAGGTTTCGAAAAGCGCTTTGAGTCATTAGAATATTCTTACGGGGATTATGCAGAATCTGAACTTGATCCTGTACAGAGACGTGTTGAAGCTGTCACGGATTTTGTTGCTTATGCGCGTGAACAGTTGAAGCCTTATGGGGTAGAGGTGTCTGTGGATATTTTTGGCTACGCAGCGACGTTGACTGAAGCACCAGGAATTGGGCAGAACTTCTCGAAAATCTCGGAAAATGTAGACGTTATTTCTTCGATGATTTATCCAAGTCATTGGACTTCTTATTTTGGAATTGCAAAACCTGATTTGGAGCCTTATAAATTAGTAGCCGAATATGCAAAGGTTGAAAACGAAGTATTAGGAAAGTTAGAGAATCAACCTGTATCACGACCTTGGTTGCAAGACTTTACTGCTTCTTGGCTTGGTTCTGGAAATTACTTGAAATACGGGAAAGCTGAAGTGGAGGCGCAAATTAAAGCGCTCCAAGATAATGGAATTAACGAGTATCTTCTTTGGAATGCAGGAAATACGTATTCAACAGGCGTTAATTATAAACCATGATAGATAGTCCCTTACTTAACGACACTTAAGTGGGGGGCTATATTTTATTGTGATGTCCAATGCGTAAAGGTATATAATTTGGAACTTTTTCATTTTTGAAACGTTCTATTAGTAAGTAGATTTGTTTTTCAATATAAGGAGACTAAATGAGAATATGAGAAATTAAATAAACTGATGTTTATTTTTGGTGTGAACGGGTATAACAGATAGAGTAGAAAGAATTGATTGAAAAAGTGACAGGAAATCGACTATATTGCGAAAATGTGTCGATATGATATTATTTTTAAAGTTATTCAAAAAAACTGTTTTAATCGATGGTGAAATTGTGTATACTAGTAATAGAAAGTTTTAGTTTACAATAATTCTAATTTGAAGATAAAATACACAAAACGATTTGAAAGGAAGTGTCAGTGTATGATGGTAACATTATTTACATCACCGAGCTGTACGTCATGCCGAAAAGCAAAAGCATGGCTGGAGGAACATGAAATTCCGTATACCGAACGAAATATTTTCTCCGAACCTTTGAATATCGATGAAATAAAAGAAATACTGCGTATGACTGAGGATGGGACAGATGAAATTATTTCAACCCGTTCAAAGATTTACCAAAAACTAAACGTAGATGTTGAAAGTTTACCGCTACAACGTCTTTATGAGTTAATTCAGGAGCATCCGGGTCTCTTAAGAAGACCAATCATTCTAGATGAAAAGAGACTTCAAGTAGGATATAATGAAGATGAAATCCGACGGTTCCTCCCGCGAAAAGTAAGGGCTTACCAGTTACTAGAAGCACGACGTATGGTTAACTAATGATATGAAATAAAAAAGCTGATAGGGGAGACATTGTAAAATGCCATATACCTATCGGCTTTTCTCTTTCCCTTGCTTTACTGATGAATGTTATCTACAATAACGTAAACTATTTAAAATATGAATCTGTATAGAAACCCTTACAAAACTTGAGGAACAGTCATATAGTAATAATAAGGCATTGTAGGTTTACAACATTCATATATAACAGGAACCGATACAAATCCTAATTATAATGGGAGGGAGAGATTAGAATGGAAATAGAACGTATTAATGAGGATACAGTGAAGTTTTTTCTATCATATGTCGACATAGAAGAACGCGGATTTACTCGTGAAGAAGTTTGGAATAATCGCGAGAAAAGTGAAGAACTGTTTTGGGATATGATGGATGAAATAAACGAGCAGTCTGAATTTGCAGTAGAAGGGCCACTTTGGATTCAAGTTCATGCAAAAAACGATGGAATAGAAGTAACAGTCACCCGTGCACTGGCAAACGATGGTCAAATGATAGAATCTCCGTTTTACGATGAGGATCCCAGTCAATTATTTCAAGAGCAAGATGACGGAACCTTTGAGGATATTGAAGATATTTTGAAAAACGGGTTAAATAAAGAGAATGACTGGCTTGAAAATACTTTTGTCTTCAATGATTTCGAAGATGTCATCAGTATTACTAGCCGTATGCATGACTACGAAGCACATACGTCATTATATGCATATGAATCTAAATATTATTTGCATGTTAAGTATGACGTTGAGGAAATGGACAATAAACAAAAAACAAATATGTTTAGCGTTCTTTCCGAATTCGCTAAGCCGGATAAAATAACAATTCATATTCTGCAAGAATATGGTAAAGTGATTTTTGAATCGGATGTATTTTCGCAAATTGAAAAATATTTTTAAGTAGTTAACCTTGTCAAAAGGTAAGCTACATTAAAATAAAATAGAACACTTTAAAACGTAATGATTTTTCACGCATTACGTTTTTTATTTTGAAAAAAATTAATAGTACAAGCGAAAAGATATCTTACTGTTATAAGTAAAGCTTTTGCGGAGGATAAATAAAAGTTCCGCAACACAATTAATCTCCGTTCCAATCGGACGCTTTCCGCGGGCACGGCCTCAGCCGCTTCCCTCGCTCCGCTCAGTCCAGGGTCTTCGGCTCGCGCTGTTCCCGCAGGAGTCGCCGATTTCCACTCCGGTTAATTGGTATGCACATTGAATAAAAATAAACTTGATATACAGATTGAAAGTAAACCACCTAAAAAATACATAGAAAAGCTTAAAAATAGTGCTGGAGAGACGATAAGAAACAACTTTCTTACATCAGGCAACTGGAAAACCAGTTTATAATACATTAAAAGGCCTCCTAGGATTTTGAGTTAACGAAGTTATTTATAAAGAAAATCTTGATAGTTATTTGCGTTTATAAAAATTTATATATAAGGAATCTCTGTTGATTGGAGTGCAGAGCGGCGACTCGGGTGGGATTAGCGTGACAGGTGAGACCCCGCAGTGGAGCGAAGCGACCGAGGAGGCTCGCCGCACGCCCCACCGAAAGCGTCCGCTCGGAACGGAAATCAACATAGTTTGTTTGGCATTTTTAAAAACGGAATACTTTACTATCCTAGAAGAGAAAATCTCTGCTTAAAATAGTACCCATAAAAACTTGACTCGATCAACTATCTGTTAACATTTGTATCATTTTCATAAATTTTGTATAATTCTAAAAGAGGGGGTGGTTGTGATATTAATGGCCAAAATGACCGAAGGAAAATATTTTACGCTTACAGGTTCAATGAAGCGAAATGAATTAAGAGCGTTGCGTAAGCGAGAAGTTTTTTTCTGTCCGCAATGTAATGAAAAAGTTTTATTGAAAGTGGGTGATATCGTTATTCCTCATTTTGCTCATCAGCAAGACAGTGTATGTCGATCTATGTTTTCTGAAGGGGAATCAACGGAACACCTACTAGGTAAGCAACAGTTATATGAATTCTTACAGCAAATCAAACATTTAGATGTACGACTAGAGCCGTATTTCAAAAAATTAGCCCAGCGTCCAGATGTATTGGTTACCACAACGTCAGAAGTGATTCCTATTGAATTTCAGTGTAGCCAAATCCCGCTACGCCAAATTGCCGAAAGAACGAAAGGGTATATGAGTGCAGGTATGAATCCTATATGGATTCTACGCACACCACACAAACTTCAAAAACTTCCCCAAGGGATAACGACTTATTCATTATCTCAATTTGAAGAAAGATTTCTCACTGACACTTCTGAAGGACTTGTTTTCCTCACCTATGAACCTTACACTAAAAAATTCCATTATTTAAGTTCACTTCTTCATGTTTCAGGTAGACAGTTTATAGGAAAGCACCGTGTCCTTTCATTGGATAAGCAATGCTTTCCTTTTGTGAGACCAAAGCCGCTAACTAGGGAAGAAATCCAAAATTATTACACGTTGCATTCCTCATTAAGAAACAAGTATTTGAAATCTCGTATTTTTTATAATCGAAAAGGGATCCATAACGCATTTCTCCGAATGTGCTATGAATTAAAGTTAATTCCTAGCGAATTGCCGGCATGGATTGGCGTTCCTATCGCTTTTAAAAATATATTTACAGAACATGCTGCTGAATGGCAACTTGCATTTTTGCATTTTGTTGAAATGAAAAACTTGAATCTCCGTCAGGTTACGTTAAAACATATACATGAATTTGCGCATCGGTATGGGAAACCGGAAGAGGATGCAGTAGAAGCTTGTGAACAGTACTTAAAATTTTTATTTTCAATTGGTGTGCAATCAGTCCATGATTTTGAAAAGATAAAGGACGTTCAGTATTTTGAAGTTCTTTTTACGCAATACTTGCAAAGGGAAATGAAAATTGAGAAAATATAAGTTGTTCGTTACTCGAAGTAAATGAGGAGGAGTTTTATGTCAACGGAATCAACAAACAGGGTTCTCACTCGTGATGAAGTGAATGTAGAAGAGACTTGGCGTTTGGAAGATATTTTTGCAACGGACGCTGAATGGGAACATGAATATAGCGAAGTAGAAAAGTATTCAGAACAAGGACAGACTTATAAAGGAACATTGGAGAACGGTGCAGAGGCACTATTAGAGGCGTTAACGTATCGTGATACACTAATGCAAAGATTGCGCCGTCTGAATGTCTACGCACATTTAAAGACAGACCAAGATACAACGAATAGCTTTTATCAAGCGATGGATGGACGTATTAAAACGCTTGTTGTGAAAGTGTCCACTACGTTGTCCTTCTTTTTGCCTGAATTGCTTTCAATTGATGAAGCGACATTAAATAGCTGGGTAGAAGAACATGACGGACTTAAATTGTATAAGCAAGAGATTGAAGAATTGAATAAAATGCGTCCTCACGTCTTACCGGCGGAGCAGGAAGCACTGCTTGCTCAATTATCGGAAGTAACGGGGAATCCATCTGAAACGTTTAGTATGTTAAATAATGCAGACTTAACTTTCCCAAAAATTAAAAATGAAGATGGAGAAGAAGTTGAATTATCCCATGGCCGTTATATCGGCTTTTTAGAGAGTCACAAGCCTAGCGTTCGAGAGGAAGCTTTTAAAGCAATGTTTTCGAAGTATGATGAATTTAAAAATACGTTTGCCTCTACATTATCTGGAAATGTGAAAGGGAATAACGTGAACGCACGCATACGTAATTATTCATCCGCACGTGAGGCGGCAATGTCGAACAACCATATTCCTGAGCAAGTCTATGAAAATTTAGTATCAACAATTAATAAAAATGTTCATTTGCTCCAACGATATGTTGCATTGCGTAAAAAAGTATTTGAACTAGACGAGCTTCATATGTGGGACATGTACGCACCACTTGTTCAAGACGCGAACATGAAATATACGTATGAAGAAGCTACACAAACCATGCTGGAGAGTTTCCACCCACTTGGTGAAGAATATGTATCGATTGTGAAGGAAGGACTTGACAATCGCTGGGTAGACGTCCGTGAAAATGTTGGGAAACGTTCAGGTGCTTATTCTTCTGGGACATATGGTACAAATCCATATATTTTAATGAACTGGCATGATAATGCTAGTAATTTGTTTACATTAGCGCACGAGTTTGGGCATAGTGTGCATAGTTATTATTCAAGAAAATACCAACCATACGTTTACAGCGGCTATTCTATTTTTGTTGCTGAGGTTGCCTCTACGGTGAACGAAGCCATTTTAAACGATCATTTGTTAAAGACAATAGATGATGAGCAAAAAAGAATATACTTGTTGAATTATTGGTTGGATGGTTTCCGTGGTACAGTATTCCGCCAAACGATGTTTGCAGAGTTTGAACATTTAATTCATCAATTGGACCAGCAAGGTGTTGCTTTGACGGCGGAAAAACTAACTGAAGAGTACTATGCGCTTAATAAGAAGTACTTTGGTGATGACATTGTTGTGGATGAAGAAATTGGGCTAGAGTGGGCGCGAATTCCTCATTTCTACTATAATTATTATGTATATCAATATGCGACTGGCTATAGTGCTGCTGTGGCACTAAGTAACCAAATTCTATCAGAAGGAGAGCCGGCGGTGGATCGTTATATTAATAACTTCCTAAAAGCAGGATCTTCAGATTATCCGATTGAAGTGTTGAAGAAAGCGGGCGTTGATATGACAACTGCCGAACCAATTGAAGAAGCTTGTCGCGTGTTTGAGGAAAAGTTGAACGAATTAGAAACCCTCTTGTTGAACAAATAATTTAAATAGCTAAACCTTATTCCTTAGTTGTGAAACGAAGGAATAAGGTTTTTTATTCCGAAAAAATGTCGATGAGAGTTATTTTGGTATAATTTAAAAGCGTTGTTATTATTTACAAATGTGACAATCATGTTAAATGTGATGTGAAGGGTTGATGTATCTGTTATTCCATGATAAAGTAAAGATGTGAAATAAATCACATACCAAACATACACCCCTTTTGTTTGAACGTGAACATTTCTCCCATTCCCTTTGAATAAGAGCATCCATATCCCCCCCAGGATTGGATGCTCTTTTCTCTTGTATGAAAGTAATATCCCTTTAAATTATAGAATGAAAAAAGCTATCTGAATCGTATTTTTTACGACTCAGATAGCTTTTTAATGATTTATTGTACTTTCTTACGCCATAATGTAATGTCTTGAACTGGTAAACGTTCGATGTGTTGTTGAAGAAGTCGTTTTTTTAACTCGCGTTCTGCAGACTTCTCAGTCATTCTATAAATTTCGGCTATTTCTTTTGTAGCCAGTGTATCAAACCGTTTGAATAACTCCTCAAGTGGAGGGGGAGTTTCGGGATAAATCGTCTGACCAATTAATTCTTCAATGATTTGTTCATAAATCTCGTAAGAATATAGGCCGCTCACTTTTAATCCTTCATCTTCAATATTTTCATTGAAGAATACAAAAGTTGGTGCACTGTCTACCTCCATTTCTTTAGCCATATAAAAATCTATTTGGAGGGCACGATGAACATTTTTAGAAGCGAAGTCACGAATAAACTCATCGACATCTAAATAAACGACCTCTGCAATTTCTACAAGTACGGAAAATGAGTTTACATTTCTGTTCTTTAAATAATAATATTCCAATAATTTCGATATAAATCTTAACCCTGCACGCTTTCCTTGAAATTCCGCTGCTTTAATGGCAATGGATGGAAAGGCTGTGTGAGCTGCTTGATCATAAGCCTCATCATCTTGAAAAGAACGTACACTAGTTAAATTCAGTGTTGGTAAGGATGTTCTTAGTACGACACGGAGCGTAAAATAACGTTCATATTCTATTTGTAGTCTCCGAAGTATGGGTTGAAGGAGCCAACAATCATTACATGCTGGGTCGATAAAAACATATAACTCTAGTGGTCTAGTTTCCAAAAATGAACTTGTCGAACTTTCCAATGAAGGACGTGGTATCACTGGTCATCCTCCTTGTTTACCATATGCTTCGCTGTTAAAACAAGTCGTCTAAAGAAGAAATCTCGGATATTTTCATCTAATTCGACTTCATCCATGGCTTCTGCCATACATGATAACCAAGCTTCAGCACGTGTAGGTGTAATTGGAAACGGCATATGTCGAGCCTTCATCATCGGGTGCCCGTGTTCCTCGCTAAATAAATTGGGGCCACCTAAATATTGAGTCATAAATTGTTTTTGTTTACGAGCAGTTTCTGTCAGGTCATCAGGAAAAATCGGGTACAAGTCTGGATGGACGGCTACTTTAGAATAAAATAAATCGATCAGTTCCGACAATTTTTCTGCACCAATCTCCTCATATGGAATCAAAGGTTTTCGCATGATTTTTTAGCCTCCTTTGTGCCTATTAAGCTGCACACCTAGTTTTCGCAGGTCTGCATGAAGTTCGTGTAGACGTTGCCAAGTCGTTTTCGATTGTCTTCCTCCTGAAGTAAAAAAGTACCTCTACAAACAGGGCAATTGTCTGGCTGTTGTCACGCATACATTTTAAATATATATGGCTAATGCCGGTCCCATAAAATAGGTGTATATTCATCCATTTTAGGACATCGTTCACTGATTTATATTGCAGGATGCTTGTATGCAACCTTATGCTAATCGTATTTAAGCAATCATATCTTTTATTCTGACTGTAAAACTATTCTACCAACTACAACTTATATTCTCAAACAAACTGCATTTGAGAGTGGATGTAAAACTATCATAAATTACTTATAAAATGTATTTAAAACTTTCTTAACATAGCCTTGCGTTTCTTTAAATGGAGGTATCCCACCATACTTTTTGACATTTCCCGGCCCCGCATTATAGGCAGCAAGTGCCAGTTCTATATTGCCGTTAAATTGGTTGAGCATTTGTCTTAAATATTTTGCGCCACCAATAATGTTTTGTTCTGGATTAAAGCTGTCTTTAACGCCTAAAAACCTTGCAGTACCAGGCATAAGTTGCATCAGTCCTTGCGCACCCGCAGCACTCACTGCCTGGCTGTTGAAATTAGATTCGTGTTGAATGATTGACGTAATGAGTCGTTCAGGTAAATTAAATTGATCAGCTGCCTTTTTAATAATATGCGCGTATCCCTTTAAATCATGAGTACGATTCTTAGTGGTAGAAATAGGAACTTGAGTTGACGTCGTAAGAAGATTTGATAATGTCGAAGGATAAAACACATGATTTGTTCCTGTATAGGTTAATGGATTCAAACTTTCAGTGTTCTTCATAGTTGAATTTGAACTTGCTGACTGGTTTAGAATCTGTCCAAGCATATTTGTAAAAAAAGTTGGTGTAGATTGTTGCTTTGTATAGGATTGTACTGCACCTAATGCTTGCAGTGAATTAATCTCCATTAAAATTTTCATCTTTTGAACATTCAACTGGATTCATTCCTCTCATAAAAATCAAGTAAATAAATAATGTAACTTAGGCTCTAGGTTCAGTATACCAATTTAAAACGAAAAACGCATTTTTCAAACTGCAAAGACACGATGCCTTGTGGTAAACTAAACGTATCGAGTGATGAAGGGATGTAGAATAATGAGCATTCAAATTCAGATTGATAGTGGTATACATAAAGGTGAACAAATTCGATTTTTAGTACCGGAAACTATTGATGTATTGGAAATTGTACCAGCCGGAAAAATGATAACTGATTCAGATAAATTAAGCTTTGTTTATTTAATTGACGGAGAAGATTCATATGGTCAAGTTCATTTTCCGCAAGTGGTCTGGCCGTTAATGGTTGAGGTTTTAAAGTCTGGAACAGATCCGCAAGTAGTGCAAGGCGAAAAATCTGTCGTATTAACAGGTTTCATTGAAGAGTTAACGATGCTTATTTTCAACATAGAAGGGAATAACAATTACGGAGAAGCTTTTTCCACAGCAGTTGAACAGGCATTTGAAGAAGTTTTACAAGAAGTTAAGTAACGTGAGGAGGGATGAACTTGTCCCAGTGGAGTCTATTTCTTGAGCCGTATAAACAAGCGGTGGATGAATTAAAAGTAAAGTTAAAAGGCATTCGTTCGCAATATAATTTAGAAGATGTACACACACCGGTTGAATTTGTAACAGGTCGTGTCAAGCCGCTTGCCAGTATTTATGATAAAACTTTGGAAAAGAATATTCCATTTGTCCCCTCTAAAGAATTAGCAGCAGAACTACCCGATATTGCAGGGTTAAGAATTATGTGTCAATTTGTTGATGATATTAGTGCTGTTGTTGAAATTTTACGTAAACGCAATGACCTTGAAATTATTGAAGAGCGGGATTATATATCAAATCGAAAAGCAAGTGGTTATCGTTCTTACCATATGATTATTAAATATCCAGTTCAAACCGTGCGCGGGGAAGTAGTCATTCTTGCAGAAATTCAGATTCGCACACTTGCGATGAATTTCTGGGCTTCCATCGAACATTCATTGAACTATAAATATGAAGGCGAGTTACCGGAGGAAATTAGTTTGCGACTTGAACGTGCTGCAGAAGCAGCCTTTCGTTTAGACGAGGAAATGTCTTTAATTCGCGATGAAATACAAGATGCGCAAAAATATTTTAGTGATTATAAAGAGACGGCTACAAGGCAACGTGGCACTATGAAAAAGAAAGGAGAGCGAGCGTGATGAAGTACTCTATCCAATCTAGAAATGATAAATTATCTAATCAGTTAATGGATGAAGCAATCAATTATCTAAAAGGATTTGGATTTGTCTATGACAAGGATGAGCCGGATATCGTATTGTCGATTGGCGGGGATGGTACGTTATTGCATGCATTTCATAAATACAGTTATCGTTTAGAAGATACGGCTTTTGTGGGCATTCATACTGGGCATCTTGGCTTTTATGCAGACTGGAAGCCAGAGGAAATCGAGAAGCTCGTCATTTCTTTAGCCCGAAAAGAATTTGATGTAATTGAATATCCATTGCTTGATGTGACCATTAATTATCGTGAACAAAAGGATAGTACGCAGTATTTAGCATTAAACGAGTCATCTATTAAGTCACCGGAAGTGACACTTGTGATGGATGTTGAGTTAAACGATAAACATTTCGAACGTTTTCGCGGTGATGGGTTATGCATGTCAACCCCTTCTGGATCGACGGCTTATAGTAAGGCATTAGGAGGAGCGATTGTGCATCCTTCATTACCTACAATGCAGTTAACTGAAATGGCTTCTATCAATAACAGAGTGTTTCGAACAGTTGGAGCACCGCTTATTTTACCTGCACACCATAAATGCGTGTTGAAACCAGTGAAAGGGCCTGATTTCATGGTGACAATTGATCATTTACAATTATTACATAAAGATGTCAAATCAATCGAATACAGGGTATCTACAGAAAAAATTCGTTTTGCCAGATTCCGTCCCTTCCCATTCTGGAGAAGAGTACGTAATGCGTTCATTGAAAACAATGGTTAAGCTGAACACCAAAAGGTTTCATTTAGAATTTATCGTGCAAGAAGACGGGAAGTTACTTCGTGAATTTCTTGCTGAAAAAGACATCTCAAAGAGAACGTTGACTGCTGTTAAGTATGACGGCGGGCAGTTACTCGTTAACGGAGTTGAACGAGATGTAAGAGTGCCTTTGGCGATTGGAGATACAGTCGAAGTGTTCTTTCCTCCTGAAAAGTTAAGTGATGGATTACTTGTAGAAGAAGGAGAACTGGACATCATCTATGAAGACGAAGCAATTTTACTTCTAAATAAACCAGCAGGGAAAAGTACAATCCCTTCTTTAAACCATCAATTCGGCACGATTGCAAACTACGTAGCGGGAAAGTTTATGCGAGAACACATCCCTTCTACTGTTCATATTGTGACACGTCTTGACTACAATACATCAGGCCTACTTTGTATTGCTAAAAATCGCCATATCCATCATTTATTTGGAAAACAGATGATGAGTTCAACATTCAAGCGAGAATATGAGGCGATTGTCGAAGGATATGTTGCAAAGGACGATATACTGATAAACGAACCGATTGGTAGAAAAGAAGGAAGTATAATAGAAAGAATTGTTCGTGATGATGGGCAAGAAGCTAGGACAAACGTTCAAGTTATTGATAGATTTGAAAAAAATGGGAAGCCATTTACGCAGGTTGCACTTAGTTTGCAAACAGGAAGAACCCATCAAATACGTACACATATGAAATGGTTAGGTCATCCTTTAGCTGGAGATGATTTATATGGGGGTAAAAGATGCGTGATTAATCGCCAAGCACTTCACTGTACAACGCTATCTTTTTATCATCCTGTGTCAGGAAAGGAGAAAGTGTTTGTAAGTGAAGTGCCTGAGGATATGAAAAAAATGCTTATGGGAAAGATGTAAAGCGATCTGGCATAAATGGAAGAGAAGAGGGAACGGAAACAACTTCCATTTCCGGATAGCGAATAGCTGTTAACTTACCACCGAATACGCAACCCGTATCGATATTTACAGTATTGTTAATAAAGCGAGCTTCCTGTACTGGGGTGTGACCGTATACAATAAATGGTTTTCCACGGTATGTGATAGCCCAGTCTTTCCGAACAGGGCGTCCATCAGGTAATTTTTCACCTGTAATATCTCCATATAATACAAATGTACGGATTTTTTTATGGTTTTTACTACCGATTAAATTTTCTCGTATTCCGGCATGGACGATAATTAAGTTGCCGTTATTCAAACTTACATATAATGGCAATGATTCATAAAAGCTTTGATATCGATTTAAGAAATTCACTTGTTTCTCTTTGGGTAAAGCATGAAGTTCTGCGACTGTTGTTTCAATACCATGTTGGAGCTGTACATTATTCCCTTTTGCAAAGCGGTAAAATTTATTACAATGATTTCCCGGGGAATAAATTAGTTCTCTATTGTCCTGAAGTCGAAACATCAGTTCGATTGTTTTTAAGGAATTTGGCCCTCGATCCATTGCATCGCCTACAAAAGCAATTTTACGTCCTTCAGGATGAATCGGAATGCCCGTGTCTAAAGAATAGCCGAGTTTTTGTAAAAGTTGTATAAGCTCATCGAAACAGCCGTGAATGTCGCCTATAATATCGTATTTCAATTTCATCATCCTTTAATGTAAGTGTGATGTATAGTATATCCTAAGATTGCTGTTTTATCGGAAAGGAAGGTGCAGATTTGATAGAAAGAAATCCAATGAATGAAGAGATTATTTACGATGAAGAAAGTTTAATCGAGTCATTAGAACAAGACGATATTATACACTTTAGGGAATTATTTTTACAACTTCATCCATATGATAGAGCAACACTTTATAAAAAGGTAGAACCAGAACTAAGGAAAAAAATGTATTTTTATTTATCGCCGAAAGAGCTAGCGGAAATTTTCGAGCTAAGTGAAATTGATGATAATGATTATAAAATATTTCTGGAAGAAATGGACGCTACGTATGCTGCAGAAATGTTTGCGAATATGTTCGTGGATAATGCTGTAGACGTCTTAAATGAACTTGATAAGTCACAAGTCGTCAGTTATCTAACATTAATGGATAAAGAATCAGCAACTGAAATTAAAGCTCTTTTACATTATGAAGAGTTTACAGCTGGATCGATTATGACGACCGAATATGTTGTCATTCCACAAGATTCTACGGTACGTTCAGCAATGACGATACTAAGAAATGCTGCACCTGAAGCAGAGACAATTTATTATGTCTTTGTTGTGGATGACGATGAACGCTTAACAGGCGTTGTATCTTTACGTGATTTAATAATCGCGCATGAAGATACGTTTATCCATTCTATTATGAATGAGCGCGTCGTGAGTGTCCTTGTAAGCGAAGATCAGGAAGAGGTAGCGCGCACAATTAAAGACTATAATTTCTTAGCAGTCCCTGTCGTTGATTTTCAACAACATATGCTTGGTATCATTACAGTCGATGACATTATCGACGTATTAGATGAAGAAGCATCAGATGACTACTCTAAACTTGCTGCGGTAGCAGATATGACTACATTTGATAAAAATTCATTTTCAGCAGCTAAAAAACGTTTACCGTGGCTGTTAATTTTACTTGTGCTTGGCATGTTAACAGCAAATTTAATTGGCGCCTTTGAAGAGACAATTGCACAGGTTGCTTTGCTAGCTGCCTTTATTCCTTTAATCGCGGGTACAGCTGGAAATAGTGGTACCCAAGCGCTTGCGGTTGCGGTGCGAGGGATTGCGACACGTGATATTGAAGACGAAAGTAAGTTTAAATTATTATTAAGAGAAGCAGGAACAGGACTATTAACAGGGCTAATTTGTGCGATTTTTGTCGTTGGATTAATTTACGTATGGAAACAAGAGTTTCTTCTCGGTTTGCTCGTTGGTGCTGCAATTCTTGTCTCGATATTTGTCGCTACAATATCAGGATCATTTATACCTTTATTTATGCATAAAATGAAAGTTGATCCGGCGGTGGCTTCGGGGCCATTTATTACGACTTTAAATGATTTAATTAGTACGTTAATCTATTTAGGGTTGGCAACTGCCTTTATTAGTAATTTGTAAAGGGTAATTGTTTTCCGAACAGGTTGATTAAATAAGGCATATACTGTGGAAAAAGGAAGTGCTTATTTGTCAAGACGACCTATACCGCTTATGTTTATTGCTGGACCACCGATTAGATTGAGAGTTCCGATTGTAGATGATGAAAGCACATCGGTATTTGTTAAAGAGGAATCATCTTCTAATAGCAAAGAACTAGCCATCGAAGTGCCTAAAATAAATCCAACTATTCAACGTAAACTAAATAAAGTACAAACGCCATTTGGACGTCGTGTCTATCAGCCTTTAACGTTTAAGTTAAACGAAGGGGAAGAAGTTTTTGGTATAATAGATAAGATTGAGGAGAATGTCGTCATGATTCATGTGAATGGTGACGAGGATACAATCATGGCTGTTGCGTCTCATGATATTGTTGATATAATTTGGCGAGGAAAATCATTACCCGAAAAATAAAAAATATATTGTTTAAAGCCACAACTCAATGTTGTGGTTTTTTCATTATGATAGATTTAATTACATCATAAAAAGCTCTTAGAGTTACCTCTAAGAGCTTAGGCATTGCAGGAAGTGTTGCATGGTCATTAGCAAATATCGAGGAATACGTCATCGATACATTGTACGCCACAGAAACAGCTTAGGTCGACTGTAATACAGCTTTCAGTGCTTCTAAAGCGACGAGTAGCGCATATTTTTTTCAAATCAATTGTTGTATGCGTGCAATCGACTAAATCAACTTCTTCACCGCTCCGCTTTCTTGGCTCTAATACTCTTAATGTAGCGCAGCAGTTATCAAAAACCTCCTCAACACGGAAAAATACAGAGAAGCAATCCGTATCATGACGGTCTCTATCACGGTAAAATGCTTTAAAAGGATCCCCGTTTTTAGTTAAGAGCATAAATACACGTGTATCAAATTGATTTCTGCGTCCTGGGCTCACGATACCGCCAAGAGGCTCCATAAAGCAGCTAGTTGAGCAAGTAGCACAATCGTCGTCTGTTCCAATGTCTTGAATTTCTTTAATTGCACGAACTACTTCACAAACACATCCTTTTGAATGGTGTTTGTGTTTGTGATCATGTTCACATTTACCACATCCCATTAACTCCACCTCCTTCTTCATTTCTCTATACTTTATGTCATTTGACAAAACCCGTTAGGGCGGATTCATTAGTTTGAATAAAAATTCTTCTATTACGGTATACTTTTATAAAAAGGAGGAGAAATCTATCCGAAATGTCGCTCTGTTTTTCATAATTATACTGACTTTATTGGGGTGTAATCGTCTTGAAAATGGCGTTCATATTTACAACAATTCAACTGCAACTAGCGAACAAGCAGAAGAGATTTTTTCTCGGGATGACCGTTTAGTAAGTTCAAACGCAATTTTTAATGATAATAAAATAATTTCTGGTGTTACGGTTAAAACTTTTTCCAGATTTCGTAAAGAAAAAATAGAGAAAGATTTAAAGAAGAAATTAAAAGAAGCTTATCCTGAGTTTGAGATTGTTGTGTCTGCAGATAATAAAATTGTGCATATGACGTCCAAACTAATCCAAGATAAGGATGATAAGAATTTAGGGAAAGAATTGAAGGCGATAGTTTCTCTGTTAAAGGAGGAGACGTAATGGATGAGAAAAAATACGCAAAGTTAGAACAAGAAATTTCTCCAAAAATACCTATCCTTCGAAATGTGCTGACGGCTTTTCTTACAGGTGGAACAATTTGTTTAATTGGACAAGTGATATCTATTTTTTATATGACTTATTTTGATTTTACAGAACGAACTTCGAGCAATCCAACTGTGGCCACAATGATATTTATTGCGATGTTACTAACAGGATTTGGACAGTATAAAAAAATTGGTCAGTTTGGTGGAGCGGGAGCGGCAGTTCCGATTACTGGATTTGGAAATGCGGTTGTTTCTTCTGCAATCGAGCATAAAAGCGAAGGATATGTGCTAGGGGTTGGCGGTAATATGTTTAAACTAGCAGGTTCTGTTATTTTATTTGGCGTCGCATCTGCTTTTATTGTGGCACTCATTAAAACAATTCTTGTGAAACTAGGTGTTGTATCATGGTAGTAAAAGGAATTTTAACATTCAATTCTAAGCCATCGATTGCGGCAACAGGTGTAACGGTAGGGCCACTTGAACGAGAAAGTCCATTCAGTGATTTATTTGATAAAGTATATGACGACGAACGAAGCAATCTCGTGACGAATGAACAGGGACATGCAAAAATGATTGAAGATGCATGTATGATTGCATTGAGTAAAGTTGATAAAGTCCCAAGTGATGCAGACTTTCTATTAATAGGTGACCTCGTAAACCAAATGACGCCTTCAAACTTTTGTGCAAGTTCCTTACAAATACCCTATATGGGATTATTTTCAGCCTGTGCCACTTCAGTTTCTTCATTGCTAATGGCTGCTTTATTAACAGATACCAATTTATCGACTTATTCGATTGCAGGAGCTGCAAGTCAACACAATTCTATTGAACGACAATTTCGGTACCCAGTTGAGTATGGCGCGCAAAAGCCAAAGACTGCTCAATGGACTGCCACAGCAGCTGGAGTAGCTACAATTACAAAACACCAGGCAGGGCTACCTTCTATTACAAGAGGGACGATGGGAAGAGTTATTGACTTAGGGGTAACAGACCCACTTAATATGGGGGCAGCAATGGCGCCTGCGGCTATCGATACTTTGCAACGACATTTGAAGGGCCATCAGATGAAAGAAGATGATTATGATTTGATCATGACAGGAGATCTTGGTTTAACAGGATTTGAGATTTATAAGGCATTAGCCGAAAGACAAGAAATTAACGTTTCGGATAACTTTAGAGATGCAGGTGCTGAATTTTACGGTGGTAATTCAAATTTTCAGTCTGGCGCAAGTGGTGCGGGATGTTCTTCTGCGGTTTATTTTACGGAGGTCTTTTCAAAAATGATGGCTGGTACGTATAAGAAAGTACTATTAATCGCTACAGGGGCATTATTATCGCCATTATCTTACCAACAAGGTGAAAGTATTCCATGCATCGCGCATGCCGTTGAATTAACGATGAAATGAGTGAACGATAATATGTCAATGTTCATTACAGCTTTTGTTGTCGGGGGACTAATTTGTGTAATTGGCCAACTATTATTTGATGTAGCAAAACTAACGCCAGCGCATACACTTTGTATACTCGTTGTGAGTGGTTCAATTCTAGATGGATTTGGTTGGTATGAGCCGCTTATTGACTTTGCTGGTGCAGGAGCTACAATCCCTATTACTTCATTTGGAAATGCATTAACGCATGGGGCAATGGCTGAAGCTGAAAAACATGGTCTTGTCGGAGTTTTAACTGGGATGTTTGAAGTAACGAGTTCTGGAATTAGTGCAGCCATATTGTTTGGTTTTATAGCCGCATTATTATTTAAATCTAAAGGTAAAAATTAAACTAGTGATAGAGATTTTTAAAAACAACATGAATAATCTGTGCAATTGCCCCGGTTTCCTCTTTCTCTCTGCATACGATATGTAGAAGGGAAGGAGGGATTTTCATGTTTGGATATAATCCTTGCGCGGGTGGATACGGAGTAGGCGGTCATGGTCACGGTAATGGCTATGGCTGCGGACGCGAACGAAAAGGATATTACGGCGGTTCAACTTTCGTTCTAATTGTTGTTCTCTTCATCCTGCTTATTATTGTCGGCTGTAGCTTTGTATAAGAAAGGGGACTACGTATGAATGATTCATTTTTCAAGAAAATAGAGTCGAAAACCGGCGTTCCAATGGAGGAAGTTTTTGCGTTAGCAAACGCTATCCAATTTGCTGATTTCAAAAACGAAAAGCAAGTGAGAAAGATCATTCGTAATGTAGGGAAACTTGCAAAAAAGAATATAACTCCACAAATGGAAGACGAACTCGTTCGTTCCATTGTGAACGACGGTAAAGCCTTTAATTTTGCCGATATTGAAAATATGCTTAAAAGATAAGTTAGTAATAGTAGTTTGATTCATGGTTGAATGGGGTATATTACACTTGAGAGTATAATAGATTCTTAGTGAAGGAGGTGGGCTGATGGGCTATATATTGCCAGTCAATTCGTTTCAGACACAACAATTTGCGAATCGGATAATGGCGTATAATAAAATTGCTGAAGTTCCTCGTTTGCATAAAATAAATCTGAATGCTGATTTTTCACAGCAAGCGTATCAAGGGAAAATGCAACAAAAGCTTTCATTGGCTTCACCAAACTCGCAATTTACAAATCAAGGATATATTTACCCGAATCCAGCTAACTTATCGCCTACTATTGCTCATTTAGTCGGCAAAGGTATCGCAATAAACGCTTATGTTTAAGAATAAAAGAAGTATATAGCTTAACTATATACTTCTTTTATAGATGGATTTATCTTTATTTCCTTATAATAATGAGGTTTATTGAGAATGAAAATAGCTGATACACATCTGCTTTAACGCAAAGATGTTTCAGCTATTTTTTAATTTGTAATGTTTTTTTCCATTGAACGATGTGGAATATCCGCATCCATGAATTCAGGTGAAGTGATGGTATATCCAAGGTTCTCATAAAATGGGATTGCATACGATTGTGCATTTAAAACAATTTTCTCGTAGCCTTGCTGCGCCCCGTGATTTTCAAGCGCTTGCATGATCAGTTTCCCAAGATGCAGTCCTCTATATTCGGGAAGGACACATACTCGCTCGACTTTTCCAGTCCGTGCATTTGTTTCGCGGATTCTTCCTGCACCGATTGGTGAATCTCCTTTATAGACGACAAAATGGCTTGAAGTATCATCGTATTCATCTAATTCAAGGCTTAGCGGGACCCCTTGTTCTTTAACGAACACTTTTCTTCTTACAAAAAACGCATCTTCCAATTCATGTTGTGACGAGACGATTGTGACGTTAAACAAAGTTTACTGCTTTCCTTCTAGACGGAATGTCTCGTATACTGTCCAAGAACCGTCTTCAAGTTGATAGAGTAGATGTAATCGATCAATCATTTCGGAATGATTCACACCAATCATTTTTAATTGACCAATAATATCGTCATGTTCACCTGAAGAAAGTTTTTGTGCGATTGTAATATGAGGAACGAATGCATACTCTGGTTCATCACCGAAGAAATCATAGTTTAACTCGTGATGCAAGTTTACAAGTTTTTCGTTAGGTTCAGCTTTAAAATAAATTGCATTTGTAATTGGTGCAAATGTACTAACTTTTGTGACATTTAATTCAAATGGACTGTGTTTATCAGTCACTTTTTTAATTGCTTTTGCAACTTCTTCAATTTCTTTATCATCTGCATCAAAAACACCTTTAATTGTCATATGAGGTGTAATGAGTGCATAATGTGGGTCATATCGCTTACGATATCCATTCGCTAAATCTTGAAGTTCTTTTGAAGGAAACGCTACAATACCGTATTTCATATTCAAAAACCTCCTTATCAGATTGTACAGCTTATCTTAATTATAACAGAAATAAATATTTTCTGTCATTAATCCGTGATTAATAGCCAAAAGTCATAGCAATTGCACGTCTGACGTCAGGTTGCCAATACTTCCACGTATGGTCTCCTTCGAATTCTTCATAGAAATACGGAAAACCTTTCTTTTCAATTAGTTGATTTAATGAACGATTTGGTGTTAAAAAATCTTGAATACCATCAACCTGTGTTTTCACTTCAGTTTCTTCCTTACCGATTACATGGTAAATTGAAATAGCAGCCGGGTCTTGCACAGCATTTACTTGATCGAGAACTACATCATCTACGTAAGGCGAATGGAGTATCACTTTCCCAAAAATATTTGGATATTTTGCAGCGGTAAGAAGTGAAATCGTTGCTGCGAGTGAATCGCCCATCAGAACCCGACCGGCCCCAATTTGATAGGTAGGGTAATGTTCATCTATATAAGGGACGAGCTCATGGGCAAGAAAACGTGTGTATGCTTCTCTTTTATCTCCATCTGGGTGATACATGCGTCTACGTTCAGGAACACTTTTATAAGGTAAGCCAATAAAAATAACATCTTCAATTTCGCCTTCGTCAATTAATTCATCAATGACTCGTCCAACACGTCCATATTGAATATAATCTTTACCGTCTGAGCCGATGAGCACTGCATATTTATAAAGTGGCGTATAGTTATAAGGTAAGTGGATAAGAATTTGCATATCTTCACCAAGTGCCTCACTAGAGAGAATAACTTCTTCAATTCGACCTTGCTTCATGGGTAGTTGCCTCCTTGTATCTATATGTATGGAATTGTAACATATCCGTAAGTGTACGTATAATAGTAATAACACCTATAGAAATACAGAAGGGGATGTTTATAATGGTAAGCAGTAGAAAGAAAGTACATTCAAAGATTGTTGAAAAAGCAACAGTAGACGCGTTAAAACGAAGAGGCGTTCTATTAGATGATATTGCTGAAATTGTATATGAAATGCAATTACCATATAATGAAAAGCTTACGATGGAACATTGCATAGAGTCCATAGAGAGTGTGTTGAAAAAGCGAGAATTACAACATGCGATTCTTGTCGGAATTGAACTCGATGAGCTTGCAGAGCAAAGAAAATTATCCGAACCGTTACAACAAATTGTTGAATCGGATGAAGGGTTGTTCGGTGTCGATGAAACCATTGCACTCGGTGCTGTTTTTACGTATGGCTCCATTGCTGTTACAACTTTTGGCCATTTAGATAAAAATAAAATTGGCATCATTAATGAACTAGATACGAAAAAAGGTAGAGGTGTCCATACCTTCCTAGATGATTTGGTCGCAAGTATCGCCGCATCGGCTGCTTCAAGAATTGCGCATCGTACCCGTGATGATGAAGAGGCGCAGGAATCCCAACATTAAATTTAATTAACATTTTTAACGACAAAAATTCCTTTCTTAATTTTATTTAAGATAGGAGTTTTTTTGTATGTTATTATATTTTGAATATTGACATGTGTAGGCGCTTTCATGGTAATATAGTAAATGTACACTATTAAGTTTTTTTATGAAAAGGGAGGAATGGATGATGAAAAAGGGGAAACTCCGTTTATTGGCAGTCATTTCAATGATTGCGATGCTTGTACTGGCTGCTTGTAACTCAGATAGTACTAGTGATGGAGGAACAAAAGAAAAAGATAACTATGATAATTTAAGTATTTTAACAGGTGGTGCGCAAGGAACATACTATCCACTTGGCGGATCGTTTGCTGATTTTATTTCAAAAGAGACTGGTATTAAAACAGACGCAGAAGTTTCACAAGCTTCCGCAGCAAATATGATTGATTTAAAAGAGGGCGCTGCAGAAATCGCATTTGTTCAAACGGACATCGCTTATTATGCGGCAAACGGTGAATTAATGTTTGAGGATGAAGTAATTGATGAAGTATCTGCAATTGGTTCACTTTATCCAGAAACAGTTCAACTTGTTACTCTTGAAAAAAGTGGGATTAAATCTTTTGAAGATCTGAAAGGTAAAAAGGTTTCAGTCGGTGCGATTGGTTCAGGAACAGAAGCGAATGCTAAACAATTACTTGAAATTCATGGACTTACAATGGATGATATTGATGCGCAAAACCTAGACTTTGGAGAGTCCCAGGAAAGTATTCAATCAGGACAAATCGATGCGGCATTCGTTACAGCTGGTACGCCAACAGGTGCGGTTGAAGGATTGAATGCAGTTGCTAAAGTATTTATCGTGCCAATTGAGGATGCTAAAGCAGATGAGCTGATTGAGAAATACCCTTACTATGCAAAGGAAGTCATTCCTTCAGGTACTTATGGTTCAACTGAAGATACAAATGCAGTATCAGTAGGTGCGATGCTCGTTGTTAAAAATGAACTACCAGAAGACTTAGTGTATGAAATTACGAAAGCAGTCTACGATAATGCATCGACATTAACGCATGATAAAGGTCAATATATTAAAGCTGAAACGGGATTAGATGGCGTCGGTATTGACGTTCACCCGGGTGCGCAAAAATATTTTGATGAAGTGAACGGAAAGTAAATTACATTGAAAAGTGGAGCGGCGAGGCGCAATGCTTCTGCCGCTCTATTTCTATCCTATCTTAATTACAAGTAGAAGCTAAATTCAATTTAACTTAGGTTGCATGGATTGGCTTTTGGAGAGGATCAGCGAATGAGGTATTATAAGCAAAGTTTATTCCTTTTCTTCTTGGGACTATTATGTTTAGTATTCTTTTTTCTGCCTGTGAAAGATACATTGTTATTTACTGGGACAAAAGGAAAGAAAGTTTATTACGTTACCATCAATGAACAAAAAAAATTTGAAATTAGATATGTTCATTCGATTCATTTAACAGATGTCATTGAATATTACGAAATAACGCCTAAACAAAAAATTCGAATGTTATCCATGTCATACAAGAACCTTTCTATAGGGTTGCCAGGAGATGCAGCTGAGGGTGAAACTTTAGAGTTAAGGGATGGCGTTTATACGCTTACATATAATGATAGAGTAATTGACTCATTTAGGATTCATATCGGAAGAGTAGATGCAGATTTAGCGCTTCGTTATGCTAATCATGAGTTAGATTTAAAGAAACACTTAGAAAAAGGAAAATCCTATGAATTTAAAGTGAAGAAATTAACTTATTACCAATTAACGAAAGGAGAGAAATTAAATGGCTAAAGATAAAAGTCAGCAAGAGGAAATGAAAGTTGATGCTCAAGAACTAGAGACATTATCGGAAGAAAAACAAGATGAAATCCTTCGTAAATATGATCCTGAATCGAATACAAGAAATCTCGGATCAATTTTTAGGATAGTGGTTTTTGTCGGCCTTCTGGCATTTTCGTTATTTCAGTTGTACACGGCCATTTTTGGGCAATACACAGCATATATTCAACGTTCCATTCACTTAGGATTTGCCTTATCTTTAATATTCATTTTATTTCCAGCAAGGAAAAAACTGGGCAAAGCAAAGCGAGGAAAAGTTCCTTTCTACGATTTGATACTAGCGTTACTATCAGTTGCGGTCGGGCTTTATTGGCCGCTCAATATTGAGAAGATTACGATGCAAGTTGGTCGATTAACAGAAATGGATATGATCATCGGGATTATTGCAATTCTTCTAACATTAGAAGCAGCACGCCGAGCAGTAGGAATCCCGATTACGATTATTTCAAGTCTGTTTTTAGTGTATGCATTCTTTGGTTCCTATTTCCCAGGGTTTTTAAACCACCGAGGGCAAGATGTTAAAAGTATCGTTCGAACGATGTTTTTTACGACAGATGGTATTTTAGGTACACCGATCAGTGTATCTGCAACGTTTATTTTTGTTTTCCTATTATTTGGAGCATTTCTAGTGAAAACCGGAGTTGGAAACTACTTTAATGAACTCGCGGTTGTATTAGCAGGACGCTTAGTTGGAGGACCAGCAAAGGTGGCAATTTTCTCCAGTGCTTTACAAGGAACAATTTCAGGAAGTTCAGTTGCAAACGTTGTTGGATCGGGTTCCTATACAATTCCAATGATGAAAAAGCTTGGATATCGTAAAGAGTTTGCGGGTGGTGTTGAATCTGCTGCTTCGACGGGTGGCCAACTAATGCCGCCAATTATGGGGGCTGCAGCTTTCCTAATGGTTGAATTTATTGGTGGAATAACGTATTGGGAAATTGCAAAAGCAGCAGCTATTCCAGCAGCATTGTATTTTGCCGGTATATGGATTATGACGCATTTTGAAGCGAAACGCGTTGGTTTAAAAGGGATGAGAGAGGATCAAATTCCAAATCGCAAAAAAGTGTTAAAGAAAATCTATTTATTGTTACCAATTTTAGGGATTATCTTCTTCTTACTAATCGGCATTCCTACAATGCAAGCTGCACTTTACGGAATCTTATTAACGATTCTTGTTAGTGCCATTAGCAAGGAAACCCGAATTGGCTTTAAGGATATGATTGAGGCACTTGTTGAAGGTGCACGGACAGCATTGGCGGTTGCCGCGGCAACTGCATGTGCAGGTATTATAGTAGGGGTCGTATTAAAAACGGGGCTTGGATTAGGGCTTGCAAATGGCTTGATCTCCGCAGCGGGTGGTAGTGTGTTCCTAACGCTTGTCTTTACCATGTTTGCTTCACTTGTACTAGGAATGGGGTCGCCAACAACAGCAAACTATGTCATTACATCAACGATAGCTGCGCCAGCAATTATCACACTCTTGATGATTGGTTCTGAACCGGGCGCTGCGATCCCGTTAGTAGTTGCGTTATCTGCTCATTTATTCGTTTTCTTTTTCGGCATTGTTGCAGATATTACACCGCCAGTTGCGCTTGCAGCATTTGCAGCATCTGGAATTTCAGGTGGGGACCCTATTAAAACAGGGGTTACTTCAGCTAAACTTGCGATTGGGGCCTTTATCATTCCATATATGTTCGTCTATAATCCTGCGCTGTTAATGATAGATGCATCGTTACCAGAGATTTTGTGGGTGGTCTTAACGGCACTAGTCGGAATGCTTGCAATTGGCGCAGGTATGATCGGGTATTGGTATCGTAAATGTAATTGGTTTGAACGTATAATAGCAGTTGGTACAGGATTATTACTAATCTTTCCTGAAACAATTACAGATATTGTTGGACTCGTCGTATTTTTGGGGATGTTTGCGATCCAATATAAATCTCGAGATAGAGACGAAGATGATAAGAATGTGGCAGTTGCGTAAATCGTACACGTAGAGGTTTACTATCAAAATCTTTCGTTTGATAAATCGTAAAGAGAAAAAAGCGTGGTCCAGTAGAATGTGGATCATGCTTTTTCATGTTTATCTAATTTCGCAAGTATAAATATATTTTCGTTGAATTTACCTTAAGACACAAAAACACCATCCTTTGTAGGATGGTGTTTTATCAAACCTTATATCATAAGAGTTTGTTAGTATGGTCTCGGAGGGGCTCGAACCCCCGACTTCCACCTTGTCGAGGTGGCGCTCTCCCAACTGAGCTACGAAACCGTTTTTATGATGTGTCTCATGTACTGGACAATTACTATTATACCTAACGTAGAAATTAAGTCAACCCTTTTTAAGAAAAAATTTAAAGGTTTTTTCTGTTATATATTTTTTGCTTGGAGCGTTGTTATTGGATATTGAGTTAAAGAAGGCATTAATAAGTAAGTTTTATGTAAGTTAATGTGTTTATATAACAGGAATCTCTGTTGATTGGAGTGCAGAGCGGCGACTCCTGCGAGATTAAGCGAAGCGTTATGAACATGAATATCTATCGCCTGCCTTAATTTCTGCAAAAACCGCAGAAATACGGCAAATCGCAATCTACGTTTTGCGATTGGCTCACCGCACGCCTCGCGGAAATAATGAAAGCTGAAGGAGGCGCTTAGATGCGACAAGCATAAGACGAATTAACGGAGTGGCGTTTTTTGCCGCGCAGTTAATGTGGCTTATGACTCGAGCATCTGCCTCCTGAAGCTGGAAAAGCGTCCGCTCGGAACGGAAATCAACATGGTTTATTTGGTATTTTAAAAAACGGAATACTAAACTATCATGGGAGAGAAAACATCTGCCTAAAATAGTACCGACAAAAACTTGACTCAATCGTGCTTCCTTCTTGGGGCCAGTATCCAGTATCCAGTATACTAAAGTTACAATTAATAATAGGCGGGTGAGTGGTTATTGGGAATCTGATTACACTTCCATTTATATATGATTTCGATGGGGCATTGGAAAGACTGGCAGGAGATCCTGTAAATTCAGTTGATATATTGAACCGCTCAATTCGATTTCCAATGGAAGAAGGGAATGTAGTGACCTTGCAAGCAACGGGCATGAAAGAAGCGCCTTCTTTTGTTCTGAACGGAATACTTAATGACGTGCAACTAAATACTGTGAAAGACATCTTTCATTTTAATCAACCTTTAGAGGACATTCACCTTCATTTTCAAGATACGGATTTGGCACCAATATTTAATATCCACGAAGGTACACCACTTGTACGAAGTTTTTCGCTTTATGGTACATTAATGCGCAGTATTATTCATCAACAACTAAATATGTCTTTTGCGAATACATTAACGATGCGCTTTATTAAAGCATTCGGCACTGAAATAGATGGTGTGTTGCAGTATCCTTTACCTGAAGTTATCGCTAACCTTGAAGTGTCAACACTTCGAGACATGCAATTTAGTTCAAGGAAGGCCGAGTATCTCATTGGTTTATCGCAAGCGGTGGCATCTGGTTCTCTCGATCTTGAAAAATTACAACGATTAGAGGACAAGGAAGTAATTGATATCCTAACCAATTATCGAGGTGTCGGTCCGTGGACTGCCCAAAGCTTTCTCATGTCTGGTCTAGGACGTCAAAACTTATTTCCAGTCGCAGATATTGGGTTACAAAACGCATTAAAGAATTTATGGGGAATGGATAAAAAACCAACGAGAGAGGAAATCATTGCGCGTTTTCCTACTTGGTCTCCATATTTAAGTTACGCGGCTTTGTATTTATGGAGGAGTATCGAAAAAAACAGCTTTTCCAGTAAATGATATGGAAAAGCTGTTTAAAATATTAGTCAAGAATGCAATTCATCATCGTCGGATTCGTCCTCTTTAAAATAGAGGAAATTCTCTTCATCAAGTTCAGCAAGTCTCTCTTTGTTAATTCCAAGGGCAAGGTCTCCTTCGAATATTTCTTCCCACCATGCTTCAGTAGTTGTCATTGTATTTCCTCCTCATTGGTTTATAGTGATTTAAACACTCTTTACCCCTAGGTGATATAATAAAAACCGTGAAAGGGTAAATCGAATCGGAAGGCCTACTTTTTTCTCTTTCTTGATTGATTAGATTAAAAAGGAACAAACTTATACTACATTTGCACTTGTTCGTTAAGAATCACAACAACTTCAACAAAATGAAAATGCAAAAACCATTGATTATTTGATAAAACGATGTTCGACTTACAGAAATGGAGAATAAATAGGGGTTACATGCTGCAACCTCATATGAGAGTTCTTTTCGCCTAGGGCTATATCGGGTAACGCCAGCATCCCATGCTTGGATAAAATGTGCTTTGCGAGAAGCCACTCGCATACGATTGAGAATTGACTCCACAACTACAAGATTAGACGCATCCTTGGCAATAAAATCCTTGGGTTTGTTCTCGAGAACAAGGCTGCTTTATAAGAAGTATTCCCTCATACTCTTCAACTTATGTGCAGAATGTTTGATGCAACCTATCCGTCAAACGTAATGCTAGCTAATACAAGCGCCTTAGCTACCCTTTGAAAGTGGTCAGGAAGAAAATCTGACAAATATAGTATGTGGAACGAATAATGATTTAAAACTGTGCAATTGGTCGGAACTTAGTAAGATGAAAAAACAGTCCTTTAGAAATATTGACTTCTTTCGAACTTGTTGAGATCTTGTCGAAGAATGTGGTTCTACAACTGAATAGCGAAATTGTAAATCTGGTCAAGTTTGAAGGTGGGCTCGAAATCCAAAGGCTAAACAATCTACTTTTGAATTAACAATGAAAGCAGTTGTATATCGTGAGCTTTGGTTTGTATTTGCCTAGTATTCTGTCTACCATATAAACTAGAAAAGAAACGGAGGGAATCAATTGAACTTTACTGCAGATGATATGCAATCAATGATTCAAACACAGCAGGACTTTTATTTTTCAGGTAAGACAAAAAGTGTTGAATTTAGAAAACGAATGTTAAAGAGGTTATACGATGCAATCCTTGATCGTGAAGATGCGATTACACAGGCACTTCATAAAGATTTAGGAAAAAGTTCTTTTGAAGCGTATGCGACTGAAATAGGTTTTGTTCTTTCGAGTATTTCATTTATGCTGAAATCAATTGATGATTGGGTTAAACCGCAAAAAGTGAAAACGCCTATGCATTTACAGCCAGCAAAAAGTTTTATCGTACGTGAACCTTACGGGGTTGTGCTCATCATTGGACCATTTAATTATCCATTTCAACTTGTCATAGAGCCATTAATTGGCGCAATTGTTGGTGGAAATTGTGCCATGGTTAAGCCTTCAGAAATGACGATGCATACGTGTCAGGTGATTGGCGACATAATTGAAGAAGTTTTCCCACCTCATTATATACGCGTAGTAGAAGGTGAGCGTGAAGAAATATCTGCTTTAATCCATGCTCCGTTCGATTATATTTTCTTTACAGGAAGTACTACGGTAGGAAAAATCGTAATGAAAGCTGCTGCGGAAAGGTTAACCCCCATCACATTAGAATTAGGTGGGAAAAGTCCTGTTATTGTGGACCAAACCGCAAACCTTGATCATGCAGCTGAACGTATTGTTTGGGGGAAATTTATAAATACCGGTCAAACATGTGTGGCGCCTGATTATTTACTCGTGCATAAAAGTGTAAAGGAAGCATTGACCAAACGAATGATTCGTGTCATTCAAAAGTTTTTTAGTAAGAACCCGATAGATAGTCCGGACTATGGTCGTATCATTAATGAAAAACATTTCAATCGAATTACAGAGATTATTGAGAAAGAGTCCGCTCATATTGTTTATGGTGGACAATATGAACGTACAAAACTTTTTGTTGCGCCAACATTATTATCGAATGTACATTGGGGAAGTCCATCTATGGAAGAAGAAATTTTCGGACCTGTACTTCCCATCATTGAATATGATAATTTGGGTGAAGCCATGCATCGCATTCGACAACAACCGAAGTCATTAGCTGCCTATATGTTTACAGAAAACGAACGAGCAGCAAATTATTTTGTTGAAAACTTGCCATTCGGTGGTGGATGTATTAATGATACGATTTCCCATGTTGGCAATATCCATTTACCTTTCGGCGGTGTCGGTGCATCAGGGATGAATGCTTATCATGGTAAAGCAAGCTTTGAATTATTCACGCATGCAAAATCGATGCTGCAAAGACCTACAAAAGTTCCTATGAGACTAGCATTCCCACCTTATAAAAATAAATTAAAACTCATTAAACCGTTCATTCGATGAAGAATACTACACTCCATTTGTTAAATGCTAAAAACAATTGGAGTTTTTTAGTACAAACGAATCGTTTTTTGCTTCACTTCGTTTCTTTTACCTTTTTCTAAAAGGATAATCATTGTATAATTTAAGGTACGGGGAAAAGAGGAGAATTTGGATGACGAATTTATTTAAAAAAGAAAAAACAGTGGATTTCTTTAGAACACTGATAGAAATACCTAATCCTTCTGGCTATACATCGGATGAATATTGCTACGAGAGAAGGTAAAACAATTCGCATTCTCGTTTATAATAAACTACCCATATAGACAAGCTTAGAGCAATAGTAAAGGAAATTAAAAGCAAGGTCGTATAAAATGTGAAATCGAATATGTAGGATTGAACGGAGGATTTTGATGGATACGAAAAGTTTATTTTCGATACTACCTATAAAACATGTGGAAGGCGCACTACCTGAAACGGTGACAGATTTGGAGGTGGATTCTAGAGCGGTCCAACCCGGTGGCGTTTTTGTTTGTATTGAAGGTTTTACAGTGGATGGACATCAATATGTTCAACAAGCGATTGATAACGGGGCACGTGTCATCGTGGCTTCGAAGCCGATACCTGTAGATTTAGAAAAAGTTGCAGTTGTGACTGTTGAAAATACCTCACGTGCACTTGGTCTATTGGCACCGAGATATTTTAATTATCCATCGAAAAAAATGACGATGATTGGTGTGACGGGAACGAATGGAAAAACGAGTGTAAGTGGCATTATCCAATCAATTTTACAAGCGGCACATGAAAAATCTGCAGCTTCCGGAACAATCGGATTTAATTTAAATGGAACGCTTTATGAAACGGAAAATACAACAGGGAATGTACTCGCCACACAGTCTATGATTGCACAAGCTGCGAATGAAGGCTGTCAAACAATGACGATGGAGGTTTCATCACATGGTCTAGTCGAAGGTCGGTTGGCAGGTACTGAATTTGATATTGTGGTCTTTACAAATTTAACGCATGATCATCTTGATTTTCACGGAACGATGGACAATTACGGGGATGCGAAAGGGTTATTGTTTGCTCAATTGGGACAAGACCTTTCGCAAAGAAAATATGCCATTGTGAATATCGATGACCCTTGGTATGAGAAATTTATTGAAAAAACAAGTCATCCAATTCTCACATATGGCGTACACAATAAAGGACATTTTCATGCGAAAGATATTCAGTTAGAAGCCAATCAAACGAGTTTCACGCTCGTAACGCCTGACGGTGAATATCATGTTCAGATGAAATTAATTGGCGAATTTAGTGTAGCAAACGCGCTTGCAGCTACGGCGGCATTGTACGCAAAAGGGATGAAAACAGAAAGCATCGTCAATTATTTAAGTGAAATTGAGCCGATTGCAGGTCGCATGGAAAAAGTGGAGACAGACTTGCCGCTTACGATGTATGTCGACTATGCACACACTGCTGACGCGATTCAAAAGGCGATTGAGGCGGTCGTACCTTATAAGAAAAATAAAATCATATTCCTAATCGGGACAGGTGGAAATCGTGATAGAGTGAAGCGCCCAATTATGGCCAAAGAAGCCTCTGCTGCGGATTACGTTGTGTTAACGACAGATGATCCACGTAATGAACCATATGAAACGATTTTATCTGAACTTGAGGCGGGAATGACGCATCAACAATATGCTTGTATCGGCGATCGGGTAGAAGCTGTTCAACATGCTGTGTCTGTAGCAGAAGAAGATGATATCATTATATTCGCTGGAAAAGGCCATGAAGACTTTCAAATTATTGGACGTGAAAAGTATCCACATTCAGATGCCGACATTGCACTTGAAGCGGCGGAGAAAAAATTTAGAGTGAAAAAAATTAATTAATTAGGAAAGAGCTATCTCGATTGCTAAGCTGTTTTCGGCAAGACAGATAGTTCTTTTTCTGTTTGAACACATTAAGCATGGAAAAAGAGGAGAGAAATTATGGAACATTCTATAACAGATGAAATTAATGCACGTCGAACTTTTGCGATTATCTCGCATCCAGACGCGGGAAAAACGACAATTACTGAAAAACTATTGTACTTTGGTGGCGCAATCCGTGATGCGGGTACGGTAAAAGGAAGAAAAACTGGTAAGTACGCTACTTCTGACTGGATGGAAATTGAGAAGCAAAGAGGAATTTCTGTGACGTCTTCCGTGATGCAATTTGACTATGACGGGAAAAAAGTAAATATTTTAGATACACCTGGGCACGAAGATTTCAGTGAAGATACGTATAGAACGTTAATGGCTGTTGATGCGGCAGTGATGATGATTGACGTAGCAAGAGGTGTCGAACCACAGACAATCAAATTATTTAAAGTTTGTCGTATGCGGGGCATTCCAATCTTTACGTTCATTAATAAGATGGATAGACAAGGGAAAGAGCCACTCGATTTAATGGAAGAATTAGAAGAAGTATTAGGGATTGAATCGTATGCGATGAATTGGCCAATTGGCATGGGGAAAGAATTCCTCGGCATTTACGATCGTTTTAACAATCGAATCGAGCAGGCGCGAGTTGAAGGAGAAGACCGTTTCTTGGCATTAAATGAAGACGGTGAGCTTGCGGATACTCATCCAATGATGGATAGTTCTTATTACGACCAAGCGTTAGAAGATATCATGCTCTTGAATGAAGCGGGGAATGAGTTCTCTGAAGAGCGTGTTGCCAAAGGTGAATTAACACCTGTATTTTTTGGGAGTGCATTAACGAATTTTGGTGTCCAAACATTTTTAGAAACCTTTTTACAGTTTGCACCGCGCCCACAAGCTCGTTTAACAACAGAGGAAGAAGCAATAAATCCACATGAAGAAGAGTTTTCAGGTTTTATCTTTAAAATACAAGCGAATATGAACCCTGCACACCGCGATAGAATTGCCTTTGTGCGTATCGTTTCAGGCGCTTTTAACCGGGGGATGACCGTTACGGTACCAAGACTTTCTCGCTCGTTTAAATTAACCCAAACGACACAATTTCTTGCAGATGACAGGGAAACAGTAAACGAAGCGGTTGCAGGCGATATTATCGGACTTCATGATACAGGTAATTATCAAATTGGGGATACGGTCATTGGTGGAAAGTCATCCTTTTCATTCGCTGCGCTTCCACAATTTACTCCGGAACTGTTCGTTCGGGTCACAGCCAAGAACGTCATGAAATCTAAGCATTTCCATAAAGGTATTTTGCAATTAGTTCAGGAAGGCGCTATCCAATATTATCGAACACTCCATACTGAAGAATTGCTTTTAGGAGCAGTAGGGCAGTTACAATTTGAAGTGTTTGAACATCGGATGAAAAACGAATATAACGTTGAAGTACAGATGGAGAATATCGGGTCAAAAGTAGCGCGTTGGATTCATAACGAGGCAGATGTGAAAGAATCGATGGCTGGGCAACGTGCAATGCTTGTGAAGGATCGTTATGACAAATTGGTATTTTTATTTGAAAATGACTTCGCGATGCGCTGGTTCCACGATAGAAATCCTGAGATTGAATTGTATAGTTTATTATAAAAAGAAACCTAACGACACCTTTGCCTTTATGTCGTTAGGTTTTTAATTTCAAGAGTAAAAGACGATGCTTCCTTCAATTCAGTAACGTAATGGAATATCTTGGTTGAACAAACGTGTGACATTCATTATGATGAAAGAAAGTGATCGTAGAAAGGACATATCAATGAAAATTAGTGACTTTTCAATTAAAAGGCCAGTATTTACAATTGTAACGATGTTCTTAGTCATTATACTTGGGGCGGTTTCATTTTTCCGTATACCAATGACATTAATCCCAGAATTAAACCCGCCTGTTGCGGTCGTTGTAACAAGTTATCCAGGGGCTTCTCCGATAGAAGTAAATGAGAAGCTGACAAAACCATTAGAGAAGAGTTTATCAACCTCACCAGGTTTAAAAACGATGCAGTCATCTTCACAAGAAGGTTCAAATTTTATTTTTCTCATGTTCGACTGGTCGACTAAAATTGATGATATCCAAATGGATGTGATGCAACGTATCGATCATGTGCCTGTTCCAGATGGAGCAAATGCACCGCGATTTATGAAGTTTGACCCCTCACAATTTCCCGTGATTCAGCTATCTTTACGTGCCGAGACAGAGCAAGTGGATATCCGAACGTTAGCTGAATCCTTAGAACAAGAGTTACGGCGGACGGAAGGCGTAGCAAGTGTAACGGTTTCGGGTGAATTGATAGAGGAAGTTCAAATTACACTCAATGAGAAAAAATTAGAAGAATACGGCCTTGTGCAGGAAGACATTGTACAAGTCATTCAAGCGAATCATGTGTCAATGCCCGGGGAACCCATTGAAACAGGTGATAAAAAACAATTGACAACACGGATTGTCAGTATGTTAACTTCGGTGGATGATATTAAAAAACTACCAATTAGGACCAATCCTCTCAATGGGGAAAAAGTTTACATTCAAGATATAGGAAAAGTTACGTTAAAAGAAGCAACATCTTCTACGATTACCCGTGCAAATGAGGAGCAGGCTGTTTTAATGTCTGTGTTGCAGGAATCAGGTGCAAACACGGCGGATGTGTCTACGGCTTTTAAAGATGCGCTGGAAGACTTACTTGCAACAGAGGCGTTTAAAGATGTCGCTGCAGATATTTTGTTTGACCAAGGTGATTATATTCAATTGGCGATTGGAAATATCGGCCAAACACTCCTATTAGGTGGCATCTTTGCAATGCTGGTATTGTTCTTTTTCTTAAAAGGAATTAAAAGTCCAATTATCATCGGAATTGCAATCCCCTATTCGGTGATTGTTACATTTGTCATGATGTTCTTTGCGGATTTTTCACTTAATATTATGACGCTAGGTGCACTAGCGCTAGGGATTGGAATGTTAGTAGATAACGCAATTGTCGTGATTGAAAATATAGAGCGCCATTTAGCGATGGGAAAGAAGCCAAAACTAGCAGCGTATGAAGGGGCAAAAGAAGTAGGTGGAGCGATTACTGCATCGACATTAACAACGCTCGCTGTTTTTGTACCCGTTATCTTTATAAGTGGGCTCATCGGTGAAATTTTTACGGAGTTTGCGCTGACGATATCGTTTAGTTTATTTGCTTCGCTCATTGTCGCATTGACGGTTGTGCCCATGATGGCGGGGCATATGTTAAAAGCACCGAAAATAAATATTGAAGCGAGACGCCGTCGTTCTAAACCATTAAATAGGTTTACACGTTCAGTGAAATGGGCGCTACGCCATCGATTGATTGTCTTAAGTATTACAGTTGTGATGCTTGTTTTAAGCGGTCTAGGTTTAAATAAAGTGGGTACGGAGTTTTTACCGGCAACAGATGAAGGGTTCGTTAGTGTTGCCGTGAAACTTCCAAATGGTTCATCACCATCAGCTACTGATGAAGTGATGAAAAAAATTGAAGCTGAATTGAAAAAACAAGATGATGTGGAAGTCTATGTGAGTTTAGTAGGCGGTACACAAGAGGGGTTAGCGCAAGGGACTTCAAATGCCGCAAGGGGAGAAGTGTATGTAAAGTTACTTCCGCTGGCGGATCGTAATCGTTCAATCTTCGAATTTGTAGATGCTGTTCAACCGAAAGTCTTGGATGCCATTCTTGACGATGCTGAAGTAAGTTTTAATTTACAAACAGCTTCAGGTTCATCTCCGAATGTGCTCTCCTTTTCGCTCAAAGATATAGATGAAGAACGTTTACATGATGCGGTTATTGAATTGAATGAAGAGCTTGAAGCATTAAATACCGTACAAGAAGTATCGAATACAATTCAAAATACAGTTGAAGAAATAAAAATTGATGTGAACAGAGTGAAAGCTGAAGAACAAGGCCTCGCTCCTTATCAAATTGCCCAATCAATTAACCATATCACAAGGGGGCAATTAGCCACGCAAATTATTGGTGAGAAGGATGAAGTGATCGATGTATTTGTTCAATATGATGAACGAGATAGAAATAGTATTGAACAGTTGAAAAAACTAAAATTACGCACGCAAACAGGTGAATTTGTAACGCTCGATTCAGTTGCCAACATCAGTATTACAGATGGTCCAGTTGCGATTCAACGAGTCGATCAAGCCCATTCGGTGACATTCGATGTAAAATACGTTTCAACAGAATCATTAGGACAAATGACCAAAAAGGTGAACGAGATCATCGAGAGAATTGACTTACCAAAGGAAATTGACGTCTCTTTCGGTGGTGATCGGGAGCTTTTTGAAAGTGCTGTCTATGATATGATGCTAGCCCTTATACTAGCTGTGATTCTTGTTTATATTGTGATGGCTGCACAGTTTGAATCATTTAAGTATCCATTTGTCATTATCTTTTCTGTTCCTTTAATGGTCATCGGGGTAGCCCTCGGTTTATTTGCTACAAATACGCCGATTAGTGTGACGGCAATTATTGGTGTTTTAGTGCTTGTCGGGATTGTCGTGAACAACGGAATCGTTTTAGTTGATTATATCAATCAACAAAAAGAAAAAGGGGTATCTTCGTATGATGCGATTATCGTGTCCGTTCGAAATCGTGTGCGTCCAATTTTAATGACTGCCCTCACAACGATTCTTGGTTTATTGCCGCTTGCTTTAGGCATTGGAGAGGGAACAGAGATGAACCAGCCGATGGGGATTGCGGTTATTGGTGGATTAATCAGTTCAACATTATTAACGCTCTATGTCGTTCCCGTCATGTATAGTTTATTTGATAAAGAAACGAGAAAAAAGAACGTGCAAGGCCAATCGTGATTCAGTGCCAATAAAAACTTCACCGCAATAAGTCTGAAAATAAATTGGATGCATTTTTAAAAGTAGAGGATGAGATTAGCAAAATCTCGTCTTCTACTTTTTCTTGTTTACGGCTATAATTAAAATAGTTTTAATATTCTATGTGAGGATGGGTAATGCATCTTTTCGTTGCGAAGAGGAGGGACAATATGAGAATACATTTTTTCACTGGATTTCCTGGTTTTATTGCCTCTGAATTAATTAAAGAATTATTACGTCAAGAAGAAGTCGTGAAGATTTATTTATTGGTTCAAGAAGAGCAAGTTTTACTTGCAAAATCAAAAATCAAATCAATTATGAAAGAAGTACAAATTTACGTGCCATTTGAATTGATAGAAGGGGATATATCTAAACCTAATCTGAATATCAAACAGTCTATCGTTCATCGATTGAACACAGAACATCTAACTGTTTGGCATCTTGCTGCCATCTATGATCTTGCTGTAAAAGCAGAAATTGCTTGGAAAGTAAATGTGGATGGGACGAAGAATGTGAATGAGTTCATCCAAAATCATCCTTCAATCGAGCGGTATCTGTATTTTAGTACGGCTTATGTGGCTGGGAAGCGGGAAGGGGTATTATTGGAGACGGAGTTAATCCGTCCGATTGCATTTAAAAATCATTATGAGGAAACGAAGTTTGAAGCAGAATTGTTAGTTGAGTCCCTTAAAGCACATATCCCTTTAACAGTTATTCGTCCTGGAATCGTGAGGGGGCATTCGGTAACGGGAGAAACAATCAAATTTGACGGTCCATACTTTTTTATGAATATGATTGATCGTTTAAAGTGGTTACCATTGATTCCTTATGTAGGAAAAACAGAGGCGTGCATAAACGTTGTGCCGATTGACTATATTATTAATGCAACCGTCTATCTATCAAAAATTCACGAAGCATTGGGGAAAACCATTCATTTAACAGATCCAGCTCCCCATTTGATTGAAGATGTTTACCGAGCGATGGTATTCGAACTAACCGGAAAAAAACCAAAAGGCAGAGTGCCACGCATTCTAGCTGAAAAAGGCCTGTCATCGACAAAGTTACAGCAAAAGTTAGGGGTTGAAGTAGAGACAATTGACTATTTAACATGGAACGCTACATTTGATACGACGATTGCTCAACAGCTGCTGGCCCCTAGTGGAATTGAATGTGCAGATTTTATACAATCTATCCCAACGATGACTGCTTTCTATAATAAAAATAAGGGGAATCCTGAATTTCATATAAAAATAAATTAATTTTTTATATACATTTATACTGAAAATGATATAATATAGGCAAAAGCATCCAATAACTTAATAACTTTTGACACAGCATGTCAAAGGGGAGTAGCATTAGGGAAACCTATTTCATAATCGTCAATACATGGCTTTGCCATCGGTTATGATAGCCGAAATTTGCAGTACTGAATTCCGACTTTGCGAGACCTTTGCCTTTATTAGGTGAGGGTCTTTTTTATTTTGAATTCATAGGAGGAATCAATTAGAAAGTGGAAGCAATATTATTAGAATACGCATGGGTGCTTGTCGTCCTGATTATACTAGAAGGATTACTCGCAGCAGATAACGCAGTCGTCATGGCTGTTATGGTAAAACATTTACCGAAGGTTCAACAAAGAAAAGCTTTGTTTTATGGTTTATTAGGTGCATTTGTATTTCGATTTGCCGCGTTATTTATGATTACTTTCTTAGTAGATATATGGCAAATTCAAGCACTCGGTGCAGCATATTTATTGTTCATATCTATTAAAAATATTATTGACCAAAGAAAAAATAATCATAATGATGCAACGGTTAAGCAAGGCAAAAAATCAGGTTTTTGGATGACAGTTTTGAAAGTAGAGTTGGCAGATATAGCGTTTGCGCTTGATTCTATGTTAGCTGCCGTTGCACTTGCAGTTACTCTACCAGAATTAGGGGATTTCGATATTGGTGGTATTAATGGTGGACAGTTTTCTGTGATGTTACTCGGTGGGATTGTCGGTCTTATCATTATGAGATTTGCTGCTAGGCAATTTGTTGTGTTGTTGGAAAAATACCCAACACTTGAAACGGCTGCATTTCTTATTGTAGGATGGGTAGGCGTTAAATTAGTTGTCCTTACTTTATCCCATGAAAAGCTTCAGATTATTGATACAGCATTTCCGCATTCTACTCTTTGGAAATCGACATTTTGGATTGTATTGGTAGGAATTGCACTGCGAGGATATTTAAGTGGTGTAAGGAAAGTTCGTAAGAAACGAGTAAGGTAAAGAATGGGTGGCGGAAGGAGGAGTTTAAAAATGAAGTATCCACGGGAAGCAATTAAAAGATTTACAGCAGTGCAAATACTTGTGTTTTATTATTTTCTTGCGATTGCTTTCTCCTTCTTTCTCCTTAATTTACCAGGTGTTTATAAGCCAGGTATAGAAGTGAAGTTTATTGACAGTGTATTTACGGCTGTAAGTGCTGTAAGCGTCACAGGGCTAACGCCGATAAGTATTGGTGATACCTATACATCTTTCGGGATTGCAATGCTCATGGTTGTGTTGCAACTTGGTGGAATCGGGGTCATGTCGCTCGGGACATTTTTTTGGTTAATGATTAAGAAACGAATCGGATTGCGTGAACGTCAGTTAATGATGGCGGATCATAATCAGTATGAACTTGCAGGAATCGTTCAACTTATTCGTCAAATTGTCCAACTAATTTTTACGATTGAGTTAGTCGGCGGCCTTATATTTACGGTTTATATTCTAAATGATTTTGAAACATTTGGTGAGGCTTTCCTTAATGGCTTGTTTATGGCTGTGTCCGCAACAACAAATGCTGGTTTTTCACTTGATAATGCCTCGTTACAGCCATATTTCAATGATTACTTTATTCAAATTTGTACGATGATTCTAATTGTTTTAGGAGCCATCGGATTTCCCGTTTTAGCAGAAGTGAGATACTATTTTTCAAGAAATAAAAGGAAGAACTTTCGTTTTTCATTATTCACTAAAATTACCACTGTAACATTCGGGTTTTTACTTGTATTTGGTGCAGTAATGATTTTTATTTTAGAATCAATGAATTCGTTCAAGGGGATGGCATGGCATGAAAAAGTTTTTACTGCGCTATTCCATTCAGTTTCCTCACGTTCTGCGGGGTTAACGACATTTGATGTCACGCAATTTAGTAACGCAACGGACATTTTGATTAGCAGCTTAATGTTTATCGGTGCGTCTCCCAGTTCAGTGGGGGGCGGTATAAGGACGACGACCCTTGCAATTGCTGTATTGTTTCTCATTAGTTTTGCGCGTGGACAAGAAGTCATTCATGTTTTTCATCGACAAATAAAAATAGTAGATGTCTTTAGGTCTTACGCTGTTATTCTCTTGGCAGGACTGATGGTGTTAATTGCGGTTGTTGTCCTTCTCGTTACCGAGCCTACGTTACCAGCACATGCACTGTTATTTGAAATTACTTCAGCTTTCGGGACTTGTGGCATGTCACTTGGGATTACATCTGAACTATCGATAACCGGAAAAATTATAATCATGGTCCTGATGTTTATTGGAAGAGTTGGATTAATATCATTTTTATTTACATTAGGAGGAAGAACCCAAAAACCGCATTATCATTATCCGAAAGAAAGAGTCATCATTGGATGATTGTGGACAACATTCTACAATATAATAAATGATTGGCCTTTATATCAGGATATCGGGTCCTAGCGAAATATTTTGCTAGGGCTTTTTTGTATTATATAGTTATTTCGGTTTTAAATATCGGCTAAATTTGTTATAATTTTAAAGAGTGTAAAGATTCAGAGTCTGATGAATATTTGAGGGTTCTTTTGGCCTATACACATAAATGGTAATCTGTGGAATAATCTGAAGTGAATATCTCTTGGACAAATTTGAGCTTTCCGCATGATTTATCAATATTCCTCATATTGTTTTAAAAAGGGGGTAGGAGGTTTGAAGTTGACATTAGAAAAAACACAAATAAATGAAGACATTCAATTTCTCTTAAAAGATGTAAATAAACCATTAGCGGTTGTCGATCTGAGTGGCACGATTTATCAGGCGAATGATCGATTTATAGAGAGTTTTGGAATCGGTAAACAAAGTAATATGAAAAATGTGATTGCAGATCAATCATTACTTACAATGAACGACATGTTAACACAAATAAGTGATAAAAAAAGAATGACTCTTGATTTACAAATGAAATTGCAAAAAGACCAATGTTCTGTGAGAGTAAGTGTTCTTTATGATGAATCAGCTAGTAGTATGATTATGCTTTTCGACTTATCTTTAATCAATAAAAAAAGATTGGATATTCATTGGGGAAGTTCATTTATACAATCTGATAGCTTATTTATTATCAGTGATCAAGAGGGAATTATTAAAGATATGAATGAGTTATCCCATGAACTTTTTGATGTTCCACACGAACATTTTATTGGGGGAACAATCGATCATGTTCTGGAATTATTCTCGGAGAAAACGCTGAATATAGAGAAGTATAAGCAACAAGTAGCAGAAGATGGACATATTGAAACGATACAGCAATATATTCATCCATCGGAACATATCCGCTATTACAAAATCGCATCTTTTAAAGATGACGAGACGAATCTAACCTTAACGAAAATAACTGATCATACCGAAAAGACGATGCTCAAGCAACAATTGGCACATAAAGGTTCATTATTAGAAGTTGGCCAACTTGCTGCAAGTATCGCACATGAAATTCGAAATCCGATCACGACGCTTAAAGGATTTACTCAATTATTAAAAGCTACTGCAAGTGAGGAGACGTTAAATTATTTAAATGTCATAGATGATGAAATTCAAAGGATGGAGTTAATATTAAGTGAGATGTTATTTTTGTCGAAACCTTCATCATTTGAAAAAGAAAATATTTCCGTGAACACGCTTCTTTCGGATATTATTCGTGTAATTTATCCAAAAGCAACTTTGGAAAGTATTATGATCGTACAAAATTTTGATTTCGGAGGAGAGCCTTATCTTCTGGGAGAGGAAGGAAAATTAAAACAAGTTCTGCTAAATTTATTGAAAAATGGATTGGAAGCTATGCAACCAGGTGGAACTTTGTCCATATACACTAAAAAATCCGGACAGAATAAAATAAATATTGTTATAGAAGATACGGGAAAGGGCATCGATGAAAATCATTTGAAGCAAATATTCATGCCTTATTTTACGACGCGTTCTTCGGGTACAGGACTAGGATTGCCCTTCGTTTTAAAAACTGTAGAGGATCATGGGGGAACCATTTCAGTTACTAGTGAATTGGGGAAAGGAACGAAATTCATCCTTGCGTTTCCGATTATTGAAACAGATAAGAGGATTCCGGAGGGAGAAAAAAACGAAATAGTTACAAAATAAAAGGAATAATAAGCTATTTTGACAAGGGTGTTCTCTATCCGATATACTATGAAGGACATACAGACTTATAGAAGGTGAAAAAATGACGCAGGATAGAGAGCGTGCGCTCAAGTTATTTATCGTGCTTTCAAGGGCGAGCAAAGTAATATTAGAAGAATCTCATAAGCTAATTGAACAGTATGGGCTGAATCCGACAGAATTTGGGGTTCTTGAACTTCTTCATCATAGAGGTCAACAACCAATCCAAAAAATCGGGCAAAAAATTTTACTTCGTAGTGGTTCAATGACCTATGTTGTCAATAGATTGGAAGAGAAAGGTTTTTTACGACGGGTTTTTTGTGAAGAAGATAAGCGGGTCACGTATATATCGATTACAGATAAAGGGGTATCGTTGGTCGAATCCATCTTTCCTGAGCATGCAAAAAAAATAGAAGAGTTAATGGCTGGCTTAAATGTTGAAGAGCAAGAAGCAGCGATTCATTTAGTAAAAAAACTCGGATTGTCAGTCAAAGACTTATCAAAATAAAACGTGGAAACTCATCATAGAGTGCCTACGTTTTTTTGTTGAAAATGGTAATGATGCAAACATAACATTTTAGCATTCTTAAAAATTGAAAATAAAAAGACTGTGGACAAAAAATTGTCTACAGTCTTTTTGTGCTATACTTTAAATGAAACAGATTGTCTTTATTTTTTTACGACCGTTTCACCCATTTTTAAAAAGTCAGAGAAATAGAGGCCTTCTTGTGTATCGAAAATCGTTAGACGAACGAGCAAGTCATTACGTTCAAATACGATACCAGTTACAATCCCTTCTGCTGTAGTCACTGTGTATCCAACGGCATTTTCAATATGAGCGCCTTGCGGTAAGAAGTTTTCATCTGTCAATTCAGTTGGTGTACTCCCGCTACTAGTCGCTTCTAGCGTTGTAATTGTATTTTCTTTTAGATACGTATAAGTTTCTTCATCAGCAGGTAATGTTTCGATTCTCATAAAGATTTGACCATCTTCAGTTAAGTATAAAGAATCTCTCCCTGGTTCCTCACTCGTTAGTGTATATTCAGGTAAGATATACATTGAAAAATCTTGTGCATCGCTATCTACTTGTTCTGCTATCGTTAAAAAGTCGTTTGATTGTGGTTTTTCATTTTCAACAGAATCTTCCACGTTCTCGTCATTTTCAGCAGCCTTTTCGTCATTCTCAAGCTCATCTGAAACATCCTCATCCTGTTTTTCGGTATCTTCATGTTTTTCTACTTCCTCATTAGGTGCTGTACCTGTCTCGTTTTCAACATCTGGATCATTGTTATCACCAGTATTGCCACAGGCAGCTAAAATGAGCATTGCAATAAGTAAAGTTGAAAATAAATATGATTTTTTTAACATACCAATTCCTCCTTCTGTAGAGTAGGCGAATAAAACATCTCTTACTTTCATTCAATTATTATTCTAAACGAAAACAGCTATTGCGTAAAATCATTATAGTCGATACAATATTAACAAAGATTTTAGATTTATCAGAAGTAGGAAGGATTCTTTTGTTCTTTATGAAATAATAAACACCTCATTTTATCGATGGAGGGGTTCGTATGAGACAGAATCTAATGGATGAAATCGAACAGTTGCGAGTGGCAATGATTATCACTGCAAATCAGAAAGGTTTTTCTTCACGAGAGACGATAGACTTAAGCAGAAAGCTAGATATACTCCTAAATGAGTTAGAAAGCGACAAAGATTCATTGCGGTGAACGCGTTGTTTACAAAGGACGGAAGCATATGCCGAATACTAAAATGAATTTAGCCTTGCAAAAATAAATAAAAATAAATTTTTTTAAAAAAAGATGTTTAAGCTTAGGGAAATTGGGGGACATTAATATTGAACACAGCAACATTCTCATTTCCCCCTTTTAAGGACGAACTTACTAAAAGTTCGTCCTCTTTTTTGTTATTTTGCAAAAGTTGTTTATACATGGTCGATACACATGTCAAAAAGGAAAAAGTTTATCCTTTCTGGTAGAATATACAGAAAAGAGAGTGAATAAAAGGGGGAAGTAATGATGGTTAAAAATATTGCTTTTATAGGTACAGGTGTAATGGGAAGAAGCATTGTTCGACATTTATTAAAAGCGGATTACAATGTCACCATTTATACGAGAACAAAGTCAAAAGCTGAATCTTTATTAACTGAAGGGGCTGTATGGGCTGACACGCCAAGCAAAGCTGTTGACGTTGCAGAAGTAATCTTTACAATGGCTGGCTACCCAGCGGATGTTGAAAGCATTTATTTTGGCGAGAATGGTATTTTTGAAAGTGGAAAGGCAGGGCAAATCGTTGTTGATATGACGACTTCAAGTCCTGAATTAGCAAAAATGATTGCGAATCGCGCAACAGAAATGCAAATGTCCTCTATTGATGCACCAGTTTCAGGTGGAGATGTTGGTGCACAAAATGGTATTCTATCGATTATGTGTGGCGGGGACGAAATTGTTTTCGAAAAAATTCAACCTATATTACAAGTGTTTGGTAAAGATATTGTCTATCAAGGAGTAGCGGGAGCAGGCCAACATACAAAAATGGCCAATCAAATTGCGATTGCTACGAATATGATTGGCGTTTGCGAGGCAATCGTATATGCGGAAAAAGCGGGTCTAGACCCTCGAACAGTATTATCTTCGATTGCTTCAGGCGCAGCAGGATCCTGGTCCTTATCGAATTTAGCGCCACGCATGTTAGAAGGGGATTTTAAACCGGGATTTTATGTCAAACACTTTTTAAAGGATATGGATATTGCGCTCTCAGAAGCAGAGATGATGGAACTCGAGTTACCAGGCCTAAAACTTGCTCGTAGTATGTATAATGAGTTAGTTACTAAAGGTTATGGAGATAAAGGTACGCAAGTTTTATATGAAAAATATCAGTCATAGCTAAATGAAATTAAATCATTACCGATAATAAAGGATAGGGCGAGAGGAAACGGTTAAAGTCATTTGAAAGGAATGGACCTAATGAACCTATCTGAAAAAGAAGTGGGAGTACAAAATATATTTGAGTTTGTTGAGTTTCGAGTTGGAGTGAGTCATTTCGGTATTCGAATATCCCAAGTACGAGAGATTATTGAGCCTTTACCAGTCACTGTAATTCCTCATGCACCAAATTTTGTTAAAGGGATTATTCAATTACGCGGAGATGTACTTCCTTTGATTGACTTGAAAACAATCATAGGCCAGACTGAGTTAGAAACTGAAATGGCCACTAATAAATATATTGTTGTCGAATTTGGACAAATGACAGCTGCATTAGAAGTCAGTGATGTGATGCAGATTGATCGAATTAATAAGCGAGAGATTGAACCTGCAAATGAAGTATACGTTGCGGATGAACTCCCTGTATCGGGCGTAATTAAACGAAGCAACGAGATCGTTTTACTCGTGGAATTTGAAGAGATGATTATAGGTAAGGTTAACGCATAATGTTTAGCTAGGACTTATTAAGCGAATGCAGGGGGTAAGTCCTAGCTGAAACTTACTGATTAACCGTCTAAATAAGATGAGCGAAAGTCTTTCGAGTTAGCCATTTTCCTATTCGTTTTTGGTTTAGGTGTTCTTTGTTTTGAGTGATTATTTTTGGGTTTCGTGCCGATGAAATCGTACAATAATTCTTTAGCTACACGTAGACTCATGCGTTCTTGTGGGTTGCGTGAAGAGTGATTTTGATGGCCGAGATGGGGAAGTGTTCTAAAATCTTCTTTTTCTGGAACCATGTGGAAGAGAAAATCAAGACACTGAACTAATGTAGTTGAATGTTGTTTACTAAATTTGGGATTATCTACGAAGTGTAAGCCTAGTTTTTTTGCTTCACCAGTACGCAAAAGCTTTTGAAGTGCCCTCTTTTTTAAATCATATAATTCTTTGTTGTTCGGCGCTGTTTTTGCATGGCGATTCACGGTATATACAGCAATTGCTAGTTGTCTAATTTGAGTATGATGATTCACATTAAACCTCCTTATTAATTACAAAATACTAGGTAATACATACATACAATTCAATCATATCAACTTGAATTATCGATATACAAGTATATCGACTTATAAGACTTATGGTTATGAGTCTAGACTGGCATTTTATGCCTAAAACATTATACCCCTAAATAAAGTGAAATCTATAAAACGACGATAACAGTAAGTAGTCACTAATGGTCGAATCCTAGTTGAATAATACCAGACAACCTAGAGAAGAATAGAAGTAACGAATACACGTAGGAGGAAACTATGAGAAACGATATGCCCGAACAGAGTTTTGATTGTGTTTTAAAACATTATATTGAAACTCATCCATTTAAAATGATGGCAATTATTGAAAAGGAAGATGGGGACCTTTTTAAAGTCTGCTATGCTAATCAAAGCTTGAAAAAGTATTTCTTATGTGAGGATAAGGTGAGTGTTGATGATTTCTTTGGAGATTTCAGTTCGTTCATAAAAAATGAAATGGGGTTATTTCAAAGGAATCGTGTACATAAAAAACAAGTTGAATGGTGTCATCACGGACAGGATGTTCTACTAGAAATTCATATGCAAAGAAAAGTAACGGATTGTCAGCGTGAATTTTTTATTGTGGAACTACATATACTACAAGATTTACTTGAAGAAAGACAAGCGCGAACTGAATTTGAACATAAATATACATCTGTCATCGACCATAATTTAGATCCAATTATTTCGATAAATGATAAGTTGTATAGTGAAAGCAAATATTTCGGTATGGAAAGCGTTTGGGTATCGCCAAAAGGATTTAGAAGGCGTTTCGTTGCTAAGTTTTGTTGAAGACAGTCATATAGAGAAATTAAAGGAAAATCTCGCTTATGGCTTCTCAGGCATTTCTATGGAGATGGAAGATATCTATTTTATTCATAAAAATGGAAGTCATTTACCTATACATTTAAAAACATTACCGGTTGTTGTAGAAGGTTCTGTAACAGAAATTCATTTAATTGTTCGTGATTTATCTGTACATCATGATAATCATAAAAAATTTCTCTTTTTATCGTATCATGACCCATTAACAGGACTGTATAATCGAAGGGCTTTACGTGAGAATTTCGAAATTGGCATACATCTAGAAAAATTAGCGTTTATCCATTTAGGCCTCGACCGATTTAAATTAATTAATGATTCAATTGGAAAAATCGGCGGGGATGAAATGTTAAAACGTATTGGCGAACGATTAAAAAGCATCTGTCCTGAAAACAGTCAACTATATCGTAATGGTGGCGATGAATTTATAATCCTGTTACGAAAAACTACAAATGAGCATACAGAAAAATTAGCTGAAAAATTACTTCGAGAATTTGATAAGCCATTTTATTACAAGCATCAGGAATATTTTATTTCTGTTTCTATCGGAATTTCCATGTACCCGAAAGATGGAGATACTTTAGGAAATCTTAGCCACAAATCCGAACAAGCATTGTCGTACGTTAAGGATCACGGTAGAGGGCATTTTCGTTTTTATGAAAAAGAAATGGATGCAATCTATCTAAATGAAATGGTAATGGAATCTTATTTAAGAAGGGCGATTGAATTAAATGAGTTAAAAGTTTATTATCAGCCACAAATCGATTTGCGCACTGGGCAAATCAGTAGTTTTGAAGCGTTATTACGGTGGAATAATAAGAAATTTGGTTTCATTTCTCCGGGACAATTTATTCCGATTGCAGAAAAATCAGGTATTATTCATAACATCGGAGAATGGGTTTTGGATAATGTTTGTCGGCAATTAAAAGAATGGCAAGACAAACGTTATCGAAAAGCAAGAATCGCGGTAAATATATCCCCTAAAGAGCTTAAAATGGAAGACTTTTCGAAAAAAGTGAAGCAGAAAATTGATGCATATGGAATTTCTCCATCTTTGTTAGAAGTTGAAATTACGGAAAACGCATTAGCAAATATGGAGGATACGATACAAACATTGAACAATCTAAAAAATATTGGTGTATCGATTTCTATCGATGATTTTGGAACAGGCTACTCATCCTTAAGTTATTTAAAACGATATCCGATTGATACAATTAAAATAGACCGTTCATTTATACAAGATATTGAATCAGATGAGAAAAATAAAGCGATTGCAACCACAATCATAAATCTTGCGCATAATCTCGGCATGGACGTTATCGCGGAAGGTGTTGAGAAAGATTTACAAGCTTCAATATTACTTAACGCTAATTGTCAAAAAGCGCAAGGATATTTATACAGTCGAGCAGTTTCTATAGATGAAATAAATGAAAAATACTTTTCAAAGCGCACTTGATAACGGACAATTCATTCGCTGCACGGAACTTTTACACTAATGCATAAGTCTGAGTGAAAGGGGCATTCTATTATAAAAGGAGTGATAGATATCGCCATCTGGATCATGCCTTTCATTATTGTGGCTGCCCTTATGATATGGATTACCGTTGCTGCGATCCGAAAATCCTCTCGGTTAAATTCATTAGCTGTGGGGCGAGATGAAATTCCTGAAGCCGTCGAGGAACATCCTTTTAGATTAAATCCAGTGATTTGGGTCATATTCATTGCAAGCTTATTTATTGCGTTTGTTATCGTTTATTATGCATCAGGAGCCTCTTTCGTTTGAGAGAGGTTTTTTCTGTGCAATTGTCATTTATGGATTCAAGTGTGGACTGGTGTGGAGGAGTCCATCAGCTCCTTTAGCTTACACTACATACCGTATTAAACGAAAAGAAATATGGCTTAGTTCTCTTTTTATTATAGGATTCCATCGCCAGATTGTGCTATGATAGATGAGGAGGGTTTGGAAAACTGTATAGCATGAATTAAAAGGGGAAGATTTTATGGTTTCTATTATGCATAAAGATTTTTTGTTTACACCTGTTGTAGAATACATCATTCCCGCTGAAAAAGTGGCACATGTTCAGGTTGGTAATAATGCAGAGCATGCACTCCTCGTATTAACAAAGACCGGCTATTCATCGATACCTGTGCTAGATGCAAAGGATCGGTTGAAAGGCTTACTTAGTATGCGTACCGTGACGGACTCCATATTGGGATTAGCTCATATCGAATATGAACGATTACCTGAATTAAAAGTTGATGAAATAATGCGAACAGAAATTCATACGATTAAAACGACAGATACTTTTCAAAGGGGACTTGACTACTTAATTGATCATCCATTTGTTTGTGTAGTAGAAGAAGATGGGACCTTTTCTGGAATTTTGACGAGAAGAGTTATTTTAAAACAGTTTAAAAAGTATATATACAATGTACAATAAAAGCATGTATATTGAAGTGAAATGAAAATTAGGAAGGCTCCGTCATGGAGTCTTTTTGTTTGTTGTAAAATGGAGGGGCAGTATTTGATGAAACTTAAAGAAACGAATCGTCCACTCGTGTTACTATCTGTCATGCTCGCTATGTTCGTAAGTGCTGTAGAAGCGACAATCGTAACGACTGCGATGCCAGTCATTGCATCAGAATTGGGCGGCTTTTCAAGATATAGTTGGATATTTTCTGCTTATTTACTAATGAGTACAGTGACAGTTCTCGTTTATGGAAAACTTGCGGATATGTTTGGAAGAAAACCGATCCTATTTATAGGGATGTTGCTATTTCTTATTGGATCCATTTTATGTGGACTAGCGACTTCTATGGAGCAATTAATTATATTTAGATTGTTACAAGGGCTGGGAGCTGGGGCTGTCATGCCAATAGCAACGACAATCATTGGCGATATTTATACAACTGAAGAAAGAGCAAAAATTCAAGGGTATTTATCGAGCGTTTGGGGAATTTCAGCGGTATTAGGTCCTGCAATCGGCGGTGGAATTGTTTATTTTTTAAGTTGGGAGTATGTATTCTGGGTCAATGTCCCGCTTGGAATTTTGGCGATGATTGGGATTGGGTTATTCCTTCAAGAACCAGCTAGGGATAAACACGTTTCCATTGACTATAAGGGTGCAATATTATTAACATCCTCCTTGTCACTTATCTTATATTGGCTTACAGAAGGTGGACAATCATTCGCAAGAACATCTCTTTTGAGTCTATTGCTAATCCTTACAGGAACTGGATTGCTTCTATTATTCGTTCGGGTAGAACAGAAAGCTGAAAATCCAATGATGCCTTTTTCAATTTGGAAAAACCCTGTCATTTTATACGCAAACCTTGTTTCATTTACGACGGGCTTTATCTTAATTGCAATCTCGACTTATTTGCCGACGTTTGTCACGGGCGTGATGGAGCAACCGGCAATTATTGCTGGCTTTACTTTAACAGCGATGTCGATTGGTTGGCCCATTGCCTCATCGGTCGCTGGGCATCTATTGGTTCGATATGGAACATTTACCGTATCTTTTTGTGGGGGGCTATCCCTTATACTAGGTGCTATTTTATTTGCTTTGATGAACCCTTCATCAGGACCACTATGGGCGGCCATCGCAAGCTTTTTTGTTGGTGTAGGTATGGGGTTGACGAGTACAGCATTCGTCGTGACGATACAAGGTGCGGTTCCTCACAATCAACGTGGATCCGCAACGGCTGCAAATATGTTTATGCGAAACTTTGGTAATACAGTGGGCGCTGCATTTTTTGGAGCGATATTAAACTATTCTTTAATAAATCATTTTCAGAAAAACAGTGCGCGCTTTGGATTAGATGATGTCAATTTATTACTAACAAGTGAATCCCGACATTCCATTTCAAGCGAAGATGTACAGTTACTACAAGAAGCACTTAATTTATCTATACAGTGGGTTTATATTGGTGTTGTATTATTTGCGATCATTAGTACTCTACTAATATTACGTATACCACGCGGAAAGGAACTAGTAAAAGCCGATGAATGAATTTGAAATGATAAAGGCACTTGCTGAGGAAGGAAATATGCGTAAAGCGGCGGAAAGATTATTTTTAACACAACCAGCTTTATCGCAACGACTACAAACGATTGAGAAAGACTGGGGAACACGTTTGTTTATTCGGTCACAAAAAGGATTAGAACCTACGCCTGCGGGGGAATTGGTCATCGCCTATGCGAAAGATGCGATTGTCAAGAGAGAAGAAGTTTTTGAAATGATATCCACTTTGGTTGATAAAATACATGGAACATTAAAAATTGCTTGTGCTTCCATCGTCGGTCAAACTTGGTTACCTCAAATTTTAAAGGAATTTGTAGAACGTTATCCAAATGTACAAATATCGCTTATTACAGGATGGAGTTCAGAAATTGTCAAAGCGTTACATGAAAGAGAAGCGCATATTGGGATTGTACGTGGAAGGATAGATTGGAAGAATATGAAACAACATCTATTTCGCGATCAGCTCTATTTAGTGGATCGGGAGATTACAGCAATTGAACAATTAAAAGAAACAACTAGACCGTTCATTCAATTTAAAAGTGACTCCAATTACCATCAAGAAATTCAACATTGGTGGCAACGACATTTTGCGATGGAACCTTCACGCCAAATTACTGTGGACCAAATCGAAACTTGTAAACAGCTTGCGATAAACGGCATAGGCTATGCCATTTTACCTTCGATTACATTGTTAGGTGATGAAAAGGTAAATAAAATTCCATTATTAAATAGTGAAGAAGAATTTGAACTCACACGAGATACGTGGTTAATTGGATATGAATCAAGCTTTGAGTTAAAACAAGTTGCGGCTTTCACAGAAATTGTCCAAACATATGCAGGGAAAATTCAGGAGATGGAAGTTTTTAATGAAACTCTTCGAACGTAAATCATAAAAACCGTTACTCAAACTCGAGTAACGGTTTTTATGATTAGTTTTAGGGAGCATTAACGGCCTTCTTGCTCTCCTACTTGCTGAAGAAGTTCTGCACTTCGTTTAGACCATGAAAGGGCGATAATAAAGCAAATGATTAGAATAAAAGTACCGATAATATAAGGGTAGCTAATATTTATATCAAATAAGATCCCTGCAAGCGCAGGGCCAATCATATTTCCTAAACTCATATAGGCTGTAATCATTCCAGCTGCAAAGCCTTGTTCAGAACCAGCTAATTTAGAGACGAGTGTATTGACTGCCGGACGTAATAGAGCGGTGGCAGTGAAGAAGATTGATGAGACTAGTAAAATGGTTGTAAAGGTATTTACGAATAAAATCCCAATCATTGCCAATGCAGCAATGATAAGGTTAACGTGTACGATTCGCATCTCGCCAAACCTTTTAAATAACGGGTTAATCAAAAAAGTTTGTGCAATTACGCCAACAAATCCACCGACTGTAATGATGACGGCAATTTGAGAAGGCGTATAGGCATATTTATGGTCAACGTAGAGGGAAATAGTTGCCTGAAAGTTAGCGAGTCCAAAGGAAAAGACAAACATCACGATGAACATGACGAAGTAGGAAGTCTTCGTAGATCGTTTGAGTTGTTGAAATAGGTTTTCACGCTTATTTTTATCCGTTTGTTCAGCAACGCGCGGGGCAGGGTTAGGTAATGCAAAATAAGAAATAATAGCAGCCGTTATCGCTGCGCCGGCTGCAAAGAAAAATGGAAATTCTAGACTAATTTTAGAAAGAAATCCGCCTATTGCAGGACCGATCATAAAGCCCAATGACATCGAAGCGCCGAGAAGTCCCATCCCCCTGCCACGTTCTTCTAGTGTTGTAATGTCAGCAACAAAGGCCATCATTGGAGGCACTAAAAAGGCTGCACCGATTCCTGAGATGAACCTGGCCACAAATAACATCCATAGATAAGGTGATAAAACAAATGCTATTTGAGAAAGTCCGAAAATAAGCAGTCCAACAATGATTAAATTTTTACGTCCGTGTTTATCTGATAGATCGCCCGCGAATGGAGAAAAAATAAATTGCGATAAAGAGAAAAAGGCAATTAAAAATCCAAGAGCTTGCCCAGCAACTCCAAATGTCCCCAAATATTCGGGCATAATCGGGATAATCAGACCAATACCAGACATTGTAATAAACATATTAAACATTAGGATATAAAGTGCAAAATTATTAGAACGAGATGCCATAGTCTAATCTCCTAACTTTCTAAGATAATTCGAGTACCTAAATTATTTTATCATACGTAGCAGTTTAAAAACACTTTACATGACTTAATGACGAGATTTGTTTAGTTTCGTTTATATAAAAAAGCGGAAGCATATTGAACCATGCTTCCACTTTATCCGTTATTTCCTGTCCATTTTAAATTCAAGAAAGAGTTCATTATAATGACCCAACATTTCAAGTCCTAAATTTCGATAGACTTCTAGATGATTTCTCGTTTCCTCATCAGGATAGAAACGTTCATCTTCAATTACTTCAGCATCCATAAAATCGAGTGCTGATAAATTTGGCGTTGAATAACCAACGTAGTCTGCATTTTGAGCTGCAACTTCTGGGTCTAGCATGAAATTAATAAATGCATGCGCGCCATCAATATTCGAAGCCGTCCGTGGGATGACCATATTGTCAAACCATAAATTAGAGCCTTCTTCGGGAACGATGTAATCGATATCTTCATTTTCATACATCATATCAGCCGCTTGACCCGACCAAGTAAGTGCAATGCTCGCCTCACCGTTTACCATCAACTGGGTGACTTCATCGCCAATGATTGCCTTCACATTCGGCTTTAGTTTTTTTAGCTTATTTGTCGCCTCATGTAATTCATCTAGGTCTGTGGAGTTTAAGGAATAATGCAAAGAGTTTAAGCCCATCCCAATTGTCTCTCGTGCACTGTCCACAAGAACCACTCGTTGCTTCAAAGAAGGGTCCCATAAATTATCCCAACTTTCAAACGTTTGGCCCTCTAACAATGTAGGGTTAAAAGCAATTCCAAGTGTCCCCCAAAAATATGGCAGTGAGTATTTGTTGTCAGGATCAAAGGGTAAATCAAGAAAATACGGGTCAATATGCCTCACATTCGGTATTTTACTGTAATCTAACGGAATTAATAAGTCTTTTTCTCTCATCATTTCAATCATATATTCTGAAGGCATAGAGATATCATAAGAAGTTCCACCTTGCTCAATTTTACCCATCATACCTTCGTTTGAGTCGAATGTTTCATAAATTACTTTAATACCGGATTCTTCCTCGAATTGTTTTAATAAATCAGGATCAATATATTCTCCCCAGTTATAAACTGTAATTGTGTTTTTATTTCCGCGACCTCCGCCTTCATTGAGTTTCATGTTGATAAATAATAAAATCCCGGAAATAAAAAGGATAATGATTGCTCCGCGTACGATGTCTTTCATTTTCTCACCCCTACAAGTGCAGACTTCGTTTTACGACTGATTGCGTAGTAACCAATGACTAACGCAACGGTAATGATGAAAATGAGCCCAGACAAAGCATTTATTGTCAACGTAATGCCTGCTCTTGCCATTGAATAAATTTCAACAGATAGCGTTGAAAAACCGTTACCAGTAACGAAAAAAGTAACCGCGAAATCATCTAAAGAGTACGTAAGTGCAAGGAAAAAACCAGCAAAAATACCAGGCTTAATAAATGGAATAATTACCCGTGTTAAAACGTCTCGCTTTGATGCGCCTAAATCAACGGCAGCATCAATTAATGATGGACTCATTTCTTGTAGTTTTGGCAGGACCATAATGACCACTATTGGAATACTAAACGCAATATGAGAAATTAACACAGAAATAAACCCAAGTTTAATCCCAATCATTGTAAACAAAATTAAAAAAGAGGCACCGATAATCACATCGGGACTGACAATTAAAATATTATTTAATGATAAAACGGCTTTGCGCATGGATTTATTACGTGTAAACGTGATTGCTAACGCGCCGAGTACGCCAATCGCAGTAGAAATAAGTGCGGATAAGAGAGCGACGACGACCGTATTAATCAATATAATAATGAGCCGCTTATCTTCAAAAACTGCAGCGTAATGTTCTAACGTAAATGATTCAAAGTTCGACATGCCGCCACCTGAGTTGAACGAATAGTAGATCAAATAAAAGATAGGTGCATACAAAATTAAAAATACCGTTGTCAAATAAATTTTGGGGAGTTTATTTAATTTTACCATTTGTTGTCGTCCCCCTTTCGCTTCCATGTGTTAACAACATGATGATGAACATAAATAATATGAGAAACACAGCGATTGTTGATCCCATTCCCCAGTTTTGGGTAACGAGAAATTGTTGTTCAATCGCAGTTCCAAGTGTAATGACTTTATTGCCCGCAATGAGTCGTGTAATCATAAATAAGGAGAGGGCAGGGATAAAGACAACTTGAATGCCTGACTTAACCCCGTTTATCGTTAAAGGCCAAATGACTTTTGTGAATGTCGTCCAATGATTTGCACCGAGATCGCGAGCTGCGTCAATTAAAGTTGGATTTAATTTATCAAGCGCATTAAAAATCGGTAAAATCATAAATGGAATAAAAATGTAAACAGACACAAATACAAAGCTAAAATCAGTAAACAGTAATTGTTTCTGTCCGATACCGATCACTTCAAAGAAAGCGTTGATCGGTCCGTATAAACCAAAAAGTCCAATAAAAGCGTACGTTTTTAACAGTAAATTAATCCATGAAGGAATGATAATAAGCAGTAACCAAAGTTGTTTATGTTTCGTTTTTGTTAAAAAGTAAGCAGTTGGATAAGAGAAAAGCAGTGAGAAAAATGTAATTAAAAAAGCATACCAAAATGAACTCATTGTCAATGTAAAGTACGTTGAAGTGAAAAAGTTCCGATAATTATTCAACGTAAAGTTACCAGTGATATCAAAAAATGAAAAATACAAAATGAGTAAAATGGGTGCAATGACAAAAAGAATAAGCCAGCTTGCGTAAGGAACGGAATAAATAGGTCTTAATAGCTTATTGTTCATTTGCAGCAACCTCATAAGACTCTAAGCGAGCGTCAAACTCTTCTTCTGTTTCATTGAGTCTCATCACGTGGATGTCTTCCGGATCGAAATCCAATCCGATTTGACTACCAACTTCAGCTTTTTTTGTAGAATGAACGAGCCATTCATTGCCGTCATTGTCATAAGTGGAAAGTTCATAATGAACGCCACGGAATAATTGTGTATCTACAGTAACGTTCAACTTACCTTTATCGACCGTTGTTAACTCCAAATCTTCCGGACGAATGACAATATCTACTTTTTCATTTGGGTTTAAGCCTTGGTCAACGCATTCAAAGGTTTTACCGGTAAATTGGACGAAATAGTCCTCTAACATCTTCCCAGATACAATATTTGACTCACCAATAAAGTCAGCAACAAATCGATTAATTGGCTCATCGTAAATATCGAGAGGCGTTCCTGATTGTTGAATTTCGCCTGCATTCATTACGAATATTTCATCGGACATCGCGAGTGCTTCCTCTTGGTCATGCGTAACAAATACAAATGTTTTGCCAAGACGCTGTTGTAATTCACGAAGTTCATATTGCATTTCTGTCCGTAATTTCAAATCTAATGCAGAAAGTGGTTCATCTAATAAAATGACATCTGGATCATTTACGATTGCACGCGCAATCGCTACCCGCTGACGTTGTCCACCAGACATCTCAGAAATTTCACGTGATCCATAGCCTTCTAAGTTGACAAACTTAAGGGCTTCTTGCACACGTTCTTGGATTTCGGCTTTTTTCGTCTTTTTAATTCGAAGTCCAAAAGCAATGTTTTCAAATACATTGAGATGTGGAAAAAGCGCATAGTCTTGGAACACTGTATTAACTTTTCGCTCATTGGCTGGAATATCATTAATTTTTTTCTCGTTAAAATAGATAGCCCCTTCAGTTGGTTCAATAAAACCGGCGATTAATCGTAAAATGGTTGTTTTACCACAACCAGATGGGCCGAGTAATGTATAAAATTTTCCACGTTCCATTTCAAAAGAAACGTTGTTGAGTATCGTTGTTTCCTCGTTATATTTTTTCGTCACTTGTTCAAAACGAATAATTGGTTTTGTTGTCAAAATAATCACTCCTTAAATTTTCCAAAGTACGTACTTCATAGATAGGATTCTGTAGCAACCAGAATAATAGTCGTCTTACCTTTATGGACATTTGTCAATCGATGTTGTTCGGAAGCATCATAATAGACAGCGTCACCTTCTGAAGCAGTATAAATACTGTCACCTAATTCTATTTGGACGATTCCTGTTTGCACGTAAATAAAAGTCTCTGACGAAGAGGGTTCGAATAATTTAAATTGCCCTTGCTGTTCGAATTCAATTTGAACGGGATCCATTTCATTTTCATTTGAACGAGGAACGAGCCATCGGATTTTATAATTTAAATCATGGTCGGCATAAACGATTTGTTCATCTTTGGTATACACAACTTTCACATTTTTTTTCGTTTCATCAAAAAAGTCTTTAGGTGTGGTTCCTAAAACTTCTAGTAACGAAAAAAGTGTTTCAATTGAAGGGGAGTTTAGTTCTCTTTCTAGTTGTGAGATATGCCCCTTTGTTAGGTCTGTACGTTCTGCCAGTTCTTCTTGTGTTAATCCTTTTTTTAACCGTAAACTTTTAATTTTTTTACCAATTTCCATTGAAAAATCTTCCTTTTCAAAATGATAGTTTAGTTAAACTATACTTTAAGTTTATTATAAAGCTTTTTTATTATACGAGAAATTCATCGGAAATCAAGTATTATTTTTCAAGAAATCTTGGTTTTTGTTTCTAAATTGGAGTGATAAACGCTATACTTATAATTAGAAATAAATAGCTCGGAAATAGTTGCAAACGTATTATTTGTTAATAAAAGGAGGGGTACGGATTGGGGAAGAAGATGATTTTTTATTTAGACCCAGATGACCGTAAGTGGACAATGGAAGACCTAGGGTTAAGTTGGGATACGATTCATTTATCTATGACAAGAAATCATACAATCGAAGGTACTTTTTTGATGAAGGATGGGGAAGTATATGATTCACATGAGGTAGCTAACCGCTGTGCCGTATGCCTCAATCCGTTAGCTTATCATGATGATTATGATTCCCATTTTTGTCCAGATTGTGATGAGTGGCGTGAAGAAACATGCAGTGATTCTTCGTGTGAATACTGTTTAGAAAGACCCGAAAAACCATCGCATTGTAAAGAAATTTAATGTAATTAATAAAATTGTTCCCGAATTAGTATTCTAGTGTAGATGATGCGAGAAGCTACGTCTTTTTTACGATAGAATCGATGGGGGGATATTTTATGAACGCACGGATGGTTGGAAAGCCAGCGCCTTTATTTACAATGAATGCAGTCATGGCTGATAAGACTTTCGGCAAAGTAAGTCTTGAAGAAAATATGGTAAATAGCAAATGGACAATATTGTTTTTCTATCCTTTAAACTTTTCATTTGTGCCTCCGACAGAAATTACAGCGATGTCAGACCGATACCACGAGTTTGTGAAATTAGATTCAACTATCATCGGTGTGTCGACGGATACGATTCATACACATTTAGCTTGGATTGACACAGCCCGAAAAGATAACGGACTTGAACAATTAAAATATCCATTAGCTTCCGATAGAAAACATGTCGTGTCGAGGAAGTACGGTGTTTTAAATGAAGAAGTTGGCATGACACTTCATGGCTTATTTATAATTGATTCAAAAGGTGTTTTGCAATATCAAACGATATACCATCATCAAATTGGTCGCGACGTAGATGAGACGTTGCGTGTCTTACAAGCATTGAAAACTGCTGAACAAAGTTCAATTCAAAGGTAAAAAGAATATTTATAATGAACAGCTCTAGCAAGGCGCAAAGTGGCGCTACTATAGCTGTTTTTATGTTTATCCATATTTAACTTTCAAACCATGCCACAGAGTATTTCTCGATTTAATTGAGGTCAATAGGAGTTGTATGCTAAACTAATTGCACGTATCGGTTTACTAGTTGCAATATTGAATGTTCAAGGAGAATTATGACATGAAAAAAGAATTTGTAGTGATTGGACTTGGTAGATTTGGAGGGAGTATCGTCTCCGAATTAATTGAATTAGGTGCAAATGTCATGGCGATTGATATCACACCTTCTAAAGTAGATGAGTATGCAGATATTGCAACGCAAGCAGTGGTCGCAGATACAACAGATGAGTCTGCCCTATTATCACTTGGCATTCGAAATTTCCAGCATGTTATCGTGGCGATTGGTGAAAATATTCAAGCGAGTATTTTGACGACGTTAATTTTAAAAGAAATTGGTGTTCCGAAACTCACTGTTAAAGCGCAAAATGAATATCATAAAAAACTATTGGAAAAACTCGGAGCAGATCATATTGTTCGACCTGAACGTGATATGGGGATACGAGTCGCCAATAACGTATTATCGAATAATATCCTGGATTATCTTGAGTTGTCGGAGGAGCATTCGATTGCCGAGATAATCGTTGACGGAAAAGTTGCGGGACGTACAATAATCGAATTAAATATTCGAGCGAAATATGGAATAAACATTGTTGCGATTAAACGTCAAGAATCGATTATGATCTCTCCTCAAGCAGATGAGGAGATACTTGAAGGAGACGTATTAATCGTCATTGGCTCGGATTCAGATATTCATAATTTTGAGAAGAAGTTATTTCATTAAGCAAAAAAAATAAAACCGCTGTGCATTGGGCACAGCGGTTTTATGTTGACTATACTTCTAAAATGACAGGGAGGACCATTGGTTTACGTTCTGTTTTGTCGTATAAATAAGGACCTAGAACATCAATCATTTCAGTTTTTAATGCAGGTATTTGTACAGCTGAATTTGATAATTTACGTTGTACATGTTTGCTTAGCATACGCTGGGCTTCTGAAATCATTTCGCCAGACTCGCGCATGTAAACAAATCCTCTTGAAATAAGATCTGGACCTGAAACGATGCGGTTTTTCTTTTTGTCAATTGTAGCAACTACAATCACCAAACCGTCCTCTGAAAGCATCTTACGGTCTCGTAACACGACGTTTCCAATATCTCCGATTCCACTACCGTCGATATAGACATCGCCTGATGGGATGCGTCCTGCACGTCTAGCGCTATTTTCTGTTAGTGCTAATACGTCACCATTACTTAATACAAATGTATTATCTTCTGGAATATCACAATCGACAGCGAGTTCTGTATGCATTTTCATCATACGATACTCACCGTGGATGGGCATGAAATATTTTGGCTTCATCAGTCTAAGCATTAGCTTTTGTTCTTCTTGAGAACCGTGACCAGACGTATGAATATTATTTAAAGAACCATGCAACACTTCAGCTCCTGCACGGAACAATGCGTTGATCGTCTTGTTGATACTTAGTGTATTTCCCGGTATTGGAGACGACGAGAAAATAACCGTATCACCAGGGTGAATTTGTACTTGTCGATGTGTTCCGTTAGCAATTCGTGATAGAGCCGCCATCGGTTCACCTTGGCTTCCCGTACAGAGAATCATAACTTCGCTTGCTTGAAGACGATTTAAAGAGTGTGTATCAATGAATAATTCTTCTGGTGCGTCAATGTAGCCCAGTTCACGACCGATTCGTATTGCATTATCCATACTTCGGCCAAAAACTGCAATTTTACGGCCATGTTCTTGTGCTGCTTCAATGACCTGTTGCAATCTGTGAATATTAGAAGCAAAAGTTGCAAAAATAATACGGCCATTTACTTTTCTGAAAATCTCATTTAGACTGTCGCCAACCTTACGTTCAGAAAGGGTGAAGTTTGGAACTTCAGCATTTGTACTATCTGATAATAGACAGAGTACGCCTTCGCCACCAACTTTCGCCATTTTCGTCAGGTTTGCTGGTTCTCCAACAGGAGTAAAATCGAATTTAAAATCCCCTGTATGGACAATGTTTCCGGAAGGGGTTTTGACAACAACGCCAAAAGCATCTGGAATACTATGCGCAGTTCTATAGAAACTAACAGATGTTTTACGGAATTTAATTACATCATCTTCATCGATTGGAATCATTTTAGTTGAACGTAGTAGGCCGTGTTCCTCTAGCTTATTACGCAACAATCCAAGGGCGAGTTTTCCACCATAAACAGGTACATTTACTTTGCGAAGTAAATAAGGAATTCCGCCGATATGGTCTTCATGCCCGTGTGTAATAAAAAGTCCTTTAATTTTATCCGCATTTCTTTCTAAATAAGAATAATCTGGAATCACGTAATCGATACCTAGTAACTCATCTTCAGGAAACTTAATGCCGGCGTCAATTAAGATGATTTCGTCTTGAAACTGGACGCCATACGTATTTTTTCCGATTTCGCCTAGTCCGCCTAGAGCGAAAACGCCTGTTTCATTGTTTTTAATTACGTTCATATCTTAGGCCTTCACAAGCTCAAAGTGTGGTGAAGCTTGCTCATGTTCAAGGTGTTTTCCTTCTAATAACTGGATTAATTCAATATTGAAATTTCGTCCTTTTAATAACTGACGAACTTCTCTTTCTGAGCCAGCTTCAACATACATGCTTTTTGTATTTTCGCGGACTGGTACTTCTAGCACGTTTTCTTGATAATAAACTTTATAGATCATTTTTTTGCTCTCCTTTTTTAAACGCTCAATTGAAATCATTTCTCTATATATTATCACGTCATATCATTAAAATAAAGAAAAGCCGACCGAATATTGGGGGCGGCTTAAAAATTTATGCAATCGTCTTTTTTCCGAGTATGCCATTGAGCCGTTTCAACACTTTCCGTTTTAGGCGCTTGTACATGGCCATATCACTCCTTAACAGGTATTATAGCTTATTCAGAACTTTCTGTCAAGTGGTGAGAGGTGTTCAGCGAAGAGTAGCTTGCGCGCTTATCTTATTAATCTCGTTCGAAAGGGGTTGCATTGGGTATTTCTTTAAAAGGATGATCACGATCAATATGGTCGTAAAACATAATACCATCCAAATGGTCAAGCTCGTGTTGAAATGCAATTGCCGCTAGCCCTTTTAGTCTTTTCTTGAATTCTTTGCCATCTAAGTCAAATGCTTTAATTGTGATACGTGCATACCGTGGAACAAATCCGTCTACGTTTCTATCTACGGAAAGGCAACCTTCGCCTGAAGTTAAATATGTTTGTTCAACGGAATGACTTACGATTTTTGGATTTACTGCAACGAAGCTAAGTGGTTCACCCTTTACTTCTGTAATGTGTAGTGCAAACATTCGGACGGATGCATTTACTTGTGGTGCTGCAAGTCCGATGCCAGGACGTAGCTGATACTTCTCCGATAGTTCCGGATCTTGGCTGTTTTTTAAGAACTCAAGCATATCCTTTCCCAATTTTTTATCTTGTTCAGTGAGCGGGAGTATCATTTCCTCTGCTCGTTTCCGTAACGCAGGATGTCCTTCGCGGACGATGTCTTTCATTAAAATCATGTTTAAACTTCCTTTCAGCCTTTTAGTTATATACATAGTATAATCGAATGGGAAAAACCTTGAAAGGATTTCATTGTGTACTTGAATTAATTTAAATTAACGACTATAATTCAAAAGAAATCGGAGGGATATTATTTGAAGAAATACATGCTTATGCTTGTTTTAAGTTGTGTGATTATATTATCAGGTTGTACATTTGGTTCAACAATCGAAGAGGACCTATCGAAGGTGTTATCGGAAATGCATGAAGCTGAAAAAACATACCGAGACGGTCAAAAAGACTTAACTGAAATCGAACAAACTGAACAAAATCTTTTTAATAAAACGATGGAGCTATCACAAGAGGAACATGAACAACTAAAAGACAATATCGCGGACATGAAAGAATTACTTGAAAAACGAACAATACATATTGAAGAAGAAACAAAATCAATGGAAAATGCAAAGAAATTAGTATCTGATATCGAAAAAATCGAGAAGGAAGCAGAAGGGGATACAAAAGCGGAAGTCGTGAAGTTGAAAAATGCGATTAATGACCGCTATCAAACTCATACAATATTTGTGAATCAGTATGAGGAATTAACAAAGTTACAAGGAGAATTATATGAAATGCTTCTTGTAGAAGACATAGATCTAACAAAACTCGAAAAACAAGTTGAAGAGTTGAATGCACAAAATGATGAAGTAACGACAGCGATAAAAGAATTTAACGAGGCAACAAACAGTTTAAATGAAATCAAAGATGAGACGTTTGATTATTTCAAGAAGAACAATAGTAAATAAGTTTAGAGAAAACGGGTACGGTAGTAAAGACGTACTCGTTTTTTTTACGCAAAAAACTAATTAGTAAGCTTTCTGATGTAGTACAGACTCTTTATTGTATTAAAACAGAGTGATGTAAAATGTCAATTTAGAAAACTTTCAATATGATAGAAGTTAGTGGTTGCAATAGTTTGACCGAGTATAGAAAGTTAAGTATACTTGAAGATGAGTAAGTTGTACTAATTATAATGTGATTCATTCATAATACAGTTATAAAGGAGAGTTGCTAAAAATGGCTGCAAAAAAAGAAAAGCAGTTCGACCCAGTGAAAACGCTTCACGAGATTGAAGAGAAGTTTGAAATGGTTCAAATTCTGAATGAAGACGGCGAAATTGTCAACGAAGATTTGGATCCGAAAATGAAAGATGAGGAACTGGTAGAGTTAATGACACGTATGGTTTATACCCGTGTGTTGGATCAACGATCTATTTCCTTAAACCGTCAAGGCCGTTTAGGATTCTACGCGCCGACTGCAGGACAGGAAGCTTCTCAGTTAGCGTCACATTTTGCATTGGAGAAAGAAGACTTTATTTTACCGGGATACCGTGATGTGCCTCAAATGATTTGGCATGGTCTGCCGTTATCTATGGCGTTTTTATGGTCGCGTGGACATTTCCAAGGAAGTATCATTCCTGAAGGGGTAAATGTATTTCCACCACAAATTATTATTGGAGCACAATATATTCAAGCTGCGGGTGTAGCGCTTGGGTTCCAAAAACGCGGTACAAAAGCTGTTGCAATGACGTATACAGGTGATGGCGGTACTTCACAAGGTGACTTCTACGAAGGAATTAACTTTGCGGGTGCTTATAATTCACCGGCAATTTTCGTAATCCAAAATAACCAATATGCAATTTCTACGCCGCGTAATCTTCAAACTGCTGCTAAGACTCTAGCGCAAAAAGGAATCGCGGCTGGAATTCCTAGCATCTTTGTAGATGGAATGGATCCACTTGCCGTGTATGCAGCGACAAGAGACGCGCGTGAACGTGCAATCAACGGTGGAGGTCCAACAGTTATCGAGACGTTCTGTTATCGCTATGGACCGCACACGATGGCTGGTGACGATCCGACTCGTTACCGTACTTCAGAGACTGATAGCGAGTGGGAAAAACGCGATCCACTTGTTCGTTTCCGTAAATACCTAGAAGCAAAAGGCATTTGGAGCAAAGAGCAAGAGGAAAAAGTTATCGAAAAAGCAACAGAAGAGATTAGAGAAGCGATTAAAGAAGCAGATGCGGCTCCTCGTCAAAAAGTGAGCGATTTTATTAATATTATGTATAAAGGTGAGCTTCCTTATAACTTGAAGGAACAACTGGAAATCTACACAGAGAAGGAGTCGAAGTAACCGATGGCACAAATGACGATGATTCAAGCAATTAACGATGCGATGAAAACCGAGTTAAAAAATGATGAAAACGTTCTCGTCTTCGGTGAAGACGTTGGTAATAACGGTGGTGTTTTCAGAGCGACTGAAGGTCTGCAAAAGGAATTTGGAGAAGACCGTGTATTCGATACACCTCTAGGAGAGTCTGGTATTGGTGGACTTGCAATTGGTTTATCATTAACGGGTTATCGTCCAGTTATGGAAATTCAATTCTTCGGTTTTGTTTTCGAAGTAATGGACTCAATTAGTGGACAACTTGCACGTATGCAATTTAGAAGTGGTGGACGTTTTAATGGTCCAGTAACGATACGTTCCCCGTTCGGCGGCGGTGTTGCAACGCCTGAAATGCACGCGGATAGTCTCGAAGGTTTAATGGCTCAACAACCAGGAATTACAGTTGTGATTCCATCAACGCCATACGATGCAAAAGGGCTTCTCATTTCGGCCATTCGAGATGAAAATCCTGTGGTTTATCTTGAACATATGAAGTTATACCGTTCGTTTAGAGAGGAAGTACCTGAAGAGGCGTACACAATCCCACTTGGGAAAGCAGATGTAAAGCGTGAAGGGACAGACTTATCTATTATCACATATGGTGCGATGGTGCACGAGAGCTTGAAAGCAGCTGAAGCATTAGAAAAAGAAGGCCATTCTGTTGAAGTAATTGACCTGCGTACAGTACAGCCGCTTGATATTGAAACGATTATTGCATCCGTTGAAAAGACAAACCGTGCGATTGTAGTTCAGGAAGCACAGAAACAAGCAGGTATTGCAGCAAACGTAGTCTCAGAAATTACGGAACGTGCAATTTTAAGTCTTGAAGCTCCAGTTCTACGAGTAGCCGCGCCGGATACAATTTATCCGTATGCACAGGGTGAGAATGCTTGGTTACCAGATGCGAAGGATATTGCGGAAACTGCGAAGAAAGTATTAACATTTTAATGAATCTACTTTAAGAAAGATATAAGAAAAATAGGAAGGGTGAATCATGTGGCATATGTATTCCGTTTACCTGACATTGGAGAGGGTATCCATGAAGGTGAAGTTGTAAAGTGGCATGTAGAAGAAGGTCAGAAGCTTGATGAAGATGATATACTGTGCGAAATTCAAAACGACAAAGCTGTAGTTGAAATTCCTTCTCCGGTTGCTGGAACAGTTGAGAAGCTTCTGGTAGATGAAGGGACGGTATCTGTAGTCGGTGATCCATTAATTCAAATTGATGCGCCAGGATATGAGCATCTAATTGAAAAAGGTGGGGATGAAGAAGATACTGCTGAAACAGTGGAGCAAGTTGAAGCTACAACTGAAACAGTTCCGGAAGTTGATAAAGAAGAAGTGAAAGCAGCTGGCCAAACACCAGCGTCAGCATCGGTTACACAACATATTGATGTTGATCCGAATCGTCGTGTGATTGCAATGCCATCTATTCGTAAATTTGCACGTGAAAATGACGTAGATATTCGTCAAGTTGCAGGTACAGGAAAAAATGGTCGAGTGCTTAAAGAAGATATTGAGTCATTCATGAGCGGAGGTCAAACTTCTGTTGAACCAACAACCGCGCAGTCGGCTGAAAAGCCAGCAACAGCAACGGCTGAACAACAACCAGTTTCATATGAAGGTGAGTTCCCAGAAACACGTGAAAAAATCTCTAGCATCAGAAAAGTTATCGCAAAAGCGATGGTAAACTCGAAACATACGGCTCCACATGTTACATTATTAGATGAAGTAGATGTTACTGAACTTGTTGCACACCGCAATAAATTCAAAGGCATCGCGGCAGAGAAGGATATTAAGCTTACGTACTTGCCATATGTTGTTAAGGCGCTCGTAAGTACTTTGCGTGAATTCCCGGAGCTTAATACATCTTATGACGATGCAACTGAGGAAGTCATTCAAAAACATTATTACAATATCGGAATTGCAGCAGATACGGACCGCGGACTTCTCGTACCTGTCATTAAACATGCAGATCGTAAATCGATCTTTGCAATTTCCAAGGAGATTAGCGAACTTGCAGTGAAGGCACGTGACGGTAAGTTGTCATTAGCTGAAATGAGTGGAGCATCATGTTCGATTACCAATATTGGTTCTGCAGGCGGACAATGGTTTACACCGATTATTAATCACCCTGAAGTAGCAATCCTTGGTATTGGACGAATTGCTGAAAAGCCAGTTGTTAAAGATGGTGAGATCGTTGCAGCGCCGATGCTTGCGCTATCACTCGTTTTCGACCACAGAATGATGGATGGAGCTACAGCACAACACGCACTGAACCACATTAAGAGATTGCTAAACAATCCAGAACTATTATTAATGGAGGCGTAAAAAATGGTTGTAGGAGATTTTCCAGTTGAAGTTGACACGCTCGTTATCGGTTCAGGTCCAGGAGGTTATGTCGCGGCAATTCGCGCGGCACAACTGGGCCAAAAAGTAACAATTGTTGAAAAGGACAAGCTTGGAGGCGTTTGTTTAAACGTCGGTTGTATCCCATCTAAAGCGTTAATTTCTGTAGGGCAACGTTTTGTAAGTGCGAAGGAATCAGACGCAATGGGGATTACGGCATCAGATGTAAAGCTAGACTTCACGAAAGCGCAAGAATTTAAAGATGGTGTTGTATCGAGACTAACAGGCGGCGTTGAGGGATTGCTAAAAGGAAATAAAGTGGACATCGTAAATGGTGAAGCTTACTTTGTTGATGAGAACACTGTACGCGTCATGGATGAAAAGTCCGCACAAACATATAAATTTAAAAATGCAATCGTAGCAACTGGGGCACGTCCAGTCGAAATTCCAAGCTTTAAGTTTTCTAAGAGAGTTCTTAGCTCGACAGGCGCTTTAGCTCTTACGGAATTACCGGGTAAGCTCGTTGTGATTGGCGGTGGTTACATCGGTACTGAGCTAGGGTCTTCTTATGCAAATCTAGGATCAGAAGTAACAATTATTGAAGGTGCAAAAGACATATTAGCAGGCTTCGAAAAACAAATGACACAATTAGTTAAACGTGGCTTGAAGAAAAAAGGCGTAGAAATTGTTACAAAAGCATCTGCTAAAGGTGTAGAAGAAACAGAGAATGGCGTTACAGTTACATACGAAGTGGGCGGAGAAGAGAAAAAGGTTGAAGCAGACTACGTACTTGTCACTGTTGGCCGTCGTCCGAACACAGATGAACTTGGACTTGAGCAGGTTGGCGTGAAAATGGATGATCGCGGACTTGTTGAAGTAGATAAGCAATGCCGCACGAATGTTGGATCAATCTATGCAATTGGTGATATTGTAGCAGGTCCACAACTAGCACATAAAGCATCATACGAAGCTAAAATTGCTGCGGAAGCGATTTCAGGCGAAAAGTCTGAAGTAGATTACATGGCAATTCCAGCGGTGTGCTTCACAGAACCTGAACTTGCAACAGTTGGCTTGAGTGAACAACAAGCAAAAGACGAAGGATATGAAGTCACTGCAGGTCGTTTCCCGTATGCAGCAAACGGACGTGCAATTGCACTTGATTCAACAGATGGCTTTGTGAAACTTGTTGCGCGTAAAGAAGATGGGCTTCTATTAGGTGCTCAAATCGTTGGAGAGAACGCGTCAGATATGATTTCTGAACTCGGTCTTGCAATCGAAGCGGGCATGACGCTTGAAGACATTGCGATGACAATCCACGCTCATCCAACATTAGGTGAAATTACGATGGAAGCAGCAGAAGTTGCTCTTGGTAAACCAATCCATATGATGTAATAAAAAGCAATAATTGGCCTACAAGGATATCCTTGTAGGCTTTTTTTAGATTAGCATGTTTTTATATTCATAGTATCTATTCATTATGGTGTATAGAATAGTTGTTTTTATAGCAGAAAAGATTTTAATGAATCAAATAGCGGGTATATATCATTACATTCTATGTTAAAATGACGGATTGAAAGGGTGGTTAGCAATGAGGAAACGTTTTATCTACATACTTGCAGTTCTTATTTTATTATTGGCAGCCTGTACACAAGAAAACAAGGAAGAGTTAGAAGGTGAAAGTGAACGTGAACGTACGACAGTAGCAGAAGAACAAGTAAGTGAAGATGAGGGAAATAAAACGCTAGAAGAAGCATCATATGTAGAAGGGGAAGAAATAAAAGAATCGCTTTATTTGCTAGATGCAAGTTGGGGATTCCAACCGATTGATGATGCGAATCCCAAAGCGGTATTACTTACAATTGATGATGCACCGGATAAATATGCACTTGATATGGCAAAAGCTTTAAAAGAACTGGATGCACCAGCAATTTTTTTCGTAAATGGACATTATCTTAATACTGATGAGGAAAAGGCGGTTTTAAAAGAAATTTATGAAATGGGATTTACGATTGGAAATCACACAAAAACACATGCGAGCTTACAGCAATTATCTGAAGCTGAGCAAAAAGAAGAGATTGTTTCTGTAAGCGATGTAGTGGAGGAAGTCATTGGTGAACGTCCAAAGTTTTTCCGCGCTCCATTTGGGCAAAATACCGAATATAGTAAAGAAATTGTTGCGGACGATGGCATGTTGTTAATGAACTGGACGTACGGTTATGATTGGGAAAAGCAGTATATGGACGAGGAAGCGTTGGCGGATATTATGGTGAATTCTGCGCATGATGGGGCCAATCTATTAATGCATGACCGGGAATGGACGGCTGCAGCATTAAAGGAAATTGTTGAAGGATTACGTGCAAAAGGCTATGGCTTTATTGACCCAGAAACGATTCAAGGTGTTGAGTGAACACATGAATGAATTCATAAATCGAGACAAATGTTGGATAAGGCCAAATTGAATTATTCAACCATTTTAAGAGGATTTTATTAATTCATGGCGAATGAGTATTGTGTGGAGGTGCATTCTAAAATGGAATGGAAAACAAGGGTAACAGAAAGGTTAGGGATTAAATATCCAATTATTCAAGGTGGTTTAGCTTATTTAGCTTATGCTGATCTGTGCGCAGCGGTATCAAACGCAGGAGGACTGGGGCAAATTACAGCGATGAGTTTGGACTCTCCGGATGCGCTACGTGAAGAGATTCAAAAAGTGAAAAAGATGACAGATAAACCATTTGGGGTAAACTTTGCCATTGGACAGCGTGGGCGTCCATATTCACATATGATTGATGTTGCGTTAGAAGAAGGTGTTGAAGTGATGTCGATAACTGGTGGAAATCCTACACCTTTTTTTGAACAGCTTCAAGACACGGATGTTAAGACACTTGTGCTTGTTGCAGCTAAGCGACAAGCGATGAAAGCGGAAGAGTTAGGTGCGGATGCTGTCATGGTTGTTGGACAAGAAGGGGGCGGGCACTTAGGACGTGATGATGTTGGAACGATGGTATTGACGCCTCAAGTAGTCGATGCAGTGTCAATCCCAGTAATCGCTTCAGGTGGCATAGGTGATGGTCGTGGCTGGATGGCAGCGCATGCGCTAGGTGCTGAAGGGATTGAGATGGGAACGCGTTTTATAGCGACAAAAGAGTGCGTTCATGCCTCGGAAGCGTACATAGATGCTTTATTATCAAGCAACGAAACAGATACGACGATTATTAAACGGACACTCGGTGCGCCGGCGCGTGCAATTGCAGGCCCGTGGACGGATAAAATCTTACAATTGGAAAGCGAAAAAGCTGACTATGAAGCATTAAAAGATTATATTAGTGGTGCAGCCAATCGTAAGTTTATTTATGATGGCGATGTGGAAGGTGGCTTTGGTTGGGCTGGACAGGTAACAGGACTCATCCATGACGTTCCTTCAGTTGCAGAATTATTTGAACGAATGGTTAGAGAAGCTGAAGAAATCCGGAGAAATTGGAATTTCGGATAATGTGAGGTGAAGTTTTAATGGATTATAATTATCCGCTACGTGATGATTGGTCAACAAATGAAATTATCGCGGTAACTTCTTTTTATTCAGTCATTGAACAAGCATACGAAGATGGCGTAAATTGTTCGGAAGTATTGGAAGCTTATCGTGAATTTAAGAAAATTGTTCCTTCTAAATCAGAAGAAAAAACGTTGTTTAGAGAGTTTGAGCAAGCGAGTGGCTATAGAAGTTATCCGATTGTGAGGGAAGCCCAAAATAGCGAAGGTGACAAAATCATCAAAGGTACTTAAAAATGTATAGAGAACATCAAATGAGTAGACAAAGTCCACGTTGACTTTGTCTACATTTTTTTATTAGTATCCAGCTATTTTAAAATAATCCTTTGTATATCGGTATAAATTTAAGCAATTGCATACACTAACCGTAAGCAATCATTTCTGGTCATTTACAATCTTCCGGCAATGATATCATATATGGGCAGAAGTTCGTCAATCGTTTCCTCGGCAAAATCTAGAAAGTGTTCTTCGGTCATTTTGACGGCAACTTCTTTTGTTAAGTGACGTCCAACTAGGAACTCGGCTTTCTTTATTGTTTGAAGTCTCGTTAATAATTTTTCAAGAACTTCTTTGCTGATGCACTGAGCGTCGGGTTTCATATGATCACCGGAAATGATAAATGTATCCGGTAAAGCTAGAAGTTGATTGGTGTTTTTTTCAAGCCTTTCAGCGATTCCTTTTTTATCTGGATTTTCATAAATGACCGCAATGATAATGAAAAGATGCGTTTTCCAAAGTCCAATTTGAAAATGAGGTAAAGCCTTATAACCTCTTTTAGAAGGTGCAATTGCGACCCAGCTATCTGTGGGCGGATTGACAGTTCGGCGAGCATGTTTTGCCACATGTGGGAAAAATTCGCCACTTCCATGTGCGGAAAGTAGATCTGCAAATCGCCTTCCGAGTAATTCAAATTTAGGTTGTACGAGTGTTTGCAAAGCTTCCATTCGGTTCTCTAGCCCCTCTATTGTGAACAAATTGAAATCATCTGCTGTCCAATAATATTGATTCGAATTCATGTTTCAAACTCCTTAAAATAATTTACGTTTATCATAACAGAAACTTGGGAATAATAAATTTCACAAGGCTTAAGACTAGAATATGTTCCTTGAACTGCATATCCTAATGGTAATAGACAGAGTAATGAAACACATTAAAATTACAAGGGGTGTTTTATATGAAACAGGTCGTGCATGTGATACGAAAAGCGGACGTTGAGAAAGAATATGTGAAAGTACTTCAACTTGAACTTGATTATGAGCTGGCGACTTTGTTCGATGCAATTCAGCAAAATGATGAAATGGAACAGCAGAAAAGTAAAAAAAGGCTAGCTGAAATCCATCGTGAGCTAGAAACGTTAAATGGTTTCGCGTAATGGTTTCGAAAGAAGAAAAGGCATTCGGTTGCACAATCTCAAATTGAGAACTGTGTAAACGAATGTCTTTTTTGCTATACTTATAAAAGGAGCAATAGGGAAGGGCTGAAATGAATTGGACTGGGGATTAATTGATCGTTATGCAAAATCTTTAATAAAAGAAGCTGGCCATAAGATAAGGTTGTCATTTTTTGATCAAATACATATTGACTCGAAATCAAATGCAAATGATTTAGTGACAAATATCGACAAAGAGATTGAGCAGTTTTTTATTAAACAAATTCAAACGTCATTTCCAGGCCATAAGATATTGGGCGAAGAAGGGTTTGGGGATGAAATTAATTCGTTAAATGGAACGATATGGATAGTTGATCCAATCGATGGAACGATGAATTTTGTACACCAAAAACGTAATTTTGCAATTTCATTGGGAATTTATCAAGACGGCGTTGGAATACTTGGCTATATTTACGATGTGATTAGAGATGAATTATATTCTGCTAAAAAAGGAGAAGGCGCTTATGTAAATGATGAGCGACTGCCTAAATTGGAGGAAGACTCTATTCAAGAAGCAATCATCGGAATTAATGCAAGGTGGGTGGCACCCAATCGTTATATTGATCACGAGAAGCTACTTGGCTTAATTCAGCATTGTCGTGGAACGCGCTCTTATGGTTCGGCGGCGCTTGAGCTTGCATACGTTTCATCTGGTAAATTAAGTGCATACGTATCAATGCGGCTATCGCCTTGGGATATTGCAGGGGGCAAGGTCATTGCACAAGAGGTTGGCGCAGTTGCGACAAATTTAGAAGGAGAACCGCCTTCTTTACTTGGTCCAGAGCCTTTTATTGTCGCACGTGAAGGTTTGCATCATGAATTATTAACAAAATATATCGTGCAGAAAAGATGAAATTAAAATGCCGAAAATCATTGCGGATTTTCGGCATAGGGGATATGTATCATTATTCAACGAATTGCCACACTACATTGTAAATGTTAAAGGGTACCCAATTCACGCATTTTCTTTTTCGTTTTAAATCCATATCCCATAATGAGAATTAATGCAACGATGGAAAGGATAATGCCGAAAAAACTGCTAAGCGCTACTGAAACACCAATAGAGCACATGGCTAACACGGCTGCAATTGAATATAGAACGAAAATCCATTTAATATCTTTCAATCAAAACCCTCCGTCTATTCTGATAAATTCTAAATTATTGTTTCTTATGTTATAATAACACAGTTACGCATACTTAAAAAGATTAATGGAGTGAAATCATGACAACAGAACGTGCTGATTTAAGAAATATTGCAATTATTGCCCATGTCGATCACGGGAAAACTACACTTGTCGACCAATTGTTAAAGCAGTCCGGTATATTCCGTACAAATGAACAAGTGGAAGAGAGAGCAATGGATTCCGATGATATTGAACGTGAACGTGGAATAACTATTTTAGCAAAAAACACAGCAATTAAATACAAAGACACAAAGATTAATATTCTGGATACACCAGGACACGCGGATTTCGGTGGAGAAGTTGAACGGATATTAAAAATGGTTGACGGAGTTATTTTAGTTGTAGATTCATACGAAGGTTGTATGCCGCAAACTCGATTTGTATTAAAAAAAGCATTAGAAGAAAACATAAAACCAATCGTCGTTGTGAATAAAATTGATCGTGAATTTGCAAGACCTGAAGAAGTTGTAGATGAGGTATTAGAGCTGTTTATTGAACTTGATGCAAATGATGAGCAACTTGAGTTCCCTGTCATTTATGCTTCAGGATTCAATGGTACTGCAAGTTTATCACCAGACCCTGCTGATCAAGAGGACACTTTAGAGGTTCTTTATGACGCCATTTTAGAAAATATTCCTGCACCAATAGATAATCATGATGAGCCGTTGCAATTCCAAGTATCGCTCTTAGATTATAGCGATTATGTTGGACGTATTGGAATTGGACGAGTATTCCGTGGAACGATAAAAGTTGGACAACAAGTATCCGTAATTAAGCGTGATGGAACGATTAATAATTTCCGTATTACGAAGTTATCAGGCTTCCTCGGGTTGAAACGAGTAGAAATTCAAGAAGCATATGCAGGTGATTTAGTAGCGGTCTCAGGGATTGAAGGCATTGATGTAAGTGATACGATTTGTCCGGTTGAACATCCTGAAGCACTGCCAACGCTTCATATTGATGAACCTACTTTACAAATGCAGTTTTTGGTAAATAACAGTCCATTCGCGGGTCGTGAAGGAAAATGGGTGACTGCTAGCAAAATTGAGGAACGTTTAAACCAACAGCTTCAAACAGATGTCTCGTTACGTGTAGAGTCATCGGGAGCAGACTCATGGATTGTATCGGGCCGAGGAGAATTACACTTATCAATATTAATTGAAAATATGCGACGCGAAGGGTATGAATTGCAAGTTTCGAAACCTCAAGTCGTTGTACGAGAAATCGATGGTGTGAAATGTGAACCGATAGAAAGAGTACAAATTGAAGTGCCAGAGGAACATACGGGATCCGTAATTGAGTCAATTGGTCAACGAAAAGGTGAAATGATTGATATGATTAATAACGGGACAGGCACAGTACGTTTACTGTTCAACGTTCCTGCTCGTGGGTTAATTGGCTATACGACTGAATTCCTGACACTGACAAGAGGGTATGGTATTTTGAATCATACTTTCGAAAGTTATCAACCAATGGTGACTGGAAATGTCGGAGAACGTGCCCATGGTGTGCTAGTATCAATGGAGAACGGAAAGGCGACTCCTTATGGTATCTTACATGTGGAAGAGCGTGGAACAATTTTTGTTGAGCCAGGTACTGAAGTATATGAAGGTATGATTGTCGGAGAGAATAGTCGAGATAATGATTTAACGGTCAATTTGACAAGAGCAAAACAAATGACAAATATTCGTTCTGCAACAAAAGACCAAACTGTCAATATTAAAAAGCCGAGAATCATGACACTTGAAGAATCTCTTCAATACTTAAATGATGACGAATACTGTGAAGTAACACCTTTATCTATTCGTTTGCGTAAGAAAATTCTCGGGAAAAGTGAACGTGATCGTGCGGCGAAAAGAGCGCAAAAAAATAAAGAATGATTTTTGTCATGATGATGAAAGGAATGTGTTAAATGAATCCTCAAGAAACTGAGTTTGTATTTGGACGGATGTCGGGAATTTCACGATTCATTTATGATATGTTAGGTTCATCTACCGTAACCGGTGATATGGATTATACGTTAGCTGGATATGTACTTTTTGCAATTGTCTTCTTAATGTCTGCATTAGTTTATAAACTAGGCTTCGCGAAGAAATTAAAAATTTACCAAAGTATAATTATCTATACATTCCTATTTTTAGGATGTCTTGTATTGACATTCCTAGCATTTTTCTTGCCAATTGTCGAAGGGTTAATTGTTGCAGCCCTTATTTTAATTATTTATCGTGTACGTCGGATGAATGAGTATAAAGGTGAAGAAACAGATTCTATTGCATAAGCGTATTACAATGAAGAAGGCATTCGAGTTTTTCTCGAATGCCTTTTAAATGTGAGTGTTAAAAGTTTTTTTCTGTTGGGTGTGAGCTTCGTCGGAAAATAAAATTGCCGGTTGCTACACGTGCTAAAGTTTTTTGTTCGATTCTTGTATTACAATCGGCGCACATAAATGTATGAATCGGACGGTTACGTAATTTTTTTGCGAGTGCATCGTGATCAGGCAGTTGACTGATTGCATCGCAAATAACACATTTAACGCGCATATATTGTACCTCCTAAACTAAGCGATATCTACACCGATAACGTTTTTTATTGGTTGGTCTTGATTTGAACCATCTTTTAGAAGAACGTGTACTGGACCGTCTTCACGAATCGGCTTCCCGTCAATGCTATATTTTAATATGATTTCATCTGCCATCTGTATTGGATAGGAGATGTCCTCATTTGCCTCAGTGATAAATGTAATTGTCGTTGCATCTTTACTAGGTTCCGCATTTTTTAGAAAATGATGTAAATAAATCCCATACGTGCCAGTAATATCTTTAGACTCTTCAAATTGTCTTTCCGTTTCTAAAGTTGGAGGGAAAGTAGCTCCTTCCATAATTTCGCGAGACCAATGCTTGCCAATTGCTTTTTTATATTCCTCAAGTTCATCTTTCTCAACATAATCTTGAGTGAAAAAAGAATCTAAGTCAATGCGACGATCGTCAAAAATCCAAATGCCTGGATCTAATGTGATAGAATGACGAACGTTTCCTGTAATTTGAATGACTGTTTTCATTTTCGTGTCCCCCTACATAAATAACGAGCTACTGTCAGTATACCTTTTTCTTGATTATGTGAAAAGGGTAAGCGTGTCAAATCGGTGAATTAAAAAAGGAAACACTTGCAATTTTCGGATGTGAAAGCTACAATTTATTAATAGTCAACAGAAGAAATAATAGCTTGATGGGGGCGTCCTCATGGATATTGAATTACAAGAAACATATCAGGAAAAGGCCATGAAGCAACTGCAAATAGATGCCGATAAAATCGCGCAACTAATTAAAGTACAGATGGATCATTTGACGATGCCTCAATGTCCATTATATGAAGAGGTGCTAGACACCCAAATGTTTGGACTGGCTCGGGAAATTGATTTTGCTGTGAAACTTGGTCTAATAGAACGAAAGCAAGGAAATGAAATACTTTCTTCGCTTGAGAAAGAAATGACAGTCTTACACGACTTATATACAAAAGAATAAGCAGAAGACTCAAACTTAACTACACAGTTTGAGTTTTTTGTTTAAATATCTTTGGTAGTTAATTGTATGACTAGCATTTCTAGGAATTGGTTTGTAATTTAATTCCTAAATGTGTTGAAGTGTTAAATGTAAACGTTAACTAATTGAGGAAAACAAACCGGAATAGAATCGATTAGGAAAAAGAGGGTTATTATATGCGTAATTATGTAAAACAATTTGTAAGAAATTTTGATTTTCCACTCTTTTTCACCTACTTAATTTTATGTTTATTCGGGCTTGTCATGATTTATAGTTCAAGTCTCGTCTGGGCGGTAGGGTATTATGACTTTGAACCTGACCATTTCTTTCGAAAGCAAATCATCAACTTAGCGATTGCATTTCCTGCCTTTTTCGTTGCGGCTTTTTTTCCGTACAAAAATTACAAGAGAAAAAAGCTAATGATTGTTTCCGTCATCGGCATGCTACTACTTCTGGGACTTGTGCATGTATTTGGATACGGTAGAGAACAGCTAGGTGCACAAAGTTGGATCAATCTTGCTGGTATCAATCTTCAACCATCTGAGCTTGCGAAAATTATTATTCTCGTTTATTTTGCTAGTGTTTTTGCAAAAAAAGATGAGAGAGGTACAATTGACAGCATCAACCAGTCAATTATGCCACCTATTGGAATTCTTGTTATCGTAATTGGTTCGGTTATGTTAGAAACGGATATGGGTACGTCACTGATTATAATTGTCGGGGCATTTTCAGTCATTGCCGCAAGTGGGATAAATAAGAATACTTTTTTAAAGTTAAGTGGTATTATTTCTGTAGGCTTACTATTGGTGTCACTCCTTCTTTATTTTAAATGGGATAACATCATGACGGACAGTCGAAAAGGTAGGATATTATCTTATTTAAATCCATTTGATTATATTCAAGGATCAGGATTTCAAATTGCAAATGGGTATATCGCGATTGGATCTGGAGGCGTAAAAGGACATGGTCTAGGAAACTCTATCCAAAAAATGGGTTATCTACCCGAACCTCATACCGACGTGATCATGGCTATCATATCAGAAGAATTAGGCATTCTAGGTGTGGCGGTTGTAATTGGAGGATTAGGGTTTATCGTTTTACGCGCATTAATTATCGCGCTGAAGGCAAAAGATCCTCACGCGCGTATGCTTGCGGCAGGAATAGGCAGTATGATAGGTGTGCAGACGTTCGTTAACTTAGGCGGATTAACAGGTATTATCCCGCTAACCGGCGTGCCCCTCCCTTTTATAAGTTATGGAGGAACTTCGGTGATTTTAATGTCAATCGCTGTAGGAATTTTAATGAATGTTTCGATGTTTGTTAAATATGAGAATAAGAAAAAGTGATAGAAAGGGAAGTGGATTAGATGGAAAGAATCACTAAAATACTCGTTGCGAATCGTGGAGAAATTGCGATTCGTATATTTAGAGCATGTACAGAATTAGAAATCTCAACAGTCGGTATTTATTCGACAGAGGATAGTGGCTCGTTCCATCGTTATAAAGCGGATGAATCTTACCTTGTCGGTAAAGGAAAAAATCCCATTGATGCATATTTAGACATTGAAGGAATTATTGAAATCGCGAAGGATAGCGGTGCAAATGCGATTCACCCAGGATATGGATTTTTAGCGGAAAACGCTGAATTTGCGAGAAGACTTGAAGAAGAAGGTATTATTTTCATTGGCCCGACATCGAAGCACCTAGAAATATTTGGTGATAAAGTAAAAGCACGTGAACAAGCGATTGCAGCCGGATTACCAGTGATTCCAGGAAGTGATGGTCCAGTTTCTTCATATGAAGAAGTCTTAAGATTCGGTGAATCGAGCGGTTACCCAATTATGGTGAAGGCTTCCTTGGGAGGCGGCGGACGTGGTATGAGAATTATTCACTCTGCAGATGAAGTTGAACAAGCATTCGTACGAGCGAAATCAGAGGCTAAAGCAGCATTTGGATCAGATGAAATGTATGTAGAAAAGTTTATCGACAAGCCGAAGCATATTGAAGTTCAAATACTAGGAGACCTGCATGGAAATGTTGTTCATTTGTACGAAAGAGATTGCTCCATCCAACGTCGCCATCAAAAAGTAGTTGAAACGGCACCTTCTATTTCATTAGAAGAAGATCTTCGTGATGAAATTTGTAATGCGGCTGTGCAATTAATGAAAAAGATCGGTTATGTAAATGCGGGGACTGTTGAATTTCTTGTCGCAGATGGATCATTTTACTTTATTGAGGTAAATCCGCGCATTCAAGTAGAGCATACCATTACAGAAATGGTGACAGGTATTGATATCGTACATTCTCAAATACATATTGCGGATGGAAGAGACCTACACGACGAAATCGTTCAGATCCCTAAACAAGAAGACGTTCCGTTGTTTGGTTACGCGATTCAGTCTCGAGTGACAACTGAAGATCCATTGAATGATTTTATGCCAGATACAGGAAAGTTAATGGTATATCGTTCTGGTGGCGGATTTGGTGTTCGGTTAGATGCAGGAAATGGTTTCCAAGGTGCTGTTATTACACCTCACTATGATTCGCTACTTGTAAAAGTTTCCACTTGGGGAATGACTTTCAAAGAAGCGGCGGCAAAAATGGACCGTAACTTACAAGAATTTAGAATACGTGGCATTAAAACGAATATCCCATTCCTAGGAAATGTAGTAAAACATAAGAGTTTCCTAATTGGTGACTATGATACAAGTTTTATTGACACTACACCGGAATTGTTTTTATTCCCAACTCGTCAAGATAGAGGGACGAAGATTTTAAATTATATTGGAAATGTAACAGTCAATGGATTTCCGGGAATTGACAAGCAATCTAAGCCAGTTTTCCATAATGCCCGTAAACCAGCAATCGACTTATCGACAGTTCCGTTAAGTGGAACGAAGCAAATATTAGACGCACAAGGTCCAGAGGGATTAGTGAACTGGATAAAAGAACAAAATGATGTTTTAATAACCGATACGACATTTAGAGATGCCCACCAATCCCTATTGGCAACGAGAATGCGTACGGCAGACATGCTGGAAATTGCTCCTGAGACAGCTAGAATCATGAATAATCTGTTCTCAATGGAGATGTGGGGCGGAGCGACATTTGATGTAGCTTATCGTTTCTTGAAAGAAAATCCGTGGGATCGTCTTATTAAATTACGTGAACAAATTCCTAATGTATTATTCCAAATGTTGTTTCGCGGGGCGAATGCAGTTGGATATACAAATTATCCGGACAATGTCATTCGCGAATTTGTAAAGAATTCAGCAGAAGCAGGAATTGATGTATTCCGTATATTTGATAGCTTAAACTGGATCAAAGGTATGGAAGTAGCGATTGATGCAACGCGTGAAGCTGGTAAAGTTGCGGAAGCTGCAATTTGTTATGCAGGTGATATTTTAGATGATAAGCGAGATAAGTATACAGTTCAATATTATAAAGAAATGGCGAAAAATCTAGAGTCGGCAGGCGCGAATATTTTAGCGATTAAAGATATGGCAGGCTTATTGAAGCCAGAAGCAGCATATCGCCTCATTTCAGAATTAAAAGAAACAACAGACTTGCCAATTCATCTCCATACACATGATACAAGCGGCAATGGAATTTACACGTATGCACGTGCAATTGAAGCGGGAGTTGATATTGTAGATACCGCACTTGGTTCAATGGCAGGGCTTACATCACAACCTTCTGCAAGTTCGTTATATTATGCAATGCAAGGGAACGAGCGCCAGGTTCGTGCTGATGTAAATGGCTTAGAAAGTCTGTCGCATTACTGGGAAGATGTTCGTAAATATTACCAGCATTTTGAAAGCGGTATGATGAGTCCGCATTCTGAGATCTATGTTCATGAAATGCCAGGCGGACAATATTCGAACCTACAACAACAGGCGAGGGCAGTAGGGTTAGGAGAACGTTGGGAAGAAGTTAAAGAAATGTATTCCCGAGTGAATTTACTGTTCGGCGACGTTGTAAAAGTAACCCCTTCATCCAAAATCGTAGGGGATATGGCCTTATTTATGGTTCAAAACAACCTTGATGAAAAATCAGTGATTGAACGTGGAATGTCTATTGACTTCCCTGATTCAGTTATCGAATTTTTCGCAGGTTATATCGGACAACCGCATGGTGGATTCCCTAAAGAGTTGCAAGCAGTTGTCTTGAAAGATAAAGAAGCCATTACGGTTCGCCCTGGCGAATTGCTTGAAGATGTTGATTTTGATGAACTTCAAGGAGATTTAAATAAAAAGCTAAATCGACCTGTCACAAGTCAGGAAGTATTATCCTATGCTCTTTATCCGAAAGTATTTGAAGAATATTTACAAATGAATAAAGAGTTTGGAGATGTATCGGTGATCGATACACCAGAGTTTTTATATGGTATGCGTCTAGGTGAAGAAATTGAGGTCGAAATTGAAAAAGGTAAGACATTAATTATTAAGCTTGTTTCGATCAGTCAGCCGCAATCCGATGCTACAAGGGTTATTTATTTCGAATTGAACGGTCAACCACGTGAAGTTATTATCGAGGATGTCAATGTGGAATCAGATGTCATCAGAAAGACGACAGCTGACCCTTCAAATCAAGCACATATCGGCGCTACAATGCCTGGAACTGTTTTACAAGTTGCTGTATCTGAAGGGGCAAAAGTGAAAAGAGGCGAACATTTACTCATTACAGAAGCGATGAAAATGGAAACCACAATTCAAGCACCATACGATGGTACAGTAAAAGCAATCTATGTAACCGCTGGAGAATCGATTGCTACAGGCGATCTTCTTATTGAAATGGCGGACTAATAACTAATAAAAAGCACTCAGAATTTCGACTAAATCGAACTCTGAGTGCTTTTATGATTTAAACGAAAAAAATAGGGAATAGAAGATATAAGGAGAAGATATTTAAAAGTAAATGGTTAAGAAAAAACTAGGTCACCTTCGTGTATAAAGGTGACCTAGATAATTAGGAAGAACGATTGCTTCTAAATACAAGCAGTATCATATACGTTAAAAGCCCAAATAGTAGTGAAATAAATAACGAATGGAGCAATGCGATATATAAGTTTAAATGAGTGAAAATGGCTATTGCACCTGTAGTTACTTGGGCAAGGACAAGTATAAAGGAAATAATCCATCCCCAGTAAAAGACTGGTTGGCTTTTATAATGCCGAATGACATGTACCATTATGTACAGGATCCAGATGAAAATGAGTGCAGCTGCAAAACGGTGACCCATCTGAACCCATTCGTTGAAGCGGGTGGGTAACCCGATGGCTGAATTGTCGCAAAAAGGCCAATCTAGACAGACGAGTTCGGAATTTGTATGACGGACAAGTGCTCCTGTATAAACAACTATGTAGGAATAGATCGTAACGCCAATTGTATGCCATTTTAGCGGTTTCCCAACTTGTATGTTTTGTGTGTCGTACTTTTTATCAACCTCAAAAACCAAGAGTGTTAGTAATAGTACAGAAGCAAATGAAATAAGTGAAATCCCGAAGTGCAAGGCTAAAATAAAGTCGCCTTGTCCCCATAACACCTGGGCAGCTCCGATTAGGGCTTGTAAAACTAGAAAGAATATGGCCATGAAAGATAGAAATTTAGTTTCTCGAACATGCCCCAGTGCTCTCCATGACCAAACCGCCAAAATTACAATTAGAATACCAACGACACCAGTGACGATGCGGTGAGAAAATTCAATCAGCACTTCTGCTGTTATGACGTCTGGAATAAGTTGTCCATTACAGCCTGGCCAATGCCGACCGCATCCCATTCCACTATCGGTCTTAGTAACTAGTGCACCACCAAGTAGAATGAATAACATGCCAATTGTTGAAGAAACAGCAAACCACTTTAAAAAATTATGATATCTCAAAAAATGACACCCACTTTTAGATAAATGTTAATTTGTTTTTGAAGACTCCTTTAGTTTTGATGATAACGAAAGAAAGGTGAAAATACAACGGATACAGGCCGTAAACATTCTGAATAGCGCCCTTTTCACAAAAAGTTCACCAAATAGTTCTCTTAACTTCACAATTGATTAGTAGAAATGCTTTATTATAGAGTATGGAATGTGACAATTATGTCAGAGAAAAGCGCAGTTCCAGGAGATTTTTTGTTTTAGTATAGAAATTTTCTCTAATTTTCGATATAGTGAAGTATATAAGAAGTTAATTTGAAAAAAGGCGAAAGGTGGGGGAATATGTCAAACGGTCGTATAATATCGACAACGGTTGATTCTGCGGCCGCGGAAAAAACGACAACAGTACTTCAAGATTTTTTAGCACTTATTAAGATTGGTATAGTTAATTCGAACATGATTACTGTTTTCACTGGTTTTTTTCTCGCGATGCAATTAAGTCCATTAAAGTTTTTAGCAAATCTAGATTTACTTTTATTTGCGCTCGGTGGCTCGGGATTAATCATTGCAGGATCCGCCGCATTGAACAATCTAATAGACCGCGATATTGATCCAATTATGTCTAGAACAAAATCTAGACCGACAGTGACTGGACGATTCAACGCCTCGGCTGTGTTGGCACTTGGTCTGACATTCATTGCCATCGGAGAGCTACTATTATTCTCTGCATCAACTACTGCTGGGCTTTGGGGACTTGCGGGTGTATTCAGCTATGTAGTACTCTATTCAATGTGGTCTAAAAGAAAACACGTAAGCAATACAGTTGTTGGAAGTATTTCTGGTGCGATTCCTCCGTTAATAGGTTGGGCAGCAGTTGAGCCGACACTAGGGGCAGGGGCATGGGCATTGTTTTTAATAATGTTTATTTGGCAACCGCCTCATTTTTATGCGCTTGCAATGAGACGTACAGAGGAGTATCGTGCAGCGAATATACCAATGCTACCAGTTGTGAAAGGGTTTACGAGAACGAAAGTTTCGATGTTAGGGTGGGTTCTCCTCTTATTTCCGTTACCATTATTATTGGCGGACTTAGGAGTCGGGTTTATGGTACTCGCTACGATATTAAATATTGGTTGGGCTTATTTTGCAGTTAGAGGGTTTAAGGCGAAAGACGATTTGAAGTGGGCAACAGGGATGTTTGTTTACTCACTTAACTATATGACTATTTTGTTTGTCTCAATTATTATATTCTCGCTATTTATTTAATGCTATTTTAATGGAATTCTTTCTTTTAAACAGGAATTCATATATATAGGGATAATTTATCCCTGCACTTAACAAGACATTAATTGAAAGAGAGGTATGATTAGGCGATGATGAAAGGACTTAAAAAGTGGCGACTATTTACATTGTTAACAGCGCTTACTATTTTCCTTGCAGGTTGCGGTCAACAGGAAATATCTACACTTCTTCCAGCAGGTGAAGTTGCAAAAGACCAATTTAACTTGTTGCTATTATCTTCGGGAATTATGTTATTCGTAATACTAGTAGTTGTAATTATCTACGTAATAGCGCTCTTCCGCTTCAGACGTTCGAAGCTTGGTGAAGATCATATGCCAGAGCAAGTTGAAGGAAGTAACGTGTTAGAGCTTGTTTGGACAGTTATTCCGATCCTTTTAGTTCTTTTGCTAGCAGTGCCAACGGTTTACTACACTTATAAGTTAGGTAACGTTACTGCAATGGGTGCTGTAGATGACGATGGTAATGCTGAGAATTTGGTCGTTGATGTAAAGGCAAAACTATATTGGTGGGAGTTTGACTATCCGGATTTAGGTGTTACTACAGCACAAGAGTTAGTCGTACCAATGAATGAAAAAGTATACTTTAATCTAATTGCTGCGGATGTTAAACACTCATTTTGGATTCCGGCAGTCGGCGGTAAGCTTGATAACAACGTTGAAAACGTTAACAAGTTTTACTTGATTTTTGAAAAAGATTCTCGCGATCTTGAAGAAGGCGTTTTCTTCGGAAAATGTGCTGAGCTTTGTGGACCGTCACACGCTTTGATGGACTTTAAAGTTAAAACATTAACGCGTGCTGAATTCGACGAATGGGTTCTTGCGATGCAAGCGACGGAAGGAGCAACAGCTGATAAGGCATCTGCGGATCAAGGAGAAGCTATTTTCGCTGAAAGTTGTATCTCGTGTCACGCAGTTAGCGGTGCTGGAGATCCAGCGTATTTGGGGGTAGACCATGCGGGGGCTGTTGGTCCAAACTTAACGACATTTGGCGATCGTAACCGCGTTGCAGGCTTCATGGATCACGATGAAGATTCATTGAAAAAATGGATTGCAGATCCACAAAAATATAAACCAGGTAACACGATGCCGGCATTTGATCATTTATCAGATGCGGAGTTGGATGCATTAGCAGGATACTTAATGGGACTATCAGTAGAAAAGTAATGTAGCTTGAAAATGTAGAGGAGGTAAAACAAGTGAGTTCAGTTGCTCAAAAGAAAGGCTTTGGCGCCTGGCTATGGGATTGGTTGACGACAGTTGACCATAAGAAGATTGGTATCCTTTATTTGCTAGGCGGAGGATTCTTCTTCGTACTCGGTGGGATTGAAGCAGTTCTAATTCGTATTCAGCTTCTTCACCCGAATAGCGATCTAATTAGTGCTGGGCTATTTAACCAGTTAATTACGATGCATGGAACGACGATGATTTTCCTTGCAGCCATGCCTATATTATTCGGTTTTATGAACGCAATTATGCCACTACAAATCGGTGCGCGTGACGTAGCGTTTCCATTCATTAACTCACTAGGGTTATGGATGTTTATCTTCGGTGGATTGTTCTTAAACATATCATGGTTTATGGGGCAAGCACCTGATGCTGGTTGGACTTCTTATACATCATTAGCAATCACGTCTGAAGGACATGGAGTTGACTTTTACTCTATCGGTTTACAAATTGCAGGTGGAGGTACGTTAATGTCGGGGATTAACTTCCTTGTCACAATCATTAACATGCGTGCACCGGGAATGACGTATATGCGTATGCCATTATTCACTTGGACTACGTTTATCGCGTCAGCAATGATCTTGTTTGCGTTCCCACCACTTACAATTGGCTTGTTTTTCTTAACATTTGATAGATTGTTCGGCGGAAACTTCTTCGACCATACAATGGGTGGAAACACAATTATTTGGGAGCATATATTCTGGATATTTGGTCACCCAGAAGTTTATATTTTAATCTTACCGGCTTTCGGTATTTTCTCTGAAGTATTCCCAACGTTTTCAAGAAAGCGTTTGTTTGGATATACATCAATGGTTTTTGCAACAGTACTCATTGGTTTCTTAGGATTTATGGTTTGGGCTCACCATATGTTCACAGTTGGATTAGGGTCAACGGCAAACGCAATTTTCGCAGTTGCGACAATGGCTATTGCTGTACCTACAGGTGTGAAAATCTTTAACTGGTTACTGACGATGTGGGGCGGTAGTATTAAAGTTACAGTACCAATGCTCTATGCAATCGGATTTATTCCATCATTCGTAATGGGTGGAGTAACAGGGATTATGCAAGGTGCAGCACCACTTGACTACCAATTGCATGATTCATACTTTATCGTCGCTCACTTCCACTATGTAATTATTGGTGGTGTCGTACTCAGTATTTTAGCGGCTACTCACTATTGGTGGCCAAAAATGTTCGGTACATTGCTAGACGAAACGCTTGGTAAAGTGACATTTTGGTTCTTCTTTATTGGTTTCCATATGACATTCCTTATCCAGCACTGGTTAGGATTCTGGGGAATGCCACGCCGCGTATTTACGTATATGGATGGTCAAGGTTGGAATGCGGCGAACTATATTAGTACGATCGGTGCGTTCTTAATGTCGATTGGTGTCATTGTACTTGTTTACAACATCATTGTTACGACAGTTAAAAATAAGCGCGTTGGTAATGATCCGTGGGGCGATGGGCGTACACTTGAGTGGGCAACTCAATCACCACCCGTTTATTACAACTTCCCACAAACACCACTTGTACGTGGATTAGATACTGTATGGATTGAAAAGCAAGAAGGTAACGAATCTGGTTATACACCGGCAGTTCCATTGCAAGATATTCATATGCCGCACGGTTCAATTATTCCATTCCTCATGTCATTTGGATTGTTTATGGCAGGATTCGGTGCAATGTTCCGTTTAGAAACGTCTTGGGGACTATCGCTTTTAGTGTTCGGTCTGTTCTGGACTTTCGTTACAATGTCAATTCGTTCTGTGAAAGATGATTTAGGATACTATGTTCCTAAAGAAGAAATCTTAAGGGACATGAAGCGTGAAGGGGGTCAAAAATAATGGATCTGAATAAGAAATTTACCCCTGAGACTTGGCCTGATAACCCGGAAACAGCTACTTTTGAAGCCAAAAATAAGTTTGTTGGCTTCTGGCTATTCCTTGGCGGAGAAGTAATTTTGTTTGCTACGCTATTTGCAACATACTTAGCATTAAAAAACAAAGGGCCAGCTGGTCTCGAGTTTTCGACACAAGAGCTTTATGAATTACCGCTTGTATTTGTAATGACGATGCTATTATTAACATCCTCATTAACAAGTGTTTATGCAATGTATCATTTGAGAAATTACAACTTCAGGAAGATGCAACTATGGCTAGGAATTACAGCATTTCTAGGTCTTGGTTTTCTAATGCTTGAAGTGTATGAGTTTACTCATTATGTACAACTAGGTTTCACTTACGGAAATAGTGCGTTTAGTTCATCATTCTATACACTTGTAGGGACGCATGGTTTCCACGTAGCAATCGGACTTGTTTGGATTACGTTACTCATTTTCAGAAATGCGAAGCGTGGATTGAACTTGTATAACGCAACAAAATATTATACATTTTCACTATACTGGCATTTCATTGACGTCATCTGGGTATTTATCTTCACTGCAGTCTATTTGATGGGAGTGGTAGGTTAATATGGCAGACATCGAAATTTATGAAAAAACACCAAGTGAAGTTGAAATTGCAAGATTACGTGCTAGAAAAGGAATGCGTGCTCAAGTTATTATGTTCTCGATGATGATATTCTTGACGCTTACTTCATTTGCGATCGTATTAGCTTCAAATGCGGATGTAATTGGGTTCTCTAAGTTCTATGTAATTCCAGTCATTCTGTTATTTGCTGCTGTGCAGGTCGGATTACAACTTTACTACTTCATGCACATGAATGAAAAAGGGCACGGAATTCCGGAAATGTTCATGTTTACTGGAGCATTACTCGCATTCTTAATCGTTCTTACATTCGTTACAATCGTTTGGTGGAACCCACTATACGTATAAACTGTATAGTTAAGTATGCGGCACAACAAACTCGTACAGAATCTACTTCTGTACGAGTTTTTATTATTCTATGAATTTGTCATAGTTCATCCATTGAGTTATAGGTTTGCATTGCTTTATAATATAAATAGAGACTGTAATAAAGGAGTGATGGTGAATGCCTTTAAGTATATTCGGATTTCGTGCATTGTGGAGTCCGTGGTATTTCTTATCTTTATTGGTTGTAGTACTGCTCTATTTTTTAATCACAGTTAAATGGCGTCATAAATTTGAAAATTCCACCGCTTTAACACGTAAGCAAGCAATATTTTTTTTAAGTGGAATGATACTTCTTTACATTTTAAAAGGTTCACCGGTCGATTTGTTAGGTCATATATTATTTTCTGTACATATGACTCAAATGGCCTTTCTATTATTAGGAGTGGCACCTCTACTCATTATGGGAATACCGAATTGGGTGTGGGAAAAGTTATTTGAAGTGAAATTGATTAATAGTATCTTCAGATTTTTCACGAAGCCTCTTATTAGCTTATTTATGTTTAGTTTTTTATTTTCAGCTTATCATTATCCGTTAATTCTTGACAACGTAAAGTTAAATTTAATTTTGCATGGAATGTTTACTGCCACTATTTTCATGTCAGCGATATTTCTATGGTGGCCGCTCGTGAATACAGTTAAAGGGCAACCTAAAGTACACGGTCTAAAGAAGATTGGATACGTTGTATTAAGTGCGATCCTAATCACGCCAGCTTGTACATTAATCATTTTTGCGGATGTAGCTGTATATGATACGTATACGAACGGAGATGCTTGGTTGCAAGCCATGGCGCTCTGTGTCCCACCTGGAACGTTAGCAGGACTTTCTGGTCTAGGAATATCAGGACCTGAAATGTTTACAAGCATGTCTTCGTTATATGATCAACAGCTCGGAGGTATTTTAATGAAGGTTGCGCAGGAAATGATTTATATTTTTGTTATCGGGAAAATCTTCTTTTCTTGGGCAAATGAAGAACGAAATAATGCTGATGAAATTACTAGACAAGAGTTATTGAAACATCAAGAATTACAAGCGAACAGTTAAAAAATAAGAAAATATAAAAAGTAGAGGAATGGTTTCCTCTACTTTTTTAAATTCATAAAGCATTCGTCCTGGTTAAATTTTAAAATTAACGCGAATGATATTTGCTTCTCGTGCAGTAGTAAATAAAATAACGACAAGTGGTCCGATAAAGAATCCAAGAAAGCCGATAAGTTTTAAGCCGATGAACATTGCAATGAGAGTTGGTAAAGGTTTAAGGCCAATTTGTGACCCCATTACTTTTGGTTCGACTGTTCTACGTATCACTAGAAGAATAACTGCTAAAATTGTTAGTTGAGTTCCTGTTCCGACATCGCCACTTATGAAATAATATAATGCCCACGGAGCGAGAATAATGATTGATCCAAGTATAGGAATAAGATCAACTATCCAAATAATAAGGGACATAATGAAAGCATATTTAGGTTTTATTAAAAAGAGTCCAATAAGTGTAACAACAAAAATGATAATACTAACAAGAAATTGTGCTTTCACAAACCCAAATAGAATTGAATTGAGTTTTGTAACCATAAATCGTACTTTTTTTTCTGTAGATTTTGTGAGATACTTAAATAATATTCTTTTGAGTTCTGGTAATTCTAACATGAATAGAAACAATGCAATAACAAAGACGATTAAACTAACGAGATAGTTTGGCACGTCGGTTAAGAGTGATGTAATCTTGTCGTAGCTCAACAATTCAAGGATTGCTATTCTAATCGAGTCAAATATGTTTTTTAAGGACTCCTGAATGGATTCAATAACTTCTTTTGGCATGCCGGCCGTATACTGGAATAGTTTATTTTGCATATCAATCCAGAAGCCGGATAATGTATTGAAATGACCAGGAGCTGCGTGCGTGAAGTCGATTATCTTTCCTATAAGACGGGTAACAGTATAATATAATAGTGAAGAGATAATTGCTAAAATAAAGATGAAAACAGAGATCACAGCTGGTTTTCGATTCCATTTAAATTGCTTTTCTACAAGTCTAACGAGGGGATCGATGAGCAAAGCTGTAAGGAGTGCAAAAATAATTGGTAAGGAAACTGGGATAATATAAAAGAAAATTAGTATAATGAATATAACGCTTAACAATATGAAAAAGTTCCGTTTAGTAAACCATTTGGACAATGCTCATTCCTCCAATAATTCATATTACCTTTATTATAACCAATTATTTAGATTTGAATAGATATACTTACTAGGTATGAGCAAACGCTTTTATTGACAAAAAAACCGAAGAATCTAAAGTTCTTCGGCTATCGAAAAATCAAACTTTCTTTAAATTATGTTTTTCTAATGCAACTAACACTTTCTTTAATGTTGTTTCACAATCTTTGATAAGGCTTTCAGGGAAATGTTCGTCTTCACCGTATTCTACGCCGAATGGGTAGTAATGCTTCCCGATGACAGGTTTTTTAAGTTGAATAATTGCGTCACGTGCGTCAACATCGCCTTCTGTTGCGAAACCGAAAATACGCAGATAAAAAGTACCTTCTTTAAGCGTATACTTTTTATCATAAGTAACGCGCTCGTAGTCCCATTGTCCACCACGAATTAAATCATGTTGTAGCATAATTTCATCAAGTATGAATAAATCCGAAACGATATTTTCAATGCCAGTATTTTCAATATACATAGATTGAATCCTCCTTTTATCGATTATCCAGAAAATACACTATACCTATTCATAATAGAACACTTTCGTTGCAGTTGCAATGACAACATTGTGTCGATGAGATTAGGGTACAGAATGATTTTAGGTTTCGGTCTTATTGGGGAATATCTAGCAAAATTGTAGGGACATCGAATGTACGTTTAAATTTAGTTGAAAGCAGGGATTTGGTTGAAGAATATTTTCAGAATAGCTGTCCTACTAGTTGCTGTTCTTCTCGTTTTCTATGTGATGGGAGAACGCGTAAAAGAAAATGAACCGCTAGAGGCGCCTGTTAAACAAGGGACTGCGGTACCAGTTGAAGATAAAGGAGTAGGCTCTGCGATTCCACAGTCAGCTCGACCGGAGGAAGGAATCTCTATTTATGTTGGAGAACCTGTAGATACTTTAATTGAAGTGTTAGGTAAACCAAAGCGTATCGAACCATCTAGTTATCAATATGATTGGTGGATATACGAGAATGACAAACGACTCATGGTCGGTGTTACACGCGATGGCATTGTAAATCAACTCTATACAGCCGATGACACATCGAATGTTGCCCCGTTTGAAATCGGTCAAGATATAAATGATATTTACCGATTTACAATTGTCGGTTCCGAAGTAGATGTGAATGTTGCAGATAATATATATACGTTTTCTTTAAATAGTGAAGATTTACATAGCCGGCCTTTAATTATATATAAGGACTTATTTGCACAACTGTATATCGATAGAGAGAATAATGGACTGGCAGGCGTACGATTTATTGATCCTGCTACATTAGTGCTTCATCAACCATATGAAATGACGTATATGGGCGAACTGCTCACCTCTAAACCGCCTTCATCTACATTACAAATTGAAGTGGATAGGACAATTGAGCGGCAAATCTTTGAGTTAACAAATCTACAGCGAGTGAAACATCAAGTTTCAGAATTACAAGGTGATTACTCCTTGAGTACCTTTGCGCGGAAACATAGCGAGTTTTTGGCATTGGAAAATAACTTGAAAGAAGAAGCGACTAAAGAGGAGAGTCTATCTAATCGACTGAAAAAAGCCTCTATTGAACATAAGAAGGCAGGTGAAAACACCGCATTCAATTACGTTGATGCAATAGAAGCGGTGCATGGTTGGATGAATTCATCAGATCATCGAAAAGTCATGTTGGATAAGGATTTCACTCATTTAGGAACTGGCGCATATAATAATTATTTCGCTCAAACATTCATCAAAGTGCCTGTTGAAAATAAAAGATAATGATTATTGTTTTCTTAGAAAAGAATATTTAGTTTGTTATCCAAGTTCCTGTTTCTGAACTAGCGATTCCTCTAACATATAATGGAATCGCTTTTTCTTTTGCAAGTATTGCTGCTCTCTTTTGGACGATTGTATTGTCTCCATTTAGTAGGGTGAGAAATTCGTCGAAACTTAGAAAGTCGTATTTTTCATAGTCAGAAACAAAATTAGGGTCTCCTGTTAATACACCCGGAACATCTTTAAAAAATTCTACGTGAGAAGCTTGAAGTGAATCGGCGAGTGCAACTGCTGTTAAATCACTGCCACCTCTCCCTAAAGTCATCACGTTTCCTAACTTATCCATCCCTTGAAAGCCAGGAATGATAACGCAATCAACTTGTTCTAAAGATTTAATAATGTTGGATGTGTCAATGGCTTCAAGTGTAGCGTCCCCAAAATCACCTGCCGTTACAATTCCAGTTTGTTTACCGTGGAGAACTGTGTTAGATACCCCGAACTGATGTAACTCTGCTGAAAGAACAGCGGATGCTATAAGTTCACCACAGGATGCTACGAGGTCTCGAGCAACATAATCCGATGCAAAGGCTTCGGAAAGATTAATTAGGCTGTCCGTTGCATATGGGTCCCCTAATCGACCAATTGCAGATACGACGACGACAATTTTTTCATACTGTTTGATGCCATCTAATATGTGGTTCATGCTGTAATTTCTCATTTCTTCACTTTGCATGGCGATTCCGCCAAATTTTTGCACAATCATAAAAGTCCCCCAACTTTCTTCGTGTCATTCGAAACATCAGTTTCATACCATAAATTGAAACTTCATTTCAGAAGTAATTCATCTTGTCGGAACTGCATCTTCAAATCTTCAATATTACAAAGCTTTAATTGGTTCGTTCTCAATAATATATTCGCTTATTGACAAAATGTTCGGGAAGGGGAGTAGCGTGTTACTTTTACAAGAGTTACTTAAAGACTGGCCGTGTACGTTTACTGGTGAAAAGTTTAGTATTCCAGTGGTTGGCGTTACGGAAAACTCTAAAGCTGTCAAACCTGGATTCCTATTTGTTGCGAGGAAAGGAGAGAAAGTGGATGGAATTTCATATATAGAAGAGGCAATTCGACTAGGAGCTGCGGGAATTGTACTTGATAGGCCGGTATCCATTGACTTATCTCGTGACGTTCCATTAATCGTTGTCCCGGATTGCAGAAAGTTTTTATCACATGCGAGTGCAAGGTTATCAGGAAACCCATCGGAACGCTTAACGATTATTGCGGTAACGGGAACAAATGGTAAGACGACGGTAAGCCACTTTATTGGTCAACTCTTAAATGGCTTAGGGCTGCGCACTGCTGTGATTGGAACGTTAGGGGTATTTATTGATGGTGTGCGAGCTACCTACGATATTCCATCAATGACAACGTTGCCCGCAGAGTATCTCCATCCGTTACTTAAGGATTGTGAAGAAAAGGGAATCAAGCATATCATCATGGAAGCTTCGTCTCTTGGATTATCCACAGATCGATTGGAAGATTGTGAGATTGACATTGGCATTTTACTAAATGTAGGTGTTGATCATTATGAAGAACACGGAAGTAAAGAGGCATATATTCAAGCAAAGCAAAAGCTAGTTTACAAGGCAAAGCATCTCGTTGTGAATTGTGATGATGATATATGTGTTGACATGACAAAGAATTCTTCACAACCGTTTACTCTTTTCGGTACAGGAGGGGCATCTGACGTTCAACTTATCAATGAAAGCGGAACTTATAAAGTAAAAGCGCCTACTTTTGAACAGGAATTAAAGCTCCCTGTTTTTGAATTTTTTAACCAAATGAATGCAGTAGCGGCAATTAGCGCATTGCACATCCTTTCTCATCCATTTGAAGAGATTTTTACTCATACCTCTTTGTTATCATTACCTGAAGGAAGAATGCAAAGGATAGAGCGTAATGGTGTTACAGTGATTATCGATTATGCGCATACGCCTGATGCGTTGGAAACTGTCTTACAATCACTCGCTAAAGAAAGCCAAGAAAGGATTATTACTGTTTTTGGTTGTGGGGGAAATCGTGATAAAGGAAAAAGAAAAGAGATGGGGGAAATCGCGGCATTCTATTCTTCTACTATCTTAGTAACCTCTGATAATCCGAGAAATGAAGACCCATTGACCATTATTCAAGATATTACAGCGGGTTTTTCCGAAGGGAGTACTGCTGTCCAAGTCGAAGTCGATAGAGCTAAAGCAATTCAAAGGGCAATTTCCATTGCATCTGCAGGGGATATCGTACTAATTGCAGGGAAAGGACATGAAAAAACACAACATATTGGGAGGGAAATACTCCCATTTTCTGATGTCGAAATTGCAGAGCAAGCTTTATTTGCGAACATAAAGTAAGTCCCGACCATTCACGAACTCATATGAATCTGTTATGATTGAATGTGAGTGGAGGGGATGAATCTAATGCTAATCACTGATGAATGGCTCACCATCATCGAACATGCGGAAGAACTAATAAAAATCATGGCTTCATCTGAAGTCGTTGAAGAATATAATAAAGCCCGAGAAGCTGTTTATTCGAATGATGTTCTTGTAAAATCGATTAAAGAATTTACCATACTAAAAGAGCGTTATGAAGAAGTGCAACGGTTTGGACGGTATCATCCAGATTATAGAACTGTGATGAAAGATATCCGACTACGTAAAAGAGAGTTGGATTTAAATGAACAAGTAGCTGCGCTTCGTCTTGCAGAAAACGATGTACAGCAATTATTCGATGAAATTGGAATGATTATCGGAAAGACTGTATCAGAGTCGGTGAAAGTTCCAACAGGTAATGGTTTCTTCACTGATTCATCTTGCGGAAGCGGCTGCGGTTCTGGTGGAAGCTGTTCTTGCTCGGCTTAACTAAAAATGCTGAACTTACATTTTCGTAAGTCCGGCATTTTTTAATTATTCAGCAACAGCATTTTGAATGGTTTTCATCATGACAGTGGGTTGATCAGTAATAAAGCCAGCAGCGCCTGCGTTGATAAGCGTTGTAATATTGTCAGGTTCATCAACATCTGTAAAATAAATCGGTATATTTAACTTCGATAAGAAATTGATAAATCCAGCTCTCCCGATTGAGAATATCCCCATTTTGTGGGGGCAACAAAACAAGTCAGTGGTTGGTTGATAAAAATGCCCGAATTGGCTTGTGAAAGCAGTATAGGCTTTTTTGATTTCACGATTTCCCGCTCCGATAGCAACCCGGTTTTGGGCATATAAATTAAAACGGTCAACTTGCTCATCAAAAGCACTTGTAACGGCAAGGCGATCTTCAGCTCCCAATTCTTCGATAAGATACCATAACTTTGAAGGAATCAAGCTACCTTCATATGTATCAGGTGTTTCTTGAATGTTAATACAAATAAACAGGTGTGGAAATTGTTCTAAAAGCTCTTTAAGGGATAAAACAGTTTCGCCTTTCCCTCTATAAGGGAATTCTCCATTTTTATCTTTAAAGTGATAACCAGCATCGGCTTCTTTTATTTCGCTTAACGAATAATCTGCTAATTTACCTTCAAGATTTGTTGTTCGGTTCACATATTCATCATGAAACACGACAATCTGCTCATCTTTCGTTAAACGGATATCGACCGCAAAACCATGGACACCGTACGATGCTGAATGACTAAAAGCTGCATTCGTATGTTCAGGCGCTTCTAGTAGGCCACCACGGTTGGCTAATACAATCGGGCTATCGAAATTTAGCGCTTTCTTTTCGGTGCGAGGGATGGACTTAGACATCGCTTTAGAAGCAGCCCATGCAGCTATACTCGCAGCTCCTACAGTTAGGGCGACAGTTCTTTTTCTTCCCATGAGAATTCCTCCTTTGGTAACCGATGAATCAATCATTCATGTAGAGTTTTTTAATAAAATGATACGAATGGATCGTTCTAATTGTAGTTGCAGCTCTTTTCAGACATATGGTATTGTAGTGTGTAGGAAAAGAGGGAATTAGATGATCAAACGACAAGGTATAATCATTTATTTGCATAATTTAAGACAAGCAAAGTCACTTCGAAAATATGGACATGTCCATTATATATCAAGAAAAATGAAATATGTAGTCCTTTATTGTAATCAGGAAGACGTTGAATCTGTTATGAAAAAAGTGAGGCAACTTTCATCAGTAAAAAGAGTCGTACCTTCCTATCGCCCTTTTTTAAAGACAACTTATGAAAATGCAAAACCAGATAAGGCGAAAGAATATGATTATAAGACTGGTCTCTAAAGACCAGAATGGATGATTAATTGGGAAACCCAATAATCCCAATAATCCTGGCAGATGAATATTCCTTGCTACGCATATTGAGAACCTCATATGAAACGATTTAGGAAGAAGGCATAGATGGAGGTGTGTATTTGAAAAAAATAACAAAAGCACTCGTATTGCTCTTGTTGACTAACGCACTTCTAATCTATGTGCACTATCAGGAAGCAAACGATTCGACTAAAGGCAATATCGATCAACTTACATACGATCAGGAAATTGAAATGATTAATCGAAATGATGAATTAATCATTCGCCATCATTTTAGTAATTTGCCACAAAATCGTCTGGAGATTGTTTGGCCAGAGGAAAGTGAGCAACGTACATGTCATTTAGAAGGGGAGGATACTTGTTCCCGACTCGATAACCATGTAACCGCTTTTACTGAAGGCGAAGAAACGCGGCAATCTATTTCGTATGTGATGCCTAAAAATGATTCTACAGTCGAGGGGAATATGTTTACATCGGTTTATGCTACATTACACAAAGCGAATGCAAATACTACCATTATTCATCTTGCCGATGAAATAAACAAGGGTGGCATGTGGATAACTGGTTTACGAGAAGTGGGAAATAAAAGTTTGGACCTCATCGATTACACGCTTTTTCTCGGGGAAGGTGCAGTACCCGATTTATACTGGCAGAGGAAAAGACGAAATATTGTTTATTCAAGTGATCGCGTGACAATATATAGTTCAAACCAGTCGGTACATCCGGAAGAAGTTCAAAAAATAGAAAATATGCTAACCATAATTGATGCCCCGCATACAACGATTATGTTAAGTGATGAACATAAATTAATTACTTCAGATCGCTTTATCATTACAGAAAAAAAACAAATGAACATAGCTGTACATCAATATGTTTTAAATCAATTTTATAAAATGTACGAAACGTCTATCGAGGATAAACTTGCTGTAGAAATCGCTGCCTCCTTCATTTTAAATGAGGAAATGGGCGCGGAGTCGTCCCGTAATGCTTATAACGTTTTACTAAGTCATTTAACTTCGGTGGAAATAAAACAAATCACAGATAAAATTCAAGAAAGACATGGTCAAGCATTAGATGCAGGCGTGTTAACCCAAGTTTTTGAAGAAGTAACAGGCTACCAAACATCTTTTTTTACGAAAAACAGCCAACTTGATGGGCAAACATATCCGCTTCTACTGGAAAGTCCTCAAGTTATTATTGTTTCAGGAACGGATAGGTTAGAGAAGCGTGCGGTTGTCATGAATAATCAAGTGTATTACCCAATTTCAGTAGTGATGAAGAAACTTGGCTATACAGTTACATGGAATGATCACTCTTTATATATCGAAAATGGTACGAGAAAGTACCGCTTTCCAATGCGAGATTATTTTTATGTTTATAATCAAAAAAGATACGCTACGCAATCAATACCATTTGAACGGATTGAAAATGAGTTTTATTTTGTAGAGTCTGCCATGATAAGAATATTCCAACTTGAAATTAAAAAAACATCAAAAGATATTGAAATTATGCCAATCGCAATACTGAGTGAAGGAGATAGTTGAATGAGAATCATAGCAGGAGAACGCAGAGGGTTGCCGTTAAAATCTTTAAAGGGTGAAAATACTCGTCCGACTTCAGATAAAGTAAAAGAATCTATGTTCAATATAATCGGACCTTTTTTTGATGGGGGGGTTGTTGTAGAGTTATTTGGAGGAAGCGGAGCGCTTTCATTAGAAGCGCTGTCTAGGGGAGCGGAAGAGGCATATATTTTTGAGAAAAATCGAGCAGCTTGTGAGATAATTCGTTTGAATAGTGAAAAATGTCGATACGAACAGAAGGTTCATGTTCAAAAAACGGATGCACGAAATGCTTTTAAATATCTAAGCAAGCAAAATAAAAAAATCGATTTATTATTTATAGACCCTCCTTATGCACAAGAAAGGTTTTATGACTTAGTGCAGGAGGCTGTAGATTTGAATCTTCTCTCGGAACAAGCGCTTATTATATGTGAACATGATAAAAAAGTGGAATTATCACCGTGCTACGGTGAATTTAAATTGAAAAAAACAAATACATATGGAAATATTGCGCTAACAATATATGGGAAATGAGGTTTGGAAATGTCTAAATTAGCTGTTGTACCAGGGAGCTTTGATCCGATTACGAATGGTCATTTGGATATTATTACAAGGGCTGCTAAAGTATTTGATCAAGTAAATGTTGTCATTATGAATAACTCTGCTAAAAATTCATTGTTCACAGTGGAGGAGAGAATGACCTTAATTGAAAAAGCGACTGCAAATCTGCCGAATGTCCAAGTGGCATCATCCAATGGACTCATGATTAATTATGCAGAAAGTGTTGGTGCGGTGGCGGTTGTAAGAGGATTGCGAGCTGTCACTGATTTTGAGTATGAAATGCAAATCACATCGATGAACCGAGTACTCGATGAAGATATTGAAACATTTTTTATAATGACAAAAAACCAATATTCATTTCTAAGTTCTAGCATTGTGAAGGAAGTTGCCAAATATGGAGGTAACATTTCGGAGTTAGTGCCTAAAGAAGTAGAGAGTGCCTTGAAAAAAAAATTCCAACAATGATCGTAACAAAAGCGTAATGTGAATGCCTGGGCATTAGGCGCATGAAGTTATCTATCATAAATAATGTACTCGCTAAATTTGGACATACATAAGTTGGGTGCGCGGAGTGGAATCTTGCATTTAGATGCAGAGGCTATCATGAAAAATAAAATCAATGATAGCCTTCTATATTCATGACAGTAAAAAGTAAAAGACAATCGGAACGAGTAGAATGCTCCATAATCGACCAAGAATATACGGGCGTAACGAAAGGTTTGCAGATTTTGCGATAACGGCTACTTGCATATGGATACTTAAGCCGTTCACCGAAATAATTGCGGCAATGAGTAGCGGAAAGAAAGTGAAATGACTTAAATGAACAGTAGCTTCCTGGACGCCTGCAGTCATTTCGAAAAACGATAATAGAATTGTTTGAGTAACCCCTGTATCGAAATCAAATGTAGTCGCAACGAGATTTGCTAAAACTGCACCGAGTGATGAGAAAAAAATGACAGTAGTCGCAACGAGAATGATGACATTCGAACTGTCTTTAATTGCATCTAATAGTGGGATTCCACCGCTTTTTGGAGCGTTAGAAAGACTGGCCTTAGGCAACTTTGTTTTTGAGTTTAAAAAAATAGAGATAAGCAAGAAAAATAATATGTTGACGACATGAATGGCGATTAATAGCATCCACCCTTTACGAAGATCACCGAGTAATTCAGTGCCAACAAATCCTATAATGAACATTGGACCAGGTGCATGGCATGCTGCTAAAAGTAGTCCGCCCTGTTTTGTTGATATTTCATTTCTTTTTGTCATTTCAGAAACTGTTACTGCACCCACTGGGAATCCACCAAAGGAACCTAAAACATATGCTTTCACATATCGTTTCCAAATAGCTGTATCTGAGTTCGTGGTGGACGTTTTTAGTAACCACTGCGTTAAAATAATATAGGGTAGCAGATAAGGGAGTAATGCATTGATAAAAAGTCGCGCCCCGATTTCTGCTCCATCGTGTGCGATGCCAGGTTGTAAAATGAAAAGAAAAATGAGACCCCATATGATGACGATATTAATCATAATAATGAAGGCATACCACGATTCGTTTCTTTATGCATGCACTCTGCTCCTTTCGTTAGTTTTGAGAGAAGTACGAAGAACATACTTTGAGTGGTGTAGGAACTAACGTCATAATTTTAGTGGATTGTTTACTTCTTACGTAGATGTTTACTTTAAGTTACATCTGCGCTTTTGTTTTTTTAGAGCGATAATAGTATATATGTGATGCGAAAAACGAACATGCTAGTAATTAAAATGGAGGTGCATCAAGATGAGAATGAAGAGAATAGGAATTTCAGCAATGATTTTAGCTGTTCTAGCAGGTCTCTTCTTTTATCCACTGGATAGTTATATTACTCAACCCGGAGGTGCTTATGACCTTGCACCTCTTGTAGAAGTAGTTGGTGGAGATGAGCAGGATATTGGAACATTTAGTTTAATGACGATATCTCTGTCTAAGACGACACCTATTACTTATGCGCTTTCGAGATTTTCCGATAAACATAAATTATTGCCTGCGAAAAATGTGAGAAGACATGGCGAAAATGAGGCAGAATATAATCTGCGTCAAAAACGATTAATGTCTGATTCACAGTTTAACGCAATTACCGTGGCGTTTGGGAAAGCTGGTATTCCAATCGATATTGAATTGAACGGCGTTGTTGTCATGCAAGTTCTTCAGAATGGGGCATCTTCCAATATATTAGAAATGGGGGATATTATTCATGAAATTGACGGTATCAAACTGTCGACTTCAGGTGAGTTTGTTGCGCTTATTTCCGAGAAGCAACTTGGAGAGGAAGTTCAATTAACAATCGAGCGAAATGAAGAAATGCTTGATGTAGTTGTCGCATTGCAAGAAATCCCTAACGGTGATGGACGAGTTGGGCTTGGTATACAATTTCAAGAAGACCGGAATGTGACAACAAAACCTGAAGTAACGATTCATACGTCCAATATTGGCGGACCTTCAGCAGGCTTAATGTTTACGTTGGAAATACTAAATCGCCTACTTGATGATAGAGATATTACGAAAGGTTATCATATCGCAGGAACTGGAGAGATATTAGAGGATGGTACAGTAGGACGAATTGGTGGTGCGGATTTCAAGGTGATGGCTGCAGACAAAGATGGCATCGAAATCTTTTTCGCACCTCATGATGAAATACCAGAAGAAGTAAGGCGAGCGAATCCTGGAATTCAATCCAACTATGAAGAGGCTTTACAAACTGCAAAGGCAATTGGAACAAACATGAAAATCGTTCCAGTCAAGACCATCGATGATGCGCTTAACTATTTGAATGATTTACAACCGAAATCATCAGGCTTGAAATCCGGACAATGATATTTTACTTTCTTGAAACGTTCGCGTATTTCGCTATGTTAGTCGAAACGATAGACGAGTTTGCTTTTTGAAAAAAATCATGTGTACCGAACAGCTAGCATTGCATTTAGGGAGCATTTACCCAAGGTGGAACTCAGTTTTGTTCGGATATCGATAAAAATTCTTTGTCTAGAAATAGATATAATCAACTAATTTGAAGAAGAATAAGAATTATTATTTACTTTATTACCCTATTGAAATACGAATAATGCATGTTACAATAAGGACATTCTAATGACATTCACTCATATAATCGCGGGAATATGGCCTGCAAGTTTCTACCGATTTGCCTTAAACAAATCGACTATGAGTAGCAATGGAAAGAGCCTTTTGTATATGCGAAATGTCTCTTTTTCAAATTCTTTCGATTAGTTGCTCGAAGAACATTGCTCCACTCAAGTTATGAATGGATGCATGATCTTCGGGCTTTTTGTGTTTTGTAAATGTGAAACATCATCAAAGTCCGAGGACATGACAAAGTTAGACAAGGTACGTTTCATATTTGAAGGGAGAATTTTATTTTGGAACAATTGAAAAACAAGATTATGCATGAAGGTAAAGTACTATCAGACACAGTATTAAAAGTGGATTCCTTTCTAAATCATCAAATCGATCCGGAATTAATGCAAGAAATAGGTAAAGAATTTGCTGAACGATTTCGGACTTCGAATATAACGAAGATTTTATCGATTGAATCCTCAGGAATTGCTCCCGCTGTGATGGCTGGGTTATATCTAGGTGTCCCTGTGATTTTTGCAAGAAAAAGAAAATCACTCACTTTGACTGATAGATTGTATTCATCGAGTGTCTATTCATTTACGAAAAAAGAAACAAATGAAATTTCCGTGTCAAAAGACTTTCTAGTAAAAGAAGATGTTGTTCTATTAATCGATGATTTTTTAGCGAATGGACAAGCGGTTCATGGGCTTGTGAATATTATCGAACAAGCTGAGGCGCAATTAGCTGGTGTAGGCATTGTCATCGAAAAAGGATTCCAATCTGGTGGTACAGAAATTCGGGATAAAGGAATTCGCGTAGAGTCGCTCGCAATTGTTCGTTCTTTGGAAAACGGTGAAGTTATATTCCAAGAAGAGGAGGGGAATGCAAAATGAGAAATGCGGGAAGAACAACAGCGCTAGGCATTCAACATGTATTAGCAATGTATGCAGGTGCAGTCATTGTACCGCTAATTGTTGGAGAAGCAATTGGGCTCAATTCAGTACAGCTAACTTACCTTGTATCGATTGATATATTAATGTGCGGTGTCGCAACGATTTTGCAAATTATGAACAATCGTTTTTTCGGAATTGGGCTACCAGTCGTTCTAGGTTGTACATTTACAGCTGTAGGGCCAATGATCGCAATTGGACATGAGTTTGGTATTTCTGCTATTTATGGAGCGATCATTGTATCGGGTCTCTTTGTCATTGGAATCAGTCGATACTTTGGGATGCTTGTTCGATTTTTCCCACCAGTTGTAACGGGTACGGTTGTGACGATTATTGGAATTACGTTAATTCCAGTAGCGATTAATAATGCTGGTGGTGGCCTAGGGGCAAGTGATTTTGGCTCAATGACGAATATTTCACTCGCGTTCGGGACATTGCTTTTTATTATCCTTTTATTTAAATTTTCAACAGGTTTTGTTCGTGCAATTTCTATATTATTAGGACTTCTTGCAGGTTCAATCGCCGCATTGTTTTTAGGTATTGTCGATTTTGCTCCTGTCAATGAAGCTTCCGTATTTCATATGGTGAAGCCATTTTATTTTGGATTACCTACTTTTGAATGGTCTGCTATTTTGACGATGATTTTAGTCGCAATCGTTTCTTTAGTAGAGTCTACCGGTGTTTATTTTGCATTAGGTGATATTTGTGAGCGCAAACTAAAAAAGGATGACCTTGCAAAAGGTTATCGTGCTGAAGGAATTGCAGTGCTCTTAGGCGGCATATTCAATGCGTTTCCATACACGACTTTTTCCCAAAACGTAGGGCTTGTTCAAATGTCAGGTGTTAAATCGAGAAGAGTTATTTTAGTGACAGGGATCATGTTAATTACGCTAGGATTTGTACCGAAAATCGCGGCATTGACGACGATTATTCCAACATCTGTGCTAGGTGGTGCAATGATTGCGATGTTTGGGATGGTTATTTCGCAGGGCATTAAAATGTTGAGTAAAACTTTTACAACCTCACAAGAGAATCCGATGATTATTGCTTGTTCTATCGGGATTGGGCTTGGTGTAACAGTTGCACCTGATTTATTTGCACATTTACCTAAGAGTCTTCAAATGTTTACGAGTAATGGAATTGTAGCGGGTAGTTTAACAGCGATTGCATTAAATATCGTATTTAATATTATTCCGTCTGCAAAGACAAAGCAGACAAACTTAACCGAACAGGAAGTATAATAAAAAAGCTTGTAGGACACGGTTGGGTCCTACAAGCTTTTTCGGTTACTGTGATTCGCGGAGGAAGATTGGGATGTTTTTATAATCTAAATTCATTTCTGATTTACCTAGTCCTAATGCGTATAGATTGGCGGCATGAATATCAATATCCAGTGAAGAATCGGAAAAAGAAGAAACCTTGCTGACAATCGGAAGCTTAAAGTTCTTTTTCTGTTCGTTTAAATAAAGACGCCCAGCTTGTGACATGCCTAATAATCGTAAGTAGGTAGGGGTGTTAATTTTTGAACGAGTGTTATACGTATAGCCCGTAAAAATATGTGTGAGCATCCGTTGTATACGCGTCCACGTATAGCGTTTGGATTTGACTGTATTCATAAAGCCATCAAAGGTATCGTGATTGACGGCTGCACGGTAAAAAAGGTTCTCGATGCCTTCTGTGACGTCTGCGATATGTGCGAGGCGTTTAGGTCCATCTCGTAAGATCGTAAGGCGTAATAGTGGATAGAAGGACTTCCAGCTGCCGAAAGTTGAATGGTCGCCCTGCCAAGCCTTCAGAAGATGGTGAACGCTCTCTGGGAGAAACCTTTGCGTGTCGTGTAATGTGTGCGTTTCAAAGTAGGATTTTCGAATGCCAGTTGCGCTTGCAATTCTTTGATCACTCAATTCCTCGTCGTGATAAGAAGCCCCAATGCGTTGAATTGTTGTTGCTTGCATGGTTGAATGTATTTGTTCTGCAGCTTGCATATAATGAAAGCCTAAAATATTATTCGGCTTAGTTAGGTCTACAAAGGGGCGATTGGTGTTGTCGGTTTGAACTGCTTCTTTATAGGCCGCATTTACTGCCTGGGGATAACTGATCCCATGTTGAACCGCTTCTTTAATTTTTTGTTCGTACTGCGTATGCTGGTTGTTAAGTAACGCCATACTATTTTCAAATGGCTGAATGTATCCATCTTCACTTCCGAAACAGTAAAAATCGCAGCAGGCCGCATCTAAAATCTTAATGGCTCCTTCAGCAAAGGTCGGTGCATGGGCTGTTGCAAAGGCGTAGGGAAGTTCAAAAACGATATCGACACCATTTTGTAATGCCATTTTAGTTCGTGTCCATTTGTCTACAAAAGCGGGTTCTCCTCTTTGTAGAAAATTTCCGCTCATCACGGCAATAATCACTTGGGCATTTGTTGTTTTGCGCGCTTCTGTCGCGTGAAGTTTATGCCCATTATGGAATGGGTTATATTCAACAACGATTCCTGTTGCTTTCAAAATGCTCACTCCTTTGCTACAATGAATTTATTATACCTATTGGGATGATGAAGTGACAAGAAAATATCTTGACATCTTTTTCTACCCATTATATAATCAAGAATGTTGTCTTGAGGTGATCGACATGAAATGGTCTATCAATCAATTGCAGAGATACAGGCAAGGGCATATGCCATTTGACGAAATGGTGAACCTTGAATCCGTCATCAAACGGAATCCCGAAATACGGGCTATCGCTCCCGTTCACGTAACTGGGAGTTGCAAAATCGGTGAAGGTAAAGTCGAGTGCAACTTTCAACTTGAAGGGACGATGACATTGCCATGCTCACGGACTTGGGAAGACGCAGAGTTCCCGTTTACAATCAATTCATTCGAGGCTTTCGCTTGGGATGAAAATGTACTTCAGGCAGATGATGAAATGCATCCTGTCGAAGGGGATTTTGTTGAGTTGAACCCTATTTTCGAAGAACTAATCCTTCTTGAAATACCGCTTCAAGTTTACAGTGAACAAGCTGAAGACATGGGGAAGGTAGAAGGGAGAGGTTGGTCATATACGACTGACGAGGCGTATAGTGCCCAATTAGAAGAGAGTAAAGCGAAAGTAGATCCAAGACTTGCAGGTTTGGCAGATTTTTTTGAGAATAAAGACGAATAAAGAGTTCGTTTAAGGAGGTGCCCCAGATGGCTGTACCAAAAAGAAGAACATCTAAAACAGTTACAAAACAACGCCGTACTCACAAGAAATTACAAGTACCGGGTATGACTTCATGTGATAACTGTGGCGAATTAAAATTAGCGCACCGCATTTGTAAATCATGCGGACACTACAAAGGAAAAGAAGTTGCTGGCGAATAATTAAGATTCGGCCATGACTTTAAAAAAGGACATTTCAATTACTTGAAGTGTATCTTTTCAAAGGCTACCTAGAGACCATGGCTCTTGGTAGTCTTTTTTTAATATCAAAAAAAGAAGCAGAGGGGTGCACAAGAATGGCATATCAAATTGAACTCAATAATGGGATTGCAAAATTTATTATTGATCGTCCAGAAAGAAGAAATGCAATTAATACAGAAGTTGTAAATGGTTTAGAAAATTTCTTGGATCGAGTTGAGGGCAATTCTGATATTTCTTACGTAGTTGTTACGGGAGTTGGAGAAGAAGCTTTTTGTTCAGGTGGAGACTTATCAGAATATCAGACATTATGGACGGCGGAAGATGCTTTTCCGATGTTAAGTAGAATGGCTCACGTATTATTTCGGTTAGCGACGTTACCAATGCCTGTCATTGCGCTTGTAAATGGCACAGCTGTAGGTGGAGGTTGTGAACTCGCGATGGCATGTGATTATCGAGTTGTCTCGAAAAAAGCGAAAGCAGGGTTTATCCAAGGAACGTTAGCCATCACTACAGGATGGGGTGGCGCAACATTACTGTTTGAAAAAGATGGGAAGCATGACCGCGTATTCAAATTGTTATCAGAAGCGAGGTTACATAGTGCTGAGGAAATGCTTCAAGTAGAATGGGCTACGGCGTTATTTGAAGGTAGTGCTGAGGAAGGACTGCAGCAATTTCTTGAAAAAATGTCTACGATTCACCCATCCGTACATAGGGCATATAAAAAAGTAGCGATACGAAAATGGACAGCCGACTTTTTACGCGATCGTATGCAAGAAGAAGCACGACAATGTTCGGTATTATGGGAAAGTGATGCACATCACGAGGCGGTTGCTCGCTTCCTTCGAAAAAGTACGAAGGAATGATGGACATCTGTTTTATGTAGATTGAAACGTAGGAAAAGTGGTTTTTTTCAGACAAAGGTTGAAAACGCTTTCTATTATCGTGTAAACTAGAATGTGGGGAGCGAAATTCACTTTCATTACGTTAGGGGGATAAAATATGAAAAAAGTGCTCATTGCAAATCGTGGGGAAATTGCAAGTCGAATCATCAAAACGTGTAAGCGTTTAGGGGTTGAGACGGTTGCAGTTTATTCGGAGGCAGATGCAGAAATGCCGTTTGTGAAAGAAGCGGATCATGCATTTCTTATAGGTCCGCCGCCTATCCAGCAATCCTATCTAAAAGGGCAAGAAATTATAGACATTGCAATTCGGGAAAATGTCGATGCAATTCACCCTGGATATGGAATTTTGTCCGAGAATGCAATGTTTGTTGAACAGGTACAAAAGGCTGGGATTATTTTTATCGGTCCTGATGCGACGACGATTCAAAAAATGGGGGATAAAATAGAGGCTCGTCAAACGATGCAAGAAGCATCCGTACCGGTTGTTCCTGGTACAGATGACGGGGTCACCTCTTTGGAAGATGCAAAACGTATTGCGGCAGAAATAGGCTATCCGGTTATGTTGAAAGCGAGTGCTGGCGGTGGGGGCGTAGGCATGGTTCGATGTGAGGATGAGCAAGCGCTCGGTCAACAATTTGACTCGGTAAAAAATAGAGCGAAAATGTATTTTGGTAGCGATGCAGTTTTTTTAGAGAAGTTTATTACGAATGCAAGACATATTGAAGTACAAGTTTTCGGAGATTATTACGGAAATATTGTCCATTTATTTGAGCGAAACTGTTCCGTTCAAAGACGAAATCAAAAAGTGATAGAAGAATCGCCGTCGCCTAGTTTATCTGAAGAAGCAAGGGCACAACTGTTTGAAGCTGCGGTAAATGCAGCGAAAGCAGTAAATTATAAAAATGCTGGCACGGTTGAGTTTATTGTTGATGAGTCTGAACAAATTTATTTTCTAGAAATGAATACTCGATTGCAGGTTGAACATCCAATTACTGAAGAAGTTACTGGGTACGACCTTGTAGAGTGGCAAATTGAAGTTGCTAGAGGAAATGAATTACCGGTAAAAGACCAACAGCAAATTAAACTGAATGGGCATGCACTTGAATTCCGTGTTTATGCGGAAGATCCAAAAACTTTCATGCCTTCGCCAGGGGAAATTACAAAATTAGACCTTGGGCATGACGAAGATATTCGGGTAGATAATGGGTATGCAGAAAACGGAAAAGTAACGCCATTTTATGATCCGTTAATATCCAAAGTAATTGTACATGCACCTACGAGGGAAGAGGCAATTGAAAAATCAAAAGCCTATTTATCTACATTGAATATAGAAGGGTTAAAAACGAATCTACCATTTTTTACAGAGATTCTTAATGAAGAATCTTTTATTCAAGGTACGTATACGACATCAATCGTTGAAGATTGGCTGACAGCTCAGAAAGGGGAAACGGTAAAATGACACAATTAAAATCAACCATGGCGGGATCTGTTTTTACGGTAAATGTAAATGTTGGGGACGATGTAGAAGTTGGACAAGTTGTGATGGTACTTGAATCTATGAAAATGGAAATTCCAGTTGAGGCTGAAGTTGCTGGAAAGGTCGCAGAGATAAACGCTAATGCTGGAGATTTTGTGAATGAAGGGGACGTACTAGTTACTTTAGAATAAATAGATTGACAAAGGGAATTCATCAGTGGGAGGGAATGAAATGGTAGAAACAATGACATACAATGCAGAGTTAGAAGACAAACTTAAAGAAATTTTTGCAGGGGGAGCTCCGAAATATCATGAGCGTTTAAAAACGCAAAATAAGCTGTTTGTCAGAGAACGATTAGAATTACTTTTTGATAACGGAGAGTATACGGAAGATGGCCGCTTCGCGAATTATGAAGCAGGAGATTTGCCAGCAGACGGTGTTGTGACAGCGATGGGGAAAGTGAATGGCCAAACTGTCTGTGTAATGGCGAATGATTCAACTGTAAAAGCTGGTTCATGGGGTGCGAAGACAGTTGAGAAAATAATTAGAATTCAAGAAGTAGCAGAAAAAAATCAAGTGCCGATGCTTTATCTTGTTGACTCAGCAGGTGCGCGTATTACCGATCAGTTAGATATGTTTCCAAATCGTCGCGGGGCTGGGAAAATATTCCACAACCAAGTGAGGTTGTCCGGATTTATTCCGCAAATTTGTATCCTATTCGGTCCATCAGCGGCAGGTGGCGCTTATATCCCGGCATTTTGTGATATTGTTATTATGGTCGATGGAAATGCGTCGATGTATCTCGGTTCGCCGCGTATGGCGGAAAAAGTGATTGGTGAAAAAGTGACATTAGAGGAAATGGGTGGTGCGCGCATGCACTGCTCGGTAAGTGGCTGTGGAGATGTACTTGCCGCTAATGAGCAAGAAGCAATCTCGGAGGCGCGTCGTTATTTAACATATTTTCCAGCAAATTATACTGAAAAGCCAGAGGTTAAAGAATCGATAGAAGCGGTAGCGGGTCGAACGTTAGAAGAGATTATCCCAGAAAACCAAAATGCTCCGTTTGATATGTATGAGGCCATTGATGCGTTAATTGACGAGGGAAGTTTTTATGATATCAAAAAACGATTTGCTCCGGAAATTATTACTGGACTTGCGCGTATTGACGGGCAACCTGTAGGGATTATTGCGAACCAACCAAAAGTGAAAGGCGGCGTTCTCTTTGTCGACTCAGCAGACAAAGCAACGAAGTTTATTAACCTATGTGATGCGTTCTCAATTCCGCTTCTTTTCCTAGCGGATGTACCTGGCTTTATGATTGGAACGAGCGTGGAACGTGCGGGGATTATTCGTCATGGTGCAAAACTTATTATGGCCATGAGTTCTGCCACGGTGCCGAAAATATCTGTAATTGTGAGAAAAGCATACGGTGCAGGTCTATATGCAATGGCAGGTCCAGCTTTCGAGCCGGATGTGTGCATTGCGTTGCCAACTGCTCAAATTGCGGTTATGGGACCGGAGGCGGCGGTAAATGCTGTCTATTCAAATCATATTGAGGCGATAGAAGATCCAAAAGAAAAAATTGCATTTGTGCAAGAAAAACATAAAGAATACAAAGAAGAAATCGATATATATAAATTAGCTTCAGAATTAATTATTGATGAAATTGTATCGCCATCTAGCTTAAGAGAAGTGCTCGCAGATCGTCTCAAATTGTACAGTACCAAAAATCTACCGCAACCACCGCGTAAACATCCAGTTTATCCTGTATAATGAATATTGACATAGCCCGCATTCGTGCGGGCTATTATTATGGAGATAATTGGTGAAGATTTAACAACCTAGGAAGGAGATATGAGAATGGATATTGCAGTTGTAGGAGCCGGCTCGATCGGGATGTTAATGGGTTCATATTTATCGGAATCGGGCTTGGACGTAACGATGATTGTCCGAAGTGATGAGCAAAAAGAACGGATTAATGAAGAAGGAATTTGTCGCGTCCATGAAGATGGGACAGGAAGTGTAGTAACAGTGAGTGCTGTTACCGGATTGACGGAGGCTGCGACTGCAAAATTGGTAGTAGTTGCTGTAAAGTATTCAGATTTAAAAACAGTTTTAAATGAATTCAGGGAAAAGGAAATTAGAACACCGTTACTATTCATTCAAAATGGCATTGGACATTTGAATCTTGTCGAAGAATGTGAGTTTCCTCACGTTGCATTTGCAACTGTTGAACATGGTGCGCTCAAAAGTGATCATCGGACTGTGCATCATAACGGTGTGGGCAATCTAACAATAGGCGAAAGATTTGGTGACAAAAACAAATTTAATATCATAGAGAAAGCTAGTAATGATAGATTTCCTGTTATTCGACATCCCAATGGAGAACATATTTTATTGAGAAAAGTGCTGATTAATTGTTTAATTAATCCGCTTACGACCATTTTAGGGATAACGAATGGAGAATTACTTACGAATCCTTACGGTCATCAATTGATGAAAGAACTTTATGAAGAATTGATGCAAGCTTTTACTGAAATGAGGAAAGAGTTACCGTTTACTGCTGTTGAGTCGGTGTGCCGTAATACTGCTCGCAATCATTCGTCTATGTTAATGGATCGTTTAGCGAAACGACCTATGGAAATTGAAACGATTGTATCGGCAACGATTCAAAAAGCGCAACTTACACAACGTGAGTTACCGCTCTTAAAGAATTATGAAAGGATATTACTCGCCTTTGACGAGAAGGTAAAATGCTAATGGTTAGTATGCTTTTCTCCAATGTAATTGCCGTTATCGTCATATTTCCATTTATCGTAAGTGTTTGTTTACAATTTTTTTATCGACGTTTCGGACACACACCTACAGTTAGAAAAATTGCAGATTTGACAACTCCTTTTTTATTTTTATCTGTCTATCTAATCGCTTATACGATATTTGGTGATGGTGTTGGGTTTACGATTGTCATATTGGCCCTTTCTATAATTATTATGTATGCAATCTTTGAACGAAGACGTGTAAAAGAATTTCAAGTCATTCGTCTTATTCGTAAGGTATGGCGTTTGTATTTCATTTTATTGATTCCGGCATATTTAATACTCATGATGACTGGCTTAGTATTGAAAATTATTGAGTATGTTACGTAGTTTAGTCGCCATTGCAAACTGATGGATTGGGAGTGCATAGAAGGGAATCTCACATTTTATAGGTGCCGCTAATATCATGCAATATAGATTATTATTTAAGGGTATAAGCGTTTTTTTTTAACCGCTTGGTGTTGAATGGTATACTCATTGGAGTGAGATTGACGTAAAGGGGCTTGGAAAATGAAACTTGAAAAAATTGAATCGCCTATCCAAAATAAAGTATTGCATGCTTATCGACATAATGAGACGTTTTTACATAAGTATTTTGATTACGGAAATGAAGACAGTTCTTACAAACAAAGGGTGAAAGAACTTAAGGAGCGCGATTTTAAACGTACAGAACTTGCAAATGTCATACGCGAATTTATGACGCCATTTGGATTATCCTCTACCGCAAACAAACATATTGATGATCTTATGCGAGATGATGCGGTAACAGTCGTGGGGGGGCAGCAAGCTGGCGTATTAACAGGCCCACTCTATTCTGTCCATAAGGCAATAACGGTGATCATGCATGCCAAAGAACAACGTGAAACGCTTGGCATCCCAGTTATTCCTGTGTTTTGGGTTGCTGGAGAAGACCATGATTTACATGAAATTAATCACGTTTATTCTGAAGTGAATGGTCAAGTGATAAAAGAACAAATACAAGATAAATTTGTAATGAAATTAATGGCATCAGACGCACAGTTTGAGCGTGATAAAATGGTTGACTTTGTGAAGGGGATTTTCGAGAAATTTGGTGAAACTTCTCACACAGAAAAGTGTTTAACCGAAGTATTAGAAGCTATAGATAAGGAAATGACATTTACTGGTTTTTTTGTCCGATTAATGAATGGTTTCTTTGCTGATGAAGGATTGTTATTTATAGATGCGGCGTACGGGCCATTACGAACATTAGAAAGTGAGTATTTTTGCAAACTCATTCAAGCGTCTGGAGATATTGCGTCCTCTATTGTAGAAACAGAGAAACAATTTCAGTTCGATGGATTTGGAATACCGATTGATGCACAAGAAGATGCAACAAATTTGTTTTATGTTCATGAAACAGGGCGAATGTTACTCAGTCGAAGAGATGGCGAATTTGTCAATGACAGCGTGGGAATTCAATTCACTGAAGAAAAGTTACTTGAGATTGCAAAGAACCAACCGACATTTTTGAGTAATAATGTAGCTTCCCGGCCGTTGATGCAAGAGTTAGTATTCCCTGTTCTGGCATTTATAGGAGGAGCGGGCGAATTAGCATACTGGGCAGTTTTAAAAAACGCATTTCATCATTTAGGGCTAAAAATGCCGATATTTGTTCCGCGGATGTCCATAACATTAGTGTCTCGACAAACTGAGAAGGTGTTAAGGGAGAATTCTCTAACAGTCGAAGAAGTCATGGGCGGTGCTGCTACAAATGAAAAAATCGCTTATCTAGAAAAGTTGCGTGACGATAATTTTATAGAAGAAATCAACAAGATGGAAGAGAAGTTAGCAATGGAGTACGAACGATTAAGTGAATGGTTCGGCCAAGAAGAGAAGATGATGAATGAATTACTTCAACAAAATTTGTCATACCATGCAAAGCAATTCAACTATTTAAAACATAAGTATGAAGATACACTTTATATGAAACACGAAGTTGCAATACGGAAGTTCGATAAGATGGCGTCCGAATTATTTCCGAATGGTCAATTGCAGGAACGAATATATCACCCTTATGTTTATTTAAATCAATATGGTCCTTCTCTAATTAAAGATTTACTTGCACTTCCATTGGAAAATGATGGATCTCATTACGTAATCTATTTGTAATCTTGAAGGCTGGAACTCATCTTGCAGAAAATGCAAGATGAGTTTTTTTGTTGGAAGCTTATATAAGGATTTTCACTATAAGTCATAAGTAAAATGCTTAAATTTAGAAACCAATCTCACTGTAAATAAGTCGATAGGCACATTTTAAAGATAATCATAAATATTTTTAGGTTTTAGGTGGAGGAATGTGGGGGGATGTGGTACATTTATTTTACATAGTGGGGTGAAGAGTATGTTTATGGGTGAATATCAACATACTGTCGATACAAAGGGTCGTTTAATTGTTCCCTCAAAATTTCGGGAACATTTAGGCGGTAGTTTTGTATTGACTCGTGGCCTAGATAACTGTCTCTTCGGGTACCCGATGGATGAATGGAAAATTCTTGAGAAAAAGCTAAGAGCGTTACCAGTTACAAAGAAAGATGCACGTGCATTTACCCGCTTTTTCTTTTCAGGCGCGACAGAAGTAGAGTTGGACAAGCAAGGGCGCATCAATATTCCAGCATCTTTACGAAACTATGCAAAAGTTGAAAAAGATTGTGTTGTCATAGGTGTTTCGGGCCGTATTGAGATATGGGCGAAGCATTTATGGGATGATTATTATGATGAGTCCGAAGAATCTTTCAACGATATTGCGGAAAATATTATCGACTTTGATTTTTAAAAAATACATGAAAGCAGGCGGACTCAAATGTTCAATCACACGACAGTATTGCTCGATGAAGCCGTCGACGGGTTAAATATTAAAGAAGACGGCATTTACGTGGACTGTACCCTTGGCGGAGCAGGACATAGTAAGGAAATTGTGAAAAGACTTTCTGAAAAAGGTCGACTGATTTGCTTTGACCAAGACACGACAGCTATTGAAGTAGCAAAAGAAAGATTACAAAATTATTTATCAAAAATCACTTTTATTCATGCGAATTTTAGGGATTTAAAAGATGAATTAAACAAAATTGGAATTACGCAAGTGGATGGTATTTTGTACGACTTAGGGGTTTCTTCCCCTCAACTAGATACCCCGGAGCGAGGGTTTAGTTATCATCATGATGCACCGCTAGATATGCGGATGAATCAAGATGCCAGTTTAACGGCTTATGACGTTATTAATCATTGGTCCTACGAAGATCTTGTCCGGATTTTTTACCGATATGGAGAAGAGCGGTTTTCAAAAGGGATTGCTAGAAAGATTGAAGCCGCACGTAAAGAGTCACCTATTCGGACGACTGCAGAATTAGCTGAACTTGTGAAAAGTGGCATTCCAGCCGCTACACGAAGAACAGGTGGGCATCCGGCAAGAAGAGTGTTTCAAGCAGTTCGGATTGCGGTAAATGATGAACTCGGTGCTGCAGAAGATTCGTTAACTGATGCAATTACTTTATTGAAACCAGGTGGAAGGATTAGTGTCATTACTTTTCATTCGTTAGAGGACAGGCTATGTAAAGAAATATTTAAAGAGGCTTCGTCTTTACCTGATTTACCAAGGAATTTACCCGTTATCCCGGAAGGAATGGAGCCAATCTTAAAGCTCATCACCCGGAAGCCAATGATTCCAACAGAAGAAGAAATAGAAAAAAATAAAAGAGCAAGATCTGCGAAATTAAGAATTGCTGAAAAGATGAAGGGGGAAGTTAAGGAATGGCGTTAGAACAAAGAAAGTTTGTCTCAACACACGTACATGAACCAAAAATGCCTGAAACACCCGAGAGGCAACAGGGAGAACAGCGAGCGCGAAAGTTATTTTCACCTGGCGAAAAAGTGTTATTTGTAGCATTCGCTTCCCTTCTCGTTATCTTTTCATCTGTGATTTTGCATACGGAAGGTCAGTTAAATGATTTGAATCGGGAAGTGCAAACAATTGGCAGTCAAATTGAACAGCAATCAAAACTAAATACACAATTGTCCATCCAAGTAAAAGAGCAATCTACACATGAGAAAGTGTGGGAGAAAGCGAGAGAACTTGGACTAAATCTGAACGAGAAAAACGTGAAGGTAGTGCCTGGGCGATGAAGAAGTTTCGATTCCAATGGGGAGCCTTTCTAATGTTTATTGCTTATGGAGGGCTCTTTTTTCTTTTATTTGGCCGATTATTATTTATCCAAATAACTGGAGAGGCTGAGGGGAAGGCGCTCGCCTCATTAGCAGAAGCGAAATATGCAAGAGAATCAGTGTTAACTGCAGATCGGGGGAGAATTCTTGATAGAAATGGCGAGTTAATTGCCTCCGATACGCTTAGTTATCGCTTAGTTGCAGTACTAGATGAAACACTTAGTGATAAAAATGTCATCAGACATGTTGATGATTCCGAGAGGACAGCGGAAATATTGGCTAAATATATTCCGATGGATAAAGCTGATTTAATAAAACGAATAACAAGAACCGAAGAGGATATTAAGAAAAATATAAGGAAGCAAGTTGAGTTCGGTAAGGCAGGAAATGAAGTTAGTCACGAAACTGTTCTTGCGATAAAAGAAGAATTAGCTGAAAGAGACGAAAAGCTCCCTGGTATTTTATTTTTAGAGGAAAAGAAAAGGTTTTATCCGAATGGTGTATTTGCCTCCTATCTTGTTGGTTTTGCTCAAAAGGAGTTGGATGAAAATAACCAATTTAAAACAGTAGGAAAAATGGGACTCGAGGCTACCTACGATAAAGAGCTAACCGGAACGGATGGGAAAGTCGAATTTCAGTCGGATAAATGGGGCTTTACTTTGCCTAAATCAGAAAAGGCAGTCGTTCCTGCCCAAGATGGTTTTGATATTAAGCTAACCATCGACAAAACGATTCAAAATTTTGTTGAGGATGCAATGTACGAAATTGAGCAGGAATACGCCCCTAAAAAGATGTTAGCGATTGTGGCAGATCCAGAAACAGGTGCAATTGTCGCAATGAGTCAAAGACCAGCTTTTGACCCTGCTACACGGGAAGGTTTAACATCAAATTGGTTGAATGAAGCGGTAGAAAATACGATAGAACCTGGTTCTACATTGAAGATTTTCACATTGGCAGCTGCCATTGAAGAAAATAAATGGAATCCAAATGCGTATTTTAAGTCGGGTCAATATACACTTTATGATAGAACGATTCGTGATCATAATCGAACAGGGTGGGGAACAATCACCTATTTGGAAGGATTCCAACGGTCTTCAAACGTTTCAATGGCGTACTTACTTGAAAAAATTGGTGACCGAACATTTATAGATTATATCAATCGATTTGGCTTTGGTAAGAAAACAGAAATCGATTTACCAAATGAGGCAACAGGTACTATTTTAGATCATTATCCCTCCGAGAGATTAACGACTTCTTATGGACAAGGGTCAACAGTGACCCCAATACAAATGATTCAAGCTGCAACTGCGATTGCGAATGATGGAGTTATGATGAAGCCGTACGTCATTAGTGAAATTAAAAATCCAAATACAGGTGAAATCATAGAAAGTAAAAAACCGGTTAAGAAAGAAAGTCCGATTTCAAAAGCAACTGCTGAACAAGTAAGGGAAGTCCTTGCAACGACGGTAACAGCTGAGGGTGGAACGGGTAGAAGATTTGCATTGGACGGCTATACATTGGCAGGCAAAACGGGAACAGCCGAAATTCCGAGTGGTAGAGGCGGCTATTTATCTGGCCACGGAAACTATTTATATTCTTTTATTGGTATGGCACCTGCTGAAGATCCACAGTTAATTACGTATATCATCGTTCAACAACCCAAATTAAAACCAGGCGAAATCGGCTCTGATCCGGTTGCGAAGTTATTTAAATCTGTGATGGAGAGTAGCTTGAAATATATGAATATCGTACCAGATGGAGAGGAACCTATTGAAGCGCCAAAGATTGGAGATTATACTAAACAGGATGTATCTGAAGCGAGAACTGAACTAGAGAAAATGGGATATACTCCAGTCATTATTGGCGAAGGTGGTCCAGTATTGGTACAGTATCCAGAAAATGGAGCAAAGCTTGCTAAGGATTCTGTAGTATTATTGAAGACTGAAGGTGAAACAACCTTACCATCGTTTAAGGGATGGTCAAAGAAAATGGTCTTGTCATTTAAAATGTTAACAGGTCTTGATATTAGAATTGTTGGTGACGGATATGTTACGGAGCAAAGTTTATCGCCTGGAATTATTGTTTCAACAAAAGAACCAGTCGTAATTCACCTTCAACACCCTGCTGAAATATATAAACAGGGTACTGAATTAGAGGACGATGAAGAGACGATTATCGGTGGTTGATGAATAGCAATTCTACCTATCTCATACGTTAGTAGAAAAACGTGAGGTGTAGGCGCTGCAGAAATTTATAGAATTGCAAACGAAAAAGAGGTTACGAGCGGTATTTGTTATATTCCTTATACTTAGTTGTGCAGTATTAATTAAGTTATTTCATGTTCAAATTATTAAACATGAATTTTTAAAAGGACGTGCTGAAGAAAACTGGGATATCGAAATACCGTTCGGTGGAATGCGTGGAAGTATTTTAGATCGCAATGGTGAACTGATTGTAGGGAATCAACTTGCTCCAACCTTGTACTACATGCCAGCACAGAATCCGGATGCTCAACATGTCGCATCAACCTTAGCGGAAATATTACGGGCAGATGCGAAGGAACTAGAAAAAAAGTTATCACAAAAAACATATATGGTTAAAATCGCGCCAGAAGGAAAAAATATTACGAAAAAACAAGCCGATGAGATTGCTAAATTACAAATCCCGGGGCTTTATACAGGTGTAGATTTTGTTAGGTATTATCCTAAAAAGGAAGCCTTGTCAAGATTACTCGGTTTTACAGGTTATGATGGTCAAGGTTTAGCTGGTATCGAGTATGCGTACGATGATTTTTTGCAAGGCACAGGGGATCGAATTCGACTGTATACAGATGCTAAAGGAATTCCTTTGCCACATGTAGATGACGGTTTTAAAACGGGGGCTGAAGGCGCTTCAGTTGGTTTAACAATTGATCTAGAAATGCAACAAATTGTAGAGCGAGAATTATTACAAGCAATGGAAAAGTTTGAAGCAACACAAGCACTTGCCATCGTGATGAATCCTAAAACAGGGGAGTTGCTCTCGTTGGCTTCAGCTCCTACTTTTCATCCAGCAGATTATCAACAAGTTGACCCGAGTATTTATAATCGAAACTTACCGGTTTGGATGACATTTGAACCAGGGTCCACATTTAAAATTATTACACTCGCTGCTGGGATTGAAGAACAAGTGATAAATCTTCATAAAGAAAATTTCCATGACCCAGGTTTTGTGCGTGTTGCAAATGCAAGACTTCGCTGTTGGAAAAGAGAAGGGCACGGACAACAAACATTTTTAGAGGTTGTTGAAAATTCCTGTAACCCTGGTTTCGTCACAATTGGTCAACGATTAGGCGGAGAAAAGCTAAACCAATATATAGAGGATTTTGGTTTTGGCCGTACAACGGACTCAGGAATCGCAGGAGAGTCAAAAGGAATCCTTTTTTCAAAAGAAGCATTTGGACCTGTTGAACAGGCGACCACTTCTTTTGGTCAAGGAATTTCGGTAACGCCAATTCAACAAGTGCAAGCTGTAGCCGCTGCGATAAATGGTGGGAATTTATATAAACCGTATATTGTAAAGGAAATCGTAGACGCTAATGGAAAAACTTTACGAACGTTCGAACCCGAATTGAAAAAGAAAGTAATTAGCGAAGAAACATCTGTCCAAGTAAGGGAAGCATTGGAATCTGTTGTAGCAAACGGTTCAGGGCGAAGTGCATTTACAGATGGATTGCGGGTAGGCGGTAAAACCGGAACGGCACAAAAAGTCGTGGATGGAACTTATAAAGATGGAGAATACATCGTTTCTTTCATTGGTTTTGCGCCGGCGGATGACCCAGAACTTCTTGTCTATGTTGCGGTTGATAATCCCAAAAACTCTGTACAATTTGGCGGGGTGATTGCAGCGCCAATTGTTGGTAGGATTATTGAAGAAATTGCACCAATTGCCGGAATCACGAAAAGAGAAAATCAACTTGAAAAAGACTACCGATGGGGTGACGAAATTACCCATCGTGTTCCAGATTTAACTGGAATGACGAAGGAAACAGTGCGTACTCAATTATACACGTACCAGATTAAATGGCATGGTTCTGGAGAAAAAGTTAAATACCAAATGCCAGCTGTCGATACATTAATTAGTGTCGATGATGTCATTCATGTTTATACTGAATAACTTAAGAGGAATTCAAAGGCCATCAAATCGTGAGGTTTATGGTGGCCTTTGCTCCGCTTTTTATATACTATTTATTTCAATGTTACTGACACAGAGTGCGTGAAGTCACTGTTTCAGAAGATAGAAGGAGAAAAAATCATGACATTAGCTATGACTTTTACGGTGATTGCCGTAGCGTTTATACTTTCAGCGATTTCCGGATTCGGAATTATACCAGCTTTAAGACGCATGAAATTTGGGCAAAGCATCCGAGAAGAGGGACCAAAAGCCCATCAGAAAAAAGCAGGAACACCGACAATGGGTGGTCTAATTTTCCTCACCTCAATTGTATTTTCAACATTATTTCTTTCATACATATTTGGTGTAATGACTACTCAAACAATCGTTCTTTTGCTTGTTTTAATTGGATTTGGGATTATCGGTTTTATTGATGATTTCATCATTGTTGTTTTAAAAAGAAACTTAGGATTGACGTCTCTACAGAAATTGATTGGACAAATTGTTGTTGCAATTTTAGTTTTCTTTTTACTGAAAATGGGGCCTTTTGAAACGACAGTCGCTATCCCATTCCTTGACATTAAATTTGATTTAGGAATCTTTTATGTTGCATTTCTAATCTTTTGGCTTGTTGGATTCTCCAATGCTGTTAACATAACAGACGGACTGGATGGTCTAGTTGCAGGGACATCTACAGTTGCCTTCGGAGGATTAGGTGTTTTTGCACTTCAATATGGTCAAGATGATGTTGCATTATTTTCGTTTGCTGTCGCAGGCGCAATGCTTGGCTTCTTATTATTCAATATGAAGCCGGCTAAAGTCTTTATGGGGGACACGGGATCGCTTGCGCTTGGTGGAGCAATTGCAATGATTTCCGTGCTTATCAAGCAGGAACTGTTACTTCTAATTATCGGGATCGTGTACGTCGTTGAAACATTATCCGTTATTATTCAAGTGATTAGTTTTAAATTGACAGGAAAACGTGTCTTTAAAATGAGTCCAATTCACCACCATTTTGAGTTATCAGGTTGGTCTGAATGGAAAGTGGTTATCGTTTTCTGGAGTGTCGCTTTTGTAGCAGTTCTTGTTCCTGTCTTGATGGAGGTAATGTAAATGAAAAACACCGAACAGTTTAAAGGGCAAAAAATTCTTGTGCTCGGTTTAGCGAAGAGTGGTTACGCGGCTGCGAAACTACTCCACTCACTGGGCGCTGAAGTGACAGTAAACGATGCTTCACCTTTAGAGAATAACGCGGAAGCTTCTGCTTTATTAAAAGAAGGTGTTCGAGTAATTTGTGGCGGGCATCCGACTGATTTGTTAGATGAGGACTTTACTGTCATCGTTAAAAATCCTGGAATCCCTTATACGAATAGCATGATTCAACAGGCGATAGAAAAGAAGATTCCGATTTGGACCGAAATTGAGGTTGCTTATCAAATTAGCGAAGCGCCAATTGTCGGGATTACGGGTTCGAATGGAAAAACGACGACGACGACTTTGTTGTACCACATGTTGAGTATTGGGAATGAGAAACCACTCATTGCAGGGAACATAGGAACTGTTGCTTGTTCAGTTGCCCAAGAGGCTAAAGAAGAGAACGTCATTGTGCTAGAAGCGTCTTCATTTCAATTAATGGGGGTTGAAACATTTCGACCTAAAATCGCGATGATTACAAATTTATATGACGCACATCTTGATTATCATGGGAATTTTGAGGCATATAGTCAAGCGAAAGCACAAATTACAGCGCATCAAATCGATGATGATTTCCTGATTTATAATGCCGACCAAGCTCCTGTACGAGAAATTGCGGCACGCTCTAATGCAATTAAAATACCTTTTTCCGTTGAGGGAAAGAAAGACTATGGCATATCAGCAGATGAACATGAAATATATTGGAATGGCGAACCTTTTATTAGTCGTTCAGTTATTAAACTACCAGGAAAGCATAATCTGGAAAATATATTATCTGCGGCAGCTGCGGCAATCTTGCTAGGCTGTGAGAAATCCGCAATTATTGATGTGCTCAGTTCTTTCACGGGGGTAAAGCATCGTATGCAGTTTGTGAAGGAATTACACGGTAGAAAATATTATAACGATTCGAAAGCAACGAACACATTGGCTACTAAAAGTGCGTTAGCCGCTTTTGACAGTCCAATCGTCTTGATAGCTGGCGGCTTGGATCGAGGGCATTCATTCGAAGAACTGAGACCTTATATGGATAATGTGAAAGCTGTTGTCGCGCTTGGTGAAACGAAAAAAAGATTTGCTGAATTTGCCCAGTCGTGTGGAATAAAAAGTGTTGAAGAAGCAACAACAATGGAGCACGCTGTTCAGCTGGCTCACGACTTATCTTCGGAAAAGGATATTATTTTGTTATCGCCAGCAAGTGCAAGTTGGGATGAATATGCAAGCTTTGAGGTACGTGGAGATAAATTTATTGACGCGGTCATGTCCCTTTAATAGCCATCAAGTGAAAAATAGTTAGCATTAAAAACACGATTGTGGAAGGATGCGTTCACTGGAAGGAAAGCTAAAAGTTGCGTTCGTCACTTCGGCGCTCGCACTGTCGTGTATTGGATTGGCATTTGTGCATTCGGCAGGATCCTATTGGGGGACAGTTCATTATGCTGATTCGTCTCCATTCATTGTAAAGCAAGGTATTTACATGTTGGTATCTATTGGAATTGCAGCATTTATTATGAAAAGTCCCTTAACATCCAATCAAAAAGTATGGACGATATTGTATTACTTAGCCATTGTTGCCCTTGTTGCGGTGAAAATACCAGGCATCGGTGCGGTTCGAAATGGATCACAAAGTTGGATTATTCTAGGTCCAGTTAGCTTGCAACCAGCAGAGTTCATTAAGGTAGCCCTGATTGGCAAATTAGCAAGTAGTTTGGTTGAAACAAGCGGGAAAAAAATGTTTAGTTTTAAACATCTTTGGTATATTTTATTGCCAGCTGCACTCATCATGTTGCAACCGGACCTAGGATCCACAGTTATTTTAATCGTCTCTGCATTTGTCGTATTATTCGTCGCTGGCTACTCTTTACGTTTTTTTACGATGATTGGTATCGCTGGGGTAGGGGCTTTTATTGCGCTAATTGCTACAGCGCCTTATCGATTAGACCGGATTAAATCGTATATCGATCCGTGGAACGATCCACTGGGAACTGGGTTTCAAGCAATACAATCTCTGTTTGCGATTTCACCTGGTGGACTATTTGGACACGGATATGGCAACAGTAGGCAAAAATATTTGTATTTACCTGAACCCCAAAATGATTTTATATTTTCCATTATTGCCGAGGAATCAGGGTTTATAGGAGCGACAATTATCCTTCTGTTATTTGTTGTTTTTTTAATCGCAACATTTGGGATAGCGATTCGCACCGAAGCACGCTTTTCTTTACTCGTTGTTTCAGGCATGGGCGCAATGATCTTCTTCCAGACATTTTTAAATATCGGAGTAGTCTCCGGATTACTTCCCGTTACAGGCGTTACACTCCCATTTATTAGTTACGGAGGCTCATCTTTACTAACAACATGGATGGCAGCCGGAGTCATCCTCCACTTTATGAATAATAAAAGCGGAGGGCGCCTGGTTAGACACGACGGGCATAAGTCGAAGTAAGGAAGGCTGTCTAGGAACGCCGCGTCCTGTATGTGCCTTAATTTCTGCAAAGTGCGCAGAAATACGGCAAATCTCACCCTTCGCTGTTCGATTGCAACGATTGCATGACCTACATCCTGTAGGCCCGAGTGGTGAACTTTGCCACATAGCTAGCTTGCTTATGACCGTAAGTGACAAGAGTTTTTACAAAACAAAATTTAAAACATATATGAGAGGAGGGGCGGTATGGAAAAGGTTATTGATATTGAAGAAAGAATTCCATCGATGCGTGAAAGGCGACGGAGGAGAACGAATCGGAAGTTCATATTCATCGTATCGGTATTCCTAATCGCTCTTCTCGTCATTCTTTATTTCCAATCACCATTTAGTCGCATTGATAAGTTCCATGTTGTAGGTGCGAAAATCTATGAGCCATCATTTTATACAGACAAAAGTGAACTGCAGGTGGATGATTCTCTGTGGGGATTTTCAGCGAAACAGGTAGAACAGCGACTAGAGAAAATTGAAGGTGTTCAAAAAGCTGTTGTCTCCAGGAAGTGGTTGAGAGGGGTTCAAATCACAGTAACTGAATGGAAACCTATCGCCTATATAGAAAACGATGGTCAATTTGGGCTGTTATTAGAAAATGGTGACGTTTTCACGCCTGAAAAGCTCGCACCAGAAGAGGATGCACCAATTTTAAACGGCTTTACTGATATAGATGTTAAGAAACGAATGACCGAACAGTTAATAAAAATGGAAAATGAAGTTTATCAGTTAATATCTGAAATCCTTTATACAGGGAGGAAAGAGGAGCCGGATTTTATTACGGTATTTATGGATGATGGATATGAGATAAAGGCGATTATCCCTACATTTGCAGAGAAAATGGCCTATTATTCTGCCATCATTGCTCAGTTAGATGGAGAAGAAAAAGGGGTCATTGACATGGAAGTTGGTACTTTCTTTACGCCTTATAGTAAGATTTATGGTGTAACTGGTAATGAGGAAGAGGCAGAGGAAGAGGCAGAGGAAGAGGAACAGGAACAGGAACAGGAAGAGGTCGAATACGATGAGGAAAGCGAGTAGTTTTTTTGATAAAAGAGGAAGACCAATACTATTTGCAATCGTGTTCCTCGTATTAGGTTTTATTCTAGCATTTTCTTATAGAACGTTTGGTAAAGATGCGAAGCACGATCAGTTATCGTCCGCTGCGTTTTTGGCAGAAGAAAAATACCGAGAAGAACTTATAGAACAACAAGAACGAAACAGGGAACTTTCCGACGATATCGGCGTCAAGCAGGAGGAGATTAGAGCCTATGAGCGCTCCTTCTTAGAACAAGAAGAAGATCATGCTGACTTAGTAGAAGAAGCGAAAGATCTTCGCCTGCTGCTTGGTGTAGTTCCAGCAATGGGACAAGGCCTTAGGGTTACACTTATGGATGCGGAATATGATCCGATTGAGCAGAACCCAAATGATTATATTGTACATGAAAGCCATATTTTTAAGGTAATTAACGAATTAAGAATTTCAGGCGCTCAAGGAATTTCAATTAATGGGCAACGTATAACGCATAATTCGTATATTAAATGTACAGGTCCTGTCATTACGATTGACGGGAAAACATTTCCGGCTCCGTTTGTTATTGAGGCAGTTGGAAAAATGGACGTATTGCATGAAGCTCTGTATTTAAAAGGTGGCGTGATTGATCGGCTTTTATTGGACAATATCGTCGTAACGACAGAGCAAATTAAAAATCTTCAGTTAGCCGCGGTAGGAGAAGAAAGCTGAACGTAAGGAAGGTGAGCAAATGCGAAGACAACTGAAGTTTATGATCGTTTTGCTCATTGTTGGTTTTATGATAGCGATTCAGTATAATACAATCCAAAAGCCGGAGAAACGTGACACACGCGATATGTGGGCAATTCGAAATGAATTATCAAATGAGAAAAAACTACATTCTGAATTACTTAAAGAGATACGGGGTTTGGATGAGACAATTCGGACCTATGAATCATTAAGTGATGAAAACACAGGACAAGCACTTAAAGAAACTGTAGAAAAACTACACGCACAAGCTGGTATGACAGACACAGAGGGGCCTGGATTGGTCATTGAAGTTGAACCGTCTCCAGAAAGTATTGCGCTAGGTATCGGTATTACAAGTATATCGCCAGATCTTTTGACGCGCTTTGTCAATGAATTAAACCGTGTGAAATGGCGGGCATTGGAAATCGATGGTAAACGATATACCTCCTTAAGTGCAATTCGAGATATCAATGGCTTTACGACTGTCAATGGATTAAATGTTGCCTCGCCACCGTTTACTATAAAAGTGATTACAGACACTTCTAAGGATAGTGAAATGGTGTATAACACATTGCAGGCATCTGCAATTCATGATGATTTTTATTTAGATGATTTAGTGTTAAGAGTTGGAGAACCTGTAAACAGTGTGAAAATTAGAGGTTGGAAAGAAAGCGTTAAAAATTTGTACTTAAATGAATTGCCGAAAGGGGAATAACGATGTGGCTACCCTTGCTTGGCCTTATATTAGGTGTAACATTTGGTCTTTTATCAGACATACAAGTATCGCAAGTTTACAGTAACTATTTATCAATTGCTATTTTAGCTGCCCTTGACTCCTTATTTGGGGGAATGCGTGCTAGCCTACAGCAAGTATATGATGATAAAATCTTCGTAACAGGATTTTTCTTTAATATCGCTCTAGCAGTTGGACTTGCGTTTTTAGGGGTTCATCTCGGACTTGACTTATATCTTGCAGCAATCTTTGCATTTGCTGTTCGGCTTTTTCAAAATATTGCTGTCATCCGAAGAATATTACTCGCAAAATGGACTGATAGAAGTAAAAGTGCGACCGGAAATACGAATGAATGAAAGGATTTGAATACCCGATGTCGAAAAAATTTAGACAATATGGTTATAATGAAATAGAATGGAAGATAAGCTTTAAATTTGGAGGTGTCAGTCATTGAGCCAATCTGAACTATATGTTTCATTAGATATTGGATCATCGTCAATTAAAGTGTTGATTGGGGAAGTAGATGGTGAAACCCTTCACGTCATTGGAGTAGGGAATGTTCAGTCTTCAGGAATTCGTAGGGGTACGATTATTGATATTGATGCGACTGTAGAGTCGATTCAAAAAGCGGTTGACCAAGCCGAAAGAATGACAGGGATGGCAATACATGAAGTGGTAGTAGGGATTCCTGCTAACGGTGTCACTTTACAAGATGTTAAAGGAGTCGTTGCAGTTAATTCTGAGAATCGGGAAATTACCGATGATGATCTTGATCGTGTGATGCAGTCAGCACAAGTGATGTCTGTTCCACCCGAACGGGAAATTGTGAATATTATTCCAAAGCAATTTATCGTTGATGATTACGGGGAAATTACCGATCCTCGCGGTATGATTGGTGTTCGATTAGAAATGGATGGAACATTGATTACGACGTCTAAAACACTTGTTCATAACATTTTACGATGTGTTGAACGTGCGGGCTTAACAATTCGAGAAATTTATTTACAGCCTCTTGCAGCAGGAACGTTTGCGCTAACGGACGATGAAATGAATCATGGGACAGCTTTTATTGACATCGGTGGAGGCTCAACGACGATTGCTATTTTCGGTGATGATCGACTCATGGCAACTAGTGTACTGCCAATAGGAGGAGACCACGTAACAAAAGATTTATCAATTGTGTTAAAGACACCTACCGAACAAGCAAGAAAAATAAAGCATAAGTTTGGACATGCTTTTTATGACGATGCTTCAGATGATGATTTATTCGAAGTGCCAGTGATTGGTGCAGATTCTAAAGAACAATACAGTCAACGATACATATCGGAAATCATTGGTGTTCGATTAGAAGAGCTTTTCGACCTTGTCTTAGAAGAGTTATTTAAGATGGGGATTAAAGATTTACCAGGCGGCGTCGTCCTAACAGGAGGCATTACGAAGATTGAAGGAATGCTTCCACTCGCTCGCCATGTCCTGAAATCGAGAGTTCGTATTCATACACCTGAATACATCGGTGTACGTGAACCGATGTATACAACAGCAGTTGGTCTAATTCGATATGCGCATATGCAAGAAGAGTTCTTTGGTTCAATTTCTGATGAACCAGCTGTAAGTACAAGTGATGACCATTCATTTGCACAAGCAAAAGCGCAAAAACAGACGAACAGAGAGCACGTAGAAAAGGAAAGCTTTATGTCTAAAGCGAGAAAAGTATTTAATAACTTCTTTGAATAATGTTAGAGATTGATAGAATGAGCAAACATATATGGAAGTAAAATTTAGGAGGAGAGAAAATGCTGGATTTTGATACGAATATTGACCAACTTGCCGTCATTAAAGTAATCGGCGTTGGTGGTGGTGGAAATAATGCAGTAAACCGAATGATTGAGCATGGAGTAGAAGGTGTCGAGTTTATTGCTGTAAATACAGATGCACAAGCGCTTAATCTATCTGAAGCTGAAGTGAAATTACAAATTGGAACAAAGTTAACGCGAGGACTCGGGGCAGGAGCAAACCCGGAAGTTGGAAAGAAAGCAGCAGAAGAAAGTAGAGAACAAATCGAAGAAGCGCTACGCGGTGCAGATATGGTATTCGTTACTGCCGGAATGGGTGGAGGTACAGGAACAGGAGCAGCACCCGTCATCGCGCAAGTTGCAAAAGATTTGGGCGCATTAACAGTTGGTGTTGTGACGCGACCGTTTACGTTTGAGGGCCGAAAGCGTCAAACACAAGCAATTGGTGGAATAACAGCGATGAAAGATTCCGTAGACACATTAATTGTCATTCCAAATGACAAACTACTTGAAATCGTTGACAAGAATACACCAATGCTTGAAGCATTCCGTGAAGCAGATAACGTTCTACGTCAAGGTGTACAAGGTATTTCAGATTTAATTGCAGTCCCAGGACTGATCAACCTAGACTTTGCAGACGTGAAAACAATTATGTCTAATAAAGGCTCTGCACTTATGGGTATCGGGATTTCAACTGGCGAGAACCGAGCATCTGAAGCAGCGAAGAAAGCAATCTCCAGTCCACTACTAGAAACGTCCATTGACGGTGCTAAAGGCGTCCTCATGAACATTACAGGAGGATCCAATTTAAGCTTATTTGAAGTACAAGAAGCAGCAGATATTGTTGCATCAGCATCTGATGAAGATGTCAATATGATATTCGGTTCCGTAATTAATGATAATTTGAAAGACGAAATTATTGTTACTGTGATTGCAACAGGATTTACAGAAGAGCAATTAATTTCAGCAAGACCTACAAGAGGTACAGGAATTGGTGGAAACGCTCAAAATCGTGCACAATCACCTGCTCGTGAACAACAAGTAGAACGTCCGATGGAGCGTCGTCGTGAGGAACAGGAGCAATATAAGCAACCTGAACCGGAACCAATTCATGCGCAACAAAATAATCAAGCGGATGATGGTTTAGATATTCCGACATTTTTAAGAAACCGTCGCCGTAGATAAATATAAACATTTAAACATTCTATCAATGGTTTTTCCGTTGATGGAATGTTTTTTTATATGAACTGAGATAATTTTTTATGATTTCGCAACATAAATTTCTTGACTCTACAAAAACTACACTTATTCTGCTTTGGTATGCCGGTGAAAAGATAATTGTAAAATTTGTCCGTCATTTTACTCATGTAATCTGGGCGCTATACATATATTTTCAACATGGAAATTGTCGAACCTTTTTTTATTAAAAGTACCCAAACCGACAAACATTTTATAGGTTGCGTGCTATCTTTAGTACGAGGGAGGACATTCTATGTATGGCGAGCTGATTATCGGATTGAATATGGTATTTAACTTTACGATTTTGTCATTCGCAAATAAAATGCAAAATGTGAAAATTGGTCTTGCTCGGCTCTGTTTAGCTTCCTTTGTCGGTGCGATACCAGTTGTTTTTTTCCCAGTTTCATTTTGGACAATTCTTGTCGCTTTTATAAGTATGACAGTTGTTGCTTTCGGCAAGTCATTTGAACCTTGGAAAAAATCAGCCTCAATGGTGCTAATTGGTACGCTATTTGCAGGTGGATTATTGACAGCGTTACAATACAATGTCCGAATTTTAGGTGGTTATCAAGCAGTTATTATCTATGCAGGGATTGCTTATTTTGCGCTTTATCTTATAAAAATAAAATGGCTTGATGTGCGTACTTCGCAACACGTCTCAGAGCTTCTTGCCAATTCAACCCTCCATATTTGGGGGAGCGAAATTCCGTTAACAGTTTTTGTAGATTCAGGAAATAGCTGTACTGAGCCATTATCAGGTTATCCAGTTCATTTCATTGCATTACATGCAGTAGAGAATTATATTCCTCATTCATTAAAAAAAGCTTTATTCTCATGGAATCCACAAGGACCATCTACACTGGTAGACTTTCCTGAGGTATATAGGAAAGAACTCCGTCTTGTCAGGTTATTGACTGTACAAGGCAAATCATGGGCAGTTGGTATTAAATATGATGACTGGTCAATCGAAGGAGGTGGCAAGCTCGATCAAGGTTTTATCGTTATAACAAAAGAAGACCGCCGTTATCCCGAAGGTGCTCATGTGATTTTACATGTCTCTGCCATGGAAAAAATAATAGGCGAAAGGAGAAAAGAACATGCTAAATGAAATTAAAAAATGGATGACGATTATCGCTTCATTTTTCAGAGGCAAAAATGGTACGTACTATATTGGAGGACATGGTTCACTTCCGAAACCGCTTACACGAGAGGAAGAGGCTGAGACGATTCGTGCGTTTATGGAAGGTGACATGGAAGCGCGAGACACGTTAATTGAAAAAAACTTACGCCTCGTTGTGTATATTGCCCGTCGATTTGATAATACGAATACGCATATTGAAGATCTAATTAGTATTGGTGCAATTGGACTTATAAAAGCAATTGAAACATTTAAGCCTGATAAAAATATTAAGTTAGCTACGTATGCTTCACGGTGTATTGAAAATGAAATTTTAATGCATCTTCGTAAAACGAATCGAACAAAATCGGAAATCTCTTTCGATGAACCATTAAACTCGGATGCTGATGGAAATGAATTATTACTATCTGATATATTGGGAACCGAAGCGACAATTATTATAGATAACGTGGAGAGAAAAATTGAAAGACAGCATATGATTGAAGCTGTTAAGACATTGAATGATCGAGAAAGATATATTATGGCATGCCGTTTCGGTTTAACTGGAAAAACCGAAATGACTCAAAAAGAAGTCGCTGAAATGCTTGGCATTTCCCAGTCATACATCTCTCGATTAGAAAAGAAAATTATTATTGAACTACGGGAAATGTTAAATCATCCAATTGCATAATGGTTGAAATTGGAGGAAATGTTTTGCGCATATTCCACACCGCTGCGGATAGACTATCGATACAGTCATCTAAAGAATGCGGAGGAATAAAGAATGGTACGTACAAGAGTTGAAATATGTGGAATCGATACGTCTGAATTACCGTTACTATCTAATGAAGTAATGCGAGAGACATTTGTGCGATTACAAAACGGCGATGAGTCTGCAAGAGAAGAACTGGTGATTGGAAACCTGAGATTAGTTCTCAGCTTGGTTCAGCGATTTATTTATCGCGGCGAGCAGGCAGATGATTTGTTTCAAGTTGGATGTATCGGTTTATTAAAATCGATTGACAACTTTGATTTAAAACATAATGTCCGATTTTCAACGTACGCTGTTCCAATGATATTAGGAGAAATCAAAAGACATCTCCGTGACCATCATGCAATTCGAGTTTCAAGATCGCTTCGAGATATTGCTTACCAAGCGATGAGAGCTAGGGAAGAGTTTATTAATGAACATCAACATGAACCAAAGCTATCTGACTTGTCAGAGATAATTGAAATCCCAGCGGATGATATTCTGTATGCACTAGACGCTATACAAGACCCAATGTCTCTTCACGAACCGATGAATAGTGGAGAGGGAGACCCTGTATTTTTAATGGACCAGTTACAAGATAAAACTATATCAGAAGATCGATGGTTAACTTATGTGTCAGTAAAAGAAACGATGACTGAATTGGACGAGCGACAACAATCTATTTTGAATAAACGTTTTTATCTCGGGCAAACACAGACAGAAATAGCAAAAGAGATGGGAATATCACAAGCCCAAATTTCTAGATTAGAAAAAAATGCGGTGAAAATTATTCGTGAGGGCATGGAAGAAAATTAACTAATTCAAAGTTAACGCGCAGTGCACATCGGTTGCATTGCGCTTTTTTATTTTCATCGTTGTGTTAACGGTTTTCAATATCTATTCTTATGCATATGGTGGTAAAAAGGAGCGATGTTATGAAATTTTCTGAGATACAAAAAAAGGAAGTCATCGATGCGACGAGAGGTTCTTTTCTTGGATACGTGCAAGATGCAACAATCGACGTCAAAAATGGAAAAATAGAAACATTTCATATCGGCGGCGGTGAAAGGGCTTTATTTTTTGATTCAAAGAAAAATGACGTGAAAAAAGTTCGGGTTTCAGATATTACAGTAATTGGAAAAGATATCGTTTTAGTAGGAAAGAAAGAGCAAAAAGAATGATTTATATTGATTAGTATGTTTTTCATTGCTACAATAAAAGGAATGATATATGAAAAGTAGTGATTAGAATGAACAAACTTCAACAACGTATACAACAAATCGAAAAAAACATTCAAACTTCTTGTGACAAAGTTGGGCGAAATCGTTCCGATGTTCATGTTGTCGCTGTTACGAAAGGTGTTTCTTCGACACGAGCAAAACAAGTAATTGATTCAGGATTTAAGCATCTTGGAGAAAATCGTCCAGATGGTTTAACACAAAAACTAGAACAAGTTTCAGATAATGTGAACTGGCATTTTATTGGGAACCTTCAAAGTAGAAGGGTCCGAGATATTATTGATAAGGTTAGCCACATCCACTCATTAAGTAGAATGAGTATCGCTAAAGAAATTCAAAAGCGTGCCACAGAACAAGTAGATTGCTTCATACAAGTAAACGTTTCCGGTGAAGAATCAAAATCTGGCTTGACGCCTGATGAGTTGACAAGCTTTATAGAAGAATTGGCGGAATACGATAAAATACGAGTAGTTGGACTTATGACAATGGCGCCGAATACTGAAGACGAAGAAGAAATTCGAGCGATCTTCAAGAAAATGAGAGAACTGCGTAATCAAATTCAAACTTTAAATTTAGCACATGCTCCTTGCACTGAACTGTCTATGGGGATGTCAAATGATTATATGATTGCAATTGAAGAGGGAGCAACATACGTAAGAATTGGAACAGCACTAGTCGGAGAGGAAAGCGAGGGAGACTGATGAGTTTAAAAAACAAATTCCAAAACTGGTTTTATCTTGATGAGGAAGAAGAGGAACTAAAGGAAGCTAAACAACAGCCACAACAACAGTCTAAAAGTGAAGTACGCCGCCCGATGATGACCGAACAACAGAGACCTAAGAGGACAAAAAATCGTAAGCCTGATCCAGTAAGAGATGAACAAACATCTCCGCGAATCGTTAGCTTGCAAAGTGCTCAGAAATCTTCCAAAGTTGTCCTGGCTGAGCCACGTGTGTATGCAGAAGCACAAGACATTTCAGAGCATTTGAAAAACAAAAGAGCAGTCGTGGTAAATTTACAACGTATCGAGCGCGATCAAGGGGTACGAATTATAGATTTTCTAAGCGGCACGGTTTATGCACTTGGTGGAGACATTCAGCGAATCGGAACAGATATCTTTCTCTGTGTACCGGAAAACGTAGAAGTTGCTGGTGCTATATCCGATTATTTTGAACAATAGAAACTGAATGAGGTGTATGTTTTACAATGATCGACATTTTACTGTTATTGCATGGATTTATAAAAAATGCAATCTCCATTTATAGTTTTATTTTAATTATTTATATTTTAATGTCCTGGGTCCCATCCATGCGAGAAAATGCATTTGGTCGATTTATCGGTACATTAGCTGAACCTTATTTATCATTTTTCAGAAGGTTTATTCCACCACTCGGTATGATTGATTTATCGCCAATCATCGCGATATTTGCGTTACGCTTCATATCCGCCGGAGTGTCTAACGTATTTCAAATGATGATTAATGCATTACTGTAAAATATAAATTGACTGTTCTAGTCTGTAGACAAGGTTATTGAAACTTTGTCTGCAGATATTTTTGTTTATGATTGCATGAATTTTCGTAAGGAGAATGAGCATGGAGTCGATACTTCAACATTTTAGAAAAGACGAACAACCGTTTATAGAAACTGTGATTGGTTGGATTAGGGAAGTTGAAAACTTATATGTGCCTAAACTAACTGATTATCTCAACCCTAGAGAGCGTTATATAGTACAGTCTTTAGCCAGTGGAAGCGATTTACTTGTTTCGGCGCATGGTGCATTTTCGAATGCTGAAAGAATGAGGGTGCTCATTTACCCGAATTACTATGAACCGACCAAAGAAGATTATCGCGTAACTGTTTTTAAGATTAATTATGCTTCTAAATTTATAACGTTAGCACACAAAGATGTACTTGGATCGCTCATGTCGCTCGGCATTGACCGTGGGAAGTTTGGGGACATTCAATTTCGTGATGAAGAAGTTCAATTTGCAGTGACGGCCGAGTTAAAGGATTATATCGTTGCGAATTTTACTTCGATTGGCAAAGCAAAAATCTCTGTCACGCAAATTGCGGATGACTCCGATATATTAGTTTCTGCAGATACGTGGATAGAGTCGCTACAAGTGGTCAGTTCGATGCGTTTAGATGCTGTCATCGCTGCCATTACAAATATGTCTAGACAAAAAGCGGTTTCATTAGTCCGTAGTGATAAAGTACGCGTGAATTGGGTGTCTCAAAGCGATGTAGCAATGGAATTATTTGAGGAAGACGTCTTATCTATCCGTGGATTTGGTCGATTTAAAATCATATCGATTGAAGGGAGAACTAGAAAAGACAAAATTCGTCTGATTACTGGGAAATTAGAATGATTTTACGGTTTATTGTATGTGAAAATACAGAAAACAGCTGTAATCGACAACGTTTATATGTATAATGAGAAGTACAATGTAAGAGGAGGTATTTTAGATGGCTTTATCACCACTTGATATACATAATAAAGAATTTAGTAGTAAATGGCGTGGATATGACGAAGATGAGGTCAATGAGTTTTTAGAGCAAGTAATGAAGGATTATGAAAACCTCATTGAAGAAAATAAAACACTTAAAAGCGAACTAAAACAAACGCAGGTGCAAATTACGCATTTTAATACGATAGAAGAAACGTTACAAAAATCAATTCTTACAGCCCAGGAAGCTGCGGAGGATGTTCGTAGGAATTCGATGAAAGAATCAAAATTGATTATTAAAGAAGCGGAAAAAAATGCTGACCGTATTGTTAATGAAGCTTTGTCACGTGCACGAAAAATTTCGTTGGAAATTGAAGATTTGAAAAAGCAATCTAAAGTGTTCCGCAATCGTTTTAAAATGTTAATTGAAGCGCAACTGGAATTAGTGAATGCAGACGATTGGGATAATTTACTTGAATATGAGATTGATGTAGAACAAGTTCAAGAACTTGCAGGAGAAGAGGTTTAAATTTTATAGACTTCGCCTATAATGATAAAGAATTCTTAAACTTGACTCATTTTAGTTTCACAATTATAATGATAAGCATATAATACAAGATAAATTTGAATCGATTTATAATAGCATGGACAGAGACAGTATTTTCCTGTTTTATTACAAAGCGAGTTAGGGATAGTGAGAGCCTAGTTAAACATCAGGAAATGAAAATCACTCTTGAGCTGGATTACGGAATGGAGTACGTATTCCCGGTTAGCCTCCGTTATGGCGACTTAAGCGGTAGCAAAATGTTTTTTTGCTGCAAGTAGGGTGGTAACGCGAGTCTAATTCCTCGTCCCTTTTTAGGGATGGGGATTTTTTTGTGGAAAATTATCTTTAATAAGATTTTTTCTCTCAAGCAAGCTATTAAAGCGATAGAACTTATTCGTTATTTTGAAATAGGATCATCAACGTATGATGCGATTACGTCCAATTATTTTAAGGAGGATTTTTGAATGGATTATAAAGATACGTTATTAATGCCAAAGACGAAGTTTCCAATGCGCGGTAATTTACCGAACAGGGAACCAGAAATGCAGGCGAAATGGGATGAAATGGATATTTACACGAAAGTCCAAGAAAGAACAAAAGGGAGACCATTTTTTGTATTGCATGATGGACCGCCATATGCGAATGGTGACCTTCATATGGGGCACGCGTTAAATAAGGTGTTGAAAGATATGATTGTCCGTCATAAGTCAATGACTGGCTATCATGCTCCATACGTTCCAGGATGGGATACGCATGGACTGCCGATTGAGCAAGCGCTTGTGAATACAGGTGTGAAACGTCAAGAACATTCTACAGCAGAGTTCCGTCGTATGTGTGAAGAGTATACATATGAGCAAATCGATAGCCAACGCACGCAGTTTAAACGTCTGGGTGTTCGAGGAGACTGGGAGAATCCGTACATTACACTGACACCTGAGTACGAAGCACGTCAAATTCAAGTGTTCGGAGAAATGGCGAAAAAAGGCTATATTTATAAAGGATTGAAGCCAGTATACTGGTCGCCATCAAGTGAATCTGCATTAGCTGAAGCAGAAATTGAATATAAAGATAAACGTTCACCATCGATCTATGTCAGTTTCCCGATTAAAGATGGGCGCGGTGTTATTGCTGAAGATGTACATTTCTTAATTTGGACGACAACGCCTTGGACGATTCCAGCTAACTTAGGAATTACTGTTCATCCGGAGTATAACTACATCGTTGTCAAAGCTGGAGAAAAGAAATTTCTAATTGCTGAAGATTTACTGTCGTTTGTTGCAAATGAAGTTGACTGGGAAGATTACACGGTAGAAAAAGTAGTTAAAGGTGCGGAACTAGATCGTATTGTTGCAAAGCATCCTTTATATGACCGTGACTCCCTCATTATGCTTGGTGATCATGTCACAATGGATGCAGGAACGGGTTGCGTTCATACTGCACCTGGACATGGTGAAGAAGACTTTTACGTCTCTAAAGAGTATGGCATTGATGCACTTTGCCCAGTGAATGGTAAAGGGGTTATGACTGAAGAAGCGCCAGGATTCGCGGGTCTATTTTACGAAGATGCAAACAAAGCAGTCGGTGAAGCACTTGAAGAGGCAAATGCATTAGAAAAATTAGCATTTGTCACACACTCCTATCCACATGATTGGCGTACGAAAAAGCCAGTTATTTATCGTGCAACGGCGCAATGGTTTGCGTCAATTGAATCTTTCCGTGAGGAGTTGCTCGGTGCGATTAAAGAAACACAGTTCACACCATCATGGGGAGAAACACGTCTGCATAATATGGTTCGTGACCGCGGTGATTGGTGTATCTCACGTCAACGTGTGTGGGGTGTTCCAATTCCAGTGTTTTACGCGGAAAATGGAGAATCCATTATTACAGATGAAACAATTGCGCATGTATCTCAATTATTCCGTGAACATGGATCGAATATTTGGTTTGAGAGAGAAGCAAAAGATTTATTGCCAGAAGGCTTTACACATGAAGGTAGTCCAAACGGCGAGTTTACGAAAGAAACTGACATTATGGACGTTTGGTTTGACTCAGGATCTTCTCACCAAGGTGTATTAGAGGAAAGAGAAGACCTTGTTTATCCAGCAGATTTGTATTTAGAAGGATCTGACCAGTATCGTGGATGGTTTAACTCTTCATTGACAACAAGTGTAGCAATTAACGGACATGCGCCTTACAAAGGTCTACTAAGCCATGGATTTACGCTTGATGGTAAAGGTCATAAAATGAGTAAGTCAGTTGGAAACGTAATCGTACCAGCAAAAGTGATGAACCAATTTGGTGCGGAGATTTTAAGACTTTGGGTTTCTTCTGTAGATTATACGGCAGATGTACGCGTTTCTGATTCGAACTTTAAACAAGTTTCAGAAGTATATCGTAAAATTCGTAATACTTTCCGTTTCATTCACGGAAATACATCGGACTTTAACCCGAATACAGATCGCATTGCGTTTGAAGATTTACGTCCTGTTGATCAGTATGTATATGTAAAACTTCAAGAATTAATTAAAGAAGTTCGGGCAGCATATGACCGTTATGAATTTGCAGGGGTTTATCACGCGGTAAACAATTTCTGTACAGGAATTTTAAGCTCGTTCTACCTCGATATTGCAAAAGACGTTGTGTATATTGAAAATAAAGAGCATCCACATCGTCGTGCGATGCAGACGGTTATGTATGATACATTACTAGCGTTAGTGAAATTATTAACGCCAATTTTACCGCATACGGCTGATGAAATGTGGGCGCATTTGGAACATGTTGAAGAAGAAAGTGCTCAATTAACCGATATGCCGGAAGCAGAGGATCTTGGTGAACAAGCACAAGCGTTGAAAGAGCGTTTCGCAACGTTAATGCTGATCCGTGATGATGTCTTGAAAGCTTTAGAAGTGGCGCGTAACGAAAAAGGGATTGGAAAATCACTTGAGGCGAAAGTGACGGTCTACGTTCCGGAGCAGTTACAAGATGTGTTCAAATTAGATGATGTCAATTATGGCCAGTTCTTTATTGTTTCGAAATTTGTAGAAGGGGAAGCTACTTCAGCGTCAGCAGAAGCGCTTCAACTTGACGCAGTAAGCGTACTTGTTGAAGAGGCAGATGGCGAGAAATGTGACCGTTGCTGGACGATTTCTGAAACAGTTGGAAGCGACGAAACACACCCGGAAATCTGTGCTCGTTGTGCGGATGTTGTAAAAAATCATTATGCATAATTCTATCTAAGTCAATTTCATAATAGGATTTTATTGCTACATCACCACAACATATAGTCGAGTTGGACCATTCTCGAACTATATGTTGCGTCGATGTAGCAGAATAAGGTCATTATGAAATTGACTCAAGGGTTAAACTGTGAGACAGTTGTGGCATTCTTACTAAGAAGATTGCTACAACTGTCTCTTTCATTATGATAAAATAAACGTGTAAACTGTCGGACGGGGGTTAAAGGAATTGTTTATTTATTATGCATTGGCAGCTATCGTCATAGCAATCGACCAATTGACGAAATGGCTCGTCGTAAAAAATATGGAGCTTGGGGAAAGAATTGGCATTATGGAGCCATACATCTCATTGCTTTCACATCGCAATCGAGGCGCCGCTTGGGGGATGTTGCAAGGGCAAATGTGGTTGTTTTACATCGTCACCGTCGTAGTTGTTATCGGACTTATTTATTACTTTCATAAAGAAGCAAGAGGTCATCGATTATTTAGTATAAGTTTAATGTTGTTACTTGGTGGGGCGATTGGTAATTTTATTGATCGATTGTTGATGGGGGAAGTCGTCGATTTCATTAGCGTTTTAATCCCAATCATTCAATATAATTTTCCGATTTTTAATGTGGCTGATGCAGCTTTATCTATCGGCGTTGCTCTACTCATCATTCATGTTTTATTGGATGAAAAAAAGAATAGAAAAAAGGTGTCATAAATGGAAGTTAACCGGATTGAAATTGAAGAAGAATTAGCGGGAACTCGTCTTGATAGAGTCATTACGATGAATCGTCCAGAAATATCTCGAACACAAATCCAACAATGGATAAAAGATGGGAATATTCTTGTGAATGATCAAGCAGTCAAACCTAACTATCGAGTGAGAGAAAATGATTGTATAGTCATTGACGAACCCGAGCCAGAAGAACTGAATATTATTGCAGAAGATTTAAATTTAGAAATTATTTATGAAGATCAAGATGTTTTAATTGTTAATAAACCACGTGGAATGGTCGTACATCCTGCAAAAGCGCATGCATCAGGTACATTGGTAAATGGTCTAATGTATCATTGTAAAGACTTGTCGGGGATTAATGGTGTCCTACGACCGGGAATTGTGCATCGAACCGACAAAGATACCTCAGGACTTTTAATGGTTGCCAAAAATGATATAGCACATGTTTCGTTAGTCGATCAACTTGTAGAGAAATCAGTGAAAAGGGTATACTTGGCACTCGTTCATGGACATATTCCGCATAATAATGGAACGATAGATGCGCCAATTGGCAGGGACGAAATTGACCGTCAAAAAATGACCGTAACTGAACGTGGAAAAGATGCGGTCACTCATTTTAAAATAGTTGAACGATTTAAGGATTATACACTAGTGGAGTGTGAACTGGAAACGGGCCGAACACATCAAATTCGAGTTCATATGGAGTATATCGGTCATCCACTCGTTGGAGATCCAAAGTACGGACTGAAAAATACAATCCCATTTGGGGGACAAGTCTTACATGCAGGAACGTTAGGCTTTACGCATCCTAGAACGAATGAGTATGTAGAATTTACAGTAGAGCCTCCAGAAGATTTTCAGACATTATTAAACGAAGTGCGAAATAGTGTTGACAAATAGAAAGTGATAGAGGTATACTACAATCAAGCAATTGAAAAGCACCCATTTAAAATCCTGTGAGATTGAAAATGAGTGTGTCCTTAATCGATATAGAAGTCGATAGAAAAGGAAAATTGAATAAGCGACACCTTTAAGTACAGTCCAGAGAGGCTGGGAAGGTTGCACGGAACGTACAGAGGCACAGTTATGCCTATTTTACTGTACAATTTTTCTGCACGTATACCTCCCGCCATAAATGGCAGGGAGGTTTTTTGTTGTGTAATTGGAAAGATTAGTGAGTGTGCAAACTTTTACGGCAAACTGAAGAAGGAGGAATAAGAATGACTGAAAAAGCAAAAATTCTAGATGAACAATCGATTGGACGTGCATTAACACGAATTGCCCACGAAATTATTGAACGGAATAAAGGGATTGAAGATGTGATTCTCGTAGGGATTAAAACGAGGGGAGCGTACTTAGCTACTCGATTAGCAGAAAGAATTGAGCGAATTGAAGGGAGAAAAATTAAAACAGGGGAACTTGATATTACTTTATATCGTGATGATTTATTAACAAAGCACGAAGATAAAGAGCCCCATGTACACCAGGTAGATATTACTCATGATGTAACAGATCAAAAAGTCGTTTTGGTGGATGACGTGTTATATACGGGACGAACAGTCAGGGCGGCGATGGATGCAGTGATTGACTTAGGACGTCCTGCACAAATACAGTTAGCTGTACTTGTAGACCGAGGGCATCGCGAGTTACCGATACGGCCAGACTTTGTAGGGAAAAATATTCCGACATCAGATGAAGAGTTGGTCGTAGTGAGTGTATTTGAAACAGATTCGAAAGACAGTGTCACAATTCATACGAAATAGGAAAGAGGAGTTTTTGAATTATGGAAGGTAAAGTTTTAGATGTACATGAAAAACCAACAGCAGGTAAATGGTTAACACTTAGTATGCAACATATGTTCGCGATGTTTGGCGCAACAATTCTAGTGCCACAGCTAGTAGGGCTAAGCCCAGCGATTGCACTATTAACAAGTGGAATTGCCACGATAATTTTTATCATCGTGACTCGGTTTCAAGTTCCAGCCTACTTAGGCTCCTCATTTGCCTTTATTATACCGATTCAAATTGCTACGGTATCCGGCGGAGTTGGAAGTGCAATGATTGGAAGTATGTTCGTTGCGCTTGTGTACGCGATCGTTTCACTTATTATATGGAAAACAGGTTATGAATGGATCATGAAAATTTTACCTCCTATTGTGGTTGCACCAGTCATTATGGTTATCGGTCTGGCACTCGCACCGACAGCGGTAGGAATGGCGAGTACGATTCAAGTTGAAGGCGAATCAGTTTACAGCTTACTCCATTTTTCAGCTGCACTTGTTACGTTGGTTTCCGCGATTATTTGTATCATGTTTTTCAGAGGCGTTGTCAGTTTAATGCCAATCCTTATTGGTATCGTTGTTGGATATATTTATTCCTCATTTATCGGAATTTTAGATTTCACAGCAGTAAAAGAAGCAAAGTGGTTTGTCTTTCCTGAGATGTTAATTCCAGGGGTAGATTATGAATTTGTAGTAACGCCAACCTTGTTGGCGGTCATGGTTCCAATAGCGATTGTGACCATTTCAGAGCATATTGGACACCAACTTGTACTCGGACGAATTGTTGACAGAGATTATATACAAAATCCTGGATTGAACCGTTCATTACTAGGGGATGGAATTGGAACACTTATTAGTGGACTGGTTGGTGGACCTCCAAAAACGACATATGGTGAAAATATAGGCGTACTAGCAATTACGCGTGTGTATAGTGTGTATGTGATTTTAGGTGCAGCGGTGTTTGCGATTATCTTCTCTTTCTTCGGAAAAGTCATGGCAATTATTGCAACGATACCTACAGCAGTACTTGGCGGCATTTCAATATTACTATTTGGAATTATCGCTTCATCAGGTTTAAGAATGTTCGTAGACCATAACATTGACTTCGGAAAACAACGGAATCTAGTGATCGCTTCAGTCATCCTTGTCATTGGGATTGGTGGAGCAACAATCAAATTTAGTGATACATTCTCGATAGAGGGAATGGCACTCGCAGCAATTGTTGGTGTATTGTTAAACTTACTTTTACCTGGAAAAGATGAGCAAAAATTGACGGATGTAAAAGATTAACAAATGAATGTGAATTGATTCAAATTTGTATAGAAGTAAAGTGGCTTTATCGCCACTTTGCTCATACTTTGCTCAGCCAGAAAGGGGATTCAAATGGACCATTTAGTATCGACAACATGGCTATCTGAACAAGAAATTATCGCACTATTAGATAGAGCTCGAAATTTCCATAAATATGGGGCGAGAGAATTGCCCGGGAAATATACAGTCAGTAATTTATTTTTCGAACCGAGTACGCGAACGAAGATTAGCTTTGAAGTAGCAGAACGAAAACTCGGATTAGATGTTGTTCCTTTTGAGTCTGGCTTCTCTAGTACGTTAAAGGGAGAAACGTTATATGACACTGTCAAAACTTTTGAAGCAATCGGTGTAGACGCACTCGTCATCCGTCATTCCGATGAAGGGTATTATGAGCATTTGATTGGGAAAACAAATGTTTCAATCATCAACGGTGGTGATGGATCCGGCCAACATCCTACGCAATCTCTATTGGATTTGTTTACAATTCGAGAAGAATTTGGAAGTTTCGAAGGATTAAAGATAGTGATAGCAGGCGACATTGGCCATAGTCGAGTGGCAAGATCTAACGCGGATACACTGACTCGACTTGGTGCAGACGTGACCTATTTATGCCCGGAAGAGTGGGCTGGGGAATTTGATTCAACTTCTGAATGGACAGAAGAACTTTTACATAGCGATGTCATTATGCTTTTACGCGTGCAACATGAGCGACATGATGGAAAAATGACATTTACAAAACAAGGTTACCACGAAAAATACGGACTAACATTAGAACGTGCGAAAATGATGAAAGATGATGCCATCATTATGCATCCAGCGCCTTTCAATCGAGGAGTAGAAATCGATGAGGCATTAATAGAATGTTCGAAGTCTCGAATTTTCAAACAAATGGAGTATGGTGTTTACGTACGTATGGCAGTATTAGAAGCAGTACTAAATGGGAGGAAATAACATGGGGAAAATCATTCAAGGGGTTCAATTATTAGATGAAGCAGGACAGTTAGTCGTAAGGGATGTTCGAATTAACAATCAAGAAATCTCGGAGATTGGTGAAAATCTTTCCGTTGAATCATCTAAGGTGATCGAAGGAACAGGACTTTTCCTTGCACCTGGATTTATCGATGTCCATGTTCATTTACGTGAACCAGGCGGAGAACATAAAGAAACAATTGAAACTGGCACATTGGCTGCTGCAAAAGGCGGTTATACAACAATCTGCGCAATGCCTAATACTCGACCCGTTCCAGATACGAAAGAGAACTTACAACATGTGAATGATTTAATTGCACAAAACGCACATATTCGCGTACTCCCATATGCTTCGATTACGATTCGTGAGGCAGGTAAAGAGCGCACAAACCTTGAAGAATTAAAAGAGTACGGGGCGTTTGCATTTACAGATGACGGGGTGGGTGTCCAAGAAGCGGGCATGATGTATGAAGCGATGCAAGATGCAGCGAAAATCGACATGCCAATCGTGGCGCATTGTGAAGATAATACACTCATATACGGTGGTGCACTTCATGAAGGAAAGCGAAATAAAGAATTAAATCTCCCAGGAATTCCTTCAATTGCAGAATCAGTACATATTGCTCGTGATGTCCTACTTGCAGAAGCTGCTGGAGCACACTATCACGTTTGTCATGTGAGTACAAAAGAATCCGTCCGAGTCATTCGAGATGCCAAAAAAGCCGGTATTCATGTAACTGCCGAAGTTAGCCCACATCATTTATTACTATCGGAAAATGATATTCCAGGGGACGATGCCGATTGGAAAATGAATCCCCCTTTACGAGGTCAAGAAGATTTAGAAGCACTTAAACAAGGACTACTTGATGGAACATTGGACTTGATCGCAACAGACCATGCGCCTCATACTGCTGAAGAGAAGGCAGCTGGTGTAAAAAGTGCACCCTTTGGAATTACAGGTCTAGAAACTGCATTTCCACTTCTATATACAAATTTTGTAAAGAATGGGCAATGGACGCTTTCGCAACTTGTTGATTGGATGACAAAGAAACCTGCAGAAGTATTCAATTTGCCGTATGGAACGTTAGCAGTCGGTGAACCAGCGGATCTTGTGCTAATTGATTTGAATAAAGAGCAAACCATTGATCGAACAACATTTGTGTCAAGTGGTAAAAATACGCCTTTTGATGGCTGGAAGTGTTTCGGATGGCCGGTGAAAACAATATTCGGCGGTAAAATAGTCTGGGAGGATGAAGAACTGTGAAGAAAAGAATGCTGATTTTAGAAGATGGGACAATTTTCGAAGGAATTGCATTTGGTTCAGATGAAGCTTCTATTGGAGAAACGGTTTTCACAACAGGAATGACAGGCTATCAAGAAACGATTTCCAACCCTTCAAACTGCGGACAAATTCTTGTCATGACGTATCCGCTCATTGGTAATTATGGCATTAACAGAGACGACTTCGAGTCTATTGAACTTGCAATGAATGGTCTTGTTGTTCGCGAATTAGAAGATGAACCTTCTAACTTTCGAAGTGACATGACATTAAGAGAATTATTAACGCAAAAAGGCATTCCGGGAATTGAAGGCATTGATACTCGAAAATTAACTAGACTTCTTCGGGAAAAAGGTGCACTCAAGGGAATGTTAACAGCAGCGGGCACGCCGTTTGAAGAGGTAGATCAACAAGTACAATTGTTAAAAGAGGCTGAATTACCGACGAATCTAGTGGCACAAGTTTCAACGAAGCGACCATATCCAAGTCCAGGCCGTGGTGAACGCGTTGTAGTAATTGATTACGGTATGAAACATGGGATTTTAAGAGAACTAAATAAAAGAGATTGTGATGTCATTGTTGTACCGTATCACACATCAGCAAAAGAAATTACTTCTCTATTTCCAGACGGTATCGTGTTAACAAATGGACCAGGAGATCCTGCTCGAGTTGAGGGTGCCATGGAAACAATTCAGTCATTATTAGGAAAAGCCCCTATTTTCGGGATTGGAATGGGGCACCAATTATTAGCAATTTCTTTAGGTGCGAAAGTCGTCAAATTGAAGAGTGGACATCGTGGAAGTAATATTCCAGTAAAAGATTTGAAGACGGGTAGAACGGAGTTAACGGCTCAAAACCACGGTTTTACAGTTGATGAAACATCAATTGAACAAACAGGTTTACAAGTTACACATCGCGCACTGAATGATAATTCAATTGAAGGCTTAGAGAGTATAGCTCATGCGGCGTTTTCTGTTCAATTTTATCCAGAAGCCTCTCCAGGACCTGAAGATACCAATCATTTGTTTGACCGCTTTATGAAATTAATGATTTCGAATAGCCGAAAGGAGCAAGTCAATGCCTAAACGTACAGATATAGAAACTATTTTAGTAATCGGTTCGGGACCAATCGTGATTGGTCAAGCTGCAGAGTTTGATTATGCAGGTACACAAGCTTGTTTATCGTTAAAAGAAGAAGGTTATCGTGTCATTTTAATTAACTCAAACCCAGCTACCATTATGACGGATACAGAAATTGCGGACAAAGTGTATATAGAACCCATTACACTCGAATTTGTCAGTAGGATTATTCGAAAAGAACGTCCAGATGCACTGCTAGCGACACTGGGTGGTCAAACTGGGTTGAATATGGCGATTGAACTTCATGATTCAGGTATTTTAGACGAATTAAACATTGAGATTCTTGGTACAAAATTAGATGCAATCCATCAAGCGGAAGACCGAGATTTATTTAGAACATTAATGAATGAACTTGGTGAGCCGGTTCCTGAAAGTGATATTATCCATACAATTGATGAGGCGTACGCATTCGTAGAAAGAATCGGCTATCCGGTCATCGTTCGTCCTGCTTTTACATTAGGGGGAACGGGCGGTGGAATTTGTCATAACGATGAAGAACTTGAAGAAATCGTCGCAAATGGGTTGAAGTCAAGTCCAGTGACACAGTGTTTATTGGAAAAATCTATCGCAGGTTTTAAAGAGATTGAATATGAAGTCATGCGAGATAGTCAGGACAATGCCATCGTCGTTTGTAATATGGAAAACGTTGATGCAGTCGGCATTCATACAGGAGATTCCATTGTTACTGCACCGAGTCAAACAATGACAGATCGCGAGTATCAAATGCTACGAAATGTTTCCTTGAAAATTATTCGCGCACTTGGAATCGAGGGCGGTTGTAACGTTCAGTTAGCACTCGACCCTCATAGTTTTGATTACTATATTATTGAGGTCAACCCACGAGTGAGTCGTTCTTCGGCACTTGCGTCGAAAGCGACAGGCTACCCAATCGCGAAACTAGCAGCAAAGATTGCAGTCGGGCTTACATTAGATGAAATGAAAAACCCCGTAACAGGCACGACTTATGCTTGCTTCGAGCCGACACTTGATTATGTCGTGACAAAAATTCCGCGATGGCCATTTGATAAATTTGAATCTGCTAAGCGAAATCTTGGCACACAAATGAAGGCGACTGGAGAAGTAATGGCCATTGGTCGGACTTTTGAAGAATCCATTTTAAAAGCTGTTCGTTCATTAGAGATGGGATTCTTTGATTTATCTTTAAAAGATGGTCATACGATGGATATCGATTGGATTGAAAAAAGAATTCGACGTGCGGGGGATGAACGATTATTCTTTATTGGTGAAGCGCTTCGTCGAGGTGTTTCAATTGAAACGCTCCATGAATGGAGTATGATCAATGAATTCTACCTGCGTAAATTTGAAAAGATTATTAACTTTGAAGAGAAAGTAAAAGGCAATCCATTTAAAGAAGAAGTATTATATGAAGCAAAAAGAATGGGTTTTGCAGATGTTTCGATTGCAAAACTTTGGAATGTTACCGAGAAAGAGATTTATCAATTCCGTAAAGAGCAAGGAATCGTACCAGTTTATAAAAAGGTAGATACTTGTGCAGGCGAATATGAATCTGATACCCCTTATTTTTACGGGACGTATGAAGAGGAAAATGAATCTGTTCAAACGGATAAGAAAAGCGTTGTCGTGTTAGGTTCAGGTCCAATCCGAATTGGTCAAGGGGTTGAATTCGATTATGCGACAGTTCACTCTGTTTGGGCGATACAAGAAGCAGGGTATGAAGCAATTATTGTCAATAATAACCCTGAGACAGTTTCAACGGATTTCTCTATTTCAGATAAACTCTATTTCGAGCCGCTCACATTAGAAGATGTGATGAACATCATTGACCTTGAACAACCTGAAGGCGTCATTGTCCAATTTGGAGGACAAACGGCAATTAATTTAGCGGAAGGTTTAGAGGCTCGGGGTGTTAAAATATTAGGAACGTCGCTTGAGGATATTGACCGTGCAGAAAATCGTAATAAATTTGAGCGTGCTTTAAGAGACATTCAAATACCGCAACCGTTAGGAAAAACGGCAGTTTCGGTACCAGAGGCGGTCGCGATTGCAACAGAAATTGGGTATCCAGTATTGGTACGTCCTTCCTACGTACTTGGTGGGCGTGCCATGGAAATTGTTTATAAAGAAGAAGAGCTAATCTATTATATGGAGCATGCGGTGGAAGCGAGTCCTGAGCATCCGGTGTTAATTGACCGTTATTTAACAGGTACTGAAATAGAAGTAGATGCGATTAGTGACGGTGAAAATGTCTTAATTCCAGGCATTATGGAGCATATCGAACGTGCAGGGGTACACTCGGGTGATTCGATTGCTGTCTATCCGCCTCAAAATTTATCACAAAAACATGTTCAAACAATCACCGATTATACAACAAGATTGGCGCAAGGATTAAAGATTATCGGTCTACTCAATATTCAATATGTCATTTCGAATGATGAAGTGTATGTCATTGAAGTCAACCCACGTTCGAGTCGTACAGTACCTTTCTTAAGTAAAATTACGAATATACCAATGGCTAATGTTGCGACGAAAGCAGTCCTTGGTCAAACGTTACCAAGTCAAGGGTATTCGAATGGTTTAGCGAAAGTTCCGGAAGGCGTTTATGTAAAAGTTCCAGTATTTTCATTCGAAAAATTGGGGCGCGTAGACATTACGTTAGGACCGGAAATGAAATCGACAGGGGAAGTAATGGGGAAAGATACGACCCTAGAAAAAGCACTATATAAAGGACTAGTTGCTGCAGGCATGAAAATTAAAGAATACGGTTCTGTTCTCATGACCGTGTCAGATAAAGATAAAGAAGAAATTGTTGGCATGGCAAAGCGCTTTACCGAAATTGGTTACCGGATACTCGCGACTGAAGGCACAGCAAACGTACTGCAGGCAGCAGGGATCCGCGTAGATATGGTAGATAAAATTGGTTCTGAAGGACCGACGTTACTCGATGTGATTCAAAAAGGTGAAGCGCAACTTGTGATTAATACGTTAACAAAAGGCAAGCAACCAGAAAGAGATGGCTTCCGTATTCGCCGTCAAACAGTTGAAAATGGCATTCCTTGCTTTACATCATTAGATACGGCAAATGCAATGCTCCGAGTGATCGAATCTATGACATTCCAGGCGGAACCGATGGCTAGCCAGCAGACGCAGGAGGTCCTTGTATGATTATCCAAGAATCGATGCTTGTTCAATCCCAGAGAGAAATCGCACACAATATTTTCGAGATGAAGCTTCAAGGAAAGCTAGTCCAAGAAATCCAGGCACCTGGCCAATTTATTCACATTCGTGTCAGTGAGGCATTTGATATGTTGTTAAGACGACCAATTTCGATTGCGTCCATTGATCAAGAGAGTGATGAGATAACGATTATTTACCGGGCGGAAGGCGATGGAACGAGAAGTTTATCGAAAAGAAATGAAGGCGATAGAGTTGACGTTCTTGGACCACTTGGAAACGGTTTTCCAATTGCGGAAACCAAAGCGGGAGAAGTCGCGTATTTAATCGGTGGGGGGATTGGGGTCCCTCCGCTCTATGAGTTATCGAAACAGTTAACGGCAAAAGGGGTAACTTGTGTCCATATCCTAGGCTTTCAATCGGAAAATGTTGTTTTTTATGAAGAGGAATTCAAGGCGCTTGGTGAAACGTATATTGTAACTGTAGATGGTACGATTGGAACAGAAGGCTTTGTCACAACAGTTATGGAAAATTTAAGTGAGCAATTTGCAACGTATTATAGTTGTGGCCCACAGCCAATGTTAAAAGCTGTGCAAGAAATGTATGCGAATAAGAAAGGTTATCTTTCATTCGAAGAACGAATGGGTTGTGGAGTCGGTGCTTGTTTCGCTTGTGTTTGTAAAACGACTGAACGCGCTGAAGCGAATTATATTAAAGTATGTTCAGATGGACCAGTATTTCCAGCGGGGGTGATTGCGATATGAATCGATTGTCGGTTGAGTTACCAGGGTTACAATTAAAAAATCCAATTATGCCTGCTTCTGGCTGTTTCGGTTTTGGTCAAGAGTATGGAAAAATGTATGATTTATCATTACTCGGCGCAATCATGATAAAAGCGACAACGCTTGAGCCGCGACTTGGCAATCCGACGCCGCGGGTAGCTGAAACACCATCCGGCATGCTGAATGCCATCGGTTTACAAAATCCGGGACTAACTGGCGTCATGGAGAATGAACTACCGTGGTTGGAGCAGTTTGATGTACCAATCATTGCGAATGTCGCGGGAACGGAAACAGCGGATTATGTAGAAGTTGCGAAAGTCATTTCAACAGCACCAAATGTTCATGCACTCGAACTGAATATTTCCTGTCCAAACGTGAAAGAAGGAGGCATTACATTCGGAACGGATCCGTTGATTGCGGAAGAATTAACAGCAGCTGTAAAAGCTGTTTCAAAAGTTCCTGTTTATGTAAAGCTTTCACCGAATGTGACAGATGTAAAGGAAATTGCACTTGCGGTTGAAAGAGGCGGCGCGGATGGCATTACGATGATTAATACATTGCTTGGCATGCGGTTAGACGAGAAGACGGGAAAACCGATTATTGCGAACGTCACTGGAGGATTATCTGGCCCCGCAGTAAAGCCAGTTGCTTTAAAAATGATTTATGAAGTGAGTCAAATTGTCAATGTTCCAATTATTGGAATGGGCGGCATCATGAATGCACAAGATGTCATCGACTTTTTATCTGCTGGAGCCAGTGCTGTAGCGGTTGGAACAGCGAATTTCGTGAATCCTTTTGTCTGTCCTACGATTATTGAGGAACTGCCGGCGAAACTTGACGAATTAGGTGTCGAGCATATTTCTGAGCTTGTCGGAAGGAGTTACCGTTCATGAATCACTTACCAATCATTGCACTCGATTTTCATAGTGCTCAAGAAGCGTTCAGATTTTTAGAGCCTTTTGACGGGAATGTGAACGTGAAAGTAGGCATGCAACTTTATTATAAAGAAGGTCCTGCAATTGTTGAACAGTTAAAGTTGCGTGGATACAATGTTTTTCTTGATTTGAAACTGCATGATATTCCAAATACGGTAAAGCTTGCGATGGAAGTGCTTGCTGGCCATGGAGCTGATCTCGTCAATGTTCATGCAGCAGGCGGACGAGCGATGATGGAAGCAGCGCTTGAGGGGTTGGATATAGGAACGCCGGCTGGAATGACTAGACCATCAATTATAGCCGTCACTCAGCTTACTTCAACTGATGAACAGCAAATGCGAAGTGAACAATTAATAAATACTTCATTGAAGCAATCAGTCTTGCATTATGCAAAGTTGACGAAAAAAGCTGGATTAGATGGAGTTGTTTGTTCAGTTCATGAAGCGGCCGTAATTGCTGAAAGATGTGGGAATGAATTTTTAAAAGTAACGCCGGGTATTCGTCTTGCTGACAGCAAAACAGATGATCAAAAAAGAATCGCAACACCCAAAATAGCAAGAATTTCAGGTTCAACACATATTGTTGTGGGACGTGCAATTACGAATGCGATTGATCCGCGAGCAGCTTATGAAAACATTACTGCACAATGGGAAGGGTTGAATGATGATGAATAAGAAAGAAATTGCAAAAATTTTACTTCGAGTCGGTGCAGTTGAATTGAGTCCAAATGAACCTTTTACATGGGCATCTGGCATTCAATCTCCAATTTATTGTGATAATCGTTTAACGATGTCGGACCCTATAGGCCGAAAGCAAATTGCGGAAGGATTGGCGAGCTTAATACGCGAACATTATCCAGAAACAACAGTAATTGCAGGGACAGCAACGGCTGGTATTCCCCATGCAGCTTGGGTTGCAGATATCTTGCAATTGCCAATGGTTTACATACGTTCGTCTGCCAAAGGGCATGGTCGTAGTCGCCAAATTGAAGGGAAAACCTCAGCGGAAGATAAAGCAATCATCGTTGAAGATTTAATTTCCACAGGGGGAAGCAGTTTAAATGCTGCTGCGGCACTTCATGCAGAAGGTGTGCAAGTAACAGGGGTTGTATCAATATTTACATACGAATTGGAAAAAGCGGATGAAGCTTTCGGTGAGGAAAAACTTACCTATCAAAGCTTAACGAATTTCGGCGCTTTAATTGAAGCGTCTAAAGAGAACGGCATAATTGATGATGCAGCGATTGCTAGTCTGTTAGACTGGCATGGGAAATTAAGAGAAGGTTTGTTGTGATAATTGAATAATGAAAAGTCTCCTCTGGTTTGAACGACAAAATCGAAGGAGGCTTTTCTTTATATGCTAAGAAAAGCGATTGGTTAATTTCTCGGCAGTGTAAATTCAATCTTGTGTGGTTCGCTATATACAGCAGTTCCCGTTCTAATTTGTGAGGGTAAATCATAATAATGAGCGGGAGGTATTGATATGGCTGATGAGCGCAATGTTAATGAAAATAGTAAAGATGAGCAGTTAGAGCAGTTTCGGGTTGACGATAAAGGCAAAAAACTGACGACCAATCAAGGATTAAGGGTGTCGGAGGATGAGTTTTCCTTAAAAGCTGGTGTACGTGGGCCGACTTTAATGGAAGATTTTCATTTCAGAGAAAAAATGACGCACTTTGATCATGAACGGATACCAGAGCGGGTTGTTCATGCACGCGGTTTTGCTGCGCATGGCTATTTTCAAGTGTATGAAAACATGCAGCAGTTTACGAGGGCTAAATTTTTGCATAACCCGAGTAAGAAAACACCAGTTTTTGTTCGCTTTTCAACTGTAGTAGGTTCGCGTGGTTCTGCAGATACAGTGCGAGATGTACGTGGTTTTGCAACGAAATTCTATACGGAAGAAGGAAATTATGACCTAGTTGCCAATAATATGCCAATCTTTTTCATTCAAGACGCTATCAAATTCCCGGATTTTGTTCATTCAATTAAGCCTGAGCCAGACAATGAAATTCCTCAAGCATCATCTGCCCATGATACTTTGTGGGATTTTGTTGCGAACAACCAGGAAACAGCTCATATGATGATGTGGCTGATGTCGGATCGTGCTATACCAAGAAGCTTCAGGATGATGGATGGATTTGGCGTTCATACTTTTCGTTTTGTTAATGAAGCCGGAAAAGCACATTTTGTAAAATTCCATTGGAAACCTAAACTCGGCGTACACTCTCTTGTTTGGGATGAAGCGCAAAAAATAGCTGGGGAGGACCCCGACTTTCATCGCCGTGATTTATGGAACAATATCGAAAAAGGAAATTATCCAGAGTTCGAACTAGGGGTTCAAATTATTAAAGAAGAAGATGAATTTATGTTCGATTTTGATATATTAGATGCGACAAAGTTATGGCCCGAAGAAGATGTGCCTGTACAAATTATCGGGAAAATGGTGTTGAATCGAAACGTAGATAATGCGTTTGCTGAAATTGAGCAAGTCGCTTTCCATCCAGGTAATGTTGTACCGGGAATAGATTTTACAAATGATCCGCTATTGCAAGGGCGTTTATTTTCCTATATCGATACCCAGTTAATTCGTCTAGGTGGCCCTAACTTCCATGAGTTGCCAATAAACAGGCCAGTGGTGCCTATCCACAATAATCAACGTGATGGATATCATCGACAAACGATTAATATTGGGAAAGTAAGTTATCATAGAAACTCCCTTGCAGGGAATACACCAGCACCGGCAAGCCCAGCAGAAGGCGGTTTTGAGCACTACCAAGAAAAAGTAGAAGGTCGGGTCGTACAGGCAAGAAGTGATAGTTTTAAAGACCATTTTACTCAAGCAACCCTCTTTTGGAATAGTATGACACCGATTGAAAAACAGCATATTATCGATGCATTTAGATTTGAACTTGGCAAAGTGAAAAGTATGTCTGTGAGACAGCAAGTGGTTGATATGTTTGCGCATGTCAGTTTGGAATTAACAACAGCATTTGCTGAACATATCGGAATTGCACCCCCTCAAAGCGGAGGGTCCAATGTCACGAAGTCATCACCGGCACTTAGCCAAGAAAATACAATTAAGGTTCCTAACACGCGTACGGTTGCGGTGATTATTACAAACGGATATGATGACAATGAAGTAAATTACGTGCTCGGTGCATTGAAATCAGCAGGTATTCAACCGGAAATCATTAGTGAAAACCTTGGAGAAATCATGGGAGCGGGTGGAACAAGGCTTAAAGTTGACCATACATTACTAACAGTTGACTCAGTGCTATTCGATGCTGTTTATATGGTAAAGGGTAGTAGTGTAAGTCCGAAATTTAATAAAAAATCTGCTTATTTTATTGACCAGGCTTTCAATCATTATAAACCAATCGGTGCTACTGGTGAAGGGAAAGAGTGGATCATTGTTAATGGTTTTGAAGGTCAGCCAGGCGTTGTGATGTCCGATAATACGAGCGATTTTGCACAGGAATTTATTGACGCAATTGCAGCCATACGTTTTTGGGACCGTCAGATTGTTTAATTAAAGATATTTTAGTGTATACTCAAAAACTTGATGAAAAGTAGAAAAAATCCTCAATCATTTAAATTGAATGAGGATTTTTGTTGTTATTATTTTTCCGGGAGTGTAGGGCTCAACAGTTACGTTGGCTAGAAAATCTACGTGTAGAAGTTATCCGAACAGTTTTCTAACTAAGTCTTCTTCTGGTGTAACAAATAACGTTTTTTGTTCAAAGTAAATGACAAATCCTGGCTTTGCACCATTTGGTTTTTTAACTTGTTTAACTTCTGTATAGTCAACTGGTACTGATGAAGATTCGCGTGCTTTACTAAAGTAAGCGGCTAATATTGCGGCTTCGGTTAGTGTTGTTTCGTCTGGTGAATCGCTATGGATGACGACATGAGAACCTGGGATGTCTTTTGTATGCAGCCAAATATGGTTTCTAGCAGCCATTTTGAAAGTTAGATAATCATTTTGTTTATTATTTTTTCCGACTGAAATTTTAGTCCCTGTCGATGAATGATAGGTTTCTGGCATCGGTCGTTTGTTCTTCTTGCGAGTATTTTTTGAACGAGATTTCATATAGCCAAGTTCATACAATTCTTCACGTATTTCTGCGATATCGTCTGGTGAAGCTTGGAGTACTTGTTGTTTCACCATTTCAAAGTATTCGATATCATCCTTTGTAATTTCTAGTTGTTCCGCAATCATCACTAAAGCATTTTTGGCCTTTGTATATCTCGAGAAAAAGCGCTGTGCATTTTCAAATGCGGATTTTTGCGGATCAAGTGGGATTGTAATTTGCGTTCCTTGTTCATAATAGTTATCAACAGTCGCCTCGGTTGCCCCTTTTTGAATGGCGTGTCCATTTGCGGTGAGTAGTTCCCCATATAATTGGTACGTATCGAGTTTTCCTGCGGATTTCTGCTCTTTTTCAAGTTTCACCATTTTTGTTTTAAGCTTAGTGATTTCATTGTTTAACCAACGTTCAAGGTCAGCGGCTTGTGACCGGACACGTTCTCTTTTTGCACGTTCGAAATACACTTTATCAAGCAGTTCACTTACTGTATTAAATTCGGCTATCGTTTTATCGGCGTGTGACAAAGTTGTCGCTGAGAATACAGTCCGATTCGCTTTTTCTGCTATATTTGGATTGCAACTTATCGTATTAAAAGAAGCGAGAAATGATTTAAATACCGCATAAGGATTTTCATCGTTTGCCCCTTGTAATCGGTGAAAAAGTTCTTCTCCGTTAATCGGAGAAAATCCAGAAAAGGTCCGTACAAAGTCGCGACCAGTTTCAATAGATGGAAGTAAGCTTACAAATTGTTCTTCCGATGTTGCAAAAGGATTGTTTTTATCTTGGGGTGGCGCCGGAATATACGGTTGACCAGGTAAGACTGTTCGATAACTGTTTACCGATGGCGGTAAATGTTTCAAACTGTCGATAATCATCTCACGTGCTGGATCAACAAGGATGATATTACTATGTCTCCCCATAATTTCTATGTACAGTTTACGGTCGATATCGTCTCCAATTTCGTTTTTCGCACGGATGGACATCGTTATAATTCTATCCGTTTCAAACTGTTCAACAGAGGTAATAAATCCGCCTTCCAAATGCTTTCGAAGTACCATGCAAAACATAGGTGGTTCAGGTGGGTTGGTAATCGCTTCTTCTGTGAAGTGAATACGCGAATAGGAAGGATGAATCGACGCTAGCAGTCGATAATTTTTACCTTTCGAACGTATTGTTAAAATGACTTCATGTCCGTTCGGTTGATGGATTCTAGAGATACGACCATCTTGTAAAACTTGTAGTTCGTTAACCATCGCTGTTGTAAATAAACCGTCAAATGCCATTTTTAAGCCTCTTTCATTTCATTTTGTTCTATTTTAGCACTCTATCTGGCATTTATGCTATAATATGAACAAGTTGTTTGCCATTAATTTAAATTAAAAAGAGGGATTAGATGTATAAAAAACGGGGACTTCTTATTGTTCTTTCTGGCCCTTCAGGCGTTGGAAAAGGAACAGTCCGAAAAGAACTATTTTCACAACCGAATACAAACTATGAATATTCCGTCTCAATGACGACGAGAAGTCCGCGTGAAGGCGAAGTCGATGGTGTCGATTATTTCTTTAAATCGAGAGAGGAATTTGAAGCGCTAATTGAACAAGACAAGCTCCTTGAGTATGCTGAATACGTTGGGAATTACTACGGTACTCCTTTAGACTATGTAGAATCTACATTGGAGGCTGGACGCGATGTGTTTTTAGAAATCGAAGTCATTGGGGCTGCACAAGTTCGAAAATTAGTGCCTGAAGGTTTATTTATTTTTTTAGCACCGCCTAGTCTTACGGCTTTGGAAAAACGTCTAATTGGAAGGGGAACGGAAACTTCCGAAGTGATTCAGTCTCGAGTTAATAAAGCTCGTGAAGAATTGGAAATGATGAACCTATACGATTACGTCGTTGAAAATGATGAAGTACAAAATGCATGCGACCGTATAAATGCGATTGTAACTGCAGAGCATTGTCGTAGGGAACGTGTTGAAAAAAGATACATTCAAATGTTGTAAGGAGATTTATAAATGCTATATCCATCTGTCGACTCATTACAGGAAAAAATCGAATCAAAATACACACTTGTCACGATTGCAGCGAAGCGTGCTCGTGAAATCCAAGAGGAGGATAATAAACTTCTGTCCTCTTACAAAACGAAAAAAGATGTTGGAAAAGCACTTGAAGAAATTACAGCAGGCGTCTTAACGAAAAAAGCAACAGATGCATCAGTCGTTTACGAAGACGAAATATAAAAAAAGCTGAAGCTGGACAATAAATACGCACATTTTAGCTTATAGAAGTCGCTAAGATTCAGTTTTTTGGCGTATTGCTATGTGTTCTGCTACCTATTAATAACAAAAACATAACGACGTTGTACTCCCTAAGAACGATTGCTTCTTCGGGAGTTTGTCATTTTAGAAAGGAAGAAAGTAATGCTAAACGATAAAAAAATCCTCATTTGTGTAACCGGAGGAATCGCGGTATATAAAGCGGTTGCGCTCGTCAGTAAGCTGTCTCAAGCAGGGGCGAATGTGAAAGTAATCATGACGGAATCCGCAAAAGAATTTGTTACCCCGTTAACATTTCAAGCGATGTCGCGAAATGACGTCTATTTTGATACGTTTGATGAGAAAGATTCCCGAGTGATTGCACATATCGATTTAGCGGATTGGGCAGATCTTGTTATCGTTGCACCGGCAACTGCAAATGTCCTTGGAAAAGTAGCAAATGGCATTGCAGATAATATGGTGACGACGACACTTCTGGCGACGACAGCAGAGATTTGGTTTGCACCAGCCATGAACGTACATATGTATGAAAATCAAGCAGTGAAGCGCAATATTGCAACACTAGCGAGTGATGGACATCGTTTTATCGAACCTTCTGAAGGATTTCTTGCATGCGGTTATGTAGGAAGAGGACGTCTTGAGGAACCAGAGAGAATTGTTGAATTGGTCAAAGCGCATTTTAAACCGAAAAACTTACCGTTAACAGGGAAAAAAGTTGTCGTTACGGCGGGACCAACGCGCGAGAGAATTGACCCTGTCCGCTATATCTCTAATTTTTCAAGTGGAAAAATGGGATACAGTATGGCTGAAGCAGCTGCAAGCTTAGGTGCTGAAACGATTTTGATTTCTGGTCCGGTTTCACTGGACAAACCAGCAGGTGTAAAAATAGTCGATGTGGAAAGTGCAGCGGAAATGTTTGAAGCTGTACGCGCTGAATATCACGATGCAACAATCGTGATTAAATCTGCTGCGGTTGCTGATTATCGCCCGGCCGAGATTCACACACAAAAAATAAAGAAATCCGATGATGATGATTCTGTAATAGAGTTGGCGCGGACAACGGATATCTTACAGACGCTTGGTGAATGGAAAGAAGACCAAGTTCTAGTCGGTTTTGCAGCCGAAACTGAAAATGTCATAGAAAATGGAAAAGGGAAATTACAACGAAAAAATTTAGATTATATTATTGTGAACGATGTGACAGACCCGGGAGGAGGGTTTGGGAGCGACACGAATGTCGTCACATTAATTTCCAAAAATGGAACGTATCACCCGTATTCATCTATGCCGAAAAAGGAACTCGCAACAGTTTTACTTCAAGAAATTGTACAAGAGGAAGGGCTTGATACGAACAATGATAGTTGAAGTCATTGTGGATGTAGCAGCTTATCCGATTGACAGACCTTTCGATTATATTGTACCGGAAGCTTTTCAAACAACGATCGAACGAGGAATAAGGGTGAAAGTTCCCTTTGGTCGACGAAAAGTCGTCGGTTACGTTACGAACATCAAAAATGAAAGTGAATTGGCGCTGAGTAAATTAAGACCTATTGAGGAACTTATCGATATTGAACCGGTGTTATCGGAAGAACAATTAATGCTGTCTCGTTGGTTGGCGACTGAGACATTGGCTTATCAAATCGACGCGTTACAAGTGATGTTACCTGCTGCGATGCGTGCGAAATATGACAAATTTATTGTTGTTCAAGATAGCGAAAAGATTCAAGATGAAAACTTTCAAAGGTTATTAGCGGGGAGAAAACGAATCCCGCTCAGTGCGATTAATGATGCCGGTTTATTTCGCATTTTGAAAAGTTATGTGGCGGAAGAAATTGTAACAGTTGACACAGCGGTTCAACAACAAGTAGACGTGAAAAAAGTAAGAACGATTCACATTGAAGAAAAAGAGAAGTTATTGCAAGTGAAAGAGACAATTCAGCAAAATGCAATTCGACAAATCGAGTTAATCGACTGGTTAATCGAACATGCTGGACAATCTGTACAAGCAAAACAAATTTTTGAGGCGACTGGAATTCAATCGAATGTACTTAAGACGATGATTGAACGTGGGGCGGCTCAGGAAACTTACGAGGAAGTGTATCGTGAACCTACAAGTCCTGAATTGCAAGACGTTCCGATTCCTGAAAAGTTAACAGATGAACAAGACCAGGCCTTGCATCCGATTAGACAAGCAATTATGGATGACAGACATGAAACATTTTTATTGCATGGGATAACGGGCAGTGGGAAGACAGAAGTTTATTTGCAAGCAATCACAAAAGTTTTGGAAAAAGGACAAGAGGCCATTGTTCTCGTTCCAGAAATCTCGCTCACACCGCAAATGACTGCACGTTTTAAAGCACGTTTTGGTCAGCTCGTTGCTGTGTTACATAGTGCGCTTTCTGCGGGAGAGAAATACGATGAATGGCGAAAAATTCACCGCGGTGAAGTGAAGGTCGTAGTTGGTGCCCGGTCAGCAATTTTTGCGCCATTTGAAAATATAGGCATTATTATTTTGGATGAAGAACATGAATCCACATATAAGCAAGAAGAATCGCCGCGTTATCATGCGAGGGATGTTGCGATAAAGCGCTCCGAATATTATAAATGTCCGGTACTTTTAGGGAGTGCAACACCGTCATTAGAGTCTTATGCACGTGCTTCTAAAGATGTTTATACATTATTAACTTTAAAAAATAGAGCGAAAAGCCAACAGCTACCTGAAGTTGAAGTAGTCGATATGCGTCAACAGTTAAAATCAGGGAATCGGTCAATGTTCTCAATCCCTCTAGCCGAAGCCATTCGGGAACGTTTAGAACGAAATGAACAAAGTGTCCTATTTTTAAATCGTCGAGGTTTTTCTTCGTTCGTATTATGTAGAGATTGTGGAACGACCGTTGAATGTCCAAACTGTGATATTTCTTTAACGTATCACCGGGCACATGAGTTGTTGAAATGCCACTATTGTGGCCATGAAGAACGCGTTCCGACTGTTTGTCCGCAATGTGAAAGCGAACATATTCGTTTTTTTGGGACTGGTACGCAAAAAGTAGAAGAGGAGATTGCGAAAATATTTCCGGATGCACGGGTCATTCGTATGGATGTAGATACGACGAGAAGAAAAGGTGCACATGAACGGTTACTTCGTCAGTTTAGTGAGGGAAAAGCAGATATTTTGCTTGGTACGCAGATGATTGCAAAAGGGCTTGATTTTCCTAATATCACTTTAGTTGGTGTATTGGCAGCGGATACAACGCTACATTTAGCAGACTTTCGAGCGGCAGAAAAGACATTTCAGTTGATGACACAAGTAAGCGGACGTGCAGGAAGACATGAATTACCGGGTGAAGTTTATATTCAAACCTATTCACCAGAACATTATGCAATTGAACTTGCCAAAGAGCAGCATTACGAACCGTTTTATCAAATGGAAATGCAATCACGAAGGCAATTCGGCTATCCGCCTTTTTATTTTTTTACGCTGATTCAGTTTTCACATGAAGATGTTTTGAAAGTCAGTGATTTTGCAAATAGAGGAACGACTTTTTTGAGAGGAAATCTTTCTTCCAACACAGTAATTATCGGGCCTACAGCAGCGGCCATAAGTCGTGTAAACAATAGATATCGTTACCAATGTTTGATAAAATACAAAAAAGAACCAAAGCTAACAGAGACATTGCAACAGTTAATTAGAATGTATCGAACAGACTGGATTAAATCGGGCCTCATTATGACGGTAGATGTTGATCCGATGTCCATTTTTTGAATAGAAAAGAGGAATGAAGTTGGCAGTTAGAGAAATTGTAAAGTATCCATCACCGATACTTGAAAAGAAATGTAAAGAAGTAGTGGAGTTTGATGAAAAGCTCGTGAAACTTCTTGAGGATATGCATGACACGATGATAGAGGCAGACGGAGTAGGTATTGCGGCTCCTCAAATTGGAGAGAATATTCAAGTAGCGATTGTCGATATGGGTGATGGTCAAGATGTGATTGAACTTATCAATCCAGTTGTGACAGCTACGGGTGGATCTGAAATCGATGTAGAAGGTTGTTTAAGTTTCCCAGATTTGTTTGGTGAAGTTGAACGGCCGTACTATGTAAAAGTCGAAGCACAAGAACGAGACGGCTCTATTTATGAAATCGAGGCAGAAGATTATACAGCTCGTGCAATTTTACATGAAATAGACCACTTAAATGGCATTTTATTTAACTCAAAAATGATTCGAATTGTCGACCTTGAAGACCTTGAAGTCGAGGATGAGCTTACTACGGAAAGAGAAGGTGAAGAAGTATGACATCCATTATATTTATGGGAACACCCGACTTTTCGGTGCCAATCTTATCGATGTTGAAAGAAGAAGGCTATCATATCGCCGCAGTTGTGACACAACCAGATCGACCGGTTGGAAGAAAAAGAGTACTCACGCCACCCCCTGTAAAAGTGGAAGCGGAAGAGCTGGGGATTCCTGTTATTCAACCAGAGAAATTAAAGGGCTCACAGGAACTCGAAGAAATCCTCTCATTAGAGGCGGACTTAATTGTGACAGCTGCATTTGGCCAATTATTACCAAAGGAACTGTTGGATGCACCACGTCTTGGATGTATTAATGTCCATGCATCGTTACTTCCGAAGTATAGAGGCGGGGCGCCAATTCATAAAGCAATTATAGAGGGCGAGACTGAAACAGGCGTTACAATTATGTATATGGTAGAAAAATTAGATGCAGGTGACATGATTTCGCAGGTCACTGTGCCGATTGCAGAAACGGATGATACCGGAACGATGTTTACGAAGCTCTCGGAAGCTGGTGTTACATTATTAAAAGAAACAATGCCTTCAATTATTGATGGTACAAACGAACGCATTCCACAAGACGAATCACTTGTTACGTTTGCAAGGAATATTTCACGTGAAGAGGAAAGAATTGATTGGACGGCTGCAGGAACAAAAATTTACAATCAAATTCGTGGGCTTCATCCATGGCCAGTTGCCTACACTGTATTTCGCGGAGAAAACGTAAAAATATGGTGGAGTGAAAAAGTTGAAGTTCAATCAGACGCTGAACCTGGAACGATTATTGCAATCGAAGAGGATCGCATTCTTGTGAAAACAGGAGATGACATTGGAATTGCGATTACGGATATTCAACCTGCAGGTAGAAAAAGGATGCTAGCAGAAGTGTTTATTCGTGGGGTAGGCGCATCTTGGAATAAAGGAGAAAAATTCGAATGACAAAACGGGGCAATAAGATTTGGAACGGAAATGTTCGTGATGCGGCCCTTTCCATTTTAATGGAGATTAATAAAAATCAAGCATTTAGTAATTTGCTTCTTCATAGGACAATAGAAAAATATGAAATACAGCCAAAAGACCGTGCGCTGTTAACTGAATTGACATATGGTACGCTGCAACATCGGATGACGCTCGACTACTATTTAGAGCCATTTGTACGTGGGAAATTAGATAGTTGGGTACGAGAATTACTGCGTATGTCTTTATATCAAATTATTTATTTGACGAAAATCCCTTCACATGCAGTTGTCCATGAAGCTGTTGAAATTGCTAAAAGACGCGGTCATAAACGGATTGGACCCACCGTGAATGGGATATTACGTTCCGTTTTACGTGTTGGCGTTCGCTCATTGGATGAAATAAAAGATCCTATTGAACGAATCGCTATCGAGACAAGTCATCCTCAGTGGCTTATCGAGAGATGGATTGCCTCATTCGGGGAAGAAGCGACAAGAGAGATGGCGACTCAAAATAATATTCCGCCAAATATGTCTATACGCGTCAATACAGTGAAGACGAATGTAGATGCGGTGGTATCGGAACTTGAAGCGCATAATGTGCAAGTTCGTCAAGGAGAGATCATTGCTGAATGTCTGATTAGTGAATCAGGAAATCCGGGCTCGACTGACGTATACAAAAATGGACTCATTACAATTCAAGATGAAAGCTCTATGCTACCAGTATATGCTTTAGATGTTGCGCCAAATATGAAAGTGTTAGATATGTGTGCGGCGCCGGGCGGAAAAACGACGCATATTGCAGAAAAAATGAATGACCAAGGTGAAGTTTATGCCCACGACCTTCACGAACATAAAGTGAAGTTAATTGAAAAAAATAGTGAGCGACTTGGACTATCGTCTATTAAAGTTCAAAGCGGGGACAGTAGAAACTTACTGAAATTATACGATAAAGAGTCTTTTGATCGGATATTAGTAGATGCGCCTTGTAGTGGGTTTGGCGTCATCAGAAGAAAACCTGAAATTAAGTATCATAAAAATGAAAATGACATTACTGGGTTATTAAAAATTCAGTCGGAATTATTACACACTGCTGAACAATTAATTAAACCAAATGGCATGATTGTTTATAGCACTTGTACCGTAGAATACGAAGAAAATCGCGGCATGGTTGAAAACTTTTTAAAGGAACATCCAACAATGGAACTTATTCCATTGCCAAATTTGGGGGAAATCGAAAAATTACAAATGCAAGAAAATACACTTCAAGTTTTACCTCAACATTTTGGTGGTGATGGTTTTTTCGTTGCAGCATTACGTAAAAAGGGTTAAATAGTTTGTGAAGAAATGAGGGGAAGAGCAGTGCAATACGAAGTTCTTTCAGACATTGGGAAAAAGAGAACGTTAAACGAAGATGGTGCTGCTGTTTTTACGCTTCCAAATGGGATACTACTTGCAGTAATTGCAGATGGAATGGGGGGGCACCAAGGGGGTGAATTCGCGAGTTCAACTGCAATCCAGATAATGGGAGACGAATTTACGAAGTTGGAAGCCACTTCCTTTCAAGATACTGAAGAGTGGGTTGAATGGTTAAAGGAAACGGTACTCTATGTAAATCGATACTTATATAATTACGCAAATGAAAATAAAGAAGTAGAAGGAATGGGAACCACGCTCGAAGCTGTGCTCATTAAAGACCGTACTTGTTTCGGTGCGCACATAGGAGATAGTCGAGTTTATAAAATTAACAACGAACAGATCGAACAAATTACGACAGATCACTCCTATGTAAAAGTACTAGTAGATAGTGGCGAAATTACGGAGCAAGAGGCAGAAGTTCATCCGCAGCGGAATTGGATTATTAAAGCGCTCGGTTCTGAAAGATCAGTTGAGCCGGATTGTTATACGCTTGATCTCAAAGACACCGCTTATTTACTACTTTGTTCTGATGGGTTGAGCAATAAAGTTGATAATCCATCCATTCATAAAATTGTACAATCAGATTTATCTTTAAAAGAAAAAACGAAAGCGCTCGTGGACTTGGCGAATAAGATGGGTGGAGAAGATAATATCTCTGTCATTTTGCTCGGTTCACCGGATTCGGAGGTGCCGCTAACATGATTGGAAAAAGAATTGGCGGCCGATATGAAGTATTAAGCTATATTGGTGGAGGCGGAATGTCTCGTGTTTATCTTGCGCATGATGTGATTTTGGGTCGAGATGTCGCAATTAAAGTATTAAATTATGACTTTTCAAATGAAGAAGAGCTCAAAAGAAGATTTATGCGTGAAGCTCTTTCAGCAACGAGTTTAACACATCCTAATATTGTGGATATATTTGATGTCGGTGAAGACGGAGATATCCATTATTTGGTCATGGAGTATATTGATGGTCAAACGTTAAAAGAGTTTATCGTTTCACAAGGACCTTTATCGCCTGAAGAGGCGCTACCCATTATGAAGCAACTTGTATCTGCCATTTCTAACGCTCATTACAATGGAATTGTTCATCGAGATATTAAACCACAAAATATTTTAATGGACAACGAAGGAAATGTGAAAATTACGGACTTTGGCATCGCAATGGCGCTGAATGCAACTGCACATACGAAAACAAATTCCGTATTAGGAACAGTACATTATTTATCTCCTGAACAAGCACGCGGGGGAATGGCCACAAAAAAGTCGGATATCTATTCAGTGGGTATCGTCTTTTATGAACTGTTAACGGGTAAATTGCCTTTTTCAGGAGAATCTGCTGTCTCAATTGCGCTCAAGCATTTACAAGAAGAGACACCTTCTGTACGGGCTTTATTCCCATCGATTCCGCAAAGTGTTGAAAATGTCATATTAAAAGCAACGGCGAAAGAGTCTGCTGTGCGTTATAGTTCAGCTGATGAAATGCAAGAGGATTTAGCTACAGTTCTTTCACAAGAACGGGCGAATGAAGAGAAATTTACGATACCTTTTGATGATGAAGCGACCCGTGCGATTCCTGCTATTGTGGAAGCACCAGCATTTGGAAGTGTTGAGCAGACGATTAAACATGAGCCTGTTCAAGAAGAAAAGAAAGCCGAGCCGAAAAAGAAACGAAAAAAATGGCCGTTTATCGTTGGTGGCCTTACAGCCCTAGTGATTATCGGTCTACTTATTTACTTTTTGCCAAGTTTATTAGGTTTGAAAAAGATAGAGGTTCCAGATGTTGTTGAAATGACAGAAACTGAAGCGATTAAAGCACTTGAAGAAGATGGATTTATCGTGCAGGAGAGTATTGAAGAACATTCGGACGATATTGAAGCTGGCAAAGTAATTAAAACGTACCCAGAAGCAGGGAAGGAAAGACCAATTGGTACTGAGATTACTTTATACGTTAGTATCGGTAAAGACTTAGTCGCGATTGAAAATTATATCGGCGATGATTTTAAACAAGTGGCGAGTTTACTTGCAAATTATGGGTATCGCTCAATTGAACCGAATGACGTGTATTCGGACGAACCAGAAGGAACCATAATAGGTCAAGATCCAGAACCGGGTACAGAAATCAACCCGAATGAGACGGACTTAGTATTTACAGTGAGTAAAGGAAAAGAAATGCTAGCTGTTCCAGACTTGTCTGGTTTAAGTGAAACAGAGGTTAAAGAACAAGGAAGAAGTTTGGGGTTTGAAGTGTCTATCGATTCGAGAGAAAACTCCGACACTGTTGCAGAAGGGCATGTTCTTTCACAAAACCGAGCTGCTGGCACACATATCGAAAAAGGTGGCGTCATCAGTGTTGTGATTTCAAAAGGAACGGAACCAAAGCCTGTCCAACATATTACTCACAGAGTCACCATTGAATATTTAGAAGATGAAACGACTGATGATGACGGAGAACAACACGAAAAAACACCACAAATCATTCGGATTTACGTACAAGACCGTAATCATTCGATGGCAGATTTGTATGATGAATTTTCAATTACAGAAAACGATGAAGTGACTATAAAAATGGAACTTGAAGAAGATCAAAGAGGCGCATATCGAATTACGCGGGACGATACACTTATCGAAGAAAAAAAGTTCGATTATGGTGACGCAGATTAAGTTAAGGGAGGGGAAGAATACTGGAAGGTCAAATTAGAAAAGCGATTAGTGGCTTCTATTACGTACAAAATAATGATCAATTAGTACAGTGTAAAGGGCGAGGTGTTTTTAGAAAAAGAGGTGTACACCCTTTAGTCGGCGATTTTGTCACCTATAAACCTGATGGCGACAATGATGCAACGATTACAGAAGTACATGAACGAAAAAATGAACTTATTCGTCCGCCAATTGCTAATGTCGACCAAGCATTGCTTGTATTTTCAATCGTTGAACCTGATTTTAGTACGCATTTACTAGATCGTTTCCTTACTGTCATTGAATCTTTCCGCATTCAACCAGTCATTTGCTTAACAAAAAAGGATTTAGCGAGCCAAGCTGAATTGAATTCGGTATTGGAAGTGGCTAAGTACTATGAAAGTATAGGGTATGAGGTTGTCGTTACTTTTATTAACGACCCCGAGTTGCCTAAAAAATTAAAACCTATATTGCAAGGGAAAGTAACTGTATTAGCTGGACAGTCAGGCGTTGGAAAATCAACTTTGCTCAATACAGTACTTCCTTCGCTAGGGTTGAAAACGGGTGTTATATCAGACGCTCTTGGCCGCGGAAAACATACGACCCGTCATGTAGAGTTATTAGAGGTCGGTGATGGTTTAGTTGCTGATACACCAGGATTTAGTTCACTGGAATTCGAGCATATCGAAAAAGTGCAGTTGTCCAGCCACTTCATTGAATTTAATGAGCCTTCAAAATCATGTAAATTCCGCGGTTGCCTACATGAAAATGAACCAAGGTGTGCAGTTAAAGAATTGGTGGAGTCGGGACAGATTGCATCATTCCGTTATCGTCACTATTTACATTTTTTAAAAGAAATTAAAGAACGAAAGCCGAGGTATTAAGAAATGATCAAAATTGCACCATCTATTTTAGCTGCTGACTTTTCGAAATTAGCTGAAGAAGTCATCGAAGTTGAGGAAGCGGGCGCATCGCTTATTCATATCGATGTAATGGACGGACATTTTGTACCTAATATTACAATGGGGCCACTCGTTGTAGAAGCATTGAGACCCGTTACGAAGTTGCCCTTAGATGTTCATTTAATGATTGAAAACCCTGACGCTTATATCGAGCAATTTGCGAAAGCCGGTGCAGATTATATTACGGTTCATGTTGAAGCTTGCCCGCACTTACATCGTACGCTTCAGTTAATTCGTTCACATGGCGTTAAATCAGGTGTTGTATTAAATCCACATACTCCAGTGGAAACAATTCTTCATGTGTTAGATGAAATAGATTTAGTGTTGTTTATGACTGTAAATCCAGGTTTTGGTGGACAGAAGTTTATTCACGCTGTATTACCTAAAGTCAAACAATTATCGAACATTATTAAGGAACGTAATTTGCCAATTGAAATTGAAATTGATGGCGGAGTCGATGAAGAGACGATTATTCCGTGTGTTGAAGCTGGGGCAACAATTTTGGTAGCTGGTTCTGCTATATTTGGAAAGCAAAACAGGGCAGAGGCCTTACGAGAAATAAAGGCAGCGGGAGAAGGGGCCATTAAAAAATGAAGTTAGCTGTTGTCTGTGCAGGTGGACCGAAGGAAGAGATTACTAATCTAACACAGTTTCCGGTCGAATCCACGGTTTTTATTGGTGCAGATAGAGGGGCGCTTCATTTACTAATGGCAGGAATCATCCCACAGGAAGCGGTCGGTGATTTTGACTCCGTATCAAAGGAAGAATACGCCGAAATTCAATCTGCTGTAAATGTAATGGATGAATTTTGTGCAGAAAAGAACGAAACAGATACGGAACTTGCAGTTGAGCGGGCGCTTTCCTATCAACCTGAGCAAATCATACTAACGGGTGTGACCGGCGGCAGACTAGATCATATGGCGGCGGCACTCCAATTACTATATCGTCTTCAAATGGATCATCCACAAATCTCCTTTAAAATTTGTAATCGACAAAATGAATTAACAATTCTTCGACCAGCAGTACATCAACTACTTTATAATAAAAGTTTACCGTATGTGTCTTTTTTTGCATTTGAAGGCGCTGTGACAGGGTTAACATTAAGTGGTTTTAAATATGAAACTACTGATGAAACGCTAGAATTAGGTATGACAAGATTTACAAGTAATGAACTTGCAACAAGTGTTAGTACTATCTCATTCCGTGAAGGCATATGTTTAATGGTAAGGAGTTCAGATGCTTGAAAGGAGTGGGAGAATGCGCGTCTATACATTTACTTTACCTAAATTTGTAAGTGGAATTGTAAGGAAATGCATGGTTGTATTCCAGAAGGATGAGAAACCTAAACAAGCTTCGAATAAGAAGAAAAGAAGGAAAAACGACAAAATGCCAGGCTGATATTTCTCAGCTTGGCATTTTCACGTTTTAAATCAACTATAAAATCTGCTATAGTGGAATAATTTACATAAAAAAGTACTATTATAATAAATATTCGCGTTCGCTAAGAACACTTTATACTTTCTTTTTGTAGATTATACGCGTTGAACTTTACCAGATTTTAATGCTCTTGCAGATACCCAAACACGTTTAGGTTTTCCGTTAACAAGAATGCGAACTTTTTGAAGGTTTGCACCCCATTTACGTCTGCTTGAGTTTAATGCGTGTGAACGCGTGTTACCAACACCAGCTTTACGGCCAGTAATTACACATTGTTTAGACATATTTGTTACCTCCTCGTTTGTGAAGATTCAATGATGCACTCATTAATTTGCATACAACTTAATTTATCATAAAGTAAAGGCAATAGCAACTGATTTCGACAGGTCTTTCAAGTAAATGTGCTTTACATCCAATCAATAAAAGCTGATGAAGGCGCCTAGATGCGAACAGCTTTTGTAATAGACTCACTTTTAAATACAATATCATTTCTTTTATTATAATGTCGGGTATAGTACAATAGGGTGAACGAAAAAAGATGCGGGGGGACATATTTATGTCAATCGAAGTAAAGAATGAATATGGCAAGATTGATATTACAAATGATGTAATTGCCCAAATCGTAGGTGAAGCATCAATTGAGTGTTATGGAATTGTAGGAATGGCGTCTAGACATCAGATTCGAGACGGCTTGACAGAAATATTGCGGAAAGAAAACTTTGCGCGTGGTGTGATTGTCCGTAATATTGGTGAGGATACACATATTGATGTTCATGTCATTGTTGGATATGGCACTAAAATTTCCGAAGTTGCGTATCAAGTTCAATCGAAAGTAAAATATACATTGCAAAAAACAGTAGGTCTTAGTGTGGAATCAATCAACATTTTCGTTCAGGGAGTCCGAGTGACGAACTTTTAGAAGGAGGAATTTTAGGTAATGAAGTTTATTGATGGAGTGAAATTTTCGGAAATGGTGAAGCTCGGTGCCCATCACCTTTATGAAAATGCGGATTACGTTGATTCGCTTAACGTTTTCCCAGTTCCGGATGGAGATACAGGGACAAATATGAATTTGTCAATGTCCTCAGGAGCAAAAGAAATTGAAGCTAATACTGTCGAGCATATTGGCGAAACAGCAGGAGCCCTTTCAAAAGGTTTATTAATGGGAGCACGTGGAAACTCAGGAGTCATTCTTTCTCAATTGTTTCGCGGGTTCGGAAAAGCAATAGAAAGTGAAGCGAAAATTGATGGGAAGAAATTTGCTGACGCATTAAAATACGGAGTTGACACGGCTTATAAGGCTGTTATGAAGCCGGTTGAGGGTACGATTTTAACAGTTGCAAAAGATGCAGCTAATGCGGCCGTAGAAAAAGCGAATACTACTGATGATGTCATTGAAGTAATGGAAACCGTCGTAGATGAAGCGAAAGCCTCCCTCGACCGTACACCTGAACTACTCGCTGTATTGAAGGAAGTTGGGGTTGTTGACAGCGGCGGTCAAGGTCTTGTGTACGTTTATGAAGGGTTTTTGGCTTGTCTTAAAGGTGAAGAATTGCCGGTCAGAACGGATGTTCAATCGATGGACGAGCTTGTAAATGCGGCGCATCATCAAAGTGTTCAAGACTTTATGAGTACGGATGATATTATTTACGGCTATTGTACTGAGTTCATGGTGAAGTTTGAGTCCGAAAAACTTATTGACAATCCTTTTGATGAGGGAGAATACCGTCAAGAACTAAGTGAATTTGGAGACTCCCTGCTTGTGATTTCTGATGACGAAATTGCAAAAGTACATATACATTCAGAAACACCTGGGGATGTCCTATCATTCAGCCAAAAATATGGTTCACTCATCAATATGAAGATTGAAAATATGAGGCAGCAACACGAAGATATTGTCGGCACGAAAGCAAACGACAAAAAAGAGAAGCATCCTTATGCGGTTGTTACTGTAGCAATGGGCTCGGGCATTGCTGAATTATTAAAGAGTGTCGGGGCTTCAGTTGTCATTGAAGGCGGACAAACGATGAATCCTTCAACTCAAGACATCGTTAAAGCGATTGAAGATGTAAGTGCAGAAAGAGTTCTAATTTTACCGAACAATAAAAATATCGTAATGGCTGCTGAGCAAGCAGCAGAACATCTTGGTATTGAAGCAGCAGTTGTACCAACTACGACTGTTCCTGAAGGCCTATCAGCAATCCTAGCATTTAATCCAGAAGCTGATGTCGAAGTGAATAAAAATGCGATGATTGAAGCTGCTTCTTATGTAAAAACAGCTCAAGTGACATACGCAGTTCGTGATACTTCAATTGATGGCATTGATATTAAAAAAGGTGCATTCATGGGAATTGATAGCGGCAAAATTGTCACAACGAATCCGTCATTAGAAGATGTAACAAAATCACTCATTCAAAAGATTATTGATGACGAATCTGAAATTATTACCGTTATATATGGTGAAGATGTGAGTGAGGAAGAAGCGACACGCATTGGAGACTATATAGAAGAGCATTTTGATCATGTCGATGTTGAGTTGTATAATGGGAAGCAACCATTATATCCGTATATCATTTCTGTTGAATAAAATAAATGTGTCAGGCTTTTCAAGAAACCTAAATAAAAGTAGAGCAGGGAAATCTAACAGATTCTCTACTCTACTTTTTCTCTCTTTATTGAAGGGAAATTTAAAAGTGAAAAGTATTTTGGCATCGTCCGCCTATTGATGTAAAATAGAAGTAAGTGCAGTAGAAGGGGGTATGAAAAATGAAATTTAGATCAGTATTCGATATTATTGGACCCGTCATGATTGGACCATCGTCGTCTCATACGGCAGGTGCGGCACGTATTGGCCGTGTTGCAAGAACTTTATTTGGAAGGCAGCCAGATTGGGCGAAAATATATTTATACGGTTCATTTGCAGAGACTTATAAAGGACATGGGACAGATGTCGCGATTATTGGCGGATTAATGGATTACGATACATTTGATGAACGAATAAAGACGGCATTTGAAGATGCAAAAAAGGCTGGCTTTTCATTTGAGTTTATTCCCGAAGAGGAAGAAATGGAACATCCAAATACTGCAAAGATTGTAATTGGTGATGAAAACAGTGTCATGGAGTTAACGGGAATTTCAATTGGCGGTGGGAAAATGGAAGTTGTCGAGTTGAATGGTTTCCCGTTAAGACTTTCAGGAAATTATCCTGCACTACTCGTCGTTCACCAAGACCGAGCGGGACTCATCGCGAGTGTTGCCAATGCGCTTGCCAAACGAGGGGTTAATATCGCACATATGGAAGTTGGCAGAAAAGAAAAAGGGAAAATGGCTTTAATGGTCATTGAAGTCGATCAATTAATAGATGATGAAATTATTAATGAATTAAGAGGGTTGCCACACATAACGCAAGTCTCTACGATAGCGGAATAAGGAGGGATTGACATGGAAGTATTATTCAAATCTGTAAAAGAACTTGTCGCCTTAGCAGAATCGAGTAGTAAGCCGATTTCGGAAATTATGATAGAACAGGAAATGCTTCTTTCACGACGAACACGTGAAGAAATTATCGCACAAATGGATAATAATTTGACGGTAATGGAAGAGGCTGTGGAAAAAGGACTACAGGGCGTTCAATCGACGTCAGGTTTAACAGGTGGAGACGCTGTTTTAATTCAAAAATATATGGCTTCAGGCAAGTCCTTATCAGGTGATTTAATATTAGATGCGGTGAGTAAGGCGGTTGCAACCAATGAAGTAAACGCTGCGATGGGAACAATTTGTGCAACGCCTACAGCGGGAGCAGCGGGTATTGTACCGGGAACGCTATTTGCAGTGAAAAATAAACTGAATCCAACGAGAGACCAGATGTTAAATTATTTATTTACAACGGGTGCATTTGGATTTGTCGTAGCTAACAATGCGTCTATTTCAGGTGCAGCGGGTGGATGTCAAGCAGAAACAGGATCTGCAGCTTCTATGGCTGCAGCTGCAATCGTTGAAATGGCTGGAGGAACACCACAGCAAAGTGCTGAAGCTTTTTCGATTGTCATGAAAAATATGCTTGGGCTCGTTTGTGATCCAGTTGCGGGGCTTGTTGAAGTACCTTGTGTGAAACGGAATGCAATGGGAGCTGCAAAGGCGCTTGTCGGGGCGGATATGGCACTTGCTGGCGTTGTAAGTCGTATTCCAACAGACGAAGTGATTGATGCAATGCACCGAATCGGACAATCTATGCCGTCAGCTTTACGGGAAACTGCCAAAGGGGGACTCGCAACAACGCCAACAGGAAAGGCACTGGAAGCAAAAATATTTGGTGGGACGAAAGAAAACAGTGACCACATTCCTTCATCATGACGTAAAAACGATTAAAGGGATTGGGCAAAAGGCGAGCGAGCAACTTGAAAAACTTGGCATTTACACAATTTCAGATTTAATTATGACATTCCCGTATCGGCATGATGATTTTACGTTAAAGGATTTGGCTGAAACGCCGCATAACGAAAGAGTGACAGTTGAAGGAAGGGTCGAAAGTGAGCCTTCAGTTCAATTTTTCGGAAATAAACGATCACGCCTACAAGTTAGATTACTTACGGGTAGGCATCTTGTAAAAGCCGTCTTTTTTAATCAACATTATTTAAAAGACCGAATGATGCCGGGCAATATCGTGACGGTAACCGGAAGATGGGATCGTGGACGACAAACGATTAACGTAAGCAATTTTTCAGTAGGACCCAAAGATGAAGATGCAAACTTCGAACCTATCTATAGCTTAAAAGGTGTGATGCACCAAAAAACTTTCAGACGTTTTATGAGAAGTGCGCTAGATGGTATTGGAGATGGAGTGGAAGAGTCATTACCAGCCGGCCTACTTGAAGCGTATAAATTACCGAATATTAAAGAAGCACTCGAAATGATTCATTTTCCTCTAAGTCCTGCACATATGAAACACGCAAGAAGGCGTTTTGTTTATGAAGAACTTCTGTTATTTCAAATGAAAATGCAAGCGATGAAAAAGGTAAGAAAAGAAGCGGAAAGAGGCATGCCGATAAACTATGATCTTGATAAAGTAAAAAAGTTTATCGCGTCGTTGCCCTTCGAATTAACAAATGCACAAAAAAGAGTTGTGAATGAACTTTGTGCTGAACTTAAAAGTGAAGTGCGAATGAATCGGCTCCTTCAAGGAGATGTAGGTTCAGGGAAAACAGTTGTTGCGGCGATAGGTCTCTATGCGGCCATTACTGCTGGGTTTCAAGGGGCGATGATGGCCCCTACAGAAATTCTAGCAGAACAACATGCAACTTCTCTTGCAGAGTGGCTGGAACCCTTTAACGTATCTGTAGCATTTTTGTCAGGTTCAACAAAAGGGAAAGCGCGAAAGCAACTGCTTGAAATGCTCGAAGAAGGAAAAATTGACTTACTGATTGGTACGCATGCGCTTATTCAACCAGATGTTATATTTAAAAATTTAGGGTTTGTCATTACGGATGAGCAACACAGATTTGGTGTTGAACAGCGACGAGTCCTTCGAGAAAAAGGCATAGACCCCGATGTCTTATTTATGACTGCTACGCCGATTCCACGAACGTTAGCCATTACGGCTTTTGGTGAAATGGATGTATCGATATTGGATGAATTGCCAGCTGGTAGAAAAGAAATTGAAACGCATTGGTTGAAAGAAGATGCTTTACAGCCGGTTTTGAGAAAAATGGCAAGCGAGCTACAGAAAGGTCGCCAAGCATACGTAATTTGTCCGCTTATTGAAGAGTCCGACAAACTTGATGTGCAAAATGCTGTAGATGTCTACAATCAATTAACGGTATATTTTCAAGGCAAATTTAAAGTAGGACTCATGCATGGGCGTCTTCATCCAGATGAAAAAGATCAAATTATGCATGAGTTTAGTGAAGGTGCAATCGATGTCCTAGTCTCTACAACAGTTGTTGAAGTAGGCGTAAACGTACCAAATGCAACATTTATGTTAATTTATGATGCGACGCGCTTTGGTTTATCTCAACTCCACCAATTAAGAGGACGTGTCGGCCGAGGTGCAGAGCAATCCTATTGTGTGCTTTTAGCAGACCCGAAGACAGAAGAAGGTAAAGAACGAATGCATTCAATGACAGAAACAAATGATGGATTTGTTTTAGCTGAAAAGGATCTGGAGTTACGAGGGGCCGGCGACTTTTTCGGTAAAAAGCAAAGCGGACTCCCTGAATTTAAAATGGCCGATCTTGTTCATGATTACCGGGCACTTGATACAGCAAGGAAAGATGCTGAACAACTTCTGGCATCTGAAGAGTTTTGGAGTTCAGAGGAATACCGTGTTCTAAGAGAAAATCTAGAACAGTCGGGCGCTTTAAGTACCGATCGAATGGATTGATAGTCGATTGTACCGAACCTCTGTGTGTGCGTTTGATTATGGAAGATAGGCAGATTTATAAAACGATTCAAAGTAGCGGGGGCATCTTCTTTCTCCGCTACTTTTTGTTTTACAAAAATATTTATTATGTGCATTTATAAATTTCTTGCATTCTGATACCTCTCTTTATATACTGATATTAGTACCAAGTGCTAAATCGGAAGGTGAAGTATGTGCGAATGCCTAAGAAAGAAAGGCAACTACGTCTGGGGAAATTGATAGAAGAAAATCCATTTGTAACAGATGAAGACCTTTCCAAACATTTTGAGGTTAGTGTTCAAACAATCCGATTGGATCGACTTGAATGTGGAATTCCGGAATTACGTAAACGTTTGAAGCAAGTCGCTACACAGACAATGGCCGGAGAAGTAAAGTCTTTAGGGTCAGATGAAGTGATTGGCGATATTATTGATATTAAACTCGATGCTAGCGCCATCTCGATTTTTGATGTGACTGCGGACCATGTTTTTCAACGAAATGGAATTGCTAGAGGGCATCATTTGTTCGCACAAGCAAATTCACTAGCTGTTGCGGTCATGGATGATGACCTGGCATTGACAGTTAAATCCAATATTGAATTTCTTAAACCTGTCAAAGCCGGTGATAGAGTTGTTGCACGTGCAGAAGTAATCAAGGAAACTGTAAAAGAGAGACGTACCTTGGTTAAAGTAGAGTCAACTGTAGGTGATGTTCTTGTATTTACAGGACAATTCTATATGTACCGCACGACGGATAAGAAGCAGGAGGATAAACAATGATTATTGCTTTAGATGGAATGGGTGGCGACCATGCGCCAGGCGAGATTATTCAAGGTGCATTGGAAAGTTTGAATGAATTTACAGATATACATATACATATTTATGGTGATGAAGAAAAGATGGCGCCTTATTTACAAAAGCATGAACGTTTAAAGGTCATTCATTGTGCGGAAGTTATTGAGCCAGATGATGAACCTGTTCGTGCAATTCGCCGAAAAAAAGATGCGTCGATGGTACGCATGGCGCAAGCAGTTAAGGAAAATGAAGCGAATGCGGGCGTTTCGGCGGGAAACACTGGAGCACTCATGGCGGCAGGCCTATTTATTGTCGGTAGAATTGATGGGATTGAGAGACCAGCACTTGCACCGACGCTACCAACAGTAGACGGCCAAGGCTTTGTTATGCTGGATCTCGGTGCAAATGCTGACGCGAAGCCGGAGCATCTTGGTCAATATGCCGTAATGGGAAGTATTTACGCAGAAAAAGTTCGCAGCATTGCAACGCCTCGAGTTGGGCTGTTAAATATTGGGACAGAAGAAGGCAAAGGAAACGAATTAACGAAAGCAGCGTTTGATATTCTTTCGGAAGCGCCTATCAACTTTATTGGAAACGTTGAAGCCCGTGATCTATTAATGGGAGCGGCCGATGTAATTGTAACAGACGGCTTTACAGGCAATATGGTATTGAAAACAATTGAAGGAACTGCACTTGGCTTTTTCACAATGCTTAAAGAAGTGTATATGTCCTCGATGAAAACTAAACTATCTGCTGCACTTGTGAAGAACGAGTTAGGCGGATTGAAAAATAAAATGGATTACTCCGAATATGGCGGTGCAGGGTTATTTGGCCTAAAAGCTCCAATTATTAAAGCGCATGGCTCGTCAAATGCCCGTGCAATTTATAATGCAATTCGCCAAGCAAGAACAATGGTGCAATATGAAGTGACAGAAACGATTCATGAAACGATTGGGAAGGGGTTAACAAAATGACGAAGATTGCTTTCGTATTTCCTGGACAAGGTTCTCAGAAAGTAGGAATGGGTACTGAGTTAGTAGAGAATCATGAGCAGAGTAAAGAGTTTTTTACGAATGCTGACCGTGTACTAGGCTTTTCATTAAGTGAACTAATTGAAGAAGGGCCTCAGGAAGAATTGACAGTTACTTACAATGCGCAACCTGCATTGTTAACTGTAGGCGCGATGATTGCGAGTCGCTTAAAAGAAGAAGGAATTCAACCAGATTATACAGCAGGCCATAGTCTTGGTGAGTATACAGCGCTCGTAGCTTCAGGTGTTCTTACGTTTGAAGAAGGTGTATTAGCTGTTCATAAACGTGGTTTGTATATGAATGAAGCAGTACCAGCAGGTGTTGGTGCGATGGCGGCTATCCTTGGATTGGATGCTGAAACGGTATCCGAAATTACGAATAAGATTACAGAGAGCGGGGATGCTGTACAACCAGCGAATTTGAACTGCCCTGGCCAAATCGTCATTTCCGGAACGAAAGCAGGCGTTGAAAAAGCTTGTCACGAATTAAAAGAAGCGGGAGCTAGAAGAGCCATTCCGTTAGATGTGAGTGGTCCATTCCACTCTTCGCTTATGAAGCCGGCTGCTGAGAAACTTAAGGCGACGCTTGATGAAATTACAATGCATGACGCAACACCACCAATCATTGCGAATGTTAATGCGGAGATTGTTGAGGATAGCAACCAGTTAAAGGATTTACTCGTCGAACAGTTATATTCTCCAGTACGTTGGGAAGATTCTGTTCGAACAATGCTAGAAAATGGTGTGACACATTTTATCGAATGTGGGCCAGGTAAAGTGTTGAGTGGCTTAATTAAGAAGATTGATAGAAAAGCAACCGTGTTATCGGTTTACGATGAGCAATCATTAGCGGAAGTATTGGAAGCTTCGAAAGGGTGGTCAAAGTGAGTAGATTTGAAGGGAAATCAGCAATCGTCACAGGTGCTTCGCGCGGTATTGGGCGTGAAATTGCACTTCAGTTAGGGCGTGAAGGCGCTAAAGTAGTGGTCAACTATAGCGGCAGTAAAGAAAAAGCAGAAGAAGTTGTTCAACTAATTCAAGAAGCAGGCGGAGAAGCATTTGCAATCCAAGCAGATGTGTCTAACGCGGATAGTGTGACAAACTTAGTGGACGAGACAATTGCAACATTCGGTTCAATTGATATACTTGTAAATAACGCTGGAATTACAAAAGATAATTTGCTCATGCGAATGAAAGAAGACGAGTGGGATGATGTCATTGACATTAACTTAAAAGGCGTTTTCCTCTGCACGAAAGGTGTTACACGTCAAATGATGCGCCAACGTGCAGGTAAAATTGTCAATGTTGCTTCCATCGTTGGTGTTTCAGGAAATCCAGGACAAGCAAATTATGTGGCGGCAAAAGCAGGGGTAATCGGATTAACGAAGACGTCAGCGAAAGAATTGGCATCACGTAATATCTATGTCAATGCAGTAGCGCCAGGATTTATTACAACAGAAATGACCGATGCATTAAGCGAAGATGTAAAAGAACAAATGCTTGCGACGATTCCATTAGCGAAACTAGGGAATGCTGAACATGTCGCTAAGACTGTGTTATTCTTACTATCGGAAGACGCAGATTATATTACAGGACAAACCATCCATGTTGACGGCGGAATGGTGATGTAAGTAGTGAAGGGGAGCGCCTTTCACATAGTTATATCCAGTTTCGAAGCCTATGCTTTTACTATCCAGCTTCAGCGCCTAGAGACTCGGGTCATAAGTCGTTTCGGCTGTGCGGCAAAGAGCGCCGCTTCGCCAAACCGCCTTATGCCTGTCGTCTCTGACCAGGCGCTTACGCTTTTACTTAATCATTGAGGGGAGGTGACAAATTTGGCAACAGTAACTGAACGAGTAACTAAAGTAATCGTAGACCGTCTAGGTGTCGATGAAAGCGAAGTTAAAGCAGAAGCATCTTTCCGTGATGATCTCGGTGCAGATTCACTAGACGTAGTTGAGCTTGTAATGGAATTAGAAGATGAGTTCGATATGGAGATTTCTGATGATGATGCAGAGAAAATTGCAACTGTCGGCGATGCAGTTTCATATATCGAAACAAAAGTGAACTAATTAGAAGCTAATGCAATTTAGCTGAGGCGCTTTTATCCTTTTCCTTTGAAATGGATGGAAGCGTCTCTTTTTTACTTTGCAACTGGTCGTTGAAAAAGGTAAAATTATATACATTACGTAGGAAAGGCAGAATCGTTCTTATGACAAGTAAACGTACAACAACGAATCCTAAAATGATCCTTCCACAAACAGTTCGAAAAGACTTTGAGGAATTGCAACGAAAACTTGCGATTCAATTTGAGGAAGTGTCACTTTTATACAATGCATTTACGCATTCATCATATGTGAATGAGCATCGAAGAAAAAAATATACGGATAATGAGCGACTTGAATTTTTAGGGGATGCAGTGTTAGAGTTAGGTGTTTCCCAGTTTCTTTATACGACTGAACCTACGATGAGTGAAGGTGAATTGACAAAGTTAAGGGCTGCAATTGTTTGTGAACCAGCACTTGTTTCCTTTGCGAATGAACTTGAATTTGGTCGTTATGTTCTTTTAGGTAAAGGGGAAGAACAGACAGGTGGAAGAACACGTCCGGCTCTCTTAGCAGATGTTTTTGAAGCTTTCATCGGTGCGCTATACACTGATCAAGGCATGGAAGCAGTAACCGCATTTCTTGAAAAAGTAGTATTTCCAAAAGTAAGTGTCGGTGCTTTTTCGCATGTGATGGATTATAAAAGTCGGTTACAGGAAATTGTCCAACAAACGAATAATGGACAGCTTCATTATGAAGTAGTAGAGGAAAAGGGCCCTGCCCATGCAAAAGTATTTATCACTGTTGTACAGTTAGATGAAGAAACACTCGGTACCGGAAAAGGTAGGTCGAAGAAAGAAGCAGAGCAGGAAGCGGCCCGACATGCAATTGCAGAACTTAAGAGCTAGCAGGTTGAGGAGAAGATTTAGATGTTTTTAAAAAGGCTTGAAATAATAGGGTTCAAATCATTTGCAGAACGTATAGGTGTAGATTTCGTGCCAGGCGTTACAGCTGTCGTCGGACCCAATGGTAGTGGAAAAAGTAATATTACCGATGCGATCCGTTGGGTATTAGGCGAACAATCGGCGAAATCTTTACGTGGTGCCAAGATGGAAGATGTGATTTTTGCGGGGAGTGATTCTAGAAAGCCACTTAACTTTGCAGAAGTCACGTTAATTCTTGATAATAGTAAAGGTTTGTTTCCCCTAGATTACACTGAAATTAGCGTTACGCGACGTGTCTTTCGCTCTGGTGAAAGTATTTATTTATTAAATAGGCAGCAATGCAGATTAAAAGACATTACGGATGTATTTATGGATTCTGGACTTGGGAAAGAAGCATTTTCGATTATTTCTCAAGGACGCGTCGATGAAATCTTAAATAGCCGTCCGGAAGATCGCAGAAATATTTTTGATGAAGCTGCAGGCGTATTAAAATATAGAACAAGGAAACGTAAAGCAGAACATAAACTGTTTGAGACATCAGATAATCTCGACCGCGTGCTTGATATATTAAAAGAACTTGATATTAGAATAGAGCCGCTTAAAGAACAGGCTGAAGCGGCTAAAAAGCACGCGGAAATCTCTGGAGATGTTCGAGAAGCGGATATATTACTACTCAATTACGATGCCAGAAAGTTACATGAAAAATTGCGAGAAAAGTTGATAGCCGTAGAAAAACAACGTGCGGAAAAAGAAGTATTAGCTGAGGCGATAGAAAAAAATGAAGTTGAATCTTCCGCGATAAAAAAGCTACTGGATCAGCAAGAGGAAAAATTTGAATCATTGCAACAAAAACTTGTCCAAGTAAGCGCAGAAACTGAAAAGTGGGAAGGTAGGCGTCTCTTATCCGTCGAGAAGGAACGAAATGCTAGTTTACAAATCGAACGGGTGCAGACTGAATTTACGAGCGCAAAAGCTGAACAGGCGGATTTAGAAGAAAAAATAAAAGAATCCTATAATAATGTAACTGTCCTAAATAAAGAATATGAAGAAGTAAAAGCGGAGATAAAAGACACATCTCAAATGTTGACTCGCTCTGTTAAAGAAACTGAGCATGAGATTGAAGAGTTAAAGTCATCTTATATTGACGGACTTAATGAAGAAGCGACCATTCGAAATGAACTAAAGCATATCGAGGAACGTCTATTGGGGGAAAAAACATCTTCTCAGAAAATTAATGAGCAGACGGTATCCTTAAGAAATAGATTAGAAGCGTTAAATGCGGATAAGAAACTTAAAGTACAAGCATTAGACCGTATAAAGAAATCAGCAAAAGAAGCATCAAAAAACTATACAAACGATGCAATTGAATTAAAAAAGCATGAAGATGATTTAAGAAGTAAACAAGAGCTACTTCAAAAAGCTCATAATAAACAACATGAAATGCAAGGCCGTTTACGTGCGTTGCAAAGCTTAGAGGCGGATTTCTCAGGGTTTTATTCAGGTGTAAAAGAAGTACTTGTCGCACGTGAAGCTGGAAAATTAGTCGGTATAGAAGGTGCTGTAGCCGAACTAATCACTGTTGAAAATGATTATGTTAAAGCGGTTGAAACAGCACTCGGTGGAGCTATGCAGCATATCGTAACCTCTTCCGAAGTGAATGCTAGAAAAGCAATTGGTTATTTAAAAACACAAAACAAAGGAAGAGCGACATTTCTTCCGTTAGATGTGATGCGTTCTCGAAAAATCCAACAATCTACTATCCAAACGATAGCCCAACATCCAGAATTTGTCGGGATTGCTGATGGACTCATTCGCGTCGAACCGACTTATAAAATCATTGCTGAAAATTTACTAGGAAATGTTCTTGTTGCTTCATCCCTCGCCGGAGCTTCCGCGATTGCTAAGGCTTTAAATTATCGTTACCGTGTTGTAACTTTAGATGGCGATATTGTGAATGCGGGTGGATCGCTCACGGGTGGTGGCGCTCAAGGTCGTTCCTCAGTATTTTCTAGAAGGGCTGAACTTGAAACGTTAACAAAACAAGTTGAGCAAATGTCTGCCTCTATTGAAAGAGGGAACAAATCGATTAGTGACACGAAATTGAAAGTCGCTGAGTATATGCAGAACGTAGAGCATTTCCGCAAACAATCTGAAGCTTTACAACTAGAAATGGCCACTGCCGAAGCAGATGTCCGTGAATGCGATATGGCCATACATACTGTTAAAAGCGAATTAGAAGCAGTTGAGATTGGTCGAATTGGAGCTGAAACAGCTGGTTCGGAATTAATGGACAAGAAAAATGAACTGGAAACAGCTCATGCAACGTTAAAAAAGACGCTTGAATCGTTACAAGCAGAAATTACAAAGCTAGAACGTCTTGCTAGAGATTGGCGAAATGAAGAAGCCGCACTTACGGCCCAGTTAACAGAACTCCGGGAGCGAGCGGCAATTTTACGTGAACAACTTTCCTACCAAAACAGAGCGATAACAGATATGGAAGCGTCCAATCAGGCTTCGATTGATAAAATGAACTTGTTACAACAAGAGTTAGAATACTTAACAGATGAAGAGCGAGAACATGTAACAGCTGAAGAGATAGCCGCACAAATTGAGCGTTCAGCAAAAGATAAACAACAAATTGAAAAATCGATTGCTGAAGTGAGAAAAAGTCGTTCAGAAATTGTCGTTCAAAAAAATCATCAAGAAACACATTTACGCCAACTGCGCGATCATGCAGAGAAACTAAATGCGACACTTCATGAACAAACCATTGAGTTATCCCGACTTGAAGTGACTTATGAAACGATTACTCAAAAATTGCTTCATGAATACGGGTTACGACCAGACGATGAATTAAGTTTAGACTTTGATGAACAAGAGAAACGCAATCAATTGGCTAGATTAAAGCAAGAAGTTAAAAGTATAGGCCCCATTAATCCAAGCGCAGTGCAAGAGTATGAAGAAGTGTCTGAACGTCATCAGTTTTTAACTGCACAGCGTAATGATTTATTAGAGGCGAAAGAGACTTTGCAAGAAGCGATGTCGGAAATGGATCATGAGATGAGTATCCGTTTTTCAGCAACATTCGATGCCGTGCAAAATCAATTTAGACATGTGTTTAAAGAAATGTTCGGAGGCGGAAATGCTGACCTGATTCTTACAGATCCGACTGATTTACTGCATACGGGTATTGATATCGTTGCTAGACCGCCAGGCAAAAAGATGCAAAACTTAAGTCTTTTATCTGGCGGAGAAAGGGCGCTTACAGCGATTTCGCTACTATTTTCCATCATAGAAGTGCGTCCTGTGCCGTTTTGTATATTAGATGAGGTTGAAGCCGCACTTGATGAAGCGAATGTCATTAGATATAGCAACTATTTAAAAAAGTTCTCAGATAAGACGCAGTTTATTGTCATCACGCATAGGAAAGGTACAATGGAAGGCGCAGATGTTTTATATGGAATTACAATGCAAGAATCAGGCGTTTCCAAACTAATTTCCGTTAAATTATCGGAAGTACCCGAAGAAGTGATGATGTAATCAGAAGAGAGGGGTTAGAAAATGTCATTTTTTAGAAGGTTAAAAGAAAAGATTACTGGAACGAACGAAGCAGTTACTGAAAAGTTTAAAGAAGGACTGACGAAAACACGCGACCAGTTTACATCTAAAGTTAATGATCTTGTCGCTCGGTTTAGGGAAGTGGATGAAGAGTTTTTTGAAGAACTCGAGGATCTACTTTTACAAGCAGACGTTGGATTTGAAACAGTTATGGAACTTATTGATGAATTAAAACTTGAAGTGCAAAGGAAAAACATCAAAAATACGGAGGGCATCCAATCTGTTATTTCTCAAAAACTTGTAGAGATTTATAAAGCGGGTGAGGAGAGCAATGGAGAGCTCAATTTACAAGAGGAAGGATTATCCGTCATCTTAATGGTCGGTGTAAATGGTGTTGGGAAAACTACGACGATTGGAAAGCTAGCTTCTCGTTTTAAAGCAGAAGGTAAATCTGTCATGTTAGCAGCTGGAGATACGTTCCGTGCGGGGGCAATCGATCAATTAGTCGTATGGGGTGAGCGAACAGGGGTAGAAGTCATTCGCCAATCTGAAGGCTCAGACCCGGCGGCAGTTATGTACGATGCAATTCGTGCAGCCAAAAATCGAAACGTTGATATTTTAATTTGTGATACGGCAGGCCGACTTCAAAATAAGGTGAACTTGATGAATGAGTTGGAAAAAGTGCATCGTGTCATCGATCGTGAAGTTCCTGGGGCTCCCCATGAAGTATTGCTTGCGCTAGATGCAACGACAGGCCAAAATGCACTTGTTCAAGCACAAACATTCCAAGAGGCAACTAATGTATCAGGGATTGTGTTAACGAAACTTGACGGTACAGCAAAAGGTGGAATTGTCTTAGCAATCAAAAATAAGTTAAATATTCCAGTGAAGTTTGTCGGCCTTGGCGAAGGTGTCGATGACTTACAACCGTTTGATCCAGAGAAGTATGTCTATGGATTATTTGCTGAAGGGCTCGAACAAGAGGTTGAGGAAGAAGACAAGTAAAATAGCTTGACAGCATGAAGAGTTCATACTATGCTTTACGTTGGAATAAAAAGTTGAGGTGGCAAAAATGTCGCTCGTAAAAACGACACGTGTTAACTTCCTTTTTGATTTTTATCAATCACTTTTGACAGATAAGCAGAGAACATATATGAAATTATATTATCTGGAAGACTTGTCACTAGGGGAAATAGCTGATGAGCACAATGTATCTAGACAAGCGGTGTATGATAATGTTCGACGGACGGAAGCAATGTTAGAAGACTATGAACAAAAATTAAATTTGTTTTCCAAATTTCAAAGGCGATTAGAAATCATTGAAAAGATGGAGAAAATGTTAGTAGATGAATCAGCTCAATCAGAAGAGATAAAGCGTTTATTGGACGCATTAAAAGATCATGAGTAGGAGGCGTCGCCATGGCATTTGAAGGATTAGCTGAGAGGCTACAAGGAACGCTCCAAAAAATTAGGGGCAAAGGGAAAGTCAACGAAGCAGACGTTAAAGAGATGATGCGTGAAGTTCGTTTTGCACTTATTGAAGCGGACGTTAACTTAAAGGTCGTTCGTGAATTCGTAAAAAAAGTAAGTGAAAAGGCTGTTGGGCAAGATGTGTTAAAAAGCTTAACGCCTGGACAGCAAGTTGTAAAAATTGTTCAAGATGAATTAACGAATTTAATGGGTGGCGAACAAGAGCCAATCCAATTCGCTAGAAAAGCACCAACCGTTATTATGATGGTCGGTTTACAAGGTGCCGGTAAGACGACAACTACCGGAAAGCTTGCTGCATTATTACGTAAACGTCATAATAAAAAGCCGCTCCTTGTTGCAGCAGACGTTTATCGACCGGCCGCAATTCAGCAATTAGAAACACTTGGCAAACAATTAACGATACCAGTGTTCTCGCTGGGAACGGATATTTCGCCTGTGGACATTGTAAGGCAAGCGTTGGAACAGGCAGAAAAAGAACATCATGATGTTGTCATTGTCGATACAGCAGGTAGATTGCATGTTGACGAAACATTAATGCAAGAACTTAAAGATATCCAAGAACTGGCCACTCCTGATGAAGTCTTTCTTGTTGTCGATGCAATGACGGGGCAAGATGCTGTCAACGTAGCGCAAAACTTCAATGAGACAGTTGGAATTTCTGGTGTTGTGTTAACGAAACTTGATGGTGATACAAGAGGTGGAGCTGCGCTTTCAATCCGTTCTGTAACAGAGAAACCGATTAAATTTGTCGGGGTTGGTGAACACATGGATGCCCTTGAACCATTCCACCCAGAAAGAATGGCTTCGAGAATCCTTGGGATGGGTGATGTTATGTCACTTATTGAAAAAGCCCAAGCAAATGTGGATGAAGAAAAAGCGAAGGAAATGGAAGAGAAATTCCGTACCCAGACCTTTACGCTTGATGATTTCTTAGACCAATTACAACAAGTGAAAAAAATGGGTCCGCTTGATGAGTTATTGAAAATGATGCCAGGTGCCAATAAAATCAAAGGCTTGGAAAATGCTCAAGTAGATGAGAAGCAGATGGGACGCGTTGAGGCAGTTATCCAATCGATGACGCCTGCGGAACGTACTACACCCGAAATTATTAATGCAAACAGACGTAGACGTATTGCAAAAGGATCGGGTACATCTATTCAAGAAGTAAACCGTTTGTTAAAACAGTTTAACGATATGAAGAAAATGGTTAAACAGATGACAAATATGCAACAAAAAGGAAATAAACGTATGAAAATGCCTGGTCTCGACTCTTTTTTTAGGTGAGAAACGATGATTTGAAAATAATTTTAAGGTGTTAAGAGAAAACACTTTACAAACACAAAAAAGCTTGTTAATATAAGTTCTTGTGTGAAACTATTCGGAGGTGCAATAAAAAATGGCAGTTAAAATTCGTTTAAAACGTATGGGAGCTAAGAAAACTCCTTTCTATCGTATTGTAGTAGCAGATTCACGTTCACCACGTGACGGTCGTCAAATCGAGACAGTTGGAACGTACAATCCACTTACAAGCCCGGTAGAGTTAAAAATCGATGAAGAGCTAGCGCTAAAGTGGCTACAGAACGGTGCACAACCATCTGACACAGTGCGCAACCTGTTTTCTGACCAAGGCATCATGGAAAAATTCCATAATGCTAAACATGGTAAATAATCAGGAGGGGTAGACATGAAGCAGCTGATTGAAACGATTGTTAAACCATTAGTCGATTATCCTGACGACGTTCAGATAACGATGGATGAACGGGAAAGCAGAGTTACGTATAAACTTTCCGTTAATGCCGAAGATATGGGTAAAGTAATCGGAAAGCAAGGACGCGTTGCGAAAGCAATCCGCACGATTGTTTATTCAGCAGCAGGCAGTCACCACGGAAAAAGAGTTTTTGTCGATATTATAGATTGATATTGAAAAGGAAGGAGCTTAAGGTTCCTTCCTTTTTAAAATTTATTTAACAGTTTAACTTGAATCAGCAGGGAGTTTGAACTCCCTGCTGATTCAAGTTAAGCCTCCGGCGGATGTCAGGGATTTTGAAAGGAGTTAAGGAAGGCAACCTAAGAGCGCCGCGTCCTGCGGCAACGGTTGCATGACCAACATCGTGTTGGCCTCAATTCAAAATCCCGACGCAATTACGCCGAGGCGTAATTGATATAAGGAAGGTGTAAATGATGAACTGGTATAACGTAGGAAAGATTGTCAACACGCATGGTGTTCGCGGAGAGGTCCGTGTAATGTCCCGTACAGATTTTCCTGAAGAGCGATATGCAATTGGAAGTAAATTAGGGCTTTTCTTACCTAAAAGTAAACAACCTATCCACTTAACTGTAGCAACACATCGAAAACATAAAAATTTCGATTTACTAACGTTTGAAAACCATTCAAATATCAACGATGTAGAAAAGTACCGCGATGGTATCTTAAAAGTGTCAGAAGAGCATCTTGGGGAGTTAGATGAGCATGAATTTTATTATCATGAAATCATCGGTTGCAATGTAGTTGATCTTGAAGGTAGAGAAATTGGAAAAGTTACCGAGATCATTTCTACGGGGGCTAATGATGTTTGGAGTGTGAAGCCTGAAACTGGAAAGACACATTATATTCCATACATTGAGGACGTTGTCAAAGAGGTCGATATCGACAATAAAAAAATTGTGATTGATCCCCTTGAAGGATTGTTATCATGATGAAAATAGATATTCTTAGTTTGTTTCCGGAAATGTTTGAAGGAGTTTTACATTCCTCGATCATGAAAAAAGCGCAAGAAAAAGAAGCGGTCGAGTTTGGTGTTACAGATTTCAGGGACTACTCAGAGAATAAACATCGTAAAGTGGATGATTATCCGTACGGCGGCGGGGCAGGAATGGTATTGAAACCTGAACCGTTATTTGCAGCGGTAGAAGCTGTTACGGAGGAAGTAACAGCCAAACCACGCGTTATTTTATTATGTCCGCAAGGAGAACGTTTTTCTCAAAGAAAAGCGGAGGAATTGGCAAAAGAAGAGCATTTAATATTTGTTTGTGGACATTACGAGGGGTATGACGAGCGAATTCGGGAAGAGCTTGTGACGGATGAAATCTCCCTTGGAGACTTCGTTTTAACAGGTGGAGAAATTGCAGCGATGGCCATTGTTGATAGTGTTGTCAGGCTTTTACCGAATGTACTCGGCAATACAGAGTCCTCTGTACTAGATTCTTTTTCAACTGGTTTATTAGAACATCCTCAATATACTCGCCCCGCGAATTTTAAAGGTCTAGAAGTTCCGGAAGTTTTGCTTTCTGGAAACCATGCAAAAATTGAACAATGGCGAGAAGAACAAGCTTTAATTCGTACCTATAAAAGACGAAAAGACTTGTTGAAAGAAGCCCCATTAACCGAGCATCAAAAAAAACTTTTAGCTGAATTAGAAAGTAAAGATACCGAACTCTAATTTAAGTGGAGTACCCTTAAGTTTTTAATTGACTCAGATATTGAAAAAATAATTAGATTCTATTGCACAAGGCAGCGATTCATGTTAATATCTACTATGTGCTTCTATGTGAAGTACATATTTTACTGATGTTCCGCTGCGATGTAAGGGTGCAAGAGCATCTGTGGAGAAGGAGAGAATAAAATGCAAAACATTATTGCAGAAGTTACAAAAGATCAGCTTCGTACAGATTTACCGAAATTCCGTGCGGGAGACACAGTTCGTTTGCACGTAAGAATCGTAGAAGGAACGCGTGAGCGTATCCAAATTTACGAAGGTGTTGTTATTAAACGCCGTGGTGGAGGAATTAGTGAAACTTTCACAGTTCGTAAAATTTCTAACGGAGTAGGCGTTGAGCGTACATTCCCTGTACATACGCCAAAAATCGAAAAAATTGACGTTGTTCGTCGCGGTAAAGTACGCCGTGCAAAACTGTACTACCTACGCAGTCTACGTGGAAGAGCTGCACGTATCAAAGAGATTCGCTAATAACAAACAGACTCAGGAGGCCCAGTATTTGGCCTCCTTTCTTTTTGCCTCTAGTAAGAATAAAATGTATAGTATAAATTGTAGACACGGGAGGCTTTGATATGAACGATAAAAAGAAGAAAAATGAAACTTGGGAATGGATAAAAGCACTTTTAATTGCATTCGGTTTAGCGGCAATTATTCGAGTATTTTTATTTACGCCAATCGTAGTAGATGGCGTATCCATGATGCCGACTTTAGCGGATGGAGATAAAATGATTGTTAATAAAATTGGTTATACAATCGGGAAGCCTGATCGATTCGATATTATCGTGTTTCATGCACCTGAACAAAAAGATTATATTAAGCGGATTATTGGCCTTCCGGGTGATGAAATTGAATATCGCGACGATGTGCTATATGTTAACGGGCAAGCGATGGAAGAACCTTATCTAGATAAATACAAAGCAGAATCGGAGGAGCTACCGCTTACAGAAGATTTTATGCTTGAAGATAAAATTTCATCAAAAGTTGTCCCAGAAGGACATGTATTTGTATTAGGCGACAACCGAAGAAAAAGTAAGGATTCGCGTCATATTGGAGTGGTCCCAATCGATGAAATTATTGGAAAGACAAAATTTGTCTTTTGGCCAATGAAAGACTTTGGATTCGTTGATTGAGAGGAGAGAAAAACATGACAATACAGTGGTTTCCAGGCCATATGGCAAAAGCACGTAGAGAAGTAACTGAAAAATTGAAACTTGTCGATATTGTATTTGAGTTAATCGACGCAAGATTACCTTTATCTTCGAGAAATCCAATGATTGATGAAGTGATTCATCAAAAGCCTAGGCTGCTTATTTTAAATAAAGCAGACCTAGCAGATAACGCGGAAACAACTAAATGGATTCAGTATTTTAAAGAACAAGGAATGGATGCAGTAGCCATCAATTCATTCCAAGGGCAAGGCTTGCAAAAGGTTACGAAAACTGCCAAAGAAATCCTTGCACCTAAAATCGAACGCATGCAAAGCAGAGGCATTCGACCGGGTGCAATTCGTGCAATGATTGTTGGAATTCCTAACGTTGGAAAGTCAACATTAATTAATAGGTTAGCAAAAAGAAATATCGCTAAAACAGGGAATACCCCTGGGGTAACACGAGCGCAACAATGGATAAAGTATGGCAAAGAATTAGAGTTACTAGATACGCCTGGTATTCTATGGCCAAAATTTGAAGATCCAGTTGCGGGCTATAAACTTGCATTAACAGGTGCAATCAAAGATACCTTGTTAAATATGGATGACTTAGCATTATTTGCGCTTCGCTTTTTAGAAGGACATTATCCTGAACGACTCAAGGAAAAATACGGACTCACGGAAATTGGGGAAAGTCCTGATGAAATTATAGCTGTGTTCGATCATATTGGCCAGCTGCGGAATGTCATAACGACTGGTGGAGAAATCGATTATGATAAAGTATCTGAACTAATTGTCCAAGATGTTCGCAATGAACAACTAGGGAAATTAACATTCGATCTCACGGAAGAATTGCATTAAAAATCGGGTTGGCTTATCGGTTTTAACTTTAAGTGTTTCCCGAAATACATAAAAGAGTGGCAACATGCTACTCTTTTTTCTGTTTCAATAATTTATTCATGTTGACTCTTTCTTAATAAAAGAGTCGAATGTTCGATAGTAAATATAAGAAAAGATAGTAAAGGTGATTACATGCAAACAGTGAAGGATATAGAAGCGTTATTAAAAGAAATAGAGGAACCGACAGCATGGTTGAAGGAACTTGAAAATGACGAAAGAGTCGGTGTGAAGAAAGCCTTGAACCGTTGGTATGTGAATTATCAAAAACGACTAAAAGTCTTAGCGTCGTATGAGCAAAAAAAAGCCTTTGATGCGTCGTATAAGCCGTTTAAACAAGCGTATGTCGCAGGGGTTGATGAAGCCGGGAGAGGCCCTTTAGCGGGTCCTGTCGTCACAGCAGCGGTAATATTGCCGGAAGATAGCGAAGCTTTAATAGGTCTTGATGACTCAAAAGCAATTTCAAAAGCAAAGCGAGAACAGCTTGCTGAAACGATTAAAGAAATCGCCATCGCCTATTCAATTCATATTCAACCTGCTACTGTGATTGACGAATTGAATATATACTCAGCGACTAAATTATCAATGGAAAAAGCTGTTGAAACATTATCTGTTTCACCGGACTTTGTTATCGTAGATGCCATGCAGTTAACGGGTCATTACCGGACTGAATCCGTCATCAAGGCAGATGCTCAAAGTCTAGCTGTTGCAGCAGCGTCTATCCTAGCGAAAACGACGAGAGATACTTATATGGACGACATACATACTGAATTTCCCATGTATCAATTTGCAAAAAATGCAGGGTATGGTACTGCGGAACATGTCGAGGCATTAAAAAAACACGGTCCATGTATTCACCACCGAAAAAGCTTCGAACCAGTAAAGTCATTATCAAAAGTGTAAAGCGCCGTCTAGCCCCGACAGGCACAAGCCGGCTTGCGAGGAGGGGAACTCCAGCCACCCCAGCGAGATGTCTTGTGACCCGAGGGGCTGGCGCTTGCATTTGTAAACAAAATTGCGGGTAGAAAGGGAGAGGGGGTTGTCCATGCCATTTATGAATTCAATTGGCACACAAGTTGCTACGCAAAATAATGTCAATAAACCGCTTGTCTTAAATGAAGGGCAAATGATTCATGGACGAATCAGGCAGTTATTTCCAGGCCAACTAGCTGAAGTTCAAATAAGTGAGCAGAAAATGGTTGCGAAGCTAGAAGTGCCGATGCGGGCCGGAGATTCTTATTATTTTCAAGTGACGTCAATTAATCCCGAAGTGCAATTAAAAATCATTTCAGGTCCAACAGATTCTCAGGCTAATCCTGGACGGCAACTACAGAGCTTAATGCAGGCAATGCATTTACCTAAATCTCCTGAGATGACAACTCTCCTGACATTTGTTTTGAAAAATAATATACCGATGACACGAGAAAATTTATTGCAAGCAGTTCACTTATTGCAAATGACACCTTCAACAAATCAACATGAGGCATTGTTATCCATTCGACAAATGATTGAAATAAAATTACCGCTTACTGAGTCACTATTCCGATCCCTATTAGGTGTAGCGACTAAAGAAGGATTACACTCAGTGGTAAACGCTTTTAAGGCGGCGCTGTTAAAGGACTCTTCTGTCGGATCACAAACTAGGGCATCGGTCATTCAAGTGCTTAATCAAATAGAAAAGCCTTTTGCACTTGCAACGAGTCACGCATTACTCGGTCAATTATTACAAGTTTTAGTAGATAATGAGCAAGATGCGGCGCTACGTTTTTCAGTTCTCCAGCTATTAAAGGAATCTACCGTTCTTCCTAGTCAAACGTCACTGCCCAATTTGTCAAGCACACTCGCTTCGCTATTCACGAAAAGTTCTGATAGGCAATCAATAAACCATGCGGGTTCTTTGTCAGCGAGGGTGGAAAACTTAGTGAAGTTTATTTCAGAACAGCCATTACTTTCAATTGAACAGAAAGGGAAGCTAATCTCAGTAATCCACCAAGCCTATGATTCGAATGAATGGAGTCCTAAGGTCATGCAGAGATTTGCCAATGCTTTACTACAAATGATTGGTGAAAATTTATCAACGAACCCTATTCAATTCGCGAACCAGAAGAGTCGAGATCTTATGGCCCTTTTTGGCGATGATGAACGAGCGGTCGATACTGGAAAGGTGGCCTCGTTGTTACAAAATGCAGAACGATCTAACAATGTTGGGATTCAAAAGCTAGTCCAGTTAGCCGAAACATCAGTCTCAAATGCGATAGATGGGAAAGTGATGAAAGAAACAATTCAAACCATATTTCGCTCATTAGGGTTTAATTATGAGGCGTTATTACTTGGAAATGAGGTGCAATTTGACCGACTCCTACAGTCATTAAAACCTCAGCTGCTTACCATCATCAACGATCCTAATGTAACAAATACAGTCCGTAAATTTGCAGAACAGCTAGTTTTTAGAATGAATGGGCCGGCATTAGCATCTGTTGAGCAAGGCGTTAATCACCAACTGATTATGCAACTTCCGCTCGTATTTTTTGGCAAAAAAATTGATGCAACGCTGCAGTGGAATGGGAGGATGAGAGACAATGAAAAAATTGACGCAGACTTTGCAAGGATATTATTCTATTTAAACCTTCATTCATTACAAAAAACTGTAGTGGATATGCAGGTTCAAAATCGAATTGTTACGGTTACAGTATATAATGAAGACTCGACATTACCAGAGATTGGACAACCTTTGCAAGAAAGGTTAAGGGATGGTTTAGAGTCAGTTGGTTACCAACTTTCTGGCGTCTTCTTTAAAAGTTTTATAGTCGATAAAAAAAGTAGTCAGCCATTGAAAAACGTCACCGCATACGATGAGGGAGGGGTTGATTTTCGAGTATGACAAATAATAGGTTTGAGCGAAAAGAAGCCATTGCACTGTCATATGATTCGAGTGAATCAGATGCTCCAAAGGTTGTCGCAAAGGGTAAAGGGAAAATCGCGGAAAACATATTAGCTAAAGCGTTAGAACACGATGTTCCGATACAAGAAGATGCAAGTTTAGTTGAGTTACTTGGGCAATTAAATATCGAGGAATCTATACCTGAAGAACTTTATCAAGCGGTATCTGAAGTGTTTGCTTATGTCTATCAAATTGAGAGAGAGCATGAGTTGGAAAACGCTAAAAGATTATGACGACTTTTGACATTCGGTAGTCATATGTAGACATTATATGACATGTTTACTACAATAGATATGGTAGTAGATTAAGAGTTACAAGTTTGATTGGAGGATGTAAGATGAATATCCATGAATATCAAGGTAAACAGCTTTTACGTAATTATGGTGTAGCTGTTTCAAACGGAATTGTCGCGTTTTCACCTGAAGAAGCAGTTAAAGCAGCGAAACAACTAGCGACTGACGTATTCGTTGTAAAAGCACAAATCCACGCGGGTGGCCGAGGCAAAGCCGGTGGGGTTAAGATAGCAAAAAATCTTGACGAAGTACGTGCATATGCAAAAGAATTACTTGGTAAAATTCTCGTAACTGAACAGACGGGTCCTGAAGGTAAGGAAGTAAAGCGCTTACTAATCGAAGAAGGCTCAAACATTGAAAAAGAATATTACATAGGCCTTGTATTGGATAGTGCAACTGATCGTGTCGTACTAATGGGATCTGAAGAAGGTGGCGTTGATATTGAAGCGGTTGCAGAAGAAACGCCTGAAAAGATCTTCAAAGAAATCATCGATCCAGTCGTTGGATTAACTGGATTCCAAGCACGTCGTATGGCATTCAACATGAACATTCCTAAACATCTTGTTAACAAAGCAGTGAAATTTATGTCAGGTCTATACAACGTTTTCATCGATAAAGACGCATCAACAGTGGAAATTAATCCTCTAGTTGTTACGGCAGAAGACGACATTTTAGCACTTGATGCAAAGTTTAACTTTGATGAAAGTGCATTATATCGTCATAAAGATATCGTAGAACTTCGTGACTTTGACGAAGAAGATCCAAAAGAAATCGAAGCATCGAAATATGACCTCAGCTATATTGCACTTGACGGAAATATCGGGTGTATGGTAAATGGCGCCGGCCTTGCGATGGCAACGATGGATACAATCAATTATTACGGCGGGTCACCAGCTAACTTCCTAGACGTTGGTGGTGGTGCAACAGCTGAAAAGGTTACAGAGGCGTTCAAAATCATCCTTTCAGATGAAGCGGTAAAAGGCATTTTCGTCAATATTTTCGGTGGAATTATGAAGTGTGACGTTATCGCAGAAGGTGTTATTACAGCTGCGAAAGAAGTTGGTCTTCAAGTCCCATTAGTCGTACGTCTAGAAGGTACGAATGTTGACAAAGGAAAAGAATTACTGAACGAATCAGGACTTAACATCATCGCTGCTGGTTCAATGGCAGACGGTGCACAAAAGATTGTTGAACTCGTAGGCTAAGAAAGGCAGGGACAAACATGAGTATTTATATTAATAAAGATACAAAAGTTCTCGTACAAGGAATTACAGGTTCTACAGCACTTTTCCATACCAAAGAAATGCTTGACTACGGTACGAAAATCGTAGCGGGTGTGACACCAGGTCGTGGTGGGGAAACTGCAGAAGGTGTACCTGTTTTTAATACAGTTGAAGAAGCAGTAAAAGAAACAGGCGCAAACGTCTCAGTTATCTACGTTCCTGCTCCGTTTGCAGCAGATGCAATCATGGAAGCGGTAGATGCTGAATTAGACATGGCGATTTGTATTACAGAGCACATCCCAATCTTAGATATGGTTAAAGTGAAGCGTTATATGGAGGGTAAGAAAACACGTCTTGTTGGACCGAACTGTCCAGGTGTGATTACAGCGGATGAGTGTAAAATTGGTATTATGCCAGGATATATTCATACAAAAGGTCACATAGGTGTTGTATCTCGTTCTGGAACGCTCACATATGAAGCAGTTCACCAGCTTTCACAAGCAGGTATTGGTCAAACGACAGCTGTTGGAATCGGTGGAGACCCAGTTAATGGGACAAACTTTATCGATGTTCTAAAAGAATTCAACGAAGATCCAGAAACATACGCAGTTGTTATGATTGGTGAAATCGGTGGAACAGCTGAAGAAGAAGCGGCAGCGTGGATCAAAGAGAATATGACGAAGCCAGTTGTTGGCTTTATCGGTGGACAAACAGCTCCAGAAGGAAAACGTATGGGGCATGCAGGTGCAATTATTTCTGGCGGTAAAGGAACTGCTGCAGATAAAATTAAAGCACTTAATGCTGCAGGCGTTGAAACTGCAGATACACCTTCTGTTATCGGAGAAACACTCATTAAAGTTATTAAAGAAAAAGGTCTTTACGAAAAGTGTAAAACCCATTAAAATAAATAGTACAGCGTATTCTGATAATACGCTGTGCTTTTTTCTCGTAAGGAGGAATGTCAATGAATTTATCGGAAGTTGAAAAAAGATTATTGGCACTTCATTACGTTTTCCCTGTCCCTGCCAATCGGTTTACGAGGTTATATGAAGTAGACCCAGAGCTTATGCAGTATTTAACATTTCCAACTGAAAAACTAGCGTTTATTCTCAATGTAACACCGAAGAAAGCTAGTAAAATAAATGCGAGTGTAGTTGTAAACTCCGCACTCCCTTTTGAAGAGTTATATGATTCTTATGGCATTATCCCCATCCCTTTCACAAATCCCTTATATCCTAAAAGTTTATTAACAATGTTTGATCCGCCGGCCGTGTTATACGTACAAGGTGACGCCCAGTTATTGGCTGAAAAAATGAAGGTTTCGATTATAGGTTCAAGAAAAGCGACGTTTTATTCGGAAAAATCTTTAACTTTTATTGTCCCTCCTTTAGTAAAAAATAATGTGATCATCGTTTCTGGATTGGCTAGTGGGGCAGACACATTTGCACACCAGTCTGCTATAAAATATGGTGGCAAGACAATTGCTGTGCTTGGTCATGGACTATTTCATATATATCCAAAAGAAAATAGTGCTTTAAAAGATGAAATAGGGAAAAATCATTTATTAGTTACAGAATATCCACCTTATGTCAGGCCAGAAAGATGGACTTTTCCAATGAGAAATCGAATTATTAGCGGATTAGCAAATGCGATTATCGTCACAGAAGCAGCAAAGAAAAGTGGAACGATGAGTACGGTTGAACATGCTTTGGAGCACGGTAAAGATGTATATGCCGTTCCTGGCCCAATTACTTCTCGATTATCGGAAGGGCCAAATAATATGATTAGTGAGGGCGCTGAACCATTATCTAATGGTTATCAAGTGATTGAAGCCTTAAGGTAGAATCATTTTCTTCATGCATAATTTAAGGGAAGGTGAACGTCTTGAGTAGTGACTTTCCTAAATTTATCGCTCGGAAACACACACAGCTTTTCTAGCATATATCTGTTCAGACTAACTATTTTCAATTAATTTAACTAGAAAATTTGCTTTTTATGAAAATCTGTTATACATTTTGCAACAGGTATTGTTTTTAGCAAGAACAATGAAACCTCTATTGAAGGAGGCAAAATTTATGGCAGATTATTTAGTAATAGTAGAGTCCCCTGCAAAAGCGAAAACAATTGAACGCTATTTAGGGAAGAAGTATATAGTTAGGGCATCATTAGGACATTTAAGAGACCTTCCTAAAAGTCAAATGGGGGTCGACACTGAAAATGATTATGAACCGAAATATATAACGATCCGAGGAAAAGGCCCGATACTTCAAGAATTAAAGAAAGATGCAAAAAAAGTTAAGAAAATTTATCTTGCAGCTGACCCCGACAGAGAAGGGGAAGCAATTGCTTGGCATTTAGCATTTCAACTAGGCGTTGATATTGAATCAAATTGCCGTGTTGTTTTTAATGAAATTACAAAAGATGCAATTAAAGAATCATTTAAAAATCCGCGACCGATTGATATGGATCTTGTTGACTCACAGCAAGCACGTAGAATTCTTGACCGTTTAGTTGGGTATAATATTAGCCCGATATTATGGAAGAAAGTAAAGAAAGGTCTATCGGCTGGACGTGTTCAATCTGTAGCATTGCGACTCATTATTGATCGTGAAAATGAGATAAACGCTTTTGAACCCGAAGAATACTGGAGTATAAGTGCGCAGTTTAAAAAAGGGCGGTCCAAATTTGAGGCAGCCTATCATGGCAATATGAAAAAGAAGTTAGGCTTAGCGAATAAAGAAGAAGTAGACGCTGTACTTGGCCAACTACAAGGAGAGAGCTTTGAAGTTCACGATGTAGTTAAGAGGGAAAGAAAAAGAAATCCCGCATTGCCATTTACGACGTCATCACTTCAACAAGAAGCTGCACGTAAATTAAACTTCCGAGCTCGTAAAACAATGATGATTGCCCAGCAGTTATACGAAGGAATAACGATTGACAAAGAAACTGTCGGACTCATTACGTATATGAGGACCGATTCAACTAGAATTGCAGATAGTGCAAAAGAAGAGTCGATTGCTTTCATCGAAAAGACGTACGGCAAGGAATATTTATCAGCGAATCCAAATAAAACGGCGAAAAAGAATACGAGTGCACAGGATGCACACGAAGCAATCCGTCCGACGTCTGTAATGCGTCCTCCTGCGGCAATGAAGGCGTTTCTATCGCGTGATCAGTATCGATTGTATAAATTGATATGGGAGCGATTAGTCGCAAGTCAGATGGCGCCAGCAGTCTTAGACACTGTGAGAGTTGACCTGGTGAATGGCGATGTGAAATTCAGAGCAACAGGGTCACAAGTGAAGTTTGATGGATTTATGAAAGTGTATGTAGAAGGCGATGATGATAATAAAGAAGAAAAAGATCGCATTTTACCTCCTCTTGAAAAGGGGCAACATTTAAAGTTTGAAGAGATAGATCCGAAACAACACTTTACGCAGCCGCCACCGAGATATACTGAAGCAAGACTGGTACGTACGCTTGAAGAGTTAGGGATAGGTCGTCCTTCCACTTTTGCGCCTACGCTTGACACAATTCAACGTAGAGGGTATGTTACACTTGATGCAAGAAGATTCATCCCAACAGAATTAGGAACGATTGTGCACAATGCAGTCAATGAATTCTTCCCGGATATTATCGACGTAGAGTTTACCGCTCAAATGGAAAAAGAACTTGATGATATTGAAGAAGGTAAGAAAAAATGGATTAAGGTTCTCGATAATTTTTATAAAGATTTTGAAAAGCATGTTGAGTTTGCAGATGCTGAAATGGAGAAAATCGAAATAAAAGACGAACCAGCTGGAGAAGATTGTGAGAAGTGCGGCGAACCAATGGTTTATAAACTTGGCCGTTATGGAAAGTTTATGGCATGTTCAGGCTTCCCGGACTGTCGTAACACGAAAGCAATTATGAAGCCGATTGGTGTCACTTGTCCGACATGTAAAGAAGGACAAGTTGTTGAACGTAAAAGTAAAACAAGACGTGTCTTTTTCGGTTGTGACCAATATCCAGAGTGTGAATACGTCTCCTGGGATAAGCCGGTTGCAAGACCTTGTCCAAAATGTGACAGTACACTTGTGGAAAAGAAATCCAAAAAAGGCGTTCGAATTCAATGTACAGAATGTGAATATAAAGAAGATATACAGTAAATTTGGCTATCAAGACGAGGGGCTATGGCTCCTCTTTTTTGTGCGGGAAATAAGCAAAAGCGTTGGGCGCCGTTTAGCCTCGACAGGCATTGACGTGTCACAAGTAAAGCGTAATTGAAATTGATGATAGTAGTTATCAATGATTCCCTAATTTATAAGAAGTATGTATACAAAGTAAAAAATAGCTAAACTCAAATTGTTTATAGTTGATGTTTATTGAACATTTATTGTATAGTGAACTGTGGCGACTTCCGAATATAAAAACTAATCTGCATCTTCTCGGAAGAGGTTTCTAGTATCATACATGATGTAATGTTATGAATAAGTTTTTTAAAGCTTTGAACTATGCAAATGTAATACTATTTTGTTATAATTATTAAGGTTTTCACAAGGAGTGAATGACGTGGGAGTCAAACCCTCAGTAGTTCGTGAAGAATATATGATGTACATACAGCTTGAACGTAATTATTCATCTAACACTGCTACTGAATATGCGACTGATATCGATGAATTCCTTACTTTTCTAACGGTAGAAGGGATTCGTGATTTAAACGAAGTTACGTATACAGAAGCACGACTTTATGCAACGACCTTATATAACAATGGTTTAGCTAGAACATCTATCTCGAGAAAGATTTCCTCGGTTCGTTCATTTTTTAAATTTGCTAACGCCCGTTATGGTGTAAATGATCACGCGTTTTCATCACTTCATCACCCTAAAAAGCAAGAAAAATTACCTGCGTTTTTTTATGAGCGGGAAATGGAAATGTTATTTGCGGCGTGTGAAGGTACTGATGCAAAATCATTACGTGATTATGCGATTTTAGAGCTGCTTTATGCGACTGGCATGCGTGTGAGTGAACTTACATCGCTTAAAATTGGCGATGTTGATAACGAGTTAGGAATTGTAAAGGTAATGGGAAAAGGAAGAAAAGAACGTTATATCCCATTCGGTAGCTTTGCTAAAGAGGCCCTTTTCATTTATCAAGAACAGAGTCGTTCCCAGCTTATGAAGCGGCAAGAACATGATAGGTTATTTGTGAATTTACGTGGGAACCCTTTAACTGATCGAGGTGTTCGGCATATCCTAACTTCAATAATGGAACGTGCGTCACTGCATTCGAAAATCTATCCACATATGTTACGTCATACATTCGCAACCCACCTTCTTGCGAATGGTGCTGACATGAGGTCGGTGCAAGAACTTTTAGGGCATTCCCATCTTTCTTCGACGCAAGTATATACACATATAACGAAAGAACATTTAAGAAAAACATATATGAATACTCACCCGAGAGCATAGGAGGCTAATAAAATGGAATTCCATGCAACTACGATATTTGCAATACGCCATAACGGTGAATGTGCCATGTCAGGCGATGGCCAAGTAACTGTAGGCAACGCGGTCGTGATGAAACATACCGCTAAGAAAGTCCGCAAAATATTTGGTGGAAAAGTTCTGGCTGGTTTTGCTGGTTCTGTTGCGGATGCATTTACTTTATTTGATTTATTTGAAGGTAAATTGACGGAGTATAATGGGAACTTACAAAGAGCAGCTGTTGAACTAGCGAAGCAATGGCGCGGTGACAGAATGCTTCGTAAACTTGAAGCGATGTTACTCGTTATGGACGAAAAAGAATTGCTGTTAGTATCCGGAACAGGAGAAGTCATTGAACCTGACGATGGAATCCTTGCAATTGGGTCGGGCGGGCATTATGCGCTTGCTGCTGGTCGTGCGCTGAAGAAGTATAGCGGTCATTCATTAACAGCTGAGCAAATCGCGAAAGCAGCCCTTGAAACAGCTGCAGAAATATGTGTCTATACAAATGATCAGATTATTGTGGAGGTACTTTAATGGCAAATCGAAAGGAATTAACTCCTAAGGAACTTACAGCACATTTAGATCGTTATATTATTGGGCAAAATAATGCAAAGCGTGCTGTTGCGGTAGCAATTCGTAATCGATATAGAAGAAGTTTGTTGTCCGACGAGGAAAAGAATGAAATTATTCCAAAAAACATTCTGATGATTGGTCCGACTGGTGTGGGGAAGACTGAAATTGCAAGAAGAATTGCCAAGTTAGTCAATGCACCTTTTTTAAAAGTAGAAGCGACGAAGTTTACTGAAGTCGGTTACGTTGGCCGTGACGTTGAATCCATGATAAGAGATTTAACAGAAGCGGGTGTTCGTATCGTTCGGGCAGAAAAACGTGAAGAAGTTCGTGAGCAAGCAACAAAACTTGCGAATGAAAAATTAGTCAAACTGCTTGTACCTGAAATGAAAAAGCAAAGTAGTGGGCAAAATCCATTTGAAATGCTTTTTGGTCAAAAGCAAGAAGTTGATGAAACTGACCATGTAAAAGAAGCAGAAATTAGACGGAAGCGTTCTGACGTTGCTAGAAGTTTAGCGGCGGGAGAGTTAGAAGAACACGAAGTAACAGTTGAATTAACGGAGCAACAACCTTCACTTTATGATGCTTTCCAAGGTTCTGGCATGGAACAAATGGGGGCGAATATGCAGGATGCATTGTCGTCTCTAATGCCGAAAAGGAAAACCAAGCGCAAAATGAAAGTAAAGGATGCACGTCTCGTACTTGAAGCGGAAGAGGCAGATAAGTTAATCGACCATGATGAAATTGCCAGACATGGAATTGAGTTAACTGAGCAATCTGGGATTATATTTCTCGATGAAATGGATAAAATTGCCCGAAGCGAAGGAAGTGGCGCCTCGGCTGATGTATCCCGTGAAGGTGTACAAAGGGATATATTACCGATTGTCGAGGGTTCAACAGTCACAACGAAATATGGGGCTGTGAAGACGGACTTTATTCTCTTTATTGCTGCGGGAGCATTTCATATTGCTAAACCATCGGATATTATTCCTGAGTTGCAAGGACGATTTCCGATTCGAGTTGAATTAGACAAATTATCGAGGGGAGATTTTGAACGTATTTTGAAAGAACCGGATTTCTCTCTAATTCGACAATATGAAAAAATGTTAAAAACTGAAAATGTTGTTTTAGATTTTACAGAAGAGGCAATAACTAAAATAGCGGAGATTGCTTTTGAAGTAAATGATAATACTGAGAACATTGGTGCACGTCGACTTCATACGATTATGGAGAAATTGCTGGAAGAGTTATCTTATGAAGCGGCGGATATAGGACCTGCAACAATCAAAATAACCCCAGCATATGTCGATGAAAAACTACAGGATATTGCAAAAAACAAAGATCTGTCACAATTTATCCTGTAAATCGACCTTATTAGTTTATTTAATGATTATAAACCTTTAGAATATTCAATAACAATGTGTGTAATTAATTTGAGGAGGAAGAAAACGTATGTCTTTATTAATAAAAACGCGTAAAATTAACGCAATGCTACAAGAATCAGGTGGAGAAGCAGTCAACTTCAAGGAAATGGCTGAAAAACTAAGTTCAGTTATTGAATCAAACGTATTTATCGTAAGTAGAAGAGGTAAACTATTAGGATTTGAAATCCACCAACAAATTGAAAACGATCGTATGAAAGAAATGTTTGAAAATCGTCAATTCCCAGCAGAATATACTCAAAAGCTTTTTGAAGTTAGAGAAACTTCTTCAAACTTAGATGTTGAAAGCTCATACACTGCGTTCCCAGTGGAGAACAAAGAGTTATTCAAAGAAGGATTAACGACAATTGTTCCAATTATGGGTGGCGGTGAGCGCTTAGGAACACTTCTTCTAGCAAGAATGAAAGAGGAGTTTAATGATGATGATTTAATTCTTGCTGAATACGGTGCGACAGTTGTCGGCATGGAAATTTTACGTGAAAAATCTGAGGAAATTGAACTTGAAGCACGTAGTAAAGCAGTTGTTCAAATGGCAATTAACTCATTGTCTTACAGTGAGCATGAAGCAATTGAGCACATCTTTAAAGAACTTGATGGCGAAGAAGGATTACTCGTTGCATCTAAAATTGCTGACCGTGTAGGAATCACGCGCTCAGTTATTGTAAACGCGCTGCGTAAACTAGAAAGTGCTGGTGTTATTGAATCCCGTTCATTAGGAATGAAAGGTACGTACATTAAAGTATTAAACAATAAATTCCTTGCTGAACTTGAAAAGCAAAAATAATGCTAAGTGAGTCAAAACGCTTCTTCCATAAGTTGGAGGAAGCGTTTTTTGTCGAATTTTGAAGGTGTATGTAGAAAAAGAGGCATTATAAGAAAAACGACATATATGTATTTGCGGGTTTAAGAGATGCAAAAGTAACAAAGAAGAGCAATATTTGTTGGGATAAATGCACAAATTAATCAATAAAGCTATTTGTAAATACTGATAACTGATAATCTTTTGGTGAAATAGGTAAAAAGTACATAACGACCATAAAATCTCCGTGTAAACAGTAATAAAAAGGCGGTTTAGCACTAGTTAATTGTCACCTATTCATCTAGCAAATATCGACATAATAAGCTATAATTAACATATCTTAGTAAGAGATAAGTCATAAGAAATCTACTCTAAGCAAAGGAAGAACAGGAGGGGACGATATGAAGTTGTTTGGGCATATGATATCTTCATTGGAGCAGGGACTTAATTACTCTGCGACTAAAGGGAAGGTTATTTCCCAAAATATCGCGAATGTTGATACTCCGAACTATAAAGCAAAGAATGTTAGCTTCAAAGACTTTTTCGACAATGCTCAAATGAAAGAGCTTAGGGCGTATAAAACAGACCATCGACATATTGACTTTCCAAAACGAAATGTTCAACCTGGCGTTTTTGACTATTCGAACTTTCGTTATAGGCATGACGGTAATGGTGTGGATATGGATAAAGAGCAAGCTGACCTTGCTGAAAACCAAATATATTATCATGCATTAGTAGACCGGCTGAATGGAAAATTCAACACATTACAAAATGTGATTAAAGGAGGACGCTAACGTTGGGGATATTTCACAGCCTAAATACGACGGCATCTGCTTTAACTGCACAGCGCTTACGTATGGATGTCATCTCATCGAATTTGGCAAACGTGGATACAACTCGAAGTCGGATAGTGGATGGCGAATGGCAACCCTATCGTAGAAAAACGGTAACTCTCGAGCCAAAGGGAACACAATTTTCTTCTATGCTTCAAATGGCGATTGGGAAGAATCGTTCAGGTGACGTTGGGAATGGTGTTCGAGTTTCAAGGGTATCTGAAGATACAGAGACGCCGTTTAAATCTGTTTACGATCCATCACATCCGGATGCGAATGCACAAGGATACGTACAAATGCCAAATGTTGACCCCCTGAGGGAAATGGTGAATTTAATGTCGGCTACACGTTCTTATGAAGCGAACGTTACGGTATTTAACGCCAATAAATCAATGCTTATGAAAGCATTAGAAATCGGTAAGTAACAAACGTTAGGGAGGTATCTGTGTGAATATACAATCAGTATTAATGAAAGCGCCTACTGCAACTTTGCCAGGTGTTCAAAACAATGCGAAACCAACTTCTTATGAAGCGCAGCAAAGTTTTGGTAGTTTCTTGAAAGAGGCAATTAACAATACGAATGTACAGCAAATTAATTCAGATCTATTAACTCGAAAATTAGTACAAGGTGAGCATGTTGACCTACATGAAGTGATGATAGCTGCACAAAAAGCTTCGATAACTTTAAATGCAACGATGGAAGTAAGGAATAAAGTAGTAGAAGCCTATCAAGAAATCATCCGGATGCCAGTCTAATCTATAAGAATATTTATCTGAAAGAATGTTTGTTACTAGACAGTTCAACTAGTAAAAGAGTTTTTTTATTTTACTTGAAAGATGTATGTGGACCGGGGGATTAAGATGAATGAAAGACTTGCGAAAACCAAAAATGAACTACAAACATTTTGGTCCAGTCGCACTAAAAAACAGAAAACTACATATGGCGCCTCTTTATTAGCGATCATTATCATCGCAGCTACAATAACCTTTTTCCTCTCTAGAACGGAGTATGTCCCGCTTTATACAGATGTATCAACAGCGGAAATTGGTCGAATTAAAGAACAGTTAGATATGCTCGGCGTTCAAAGTCAAATTGCTCCTGGTGGAACGTCGATTTTAGTACCAAAAGAACGTGTGGATGATTTATTAGTCACGCTTGCTGCTGAAGGCTATCCGAACTCGGGTACGATAGACTACTCCTTTTTCTCAAACAATGCAGGATTTGGTATGACGGATAATGAGTTCAATGTCATTAAGCTTGCATCGATGCAAACTGAATTAGCGAACCTAATGAAAGGTATTGAAGGTGTAAAAGATGCAAAAGTAATGTTGACGTTGCCGAGTGAAAATATCTTTCTAAACGATAATAGTCAGCGCGCAAGTGCAGCAATTGTATTGAATACAAATCCTGGACATCAATTTAGCGATTCACAAATTAACGCACTTTACAATTTGGTTTCTAAAAGCATTCCTAATCTATCTAAAGAAGACATTGAAATTACAAACCAATACTTTGAGTATTTCGACTTAAAAACGGAAAAAGAACAATTCGGAACAAGCCTTGCGGATCAAATCGCTGTAAAAAAGTCGATTGAAAGAGATTTGCAACGACAAGTTCAAATGATGCTTGGCACAATGATGGGACAAGACAAAGTCATCGTTTCAGTCACGACAGATATCGATTTCAAACTTGAAAACCGGGAGGAATCGTTAGTTACGCCAGTAGATGTTGAAAGTATGGAAGGCATTGCCCTAAGTGTTCAAAGAATTACTGAATCATTTACAGGGAATGCGCCAGTTGCAGGAGGAGAACCTCCTATGGATAACTCGACTGACAATTATACGGAATTTGTTAATGGTTCAAATGGGGATTATGAGCGGATTGAAGAGACCGTTAATCATGAAGTGAATAGGATACGAAAAGAAATCGTTGAAAGTCCATATAAAATTCGGGATATTGGCATTCAAGTAATGGTTGAGCCGCCAGTCGCCGAAGATATGGCATCTATGCCAGTCGGTTTACAAGATGACATCGAACAAATTTTAGCAACAATCATTCGTACTTCTATCGATAAAGAAGCAGCAGGAGAACTTACAAACAATGAGATTAATGAAAAAATCGCCGTATCGGTACAGCCGTTCAACGGAAGAGTAACCGTATTCGATACGCCAAGCGTTCAAGTTCCGCTATGGATTTATATAGCTGGAGGCGCATTGCTCTTCATAATCATCATATTGGTGATCTTGTTTGTGCGTAGTCGTCGTGCCGCAGAAAAGGCGGAAGTGGAAGAGGTCATCGAAGAACAAGAAAAAGTGTTACATATTGAAGATATTAATGAGGAACAAGAAACAGAAGGTACGCTACGTCGGAAACAGCTTGAGAAAATGGCTAAAGAAAAACCAGAGGAATTCGCAAAATTATTACGCACGTGGATAGCGGAAGATTAAGGGAGGAAACAGCATTGGTAAGAAAAGAAAAAGGAATGACTGGAAAGCAAAAAGCTGCTCTTCTCCTTATTTCTCTTGGGCCAGAAGTAGCGGCTTCTGTCTATAAAAATTTAAATGAGGAAGAAGTTGAGCGTTTGACGCTTGAAATTTCGAGTGTGAAAAAAGTTGAATCCTCTGTGAAGGAAGAGATTATTGAAGAGTTTCATAATATTGCCATCGCACAAGATTATATTTCACAAGGCGGAATTGGGTATGCGAAAACTGTACTTGAAAAAGCACTTGGGAAAAATCATGCACAAGCAATCATTAACCGATTGACATCCTCTTTACAAGTGCGACCATTCGACTTTGCGAGACGTGCGGATCCTAGCCAATTGCTTAACTTCATTCAAAACGAACATCCACAGACGATTGCACTCATCTTGTCTTATTTAGAAGCGGAACAAGCTGGGGTGATTTTATCTTCATTACCACAAGAGACACAGGCAGATATCGCTAGAAGAATCGCGACAATGGATTCAACGTCCCCTGAAGTGATTAGTGAAATTGAGGCGGTTTTAGAACGAAAACTTTCTTCAACAGTTACGCAAGATTATACAGAAGCAGGCGGAGTCGATGCTGTAGTCGAAGTTCTAAATGGTGTAGACCGTGCAACGGAAAAAACAATTCTAGATGCGTTAGAAATTCAAGATCCAGACTTAGCAGAAGAAATTAAGAAGCGTATGTTTGTCTTCGAGGACATTGTTACACTTGATAACCGCTCTATTCAAAGAATTATTCGAGAATGTGAAAATGAAGATCTTATTCTATCACTTAAAGTATCTAGTGAAGAGGTTCAAAACGTTTTATTCAGCAATATGTCCGCTCGGATGGCTGAATCATTCAAGGAAGAAATTGAAATTATGGGACCGGTACGACTTCGAGATGTAGAGGAAGCACAAACGAGAATTGTTGGCATTATCCGAAGGCTCGAAGATTCAGGTGAAATTATAATCGCACGCGGTGGAGGGGACGACATCATTGTCTAAAGTGTTTAAATCCTATCAAGCGAACGCTGAAGTGCCAACGCGTCAAATTTCCATCCGGAATCTAAATAGGGTTGTAGAAGAAAATGGCGATGAACCTAAGGCGATCGACTTAGCTTTACTAGAGCGAGAGCGTCAATTAGAAAGTGCACAACAGTCGATTGAAGAGGAAAGAGAACTTATTCTTCACATGAGACAAACAGCCGCTGATGATATAGAGGCGATGCAAACGGCTTGGAAAGAGGAAAGAGCGCAATTAGAACAGCAGGCATACGATGAAGGGTTTCAAATTGGCTTTACAGAAGGGCGCGATAAAGCTTTAGCGGAGATGAAAGCAGCGATTGAACAGGCTAATGAGATAACCCGAAAATCAAAAGAAATTGCAGAGGAGTACCAAGCGAGCCAAGAAAGAGTCATTTTAGAGTTAGCGATGAAGGTTGCAGAGCGAATCCTAAACGAAAAGCTAGAAGAAGATGAAAAACAATTTTTATCTGTTGTCAAAAGAGCGTTGATGGAAGTTCGAGAAATGAAAGAAGTCAAACTGTATGTATCGGTGGACAAATACGATGTAGTTTCAGCTAATCGTTCAGAATTGGCAGCTATATTTCCGCCAGACACGCCATTTCTTATATTTGCCACAGAAGATTTTGATGCAACCGAATGTTATATCGAAACGAATCACGGAAGAATCGTGGTCAGTATCGATGAACAATTAAATGAGTTAAGAGAACGTTTAATTGAGGTGTTAGAAAAGGAGGATTGACGGTGAGAAAAGCGGAAGAATTGACGGAATTTATCCCAACCATTAATACATATAAGAAATTTGGTCGAGTCGTCCGTGTCGTCGGTCTGATGATTGAATCCCAAGGTCCAGAAAGTTCTATCGGTGATGTGTGCCATATTCATTTGAATAATGGGTTGAAAGGTGAGACAACGATTATGGCGGAAGTAGTCGGATTCCGTGAAGAAATCGTAATACTTATGCCTTATACAGATATTCAAGATATTGCAAGTGGTTGTCTTGTCGAGGGAATTGGGAAACCATTGGAAATTAAAGTCGGCATGAATTTACTTGGCAAAGTACTAGATTCTATGGGAAATCCAATGGACGGTAGCCAATTACCAAGAGGATTGTCGACGGTACGGACAAATCGTGAACCGCCGAACGCACTCAGTCGACCACCTATCGATGACAAGTTAGAAGTCGGTGTAAAGGCGATTGATGGCATGCTGACAGTTGGTAATGGACAAAGAGTCGGTATCTTTGCCGGTTCTGGTGTAGGTAAAAGTACATTACTTGGAATGATTGCTCGTAATACAAAAGCAGACATTAATATTATTGCGCTTATCGGTGAACGTGGACGTGAAGTTCGTGAATTCGTTGAAAGGGACCTTGGACCAGAAGGGTTAAAACGTTCAATTGTTATCGCTGCAACATCTGATCAACCGGCCTTAATGCGAATTAAAGGTGCTTTCACAGCTACTGCAATTGCAGAGTATTTCCGCGATAAAGGAATGAATGTCATGTTAATGATGGACTCTGTGACGAGAGTTGCGATGGCGCAACGAGAAATTGGATTAGCTGTCGGGGAACCGCCAGCGACTCGCGGTTATACGCCATCAGTCTTTTCTATTTTGCCGAAACTGCTAGAAAGAACTGGGACAAATGAACACGGAGCAATCACGGCATTTTATACAGTACTTGTCGATGGTGATGATATGAATGAACCAATTGCAGATACAGTTCGGGGGATTCTAGACGGTCATATCGTATTGGACCGATCATTGGCAAATAAAGGTCAATATCCGGCAATCAATGTTTTGAGTAGTGTAAGCCGATTGATGAGTCATATTACAAGTCCGGAACACATAAAAGCTGCTGAGAAATTAAGAGATTTATATTATACCTACAGCAAATCCGAAGACCTGATTAATATTGGAGCATATAAACGTGGCACATCCCCCGAAGTGGATATGGCAATTGATTATGAACCGCTTATTACAAACTTTTTGAAACAAAGCTTTAACGATAACATTTCAATTGAAGACACAATCAATGAGCTAGTTGAACTAGGCGTAGGAGCTGGGATGTAATGAAGCCTTATCATTATCGTTTTGAAAATGTCCTTACATACCGCGAACTAGAAAAAAGCGAAACAGAGATAGATTATCAAGCCGCTGTGGAATCTTTTGAACAGATTGGTACTGAACTTTATGAGCTATTGAAGCAAAAAGAAACGACGATAATGAATCAACAAAAACAGATGGAAGAAGGCTTTTCCATTAACGATATCCACCATTACATGCGTTTTATTGATAGTCTCGAAAAGAAGATTGAACAAGTACAGCAACTAGTTATTAAAGCACGCGCTAAGATGCAGTGGTATGAACAGAAATTACTAGAAAGAACGATGGAAGTTCGTAAGTTTGAAAAGATGAAAGAGAAAGATTGGGAAGAATATCAGCGTGATATGGAGTATCAAGAAGCACAAAGGCTTGATGAGTTATCTACGCTGACGTTTCGTGGAAAAGAAATCGGGTGATAAAATGGTGAAAAATAAAAAAACGGCAAACAAAAGTTCAGCCAGTCATAGAGAAAAGTCTTCAAATACGCTTCGAAACGTCATGATGATGATGCTCATTACACTACTGTTCACGACTGCTATTATTCTTGTCATAGCAAAATTTAATAACGTAAATGTGTTTGAAGCGGTCAAAGAAATCACTACCGAATTCCCAGTTGTGAATCAAGACAAAAAAGAAAAATCTAACCCAAATGAAGCAGTTTTAGGAGACCGTATCGTTACATTGCAAGCTGAAATTCATGAAAAAGAAACACAAGTTCATAAGTTACAACAACAGTTAGACGCTTCCACAAGTGAAGTTGAAGCATTAATTTTAGAACAAGAAAAACTGTTGGAGGAAATTGCTGAGCTAAAGCGTACCAATGATTCCGCAAAACAAAAAGCGAGTGAAATGGTGACGACATTTGAGAAAATGTCAGCAAAATCAGCCGCACCCGTCTTGACTAAAATGAGTGACGCAGAAGCGTTGCAAATCCTGTCGAATTTAAAACCAGATGCGCTGGCAGCAATCTTGGAAAAAATGTCGCCTGAAGATGCTGCAAAATATATGTCCATGATGACGAATTGATGAGCAATATTTGATGGGGGGTGAAAGAGTGATAAACGCTATGGTACTTCCAAAACCTATACACATTGGGAAAATGCCAGTAGGAAACAGAACCAAATTAAATGGTGACGTAAATGAAGGTGCATTTGGATCGGTACTAGCTACATTAACAGATAATGATTCGTTCATTGAAATAGAGTTGAGTGAAGATCATACAGATACAGTAGATGTGAAATTGTCCCAACTACTTCAAGTAACAACAATTGACGAGTTGGTCGAATTTCTTCAAGAAAATGAACAAACGTCTATGGAATTGCCTTTTGTGATTGATGAGCATCTAGTGTTTCGTGATAAGAAAATACTAGACTCGTTGGTAGATATATTGCCAATCCCTGAGCAACTTGAATTTGTTGATCGTGAGCTTGGTACAAATGCCATTGCGATATATATATGGCAGTTGATTGAACAATTTGATGCTTTAGGAACGGATTTATTCCCAACCATCGGGGGCAAGTTATCTAAAGAACAATCGATTGGATTGTTGGCGGTTATTAAATTGATAACAATAGAAGGCCCTAAAGCAGATTTAACTTTAAAGCAGGAGCAGCAACTTTCAGCATTACAAGAAATCGTTAAGAGTTTAGAAATGCGGGAAAAAACAACAACTCATGTAAGCTCACAAAATAACCAATTCAAAGAGTCACTTCATGAAATGATAGGCCAATCGACGCTGCCGCTCTCAGCAATGAACCGAATGCATGGTATACATACAGAATTAAAAGCACGTGAAAGTAGCCGAGCCGAATTATTATTACGGGAGTTACAAAATGTTTTTAAACGTTCGAATTTAGGACAGTCGGGCGGTACAACTCGAATTTCAATCAAGATGTATCCAGAACATTTAGGTCAGCTGCGAATTGAATTATTGCAAACACATGGCGTGCTTACGGCTCGTATTTTAGCGTCTAGCGCACTGGGCAAAGAAATGCTTGAAAGTCACCTACATCAGTTAAGAAACGCATTTTTACAACAAAACATTCAAGTAGAGCGCATCGATATTTCTCAAATGCTTAATGAGGCATCGGATTACAATCGGGAACAAGCATTTGGCCAACAGTTTCAACAAGAGCAAGAAAGCTCAAACGGACAAGAAACTGAACAAAGTGATGAAGAACATATGACTTTTGAAGACTATTTGATTGAATTGGAGGTATAAACGATGGTGAATGTAAGCGGACAATCTCCGATAACGAATGAAATGTATTTAATCAATAAAAAACGTGATGAACGTCAAACTGGAGATGGCACGTTAGGAAAAGATGATTTTCTTAAAATTTTAATTGCACAATTACAAAATCAAGATCCAACCAATCCGATGCAAGATACAGAGTTTATTGCACAAATGGCGCAGTTTTCAGCATTAGAACAGACGATGAACCTAACAAAAGCATTCGAGAAATTTGCTGAGTCCCAAAATCAATCACAATTAATTCAATACAACAGTTTTGTCGGTAAAAATGTTCAATGGCATGATCTAGAACTCGACAAGAGTGGAAATCCAGTTCTTGGTGAAGATGGAAAACCAGTTATTCAAGAAGGTAGCGGGAAAATCGTTTCTGTAAAGTTTGTCAATGGCTCAGTCGTCTTTGCGTTAAGTGATGGGAAAGAATTGGCACCGGGTAATATTTCTGAAGTACTAGCGGATGTGGCGAATGGAAATCATCTCGTGGAAGCGAGCATGCTCATTGGCAAAAATGTAAGTTATCAAGTGGATGGCGAAGAGAGTTCTAGCGTTGTCGTTTCGGTTTCAAATAAAAATGGCAAACTTGAATATATTTTAGACGATGGAAGCCGAATTACAGGCAACCAACTTATTGCAATTAGTCAGTAAGGAAGAGCGGAGTGACGGCATGAATAAAATTAATTTACATCATATCCCTTCGCAACCGTTCATACACAGTCAAATCCCTAAAAGAGTTGAAGAAACTTCTAAACATTCGTTTAGTGAACATTTAATAGTAGCTACAAACAATATAGCGGGATTGAAAATAAGTAAGCATGCAAGTGAACGATTGGAAGAAAGAAATATTATGATTTCAAATTCTGAGTGGGAACGTGTTTCGACAAAGGTGAATAAAGCGAAAGCGAAGGGAATTAAGGAATCTCTAGTATTACTAGATCAAGCAGCACTTATCGTCAGTGTGAAAAACGCTACGGTCATCACTGCAATGGATCGTTCAGAGGCCAAAGATCAATTATTTACGAATATTGACGGCACAATTGTGCTTAGTTAACTCGGCAGGACCTTAACAGGATGCCATCGAACCGCCGACCGATTGAAGCGGTACACTCAAAATTGAGAGGAGAAATTATTAAATGTTAAGATCAATGTACGCAGGAATTTCGGGGTTGAAAAACTTTCAAACGAAATTAGATGTGATTGGAAATAATATTGCGAACGTGAATACACATGGTTTTAAAAAAAGTCGGGTTATATTTAAAGATTTATATTCTCAAACCGTTTCGGGAGCCTCAGGGGCAACAGCTTCTCGAGGAGGTGTGAACCCGCAACAAGTTGGATTAGGGGCACAAATATCTACCATTGATACACTGCATGGCGGCGGTTCGACTCAGTTTACGGGTAATACCTTAGATTTGGCAATTGAAGGAGATGGATTCTTTATTGTGGCTGACGGGACAGGGCCAGCAAATGCACCAGCAGGATTCACAAATGAAGCTTATACAAGAGCTGGAAACTTTTACATGGATGCAAATGGATATTTAGTTAATGGAGACGGGAAATATGTTTTTGGTTTTGCAGGTGTACCAGTTAACGGGGTCTTCCCATCGGGTGACCCAACACCAACCTTAACGACAGATTCAAACGGGGCATTACCGGTAGGGGGGGCTAATCAAACAAACGGACCGATTCGTATCCCTACAAATGCACAATCAATGGCAATTGGTAATGATGGAACGGTTACTTTTGTGGATGCGGATGGAGATCTTCGGTATGCTGGTCAACTAGTAATGGCTCAGTTTCCAAACCCTGGTGGATTACAAAAAGAAGGTGGTAATTACTACCAATCAACAACAAACTCGGGTGGAGCTTTCTATTCAGTTGCGACAGAACAAGGCATGGGAACAATTCAGTCTGGCTCACTCGAAATGTCCAACGTTGACTTATCGGAAGAATTCACAGAAATGATTGTTGCACAACGTGGTTTGCAGGCGAATACCAGAATTATTACGACATCTGATGAAATTCTTCAGGAGCTTGTGAATCTGAAACGTTAATTGCTACATAGATTGTATAGGAATCTATGTTAATTGGAGTGAAAGCCGTAACGAAGAACGGCTTTGCGACCGAAAAGCGTAGCGTTTGGGAGCACAGATATATATATACGGGATGTATAATTTTGTAATCTGCGTTTTGCGATTGACTCACCGTCCGCCCGGAACGGAAATCAACATGTTTCAGGATAATGTCGATGCCATGCACTGCCACAATTCGCGGTAGAACGCGAATCGCATAGTGACTAGCACCGAAAGGAGGGGCGGGCCGGCTCTTTGCCCGGCCCTTACATATGATTAAAATTACACGTTTAAATGGAACGACGTTTACACTTAATGCATTGTACATCGAAAAAATAGAGTCGTTTCATGATACGACAATCACATTAACGACAGGTACCAAATACATAGTCCAAGACTCTATGGAAGACATCCAACAGAGAGTTATTAAGTTTTATCAAGCGGTTCAATTATTATCGAATCCGTATGTCGGGGGTGAAGAAGATATTGAAGAATAAAATACTCACAATTACGCTGATTATTCTTGTCACAATCACATTAGTCGCTGTCATTTTACTAGCCCTTGCTTGGCAGTTTAATAAAAGTGGAGATGTTGACAAGGATGTGGAAACTACCATTGATGAGATTATTGAATCATCTGTTGATATACCCGAAATCACAACAAATTTAGCGGGGAGACAATTTATTCGCATCTCATTGAAGATTCAAACGGATAGTGACCAAGCTGCGGAGGAATTAAAAAAACGAGAATTTCAAGTGAAAAATATAGTCATTCATGAACTTTCAGAAATTACTCAAGAAGAACTAGAAGGCAAAGCAGGTAAGCAAGCTTTCGAATCAACCATTCAATCATTACTGAATCCGCTGATGCAGTCCGGTGAAATTGAACGCGTTTATATTGTATCTTCTATCATTCAATAATGTACATGTGGAGGTGATCAAATGTCAGGGGACATATTATCACAAAATGAAATTGATGCCTTATTATCCGCATTATCAACCGGAGAAATGTCGGCAGAAGAAATGAAGAGAGAAGAAGAAGCGCAAAGAGTAAAAGTGTATGATTTTAAGCGTGCCCTTCGCTTTTCAAAAGACCAAATTCGCAGTTTAACGCGGATTCATGAAAACTTTGCGCGTTTATTGACGACGTATTTTTCTGCACAACTCCGAACTTACGTGCAAATCGAAGTAGCTTCTGTTGACCAAATTCCATTCGAAGAATTTATTAGGTCCATTCCAAATATGACATTAATTAATATATTTGAAGTGTCCCCGTTAGAAGGTAATATCTTGATGGAAGTAAATCCGAACATTGCTTACTCTATGCTTGACAGACTTATGGGGGGCGCGGGTGAAAGTCCTAGTAAAGTAGATACTTTAACGGAAATAGAAACAAAGATTATGATGAACTTATTTGAACGTTCATTTGATAATTTACGAGAAGCTTGGTCCGGCCTAATCGACATAGATCCATATCTAGCTGAGATGGAAGTGAATCCGCAGTTTTTACAAATGATTTCACCGAATGAAACAGTAGTTGTGATTTCATTTAATATCGTAATTGGTGAATCGAGTGGGATGATTAATATCTGTATTCCACATGTCGTATTAGAACCGGTTGTGCCTAACTTGTCGGTCCAGTATTGGATGCAGACAAATAAAAAAGAGCCGACACCTGAACAAAGTGCAGCACTTAAAGGCCGTGTGAAAAAAGCACAGCTTCCAATTATCGCCGAGTTAGGAACAGGACAAATGAGCATTGAAGAATTTCTTCAATTGGAAAAAGGTGATGTCCTTTCTCTTAAGCAAAAAATTGATGAGCCACTCGTCGTGAAAATTGGAGATTTACCGAAATTTATGGCGCAACCTGGTCATCTGAAAAATTGGATGGCGGTCCAGGTAATTGATGTATTGACAGAAGGGGATGAAGATGATGAATGATAATATATTGTCCCAAGAGGAAATCGAAGCGTTATTAAATGGAAATAACCTGGATGACTTAACAGGGCCGAATGAAGCAACTGCTATTAGTGATGCAGAATTAAGTGAAGTGGAAAGAGATACCATTGGTGAAATAGCCAATATTTCTTTTGGTAGTTCCGCAACTGCATTGTCTTCACTCCTTGGACAAAAAGTTGAAATTAATACACCAACAATTTCAATCATAAACCACTCTATGCTGGAAGAAGAGTTTGTACTCCCATACGTTGCAATTAAAGTCGAGTATACACAAGGCTTAAAGGGCATGAATTTATTTGTAATTAAACAATCAGATGCCTCTATCATTGCAGACTTGATGCTTGGTGGGGATGGTTCAGCACCAAATCCAGAATTAGGAGAAATCCACTTAAGTGCTGTTCAAGAAGCCATGAATCAAATGATGGGGTCTGCTGCCACTTCAATGTCTTCTGTATTTAATGTGAAAGTGGATATATCTCCACCCACAATCGATTTAATGAATGTTCAAGAAAAAACTGGTGTGGATAACATACCAGCTGCTGAATTGCTCATAAAAGTCGCATTTACTCTAAAAGTCGGCGATTTGATAGATTCTGAAATTATGCAGGTGATTCCTTATGAATTCGGAAAAGAGATGGTTGATACGCTACTCATTGATAACGGAGTCGCAGAAGTAGCAGCTACTACAACGAGTGGTGCAGAAATCCCTATTGAGGATACGCCAACCTTCGTGGAAGAACCGAAACTAGAGCCGAAACCAGAGCCGAAACGGAATGTGCAACCTGAAGTAGCACCAAGTAAACAAACGGCAGTCACGCATCAAAAACCTCAAGTCGCGGTTGAAAAAGCGCAATTTGCAAGTTTTGAACAGACGACTTTAAATCAAACAGAATCACAAAATTTAGATATGTTACTGGATATTCCATTACAAGTAACAGTTGAGTTAGGTAGGACAAAACGTTCAGTGCAAGAAATTCTTGAAATATCTAGTGGTTCAATTATTGAATTAGATAAACTAGCAGGTGAACCCGTTGATATACTTGTCAACAACCGACTCATTGCCAATGGTGAGGTGGTCGTAATCGACGAAAACTTCGGTGTACGCATTACGGATGTATTAAGTCCAAAGGAACGAATTAATAACTTACGCTAATTATTTTGGAGGGATTGTACATGGGAAAAAGAATTTTAATTGTAGATGACGCTGCATTTATGCGAATGATGATTAAGGATATTTTAGTGAAAAATGGTTTTGAAGTCGTTGGTGAAGCGGCGGATGGTGTACAAGCAATTGAAAAATATATGGAGCTAAAACCTGATCTCGTTACGATGGATATTACAATGCCTGAAATGGATGGCATTCAAGCTTTAAAGGAAATTAAGGAGAAAGATCCTTCAGCAACAGTGATTATGTGCTCAGCAATGGGACAACAGGCAATGGTGATTGATGCAATCTCTGCAGGTGCAAAAGATTTTATTGTGAAACCTTTCCAAGCAGATCGAGTCGTTGAAGCGATCGAAAAAGCACTTAGCTAATATGGATATACAACACATTTTTAACCGGAAACCTATGTTTTTCCTCGTATCTATTATTCTAGTATCATTTGTGCTTATCCCTTCAGTCGGTTATGCAGAAGATAATGTTTTTTACTGCATGGAGAATAAAGAGAATTGTTCTGAAGAAGGGATTGATAAAACAGAAGCAGAAACGCTGATTCACGACGAGCCAGCTAATAAAAATGATGAAAAACAAGCGGGAAAAGTCGGTGTAACGGCTTGGGATTACATAAAAACATTATTTGCGTTAATCTTTGTCGTCGGTTTATTGTACGGCTTATTAAAATTTATTAATCGTAAAAATCGTTTGTATGATAAAAATCGACTAATGAAAAATTTAGGTGGTTTATCACTCGGCCAACAAAAATCGATTCAATTAATTGTTGTCGGAGAGACTTATTATTTAGTTGGGGTCGGGGAAGATATTCGTTTATTAAAAGAAATTACAGATGAAAAAGAAATTGCATCACTTCTTGAGTATTATGAGGAAACCGACGTGATGGCTTACAAAGGCCCTATTGAGCAATTATTAAGTAAGTTTTCTCCGATGAAAAAACAAAGCCGGAACAACGTGGAAGAAGAGCATTCAGATTTTAGTCAAGTGCTTAACAATCGTTTGACAGAAATCAAAGCAGAAAGAAAAAGACAACTTGATCGTTTAACGGAAAAGGAGCGCGACCAAGATGTATAGTTTCTTACAGTTCTTTACGGATAGCGATGCGGCAAACGTTGCGACTTCGGTCAAACTCATGCTCCTTTTAACTGTTTTGTCTTTAGCACCTGCGATCTTAATTTTAATGACTTCATTCGCTAGAATTATCATCGTCTTATCGTTTGTTCGAACGGCACTAGCAACACAGCAAATGCCACCGAATCAAGTACTTATTGGATTAGCTTTATTTTTAACGTTTTTTATTATGGCGCCTACCTTTCAAGAAGTAAATAATACGGCACTAGCGCCATTGTTTGCGGAGGAAATTACATTAGAGGAAGCCTATGACAAAGCGAGTATTCCGCTGAAAGAATTTATGAGTAAACATACAAGACAAAAAGACTTAGAGCTTTTTATTAAATACAATCAGGCGGAGCGCCCTGAATCTGTAGAGGACATACCTCTTACGATGCTCGTTCCAGCTTTTGCGTTAAGTGAAATAAAAACAGCTTTTCAAATGGGTTTCATGATTTTTATTCCGTTTCTCGTGATTGATATGATTGTGGCAAGTGTACTCATGTCAATGGGAATGATGATGCTACCGCCGGTTATGATTTCATTACCTTTTAAGATTTTATTGTTTGTGTTAGTTGACGGTTGGCATCTCATTATTAAATCATTGTTGCAAAGTTTTAGTTAGGAGGGGTTCTTTTGACGAGTGAAATGATTATAGCTTTAGCTGAACGTTCAATTTCAGTCATATTATTGACTTCAGGACCTCTCTTACTCGTTGCGCTTGCAACAGGATTGGCCGTTAGTATTTTTCAAGCAACGACACAAATTCAAGAGCAAACTTTGGCATTCGTCCCGAAAATAATCGCTGTTCTTGTAGGCATTGTTTTTTTCGGTTCATGGATGCTTGGAACCGTTACGACTTTTGCAACAGATATATTTGAAAATCTAGTTCGGTTTATCGGGTGAGCATATGGAAGAACTTATCCCGGCATTACCTAGCTATTTATTAATATTGACGCGAGTTACTACTTTTTTCGTCACGGTTCCGTTGTTTTCTTATCGAGCAATTCCGACAACTCAACGCATTATTTTTGGAGCGCTATTAGCTTGGATGATGGTGTATACGATTGAGGCACCGGAAATTGAAATTGATGGCCATTATATTTTACTCGTTATGAAAGAGGCAGTTATCGGCTTAGCAATCGGTATGATTGCTTATATCATTATGGCGGCAATTCAAATTGCAGGCGGATTTATCGACTTTCAAATGGGGTTCGCTGTTGCTAATATTATTGACCCGCAAACAGGAGCCCAGTCTCCTTTATTAGGTCAGTTTTTCAATTCGCTAGCGATGTTATTATTGCTTGCGTTAAATGGTCATCATCTACTATTAGATGGCATTTTCTATAGTTATCAATTTTTGCCGATAGAAGGTGGTTGGCCCGCTTTTGGTTCTGGCTCAGTAGCTGAATTTGTGTTGACTACATTTGCCGCCGTATTTGCCATTGCTTTTCAGATGTCTATCCCTATCGTTGCAACATTATTTTTAGTTGACCTTGCGCTCGGGATTACTGCTAGGACTGTTCCGCAATTAAACATTTTTGTTGTTGGATTCCCTATCAAGATTGGTGTGAGTTTTCTAGTTTTGTCAATTATGATGGTTGTCATGGTTGGCGTGATGCAGAAGTTATTCCAGTTTATGATTGTTAGTATGAGAGACCTGATGTATCTGTTAGGAGGCGGATAATTTGAAGTTGCGACTTGAGTTGCAGTTTTTCGCTGGGGAAAAAACCGAAAAAGCGACAGATAAGAAACGCCAAGATTCCCGAAAGAAGGGTCAGGTTTTAAAAAGTCAAGATGTGACGAGTGCAATTGTCATGTTGTCTGTTTTTTTATTTCTTTTTTTTGCATCCAGTTATATGCGAGAACGCTTTTTCAGCTTTTTTCAGCATGCATTCACACATTATTTTTCATTGAAAGACCTAGACGCTGAAGTTGCACTGCTTATTTATGGTGAAGTACTGATACAGATCGCGTTTATTTTATTACCTGTTATGCTGATTGCTGTTATAGCAGGAATAGCGGGAAATTTATTTCAATTTGGTTGGTTGTTTACAACAGAGCCGTTAAAGTTTGACTTGAAAAAAATCGACCCAATTAAAGGGCTGAAGCGCATTTTTTCAATCCGCGCCATTGTTGAACTAATGAAGTCGATATTGAAAATTTCATTTATCGGGACGGTAACATTTCTCGTTATTTGGATGAACATTGATAAAGTTCTTTCCTTAGCATTCAAAAGTGCTTGGGATACGTTATCGACGATAGGTCAATTGACGGCGATGATGGGAATATCGGCTTCATTTACTTTATTATTTATCTCGATTCTTGACTTTTTTTATCAGAAATATGACTACGAAAAAAACCTTAGAATGTCTAAACAAGACATTAAGGATGAACATAAAAATACTGAAGGAGACCCTCTAATTAAGTCTCGTATTAAACAAAGACAGCGTGAAATGGCGATGCGTCGAATGATGCAAGAAGTTCCAACCGCGGATGTTGTTATCACAAACCCGACCCATTATGCGATTGCCATTAAATATGATGATGGGGAGATGGATGCGCCCATTATCGTTGCTAAAGGTGTAGATTTCATTGCACAAAAGATTAAAATGATTGCGAAAGAACATGAGATTGTAACCGTTGAAAATCGACCCCTTGCCAGGTCGTTATATGATCAAGTAGAAATAAACGAACCAGTTCCAGAAGAGTTTTTTAAAGCGATTGCAGAAGTGCTTGCTTATGTATATCGAATACAACGCAAAATTTAAGTAGAAAGAGGCGATGACATGCAATATAGAGATATAGGGATTCTAGCAGCAGTCATTATGATTGTTGCCATGCTTGTCATCCCGTTACCCCCATGGCTATTAAGCTTTCTTATTATCATCAATATTACAATCGCTTTAATGATTTTATTAACATCTATGAATATGCAGGAAGCTTTACAGTTTTCAATTTTTCCGACGTTATTGCTTCTAATGACTGTTTTTAGATTAGGGCTCAATATCTCAACAACGCGAGCGATTTTGAGTGAAGCAGATGCTGGCGGCGTAGTCGATACGTTTGGTTCATTCGTAACAGGAGGAAATATTGTCGTTGGACTTGTCATTTTTGCGATCCTTGTGATCATTCAATTCCTTGTGATTACAAAAGGAGCTGAACGGGTATCTGAAGTTGCTGCTCGTTTTACATTAGATGCGATGCCAGGTAAGCAAATGAGTATTGACGCGGATTTGAATGCCGGGATGATATCTGAAATGGATGCTCGAGTGCGACGTGAAAAAGTGAGCAACGAAGCGGACTTTTATGGTGCGATGGATGGAGCTACAAAATTTGTAAAAGGAGACGCCATCGCCGGAATTATTATCGTCATTATTAACTTACTCGTTGGGATGATTGTTGGAATTGTGCAAATGGGTCTTCCGTTTGGAGAAGCAGCTGCGGTCTTTACACGGTTAACAGTCGGTGATGGGATTGTCTCGCAAATCCCAGCGCTTCTTATTTCGACAGCAACCGGTATCGTTGTGACGCGTGCAGCATCAGAAGGTAACCTAGGTGCTGATATTACAAAACAATTACTAGGACAACCTAAGCTTCTATATGTTGCCGCCGTCACATTGTTTTTACTCGGCGTATTTACACCGATTCATATAATGTTACCTTTGCCAATATCGATTGCACTTGCGACAGGTGCATTTATGATGACTCGACGGGTAGAAGAAGACCCCGAAGAACTTCTTGAGATTGAGGAAGAAGAAAAGACAGATGAACTGAAAAGTCCTGAAAACATTGTGAACCTACTCAATATTGATCCGATAGAATTTGAGTTTGGTTATGGGTTAATTCCACTTGTGGATGCAACACAAGGAGGAGATTTACTCGATCGTGTGGTTATGATCCGGAGACAACTTGCAATTGAACTAGGGTTGGTCATTCCAGTCGTACGAATTCGAGACAACATCCAATTACAACCGAATGAATATCGGATTAAAATAAAAGGAAATGAATTGGCAAAAGGGGAACTTTTATTAGATCATTACTTGGCGATGAGTCCTGGCGGAGAAGATTCAATTGAAGGCATTGAAACGATTGAACCATCATTTGGACTTCCGGCAAAATGGATTTCAGAAGCTGTCAAAGAGGATGCAGAAATTCAAGGGTATACGGTCGTTGATCCTCCGAGTGTTGTGTCAACGCATTTAACTGAAGTTATTCGAGCACATGCGGCTGATTTACTCGGCAGACAGGAAACAAAACAACTTATCGATCACGTTCAAGAAACGTATCCAATTTTAGTAGAAGAATTAACACCAACACCTTTATCTATTGGAGAAATTCAAAAGGTATTGGCAAAGTTATTAAGTGAACAAGTTTCCATTCGGAATTTACCAATCATATTTGAAGCGCTTGCGGATTACTCAAAATACACATCAGATGTTGATGTATTGACGGAATATGCAAGACAAGCATTAGCAAGACAAATTACGAATCAATATGCGGGAGACAGTGGCGCTTTAAAAGTGCTGACTGTTTCAGGAAAAGTTGAGAAAACAATTGCAGATAGTATTCAACAAACTGAACAGGGGAATTTTTTATCTTTAGACCCATCGATTTCTCAACAAATATTGGAGTCAATTTCACAAGAAGTCGAGAGAGTGGCCTTGATGAACCAATCACCGGTTATTCTATCATCGCCCGCAATACGTATGTATGTTAGACAAATTACAGAACGTTATTTTCCTCAAATCCCAGTGCTCTCATATAACGAACTTGAGGCTTCTGTCGAGGTACAAAGTGTAGGGGTAGTGAATATAGCATGAACATGAAGAAATATACGGCCGATACAATGGTCAACGCCATGAAAAAAGTCCGAGCTGATTTCGGGGATGACGCCATTATTTTGAGTTCTAATGTCATCCAGTCAAAAGGCATACTCGGACTCTTTAAGAAGAAAACGGTTGAAGTAGTGGCGGGATATGACGCACCTAGAAAATCTTATGAAACAAAAATCGAAACGCCTATTCAACAAACGAGTCAATTGGATAATACGACTATACAATTAAAGCAAGAAATGTCGGAGATGAAAAAAATGTTGAAAAATATGCAGTTGTCAACAGAGTTTTCTCAGTATCCCGAAGAAATACATCCGCTGCTACATCATTTGAAAAGGCAAGGCGTATCTGAACAATTAGTAGGTGAAATTGGGACTACTATTTTCAATCATATGAAAGATAAGAAAGAAGATTTAACAATGGTCGAACAGTGCCGACTCGTGCAACAACTTTTATCTGAAAAAGTTGAGGATTTACCTTTTGGCGGCATTACATTTCAGAAGAAGTATATTCACGTCCTCGGTCCCACTGGCGTTGGAAAAACGACAACGATAGCCAAGATTGCTGCGCGTGCCCTGCTAGAAAAGAAAATGAAAATCGGATTTATTACGACGGATACCTATCGAATCGCTGCAATTGAACAGTTGCGTACCTATGCGAATTTACTTCAGGCGCCTGTTGAAGTTGTCTACAATCAAGCGGATTTCATGAAAGCGGTAGAGAAATTCTCACATTTAGATCTTGTATTCATTGACACGGCAGGACGTAATTACAAAGAAGCAAAGTTTGTTGAAGATTTGAAGCAAATTGTTGATTTTTCATTGGATATGGAAACGTTTCTCGTACTGTCGATGACTTCCAAAGAAGAAGATATGGAAGTGATTATAGAGCAGTTTAAATCACTGCCAATTAAAAAGTTTATTTTCACGAAAATGGATGAAACAAATTCAATGGGAACGCTATTTAATTTAATGATTAAATACGGATATGGGATAGCTTACTATACTGATGGACAAGAAGTGCCTGAAGATTTAGAAGAGGCAACAACAGAGAATGTGATTCGGCTGTTATTGGAGGACCTAACCAATGCGCGATCAAGCTGAAAGTCTACGTCTAAAAATGTTAGCATCTTCGGGGGAGTTAGCGAGAACCATCGCTGTAGTGAGTGGCAAAGGTGGTGTAGGAAAATCAAATTTCTCCACCAACTTTGCGCATGCCTTGCTAAAACAAGGCAAGAAAGTCGTTATCGTAGACATGGATATCGGAATGGGCAATATACATATCTTGCTCGGCAAGTCGCCTCAACATAGTTTAATGGATTATTTGATAGGAACAGAAGGAATAAATTCAATCATCAATCAGACAGAAGAAGGGCTAGATTTTATATCTGGAGGTTCCGGATTAGAAGCAATTATGGAATGGTCAGATGACACATTTGAGCGTCTTACAGTCGCTTTTGAACATTTACAAAGAACGTATGATTTCGTCCTATTTGATATGGGTGCGGGCGCAACGAAACGTGTGATTGAACTGCTCATTGCAATTGATGAGATTATCGTCATTTCAACGAATGAACCTACTTCTATTACCGATGCCTACTCAATGATGAAATTTATTTTCATGAAAGATCCCGACAAATCATTTTATTTGGTTGGCAATCGAGTCACTAAAGCCAATGGAGGAAATGATGCGGTGTTAAGATTACAGTTTGCGATGAAGAAGTTTTTACAGAAAGAAACAACCATTTTAGGGTTTCTGCCAGAGGAGACGGTCGTTCAAAAATCAGTGATTGCACAAACACCTTACTTTCTTACCCATCCGAATGCACTGATTTCTAAGAGATTACTAACAATGACCGAAGTGTTCACAAATTTTAATCGAAAACAAGAAAATCAGAAAAGGCTAGGGTTTATTGGAACGTTGAAAAATATCTTCACGAGAGGTCGTGATTAAACTGACTAGCTTTAAGAAAAAGGCGCTTGTTGTTGATGATTCCGCATTTATGCGTAAGCTCATTACAGATATTCTTAATAGTCATCCGAAAATTGAGGTTGTAGGCGTAGCAAGAAATGGAAAAGACGCACTTGACAAAATCGCAACTTTAAAACCTGATGTTATTACATTAGATATAGAAATGCCAATTATGGACGGACTTGAAGCGTTACAGGAAATTATGAAAAAGCATCCAACTCCAGTCGTCATGCTGTCCAGTACGACAAAAAAAGGTGCAGAAAATACAATGCTTGCAATGGAATATGGGGCGGTAGATTTTATTGCTAAACCAGGAGGAGCAATTTCGTTAAATCTTGGCAATGTGAAAGGCGAAATAATTGCAAAAATTTTTGCAGCCGCAAATGTGTCATTGTCTAAGTTAAAAACAAAGATTGAATATGGAAAAACGAGAAACGAGATGCAACAAACGCACCAGCCACTCGGGCCAACCAATAAAGCCAATCGAGTTAAGTCAACGAACGTGCGAAAAAGTAATGGGCTAAGATTTAAATCGAAAGGCAAAAAAGTGGTTGTGATAGGCACATCTACAGGGGGCCCTCGCGCACTACAAAAAGTGCTGACACAATTTCCAAAAGATATAGAAGCGCCTATTTTAATCGTTCAACATATGCCCCCAGGTTTCACGAAATCATTAGCTGAACGTCTAAATAATTTGTGTGAAATCACTGTTAAGGAAGCAGAAAACGGTGATTTACTAGAAAATGGAACGGCTTATCTTGCACCAGGCGGTCAACATTTTACTGTTCGAAAGTTAGGGATGTCGTTTGTTGCGCAAATTAATGACAAAGAGCCTCCCCGCCTAGGTCATCGTCCATCAGTTAATGTATTATTTGAATCGGTAGCAGAATTTCGTAGTTTGAAATGTTTAGCTGTCATTATGACAGGCATGGGAAATGACGGTTTGGAAGGTGTAAAACGTTTGAAAGAAAATTGTGAAACAATCACCATCGCAGAATCGAAAGAGACTAGCGTTGTCTATGGTATGCCGCGAGCGATTGTCGATCATGCGCTGGCAGATGAAGTCGCCAAACTAGAAAACATCGGAATAACGATTAGCGAGATTATTCAATCATGAAGGGGCGAGAAGATGGATACAAATCAATACTTAGAAATGTTTTTAGACGAGAGTAGAGAGCATCTTCAATCTTGTAACCAGTATCTACTTGAACTTGAAAATAATCCGGACGATTTAACAATCGTAAATGAAATTTTTCGTGCGGCTCATACATTGAAGGGGATGTCCGCAACGATGGGTTATACCGATATCGCGGATTTAACCCACGTGATGGAAAACGTGCTCGATGCGATTCGGAATGCAAAATTACAAGTAACTGCAGAAATGTTAGATGTCGTGTTTGAAGCTGTCAGTGATTTAGAAGAAATGGTTCAAGATATTGAAGCAGGTGGTACAGGTAAAAAAGATGTGACGGCTCTTGTGCAACAATTAACAAGAATTGAGTCAGGTGAATCAATTATAAGTCGGTCAGAGGTTGCAGCAACCAGTATAGTGGAAAAAAGTGAGGCCACAACACTTCATTATGATGAATTTGAAACGACAGTCATTACACAATCATTTGACCAAGGCTATCATGTGTTTGAAGTACATGTAACGCTTCGGGAGGATTGTTTATTAAAAGCCGCGAGAGTTTTTATGGTGTTTGAAATTCTTGAAAACAGCGGAGATATTATTAAGTCAGTCCCCTCTGTTGAAAAATTAGAAGAAGAAGCTTTTGACCAAGAATTTACAGTGGTCATGATTACAAATGAGGAGACTGAAGAGCTTCAGTCGAAAATTATGAAAGTATCTGAAGTAGATAGCGTTCACGTTACGGAAATTTCAAAGCAATCTTTAGAGGATGGAAAGCGCCATCAAGAGGAAGAAATTGCGAGACCTACTATAGAAACTAAACAACCTTCAACTGTCGCTAAGCAAAATGAGAAGAAGCGACCAAATCAAACACCAGCGACCAATAGAACGATACGGGTCAACATCGAAAGATTAGATGTACTGATGAACTTGTTTGAGGAACTTGTCATTGATCGTGGTCGTTTACAATCCATTTCTACTGAACTTCATCATCCCGAATTAACAGAAACCGTAGAACGAATTACGAGAGTCTCGGGAGATTTACAAAACATTATTTTGAATATGCGTATGATTCCTGTTGAAACAGTATTTAACCGCTTTCCAACAATGGTTAGACAACTTGCAAGAGAGTTAAATAAAAAAGTTAAATTAGAAATCATTGGGGCAGAAACGGAGCTTGATCGGACGGTTATCGATGAAATTGGCGATCCACTTGTTCATCTTATTCGAAATGCCTTAGATCATGGGATTGAGTCTCCTGAGGAACGTGTAGCAAATGGCAAGCCCGAAGAGGGGATTGTAAAGTTAAGCGCTTATCATTCAGGAAATAACGTGTTTATTGAGCTAGAAGATGATGGGGCAGGTGTAAATCGTGAGCGAGTCCTTGCGAAAGCGGTAACGAATGGCATTATCACAGAAGAAGATGCCGCAACACTATCGGATAAGCAAGTGGCAGAACTGATTTTGGCATCTGGTTTTTCGACAGCCGAAAAAGTATCAGATGTTTCTGGTCGTGGCGTAGGTTTAGATGTTGTGCGAAATACAATTGAATCCTTAGGTGGACATATTACGATAGAGTCGACAGAAGGGCAAGGTTCTTTATTCCAAGTCCAATTACCACTGACATTATCTATTATTTCAGTCATGCTTGTCGAGTTAGATAACGAAGTATATGCAATTCCTTTATCGTCAATTATTGAAACAGCGATTATTCATCAGTCAGACGTGATGAATGCACATTCGCAACGAGTAATCGATTTTAGAGGAAACATTATTCCACTCCTAGATTTAAAAGAGGTTTTTGAATTAACAGAAGAGCAAGCTGTGGATGAAGATTATCAATCTGTTGTCATTATCCGAAAAGGAGACAAACTAGCTGCGCTAAAAGTAGATTCATTTATAGGCCAACAAGAAATTGTGCTGAAAGGTTTAGGCAATTATTTGACGAATGTATTTGCGATTTCTGGTGCCACAATTTTAGGTGATGGAAAAGTTGCATTAATCGTTGACTGTAACGCATTAATTAAATAGAAGGAAGTGACTGAATGTGACTGAGATTGCCCAACAAGAGCTAACTAAAGTCATTATATTCGAACTGATGGATAAAGAATATGCGATTGAGATTGATGTCGTTCAAGGAATTGAGCGGGTTATGTCGATTACACGAGTACCTAAAACCCCTTCTTATGTAAAAGGCGTTATCAATTTGAGAGGCGTCGTCACACCAACTATAGACTTACGTGAACGCTTTTTGTTAGAACCTAAAGAAATGGATGATAGAACCCGAATTATTATCGTCTCATTAGAAGATTACGATGTAGGGCTCATAGTAGATGGGGCGAACGATGTAATAGATTTACCACTTAGTGCGATTGAACCCCAACCGCAAGTCGTAGGTTCAGTTGCTTCGGAGTTTATTTCAGGTGTTGCAAAAGTAGAGGAGCGTTTATTTGTACTACTAGAACTTACAAAAGTATTAGAACCGATCAAACGAGCTGAAGTTACATGAGTGCAGAAATCAAAATTACGGACTTGCACTTAGATGTCTTGAAAGAAATTGGAAACATCGGTTCTGCGCATGCGGCTACATCGCTTTCGCAATTACTGAATCGAAAAATTGACATGTACGTTCCGAATGTCCAATTGGTTACGTTTGACGAAATGTTTGATCTAGCTGGCGGAGCGGATGAAACAATTGTTGGTATCTTTCTACGTATTCAGGGCGATGTTTCGGGGAGTATGTTTTTTATGCTGTCTATTGATTGTGCCAATCATTTTATAAATTTATTAACAGGTGAAGAGTCATTTGACTTTCATAGGATGAATGTTACAGACATTGGAATTTCCTCCATGCAAGAGCTAGGCAATATATTGTCTGGTTCTTATTTGTCAGCATTGTCGGATTTTACTGGCCTGAAAATTCATCCGACAGTCCCATCGTTATCTGTGGATATGGTCGGTGCCATCATTAGTTTTGGGCTGATTGAGGTATCTCAGTACAGTGATGAAGTGATTGTGATTGATACAGAAATCCGAGAAGAAGGCATGAAGTATTCTGATAGTATTAAAGGTAATTTCTTTTTATTGCCAGATCCGCACTCATATGCAACGATTTTTCAGTCGTTAGGTGTCCTATAAGATGATGACGAAAACTGAAATCGTTCGTGTAGGCATTTCAGATTGGAATATCGTGAAAGGCAATGCAACGATTCGCACAGCTGGCCTCGGTTCTTGTGTCGGCATTGTGTTGTATGACGAATTTAAAAAAATTGCAGGTATGGTACATATTATGCTACCTGATTCAAGTCTCGATCGCTCAGCGCGAATTAATCATGCGAAATATGCCGACACAGGAATCTACATGTTAATGGAATTGTTGAAAAGCGAAGGGGGAAGACCGATGTCATTAAAAGCTAAAATTGCTGGAGGCGCTCAAATGTTTCAGTATGGTTCTACTGATACATTACGAATTGGGCCGAGAAATATCGAGGCTGTCAAACAAGTACTTAGACGACTTGCTATACCTATAATTGCTGAAGATACAGGCGGCTCCAAAGGACGCACGATTGAATTCGATCCAACAACTTCTATGCTCTCGGTCCGAACTGTAAATTCCGAACCAAAAGAAATTTAACATATAAAAGTGTAGTCGCTCGTCTAGACAATATGTGAATTAAGAAATCGCAAATTTTTTGATGTCGTATTGAATAGAAGGCACTACATTCACATACGAACTAGCAGGAAAGTGAGGGATTCGATGTCAAAACGGGATCAGGTAAAGGAAGCTGAATATTGGGGACGATGGATGCTAAACCGTGATCCAGACGCTGGGAACTTACTTGTCGAAAAATATACGCCCCTCGTTTCGTATCACGTGCAAAGGATAAGTGCTGGACTTCCTAAAAGTGTTTCTAGGGATGATATCATGAGCCTTGGGTTACAAGGTTTATTTGACGCATTAACGAAATTTGATCCAGGCAGGGATTTAAAGTTTGATACATACGCATCATTTCGCATCCGCGGTACAATTATCGATGGTTTACGAAAAGAAGATTGGTTATCACGCGCATCAAGAGAACGGACGAAAAAGCTTCAGCAGGAAATCGAAAAACTTGAACAGAAATTAATGCGACATGTGACGCCTGAAGAAGTAGCGGAGCATTTGAATATAGCCGTAGAAGATGTTTATCAAACGATGCATGAACAATACTTTTCAAATGTGCTGTCACTCGATGAAAAGATACAAGACGAAGAGCGTGATGACCCTCAAACATTCGTTATTAAAGATGACCGAGAAAAAACACCCGAACAAGATTTAGTAATGAATGAATTGATAGCTGATTTAACGACCAAAATTCAAGCGTTAAACGACAATGAACAACTCGTATTAAGTTTATTTTATAAAGAAGAATTAACATTAACTGAAATTGGAGAAGTGCTCAGTTTATCTACCTCCCGTATTTCACAAATTCACTCTCGTGCATTATTTAAGCTGAGAAAACAATTAGCTCCAGAAGTAATAAACGGAGGGATTTTATGAGCTTGAAAGGTATCGAATTGCAAATTGCGATTCCTAAAACCTTTGATGCTGGTAAAGTAGCTGAGCAAAAGCAACAACGTGCTCAAATTATGCAAGATCAAGCAAATGTTCAAACGGAGAAGCAGGTAGAGAAGAATAAGGAGACCGCTGTGGAAACAGAGTCATCTAAAAAAACTGATGATGGTAAAAAGGAACAGCCAGATCACCAAGCGCAAGAAGAGGAACACAGTCGAAAGGAAAGCCAAAAGAAAACAAAGCATCCATATAAAGGGTCCTTTGTCGATTTTAGCGGGTAGCAAAAATGACAACGATTTTTTTAGTGGTTTTATTTATTACACAGATCATTAGCTTTTACTTAATAGCATTACTGTATATGAAATTATCCAAGTTTGATGACCTTGAAAAGAAACAAAATACGTTAATGAAAGAAATGGACGATGCAATCGCCGTTTATTTAGCTGAAATAAAAGATGAAAATGATAAGTTGGTCGAAAAAATAACTGCAAAAACAAAAGATGAAAGTATTTTTAATGAGGCATCATTAAAACAACCTGATAAGGATCTGAAGACGAGGGAAGAGGCTGATCTGCCAATTACAATGCCAAAGCATACAATTCGCAATCATGCACGTCAATCTTACGAAGCAGTAAAGCTAAATGTCTTGCAAGAAGATCTAGAAATAGATGATAAGACACGAGTTATACAATTGCATGAAGACGGGAAGTCTGTTGAGGATATTGCAAAATTATTAGGCAAAGGACAAACTGAAATAGAACTTATTTTGAAGTTCAAATAAAATTGTTTGCAAAGGAAAGTTCATTATGCTATATTAGCAAATGGTATTACTACACACGTGCACTGACTACGGAAACGGTGCCGAAAGGTCGTTCTGTTGGATGATTTGCACGGAGGAATATAACCAAAATTGGAGGAAATTAAAATGGCAGTAGTTTCAATGAAACAATTACTCGAAGCAGGTGTTCATTTCGGACACCAAACACGTCGCTGGAACCCAAAAATGAAGAAATTCATTTTTGTAGAGCGTAACGGAATTTATATTATCGATCTTCAAAAAACGGTGAAAATGCTTGAAGGAGCATACGATTTCATGCGTCAAGTTGGTGAAGATGGTGGGAAAGTACTTTTCGTAGGTACGAAAAAACAAGCACAAGATGCAATTAAAGAAGAAGCAGAACGTGCTGGTATGTACTACATCAACCAACGCTGGTTAGGTGGTACACTAACTAACTTTGCTACAATCCAAAAAAGTGTAGCACGTATGAAGAAAATCGAGAAAATGGAAGAAGACGGTACATTTGAAGTACTTCCAAAGAAAGAAGTAGTTCAATTAAATAAAGAACACGAAAGACTAGAGAAATTCCTAGGCGGAATCCGTGACATGAAGTCACTTCCAGATGTAATGTTCGTTGTTGACCCACGCAAAGAGCGTATTGCTGTTGCGGAAGCAATTAAATTGAACATTCCAATTGTAGGAATCGTAGATACAAACTGTGACCCAGATGAAATTGACTACGTTATCCCTGCGAATGACGATGCAATTCGCGCAGTACGTTTATTAACAAGCAAAATGGCGGATGCTTTAATCGAATCTAGACAAGGTGAAGAAAACGCTCCTGCTGAAGAAGTTGTAGAGGAAGAAACTGTAACAGCTGAGTAATACGAGAGTATACTTTCACAAGACGATAAGCGGTCAGCCCTTATCGTCTTTTTTTGGAAAAGACGACACATATTGGAGGAATGGAAAATGACAAAAGTTACAGCACAAATGGTTAAAGAACTACGCGAAAAAACAGGCGCTGGTATGATGGATTGTAAAAAAGCACTAACAGAAGTTAATGGTGACATTGACGCAGCTGTTGATTTCTTACGTAAAAAAGGATTATCAAGCGCTGATAAAAAGGCAGATCGTATTGCAGCAGAAGGTTCCGCATATATTCACGTTGATGGTAACGAAGCAGTTATTGTTGAAGTGAACGCAGAAACAGACTTTGTTGCAAAGAACGAAGGTTTCCAAACGCTTGTTAAAGAGCTTGCAGAACACCTACTAAAAACAAAGCCAGCTTCAATTGAAGAAGCACACGATTCAAAATTAGAAAACGGTCATACTGTTTCTGAGCATATCTCAAACGCAGTTGCAAAGATCGGTGAAAAAATCACACTACGTCGTTTCGAAATCCGTACAAAAACTGATGCTGATGCATTTGGTCCATACCTTCACATGGGTGGAACAATTGGTGTACTAGTTACATTAGAAGGTTCTACAGACGAAGAAGCAGCTAAAGACGTTGCAATGCACATCGCTGCAATGAATCCGAAGTATGTTTCTCGTGACGAAGTTCCAGCTGATGAGGTTGAGCGTGAGAAAAAGGTACTTACTGAACAAGCATTAAACGAAGGTAAGCCAGAAAATATCGTTGCGAAAATGGTTGAAGGCCGTATCGGTAAATACTTCGAAGATATTTGTGTACTAGATCAACCATTCGTAAAAGACTCAGACCAAAAAGTTGCTGCTTTCGTTAAATCAACAGGCGGCACACTAAAAGGTTTCGTTCGCTATGCAGTTGGCGAAGGAATCGAAAAGCGCGAAGAAAACTTCGCAGACGAAGTACTAAGCCAAGTAAAAGGTAACTAATAAGCAAAAGTGAAAAGCGCCGTTTAGCTTCGACAGGCGTTGGAGGGAAGGGCTTTCTCCAAAAGGTGTGAACTTTTACCTTTTGAGAAAGACCGAAACGACCCGAGAAGCTGGATATAATCAAGTGCTGAGCGTATCGTGTAAAAATGATACACATCAGCAAATGTAAATAAGAAATAAATTGGGAACACGCTTGTAGTGTTCCCTCTTTTTCGAGAAATCTGAATAACTGGAGGGCCAAATGAGCATGCCGAAATATAAACGAATTGTTTTGAAACTAAGTGGTGAAGCACTTGCTGGAGAACAAGGCTTTGGATTATCCCCTGAAATTATTAAAAATGTTGCTGAACAAGTAAAAGAAGTCGCTGACTTAGGCGTTGAAGTGGCCGTTGTTGTTGGCGGTGGAAATATTTGGAGAGGTAAAGTAGGCAGTGAAATGGGGATGGACCGTGCAACTGCGGACTATATGGGAATGCTCGCAACTGTTATGAACTCACTAGCCCTTCAAGATTCCCTCGAGAAACTTGGAGTTGAAAGTCGAGTTTCTACGTCAATTGAAATGCGACAAGTTGCAGAACCTTACATACGACGAAAAGCGATACGTCATCTTGAGAAAAAGCGAGTCGTTATCTTTGCTGCGGGCACAGGAAATCCATATTTTTCAACCGATACAACAGCGGCATTAAGAGCAGCAGAAATTGAAGCCGATGTAATCTTAATGGCTAAAAATAATGTTGATGGTGTATATTCTGCCGATCCAATGGTAGATACGACAGCCGTGAAGTATAATGAGTTATCTTATCTACAAGTCATTAGCCAAGGACTTGAAGTGATGGATTCAACAGCTTCAACTCTGTGCATGGACAATGATATACCACTTGTTGTATTCTCGATAATGGAGAGTGGAAATATTAAGAAAGCCGTACTCGGAGAGCCAATCGGGACGGTCGTTAGGAGGAATATGTAATGCCGAACGGAGTAATGGAAACAGCAAAACAAAAAATGGACAATGCGATTAACGCATTTACAAGAGAACTTGCTTCAATTAGAGCAGGGCGCGCAAATGCTTCACTACTCGATAGAATTACTGTCGATTATTACGGAGTACCTACACCAATTAACCAAATGGCAGGAATTTCAGTGCCAGAAGCAAGACTTCTTGCGATTCAACCATATGATAAAACAATCATTGGAGAAATTGAAAAAGCCATCTTAAAATCGGATATCGGAATCACACCGTCAAATGACGGATCGATTATTCGCCTTGCAATACCTGCATTAACAGAAGAGCGTAGAAAAGACATCGTAAAAACTGTCAAAAAGGAAGCGGAAGACTCAAAAGTAGTCATACGTAATATCCGCCGAGACGCAAATGAGGAATTCAAAAAGCTTGAAAAGAACTCTGAAATAACAGAAGATGATCTTCACCGTAATGGGGATGAAATTCAAAAGTTAACAGATGCCTATATCAAACAAATCGATGATATCGCTAAAGAAAAAGAAAATGAAATCATGGAGATTTGATAAGAGAACTTTTTGTATTCCAAGACGTCCTTATTTCAGGACGTCTTTTTTTTATGGTATAATAGAACTCTAATTGTTGAACGAAAGCCGCTGGCGCGTGTAGCTAGATGTAACGAAAGCGGAAGGCGCCGCCTAGCCCCGACAGGCATAAGTCGATTTAAAAAAGAAGGCATCCAAAGAGCGCCGCGTCCTGATTTGTGCCTTAATTTCTGCAAAATACACAGAAATACGGCAAATCAAACCCTTCGCTGTTCGATTGGCAAAGGATGCATGACCTACATCCTGTAGGCCCGCGTGTTTTGCCACACAGCTGGATTGATTATGACCCGAGGGGCTGGCGCCTGCAGCTAGATGTATCAAAAGCGGAATGCGCACGCAAGATAGGATATACAGCTGGCCAACTTAATTCGCCGCGAGTATCAAAACGAAATATAAAATGATTATAATTGCTCTAGAAAGTAGTAGAGTGGAGGAAATAATATGCTAAATAAGCTTATGCGAAAGAAAAGTATGGAATCCGATATTTCATTAACGGAACAAATTGCAAATGTCAAAAGCAGACAAATCCCTGCTCATGTAGCAATTATTATGGATGGAAACGGTAGATGGGCGAAAAAACGTAATTTACCAAGGATAGCAGGGCACCACGAAGGAATGAAAACAGTCCGCAAAATTGCGCGAATCGCGAATGATATTGGAATCAAAGTACTAACACTCTACGCTTTTTCCACAGAAAACTGGAAGCGACCGAAGTTAGAGATAGACTTTCTAATGAAACTACCTGGAGAGTTTTTGAATACATACCTTTCTGAACTCATTGAAGAAAATGTGAAAGTGGAAATGATCGGGAATGTAAATTTATTGCCGGAGCATACGAAACAAGCGATTCAAAAGGCGATTGAAGCAACTAAACATAATGATGGAATGATTTTGAATTTCGCAATGAATTATGGGAGTCGCTTGGAAATCATTCAATGTATGCAAGCGTTAGCGGAGAAGACTGCTAATGGTGATCTGAATTGGGAAGATATTAATGAAGATGTTGTTAATTCCCATTTGATGACAGCTCATTTACCAGAACCGGATTTGCTTATTCGAACAAGTGGCGAAGTAAGGTTATCTAATTTTATGTTATGGCAACTCGCATACGCGGAATTTTCATTTACAGACGTATTGTGGCCAGATTTTGATGAACAATGTTTGTTGAATGTGTTACAGGATTTTCAATCACGTAGTAGAAGGTTTGGCAATGTGGAAGGAGAAGGAGTCGAATGAAGCAAAGAATTATCACAGCAATTGTTGCGATCGCCTTTTTTGTTCCACTAGTCTTTATCGGAAGTTGGCCGTTCACTCTCGCAGTTTATCTTCTTGCGACAATCGGCCTTTTTGAATTATTACGAATGAGAAAGATTCATTTGTTATCAATTCCTGGAATACTGACATGGATAGCACTTGCTGTATTACTTTTACCAGCACAATATAGTGAGAGCTTAAATAGAGCATTCGGTTATACAAAAGTTGAAATTACTTTTTCCATCGTCCTTTTATTATTAATTTATACAGTTATCGTTAAAAATCGCTTCACTTTTGATCATGCCGCATTCTCAATGTTTGGTGCGTTATATGTTGGTATTGGATTTTATTATTTAATTGAAACGCGATTAGCTGGTATAGAGTTTATCATATACGCACTACTAGTTATTTGGATGACAGATTCTGGTGCGTATTTTGTAGGAAGAAAAATCGGGAAACGTAAACTTTGGCCAGAGATTTCGCCGAATAAAACAATTGAAGGGTTTGTTGGTGGGATTATCACAGCAATTATTTTTGCATGCATATTCCACGCACTTGTACCGATTGCTTCCTCGTATATTTATTTAATAGGTGTTACAATCATAGCATCAGTTGTTGGTCAATTAGGAGACCTAGTTGAATCGGCTATAAAACGATATTATGATGTGAAAGATTCAGGAAACATATTGCCGGGACATGGCGGAATACTAGATCGGTTTGACAGCCTGCTATTTGTATTGCCACTCCTTCATTTTCTACATTTTGTAGTCTGAAAGAAAGGATTTCGACATGAAAAAGAAAATTAGTTTATTAGGTGCAACAGGTTCTATTGGTGTACAAACATTAGATATACTAAAATCAAATCCAAATACATTTGAACTCGTATCTTTTTCAGCAGGTCTGAATATTGATAAGGTAAGAGAAATTGCAAGTACATTTCAACCAAATATGGTTTCTGTCATTAGGCAAGAAGATGCAAAAGTTTTACAGTCGGAATTTCCGAGGATCACCTTTGTATATGGAGCAGAGGGGTTGAGAGAAGTTGCTGCCTGTACAGGTGCGGATATTTTAGTGAATGCGGTTATTGGAAGTGTCGGGTTAGGTCCAACGTTAGAAGCGATCCGGGCAGGCATTACAATCGCAATTGCGAATAAAGAAACACTTGTCGCAGCAGGGGAAATTGTGATGGACGAAGCAAGAAAGTTCAATGTTCCTCTCCTTCCAGTAGATAGTGAACACTCAGCTTTATTTCAGTCATTGAATGGTGAAAATCCTAAAGAAATTACCAAGTTAATATTAACTGCATCTGGCGGTAGTTTTAGAGATGTCACTCGTGATGAATTATCAAATGTGACGGTCGAGGAAGCATTGGCGCATCCAAACTGGTCGATGGGGAGTAAATTAACGATTGACTCAGCGACGATGATGAACAAAGGGCTTGAAGTAATAGAAGCTCACCATTTGTTTAATATTCCTTACGAGCAGATTGATGTCTTATTGCACCGTGAAAGTATTATCCATTCTATGGTTGAATTTCACGATACAAGTGTGATGGCACAGTTAGGATCTACGGATATGCGCGTGCCAATTCAGTATGCTTTAACGTATCCGCATCGAATTCCAATGCAAAATGCAAAGCGTCTCCGATTAGAAGAAATCGGGCAATTACATTTTGAAAAAATTGATTTCAAACGTTTTAAAGCACTTGCACTTGCCTATGAAGCAGGTAAAGCAGGTGGCACAATGCCTACAGCGATGAATGCTGCAAATGAAATTGCTGTAAGTTTATTTATGAAGGGGCACATTCCATTTTTGGAAATTGATGAAATTGTTGAACGTGTCATGGATGAACATAAAACGATTGTAAAACCAACACTTGAAGCAATTTTAGAAGTAGATAGGAACACTAGAAACACAGTCTATGCTATGGTACAGTGAGTATTACTAATATCGGGCGAAGAAAAGGATTCAACAGTCAGTTCTGAGCCAGCGAAGGTGGTTTTTTATGGAGACCGTAATTGCTTTTATAATCGTATTCGGTTCCCTTGTCTTTTTTCATGAATTAGGTCATTTTCTATTCGCGAAAAAAGCTGGAATTATGGTGCGTGAATTTGCGATCGGATTTGGTCCGAAAATAATTGGCATTACAAAAGGTGAGACAATCTATACGATTCGCTTGTTGCCGCTTGGTGGCTATGTACGAATGGCAGGCGAAGATTTTGATACAGTCGAATTACTACCTGGATATCGGGTTGGACTGTATATCGGTCAAACAGGTGAAGTTGAAAAACTCTATTTGAATCAAAATATATCAAATCCTGATATCTTATTTATGGAAACAGAAAAATCAGACCTTGATAAAGAATTGTATATAGAAGGATACAGTGATGACGGGGAATTTGTTCGTTATCCGATTGCAAGAGATGCTGTCATCATCGAAAAAGGACAAGAAACAATTATTGCTCCTTACGATAGACAATTTGAATCGAAACCACTTGCAAGCCGTGCAATGACGATATTTGCTGGACCGTTATTTAACTTTATTTTATCCTTTTTGATTTTCTTGACAATCGGTTTATTACAAGGTGTTCCTACAAATGAACCGGTAATTACGGAAGTGCAAAGTTCAGGAGCAGCCTATGAAGGCGGCATGCAAGATGGTGACTACGTTAAAGAAGTAAACGATACACCGATTTCGACATGGACCGAATTTGCAGAAATCATTCAAAAGCATCCTGGAGAACAACTTTCTTTCCTAGTTGAAAGAAATGGTGATTTAGTCAAATTACATGTTGTTCCTGCTACGATTGAAGAGGCAGGACAAAAATTCGGACAAATTGGTGTTCTTTATACAAGCCCAGTCGAAAAAAATGCACTTAAAGCAGTCGTTTTCGGTGCAGATCAAACATGGACTTGGTTTAAAAGAATATTTGAACTGCTCGGCATGCTCGTAACCGGTAAGTTTACGATTGATGCATTGTCAGGGCCCGTTGGAATTTATAAGGCAACAGAAGAAGTTGCCCAATATGGCGTGTATAATTTAATGCACTGGGCTGCGATTTTAAGTATTAACTTAGGAATTATGAATTTACTGCCATTACCTGCACTTGATGGTGGTAGGTTATTATTCTTTTTATTTGAAGCAATTAGAGGTAAGCCCATTGATAAGCAAAAAGAAGGTATGGTTCATTTTGTAGGCATTGTCCTTCTAATGATCTTAATGATTGTTGTCACATGGAATGATATTCAGCGATTCTTTTTCAGTAGTTGAGTCAATTTCATAATGACCTTATTCTGCTACATCGACGCAACATATAGTTCGGGAATGGTCCAACCCGACTGTATGTTGTGGTGATGTAGCAATGAAACCCTATTATGAAATTGACTAGTTAGTCATTTTAAATTTATTATGATAAGGCGCCATCTATTTATAGACTTTTAGGCGCCCTTTACCTTTACTAAAATGCAAATACTAGGTGGTTAAAAATATGAAACAGTCACAAGCGTTTATACCGACATTACGCGAGAATCCAACTGATGTGGAAACAACATCCCATCAACTTTTATTGCGTGCAGGGTTTCTACGTCGACATACAAGTGGAGTATATTCATATTTACCTTTTGGATTGAAAGTATTAAGGAAAATCGAAGCGATCATTCGTGAAGAAATGGAAGCAATCGGTGCTGTAGAAATGGCAACACCGACTTTACAAACATCTGAACTATTACAAGAACGTATTGGGATAGCTGAAGACGATAGTAATTTGTTTCATTTAGAGGATGAACGAAATCGTACCTACATACTTGGTGCGTTACATACAGAACAGGTGACTTCTTTAATTAGAGATGAAGTTAAATCCTATAAACAGTTACCATTAACATTGTATCAGATGATAACAAAATTCCAGGACGAGCCCCGTCCTCGTTTTGGATTATTGGTAAATCGTGAATTTGTCAAACAAGAAGCCTATTCTTTCCATGTTTCTGATGAAAGTTTCCATGAAACTTATGAACAGATGAAAGAAGCGTACTCAACAATTTTCACGAAATTAAATTTGGCCTGTTATGCAGTAGATTTAGCATCTAGTCCGCAAGATAGCCTTGTGGCGTATCAATTCGTCGCAAAAGCCAATGATGGTGACGAGAAAATTGCTTATAGCAGTACAGGCTCATTTGCTGAAAGTGTTGAACAGGCAGCTGTCAGCAATCACTATGAAAAATCAGATGAGATACTTCAAGAAATAGAGAAAGTCGAAACACCCAAAAAGAGAACCATTCAGGAAGTTGCTGATTTTTTAGAAGTTCCGATAGAAAAATGTATCAAAACACTTATTTATAAAGTAGATGATGAAATCGTCGCGGTTATTAGTCGAGGCGATCATAAAATTAACGAAATAAAACTAAAAAATGCCATTGCTGCTCATTCGGTTACATTAGCTGAAGAGAATACGGTAAAAGCATTACTTTCTTGTGAATCTGGATCAATTGGTCCCGTGCAATTGCCGGTAGGTGTGAAAATCATTGCAGATTTTGCTGTTGCTTCAATTGTAAACGGCGTAGCTGGAGCTAATGAAGATGATTTTCATTTACTCAATGTCAATCCTGAAAAAGATTTTGCGGTGAATGAATATGCGGATTTGCGCTATGCTGAAGAAGGAGATATAGCGCCCGACGGTATTGGTACGATAAAGTTTACAAAAGGATTTGAGGTGGGGCGGCTCGATGCCCTAGGGATAGCTTATAGTGGGCCAATGAATGCAACTTTCATTGATGAAGCAGGGACTGACAAACCTATGATTATGGGGCGTTATGGCATGAATGTGTCCCGAATTATGGCAGTAATTGCTGAACAATATAATGATGAGTTTGGTTTAAAATGGCCTAAAAACTTATCCCCTTTTGATATTCATCTCGTGCCGATTAATTTAAATGATGCTAGTCAAAAAGAACTCGCCGATAATTTATATAAACTTCTTCAAACGTATCGATTCGAGGTACTGTACGATGACCGTACCGAACGTGCGGGTGTAAAGTTTGCAGATGCTGATTTAATTGGATTGCCAATTCGAATTACAATTGGCAAGAAAGCGAAAGACGGAATATTGGAAGTGAAATTTCGGGAGACTGGTGAAATGACTGAGTGGCAAGTTGAAGAAGTGACCGAAAAGCTTCAAGCATTTTTCACTATGGATTAATAACGGAGGGAAGGCCGCGGAATGGCACTTCCTTCTTTTCATCTAGGAATAAGGAGGGCTCAATGTGGATGGTAAACAAAACGATAAAATGAAACTCCACCTCTTATTACAACAAATAAATATGACAGACGATCAATTTGTTGTTCATTTTAAAAATGCATTATTAGAGAGAGTAAGCGTTCATCGTAAATCACGCGTTTGGCAATTTAATATCCAATTAGAGAAATTACTGCCAATCGAAGTATATACAATCTTTAACCAGAGAATACGAGAAGCATTTTCAGCAATTGCTACAATTCAATTAAACATCGTTTGTAAAAATCCAGTAGTGGATGAATCGTTAATTGCTGGTTATTGGCCCTTTGTAATAGAAGAATTACGAGATATGTCACCGCCTATTCGTGAACGATTAACGAGTCAAAAACCGAGCGTTACAGGTGGTAAACTCACATTCATCTGTATGAACGATATGGAATTACAGACGATGAAAACAAAATATGGCCCACTAATTGCTGACGTTTTCGAAACGTTTGGCTTTCCAAGGCTTGCCGTTGATTTTCAGCTAACTGATGATTTGAACAGTGCTGAGGAAGCACAAAAAGCTTTTCTAATCGAACGTCAGGCAGAAGAGGAAGAGATGGCTCGAAAAGCGTTAGAAGACATGCAAAAGAGAGAGCAGAGCCGTAAAGAAAATGACGATGTTCCATCGGGTCCATTCCAATTAGGTCCTGCGATTAAACATGACGAACCGCTTATGGAAATCAGAAACATTCAAGATGAAGAGCGTAGCGTTACAATCGAAGGCTATGTCTTTGATACTGAAGTAAGAGAATTACGTAGCGGTCGTTCATTATTAACAATCAAAATAACAGATTACACGGACTCCATTATTGTCAAAATGTTTTCCCGTAATGAGGAAGATGGTAAATTAATGTCCTCCTTGAAAAAAGGTTCATGGGTTCGAGCGCGTGGGGGCATTCAAAATGATACGTTCGTTAGAGATTTAATTATGATGGCACAGTCGATTATGGAAATACCCCCAGTTATTCGAAGAGACTTAGCGCCTGATGATCGTAAGCGTGTGGAATTACATGCACATACATCGATGAGTCAAATGGATGCAGTCGTTTCAGCTTCAGCATTAGTCGAGCAAGCAGCGAAGTGGGGGCATCCTGCTGTAGCGATTACAGACCATGGCAACGTGCAGTCTTTCCCTGAAGCTTATTCTGCTGGGAAAAAGCATGGGATAAAAGTATTGTTCGGGATGGAAGCCAATTTAGTCGATGATGGAGTTCCAATTGCGTACGGTGAACAACATCGTAAACTTGAAGATGATACGTTTGTTGTATTTGACGTAGAAACGACTGGACTCTCAGCTGTTTATAATACCATTATCGAATTGGCTGCTGTGAAGATTAAAAACGGTGAAGTCATTGATACGTTTGAACGATTTGCAAATCCGCACGAACCAATCTCTGCCCTCATTACGAATTTGACAGGGATTACGGATGATATGGTAAAAGATGCTCCGGATGTCGATGAAGTCGTTCGAGACTATTATGAGTGGATAGGTGACGCGGTACTCGTTGCACATAACGCATCATTTGATATGGGATTCTTATATGAAGCTTATAAAAAAGCAGGAATTCCAAGTATTACGTATCCAGTTATTGATACATTAGAACTGGCACGTTTTCTACATCCTGAACTCGGGAATCACAGACTGAATACGTTAGCGAAAAAATACAATATTGAACTGACGCAACATCACCGTGCGATTTACGATGCGGAAGCGACTGGATATTTGTTTATAAAATTGTTAGAAGGTGCAGAGGCAAAAGGGATTACGCATTTAGATGATTTTAATAAACATATTGGAGAAGGCGACGCTTATAAACGTGCTAGACCGTCCCACTGTACAATTATTGCGACAGACGATGTCGGGATGAAAAATTTATTTAAACTCGTATCTTATTCGCATATGGATTATTTTTATCGGGTGCCGCGGATTCCGCGTTCTTTACTCATTAAACACCGACAAGGGTTACTCATTGGATCTGGTTGTTCGAACGGTGAAGTATTTGAAGGGCTCATGCAGAAATCGCCTGAAGAAGTTGAAGAAATTGCGAAGTTCTATGACTATATTGAAATTCATCCGAAAGCTGTGTATTCACATTTAATTGACATGGAACTAATCCGTGATGAATGGAATATGGAAGATATTATGAGGAAGTTAATTAAACTTGGAAAAGCTGTCGATATCCCTGTTTGTGCAACGGGAAATGTGCATTATATCGATGAAACGGATGCGACGTTTAGGGAAGTTCTCGTTCGCGCTCAAGGCGGGGCAAATCCTTTAAACCGACATTCCTTACCAGAAGTTCATTTTCGTACGACTGATGAAATGCTTAAAGAGTTTTCATTTCTCGGGGAACAGGTGGCAGAAGAAATCGTCATCGACAATCCACGCGCGATATTAGAAAGAGTCGGGGATGTTAAGCCGATAAAAGATGATTTATATACGCCTGAAATTGAAGGTGCAGATGAAGAAGTTAAGCAATTAACTTATTCCATGGCGCATGAAATTTATGGCGAAGAGTTACCAGAAGTTGTCGTTGAACGGATTGAAAAGGAACTGAAATCCATTATTGGACACGGCTTCGCAGTCATTTATTTAATTTCCCATAAGCTAGTGAAACGTTCACTCGATGATGGCTATTTAGTTGGATCGAGGGGATCCGTTGGTTCTTCACTTGTTGCTACGATGATGGAAATTACGGAAGTTAACCCACTTCCACCGCATTATGTTTGTCCGACTTGTAAAAAAGCGGAGTTCTTCGATGACGGTTCCGTAAGTTCGGGTTATGACTTACCTGATAAAAAATGTTCAGATTGTGATGTATTGTATACAAAAGATGGACAAGATATCCCGTTTGAAACATTCCTTGGTTTCGAAGGGGACAAGGTACCTGATATTGATCTTAACTTCAGTGGAGAATACCAAGCAAATGCGCATAACTATACGAAGGAATTATTCGGAGAAGATTATGTCTATCGTGCTGGAACAATTGGTACTGTTGCAGAGCGTACAGCCTATGGTTATGTCAGAGGGTATATGAATGATAATGGTGTTCATTTCCGTGGCGCTGAAATTGACCGCCTCGTAATCGGGTGTTCAGGTGTTAAACGAAGCACTGGACAACACCCGGGGGGAATCATTGTTGTACCGGATACAAAGGATATCTTTGACTTTACACCAATTCAATTCCCAGCAAACGATTTAAATTCAGCATGGAAAACGACGCACTTTGATTTCCATTCGATAGAAAATAACTTGTTAAAACTAGATATTCTCGGTCATGATGATCCAACAATGATTAGAATGCTCGAAGATTTATCGGGGATTGACCCACTTACAATTCCGCCCGACGATGAAGGCGTGATGAAATTATTTAGTGGCACTGAATCGCTTGGCGTTACACCAGAACAGATTGGTACAAAAACAGGAACTCTTGGTGTACCAGAGTTCGGAACGCGTTTCGTTCGTCAAATGCTTGAAGAGACGAAACCAACTACATTCTCAGAACTCGTTCAAATTTCTGGACTCTCTCACGGGACAGACGTTTGGCTTGGAAATGCCCAAGAGTTAATTAAAAATAAAGTCTGTCAGCTATCTGACGTAATCGGTTGTCGTGATGACATTATGGTTTATTTAATTTACCAAGGGCTAAAACCTGCAACTGCCTTTAGTATTATGGAGTCCGTTCGTAGAGGTCGCGGGCTAACACCTGAATTTGAAGAAGCGATGAGAGCTCAAAATGTACCAAATTGGTATATTGAATCATGTAAAAAGATTAAATATATGTTCCCGAAGGCGCATGCTGCTGCATATGTATTAATGGCACTTCGGATAGCTTATTTTAAAGTGCATCATCCAATTCTTTATTATTCAGCATACTTTACAGTTAGAGCTGCTGATCACGATTTACTAACAGTAACAAAAGGTTCAGCATCTATTCGTGCTAAGATCCAGGAAATTGATGCAAAAGGCCTCGATGCATCACCAAAGGAGAAAAATTTACTTACTGTATTGGAAATTGCGTTAGAGATGTGTGAACGTGGATTTTCATTTGCAAAACCTGATTTATATAAGTCGGATGCAACGACGTTTGTCATTGATGGAGATACATTAATCCCTCCATTTAATGCAATCCCATCGCTCGGTACAAATGTTGCGCAATCAATTGTCGAAGCGAGAAAAGACGGTGAGTTCCTATCCAAGGAAGATTTACAGCAGCGAGGTCGTGTTTCAAAAACAGTCATCGAGTATATGGAAGAACTTGGCTGTCTAGAAGGAATGCCTGACGCAAATCAATTGTCGTTGTTCTAACGCATTGTTTGCAACAACGTTTTACGTATGTTATGATTAAACCAACTTTTGTAATAGTCTTGCGAAAAGAGTGGGATATCCCGCTCTTTTCTGTTGTTCAGCAGTTTTTGAAGAGATGATTTCATCAAAATATTTAAGCAATAAGTGTGAATTGGATTGGGAAATAGGTTTATCATAATGGAATCGGTTAAACCTATTGAATAACATCGAAACGAAGCTGGCAAGATGTAGTTCACTTTATTTTAAAAGACATTCATTCTTTAATGGATAGAGAAGAATGAAATTCACCTACGCGACGTATGGAGATTTTGCTACACTGACGAAACGTATTAAATGCTTCTAGAAGATATCTAACGGGAAGAATAGCTATGAGGCTACAAATTAAATTCAAAAGTTGGATGTATCAAAGTTGTAGTGATTACTTGGGAGGGATAAAATGACTCAAATTACAAGTGTTGTTGAAAAAATGGTTCAACCAATTGTGGACGATTTAACTTTGGAATTAGTCGATATAGAGTTCGTGAAAGAAGGAAATGACTGGTTTTTACGTGTTTATGTAGATACACCAGAAGGCGACATTGATATAGACCAATGTGCACTCGTTAGCGAACGATTAAGCGAAGAATTAGATCGCACAGACCCGATTGAACAAAATTATTTCCTGGAAGTATCTTCACCGGGTGCTGAAAGGCCGTTGAAAAAAGAAGAGGACTTTCAAAATGCAATCGGACAGTATGTGTATATCAAAACTTATGCCCCAATCGATGGCATGAAAGAGTTTGAAGGATATTTACTGTCATACGGTCCTGAAGGTGCAGAAGTAGAGATTCGTATTAAGACTAGAAAAGTTACCGTATTAATTGACAAGAAAAAAATTGCAGTTGCACGATTGGCAATTGACTTTTCCGCATAATGGATTATAGGAGTGATGAACATGAGTAGTGATCTACTCGATGCGTTAACAGCCCTTGAAAAGCAGAAAGGTATTTCAAGAGACGTATTATTAGAAGCCATTGAAGCAGCCCTTGTGACTGCCTACAAACGAAACTTTAACCAAGCGCAAAATGTAAGAGTTGATATGAACTCTGATATTGGTTCGATGAAAGTGCTTGCCCGTAAAGACGTTGTTGAAGAGGTTGAAGACGAACGTTTACAAATTTCATTGGAGGATGCACACCACATTAATCCTGCATACGAGATAGGCGATATTGTAGAAGAAGAAGTGACGCCAAAAGATTTTGGACGCATTGCAGCACAAACGGCAAAACAAGTCGTGACGCAACGTGTACGTGAAGCTGAGCGCGGCATGATTTATGATGAGTACGTTGATCGCGAAGAAGATATTGTAAATGGAATTATTGAGCGAACTGATGCAAGGAATTTATATGTAGGGCTTGGAAAAGTAGAGGCTGTTTTACCTTTAGGTGAACAAATTCAAGCAGAAACATATAAGCCGCATGATCGAATCAAAGTTTTTATTACAAAAGTCGAACGTACTTCACGTGGACCACAAGTATTTGTTTCTAGAACACATCCGGGATTATTACGTCGTTTATTCGAACTTGAAGTACCAGAAATTTACGAAGGAATTGTTGAAATTAAAACAATCGCACGTGAAGCGGGAGATCGCTCAAAGATTTCTGTTTATACATCTCATGAAGACGTTGATCCAATCGGTTCCTGTGTTGGTGCAAGAGGTGCTCGTGTTCAATCTATTTCAACGGAATTAAATGGAGAGAAGATTGATATCGTTGAGTGGTCAGAAGATCCTGTTGTCTTTGTAGCAAATGCGTTAAGTCCTTCACAAGTATTAGACGTACAAGTGAATGAGGAAGAACGTTCGACAACAGTTATCGTTCCAGACTATCAACTTTCACTAGCAATCGGTAAGCGCGGTCAAAATGCAAGGTTGGCTGCAAAACTTACTGGTTGGAAAATTGACATTAAAAGTGAAGAAGACGCACGTGAATTAGGCATTTATCCGCGGGAATTACCAGAGGATGACCCGGAAGAAGTCGCCACTTCACCTTATTACCATGATGGGGAAATCTATGGAAACGACGAAGAGTTACCGGAAGAACCAATTGATTTATATAAAGAAGATTAACTAGAAAGGATGTACACATATGGCGAAAATGAAAAAAGTACCTTTACGTAAATGTGCGGCTACTGGCGAAATGTTACCGAAAAAGGATATGATTCGGATTGTCCGCCCAAAAGAAGGGGAAGTTTCAGTTGATCTAACGGGAAAGAAATCTGGCCGTGGGACCTATGTGTCAAAATCCGAAGAAGCGATCGAGTTAGCGCGCCGCAATCGATCAATTCAAAGTCAACTAAAAGCAGAAGTTCCAGAACAAGTCTATGAAGATTTACTTCATGCAGTTCGTCGGGAGTCTATAAAATGAATACATCACAAAAAATATTACAGTTACTAGGAATCGCGACTAGAGCGGGAAAGATAGTAACAGGTGAAGAGTTAACTGTCCGTGAGATTCAAGCTGGTAAAGTCCAGCTTGTCATCATATCGAATGATGCATCGGCTAATACGATGAAGAAAATTACGGATAAATGCAATTTTTTTAACGTTGAGAAGCATGTTTTTGGAAGTCGGGAAGAACTTGGGCATGCTATCGGAAAAGAATCGCGAGTAGTTCTTGCGATAATGGATGCCGGTTTTGCGGGCAAATTCTCCGATTATCTCAATGAATATAACCGGGGGTGATCGCATGACTAAAGTGCGTGTACATGAATATGCGAGACGAGTGAAGAAAACGAGTAAAGAAGTAATTGATGCACTCGAAAAACTAGATGTAAATGTAACAAATCATATGTCTACAATTGATCAAAATGCAATGACGAAACTTGATAAAACATTTGGTGTAAAAAGAGCAGAAAAGGGTGCTGAGAAACAAGCATCCAATCAACCACGTTCCAATCAAAATAATGATGGACGAAAGAAAGCTGAAGGCCAATCACGTCCTGCACAAGCAAGTCAAAATAAACGTCCAGCGGCGCAAGGTCAAGGTGCTAAACCAAAAGGTAATCAAAATCGCCCAGCTGCTCAATCAGGTGGCGGGAATAATTCAGCGCGCCCAGGACAAAATCGTGGACAATCTGGTCCAGGTAGACGTGGTGGACGTCCACCTGCACGTGGGATTAACCAAGGAAGACGAAGATACCGTCCAGCTAATCCAGAACCAAAAGTCCAAAAACCATTACCGGAAAAAATCACGTTTTATGAGTCTTTATCCGTTGGCGAACTAGCTCAAAAATTGGGTCGTGAACCATCTGAAATTCTTAAGAAGTTATTAATGCTTGGCGTTATGGCAACAATTAATCAAGAACTTGATAAAGATACGATTGAATTGCTTTGCTCAGACTATGGCGTAGAAGTAGAAGAAGAAATCCGTGTCGATGTAACAGACCTAGAAGTTTATTTTGAAGAAACAGAAGGCTTAGAGGAAGAACAACCATCAGAAGAAAATATGGTAGAACGTCCGCCAGTCATAACAATTATGGGGCACGTTGACCATGGAAAAACAACACTTCTAGATTCAATTAGAAATACGAAAGTAACGCAAGGTGAAGCGGGCGGTATTACACAACATATTGGTGCATACCAAATTGAACATGACGGTAAAAAACTTACATTTTTAGACACACCAGGTCACGCAGCATTTACAACAATGCGTGCGCGCGGTGCTTCAGTCACTGATATTACAATTCTTGTTGTCGCAGCAGACGATGGTGTAATGCCACAAACAGTGGAAGCAATCAGTCACGCTCAAGCGGCTGAAGTTCCAATTATTGTTGCAGTCAACAAAATCGACAAGCCAACTGCTAACCCAGATCGAGTCATGCAAGAACTTACTGAACATGGTCTCGTGGCAGAAGACTGGGGCGGAGATACAATATTCGTACCTGTTTCAGCGTTAACTGGCGATGGAATCGATTCATTACTAGAAATGGTTCAACTTGTCGCTGAAGTTGCTGAACTAGAAGCAGATCCGACAATCCGTGCAAGAGGTACAGTTATCGAAGCAGAACTAGACCGTGGACGTGGTTCAGTTGCAACATTGCTTGTTCAAAACGGTACACTTAACGTTGGAGACCCGATTGTTGTTGGAAACACATACGGCCGTGTACGTGCTATGATTAACGACTTAGGACGTCGCGTTCAAAAAGCTGGGCCTTCAATGCCTGTAGAAATTACGGGACTCAATGATGTTCCACAAGCTGGCGATCGTTTCGTCGTCTTCGAAGATGAGAAAACGGCTCGTCAAATCGGTGAATCCCGAGCAGGAGATGCACTTCAAGAACAACGTGATGTTAAAACAAGAGTAACGCTTGATAATTTATTTGACCAAATGAAACAAGGCGAGATGAAAGAGCTTAACCTCATCGTTAAGGCTGACGTTCAAGGTACAGTTGAAGCAATGGCTGCCTCATTGATGAAAATCGATGTTGAAGGCGTTAATGTTAAAATTATCCATACTGGCGCTGGAGCGATTAATGAATCCGATATCTCCCTAGCAGCAGCATCTAATGCGATTGTAATTGGATTTAACGTTCGTCCCGACGTAAACGCGAGACGTGCTGCCGAAGCAGAAGGTGTAGAAATTAGATCTCATCGCGTCATTTATCAAGTGATCGAGGAAATCGAATCTGCGATGAAAGGGCTACTTGACCCTGAATTCGAAGAGAAAGTTATCGGTCAAGCTGAAGTTCGTGAAACTTTCCACGTATCTAAAATTGGAACGATTGCGGGAAGCTATGTGACTGATGGTAAAATCTCACGTGATTCTGGCGTTCGTGTCATCCGTGACAGTATTGTCATCTATGAAGGTGAACTCGATGCATTGAAACGATTTAAAGATGATGCAAGAGAAGTGACTAGAGGCTATGAGTGCGGAATTACAATTAAAAACTATAACGATATTAAAGAAGGCGACGTAATCGAAGCCTTCATCATGGAAGAAATTAAACGGGTATGATTGTATATGCGGAGTGTTCGTTTTTCATTCCAATGGCTGCCTCTTTAAAAGATAAACGTTCAGTAATTAAGCGGATGATTGATCGGACAAAAAACTCTTACAATGTATCCATAGCTGAAATTGGACATCAAAATCTTTGGCAACGTACAACAGTTGCAATTGTTGCCGTGGCTTCTTCCAAAGAACCAGCTGAAAGAGAAGTAAAACGTGCGATTCGTTTATTAGAATCAAATCCTGAATGGGAAATGACCGAGTATCACATTGATTATTACTGAAGGCGAAACGGGGTGACAAGTCTATGTCAAAACGTGTGAATCGTATTGCAGAGCAAATGAAAAAAGAACTTGGTGAAATCATTATTCAAAAAGTGAAGGACCCGAGAATCGGTTTTGTAACAGTAACAGACGTCGAAGTAACAGGAGACCTTCAAAATGCAATTATCTTCATTTCTGTTCTAGGAAGCGATAAAGAAAAAGAAGAAACGCTAAAAGGTTTAAACAAGGCGAAAGGCTTTATTCGTACTGAAGTTGGGAGTCGAATTAGATTCCGTAAAGTACCTGAAATCGACTTTGAATTCGATGAATCCATCGAGTACGGTAACAGAATCGAAACATTACTCACGCGAGTAAATAACGAAAATGAATAATAACTAGATGGAGGAAGTCGACGTCCGTGGGGACTTTTCGGCTTCCTCCATTTGTATAGAATTGAGGGAATTGCATGAAAGGAATACTGCCACTGTGGAAAGAAAAAGGGATGACATCGCATGATTGCGTTTTTAAATTGCGAAAAATACTCGGCACCAAAAAAGTCGGTCACACAGGAACGCTTGATCCAAACGTGGAAGGTGTTCTGCCAATTTGCATCGGCCAAGCAACAAGAATTGCTGAATATATTACGGATAGCGGAAAAGAATATGTCGCAGTGATCTCAATTGGTACATCGACAGAAACTGAAGATGCTGATGGGGCAATAGTAGAACAAGACACGTCTATAAAAGAAATTAATCGTCAAGAAATTGAAGAGGCCTTACACAAACTAACGGGTGAAATCACGCAAATTCCTCCGATGTACTCTGCGGTAAAAGTGAAAGGTAAAAGATTGTATGAGTATGCGCGCAAGGGAATTGTAGTTGAGAGACCAGAAAGAAAAGTACTCATTGAACAATTAGAATTGCTGAGTAAAGAAACAGAGTTCGAAGGCCCTGAAATCACATTTACTATTCGAATTAAGTGTGGAAAAGGAACGTACATCCGTACGCTTGCTGTTCAAATCGGAGAGTTATTAGGATATCCTGCACATATGGCTTCACTTATCCGAACAGCTTCGGGTAATTTCAGACGTGAAGATTGCTTTACGCTTGATGAAGTTGCGCATGCCAAAGAAGAAAGTCGCATAGATGAACAGATTCGTCCAATTGAAGAAGCTTTAAGTGAATTTCATTTTATTGAAGTTGACAATGAAATGTATGGTAAAATAGTGAATGGGCAAGTGTTGCCGATACATTCGAAATTACAAACAGAGTCTAAAATTGTTTTCACAAAAAATCACAAAGCATTGGCTGTTTATATCCAACATCCGACAAAAGAATACTTAATGAAACCTGAAAAAATGTTTCCGTTATAAGAAAACGTAACGTGCTTAAAAGAAAACACAGGAACAGTAAGGTAAGGAGGGGGAAAAGTGGAAATTTATGAACTGAATTACCCTAATCGCGTTTCAATAGATCAAGAAGGTCAATATTCACTTGCCATCGGTTTTTTCGATGGATTACATAAGGGACATCAAACTGTTATTCAAAAAGCAATCGATAAAGCAAAAGAACTTGAGATTCAATCAGCAGTGATGACATTTAATCCACACCCATCCCATGTGCTCGGTGATGGTAAGAATAAGGTAGGGTATATTACGCCATTTGAAGAGAAGGTAACAGTGCTTCAATCCCTCGGCGTAGACGTAGTATTTGTGGTGAAATTTGATAAAGCTTTAGCTTCTCTTTCTCCAGAGCAGTTCGTTGATGTGTTTATTAAGAAGTTAGGTGTCAAACATGTAACGGCCGGTTTTGATTATTCCTTTGGTGCAAAAGGTGCTGGAACGATGAATGATATGGAGCGTTTATCTAATGATATGTATGGGACGACGATTGTTGGTAAGGTGATCGATCAAGAAGACAAGGTTTCGTCCACACGTATTAGAATTTTATTGTCAGAAGGAAAAGTAGAAGAAGCCGCCATTTTACTTGGAAGAAACTTTCGAACAATTGGTACGGTAGTAGACGGAGATAAGAATGGTCGGAAACTGGGGTTTCCAACGGCTAATATTTTACCGCCTGAAGACTCAATTCTTCCCCTAAATGGTGTCTATGCTGTTCAAATCATAATTGATGGAAAAAAGTATGACGGTGTTTGTAATGTTGGCGTAAAGCCGACATTCGAAAAAGGACAGCAACAAGCAACCGTGGAAGTGCATATATTGGATTTTGATGAAGATATATACGGGAAAACTGTTGCGGTTGAGTGGATTTATTTCATACGCCCAGAGAAGAAATTCGACTCATTTAATGCCCTCATTGAACAGATAAGTAAAGATAAAGAGCGTGCTAAGGAATTGTTATTGGAACGTTAACTGTTTCCTTTACAATGAAAAATAGACATGTTATGATAAATTAGTACTGAGTAAAGTACGAACCGTTTCTTGGCATAACGCATCACCAACGTATGCGAGGAAATTGGGGATATATTGTATAGGAGGTGAAAAGGATGGCTATTACACAAGAGCGTAAAAATGAGTTGATTCAAGAATTCAAAACTCATGAAAACGATACTGGATCTGCAGATATTCAGATCGCTATCCTTACTGAAGAGATTAACAACTTGAACCGCCATTTATCTACTCATAAGAAAGACCACCATTCACGTCGTGGACTTATGAAAATGGTTGGAACACGCCGTAAACTTCTAAAGTACTTACGTAACAATGAAGTTGAGCGTTACCGTAATCTTATCGCTAAACTCGGTCTACGCCGATAATAAGATGACTACTTAAAAGCGGGCGTTGCCCGCTTTTTATTTTTCTGGAGAGAAATGGATAATTATAACATAAAGCGATTAGATGATAAATGTTATGGAACAGAAGAGTAAAAAGCTGAATTTGAGATAATATAAGTAGGCAGCAAAGAATTATGCGAACTTAATTATATGGTCTGGGTATAAATGCTTGGATTGTTATCGTTTTCAGCTACAAATATTTAGCATCATCCCGCCTTATTTGGTACACTACAATTAATACATACAACGTATGATATCTAGTTTGTTGATAAATGGAAAGGGGTTCACTCATGACAGAACAAAAGAAAGTTTACACGCTCGAATGGGCTGGTAGACAATTGGTCGTTGAAACTGGCCAATATGCAAAACAAGCAAATGGCGCTGTCCTAATCCGTTACGGAGATTCCACAGTACTCTCAACGGCGACAGCTTCAAAGGAGTCTAGAGGCCTTGATTTCTTCCCGTTAACGGTGAATTATGAAGAGCGTCTATATGCTGCTGGGAAAATTCCAGGTGGTTTTATTAAACGAGAAGGCCGTCCATCAGAAAAGGCAGTATTAACGAGTAGACTGATTGACCGACCAATTCGTCCTTTATTTGCAGAAGGTTTTCGTAATGATGTACAAGTTATCTCGTTAGTCCTGTCTGTAGATAATGACAGTTCACCTGAGATGGCTGCGATGATTGGTTCATCTTTAGCATTATGTGTGTCAGATATTCCTTTTGAAGGCCCTATCGCAGGTGTTCAAATTGGCCGTATTGATGGAGAGTTTATTGTAAATCCTACGTTAGAACAGCAAGAGCAAAGCGATCTCGATCTCATTGTTGCTGGAACGAAAGATGCAATTAACATGGTTGAAGCTGGCGCATCTGAAGTGACGGAAGATGTAATTCTAGAGGCAATTATGTTTGGGCATAATGAAATTATTCGTTTAGTTGAGTTCCAAGAGATGATTGCTGCTGAAGTTGGCAAAGATAAAATGGAAATTCCGCTCTTTGAAATAGATGAAGCGTTGAAAAGCGAAATTGAATCCGCATATGGAACTCGTTTAACAGACGCGATCCAAACAAAAGAAAAGCATGAGCGTGAAGATGCGATTGAAGCGGTAAAAGCTGAAGTTGTCGAGAAGTATGAGGCAGCAGACGCAGAAGAAGAAACAATGAAGCAAGTGAAAGCAGTGTTATCTGAACTCGTGAAAGAAGAGGTTCGTCGACTGATTTCTGATGAAAAAGTACGCCCAGATGGCCGTGCACCTGAAGAAATTCGTCCACTTGAATCTCATGTTGGCATGTTGCCAAGAACGCATGGTTCAGCTCTGTTTACACGCGGTCAAACGCAAACATTAAGTGTATGTACATTAGGAGCACTTGGGGAAGTTCAAATCATTGATGGTTTAGGTCTTGAAGAGTCTAAACGTTTTATGCATCATTATAATTTCCCGAACTTTAGCGTAGGGGAAACAGGCCCAATTCGTGGACCAGGTCGTCGAGAAATTGGACACGGTGCATTGGGAGAACGAGCGCTTGAAGCTGTATTACCAGATGAAGCTGAATTTCCATATACAATGCGCCTCGTAGCAGAAGTTCTTGAGTCTAATGGTTCTTCTTCTCAAGCATCTATTTGTTCATCTACAATGGCAATGATGGATGCAGGGGTTCCGTTGAAAGCACCAGTTGCAGGTATTGCGATGGGACTTGTTAAGAGAGACGAAAATTATTCAATTCTTTCAGATATTCAAGGGATGGAAGATGCACTCGGTGATATGGACTTTAAAGTAGCAGGAACAGAAAAAGGAATTACTGCACTTCAAATGGATATTAAAATCGAAGGCCTTTCACGCGAAATTCTTGAAGAGTCTTTAACACAAGCAAAAATTGGACGTTTGCATATTCTTGAACATATGAATTCGGTTATTAACAGTCCACGTGAAGAACTATCAGAATTCGCGCCGAAAATTGTGAAAATCCAAATCAATCCTGATAAAATCCGCGATGTTATCGGACCTGGCGGTAAAGTAATTAATAAGATTATTGAAGAAACAGATGTGAAAATCGACACAGAACAAGACGGTACGATTTACATTTCTTCTTCAAATAGCGAAATGAATCAAAAAGCAAAAGAAATGATAGAAAATATCGTTCGCGAAGCAAAAGTAGGCGAATATTATTTAGGTAAAGTAAAACGTATCGAAAAGTTTGGCGCTTTTCTAGAAATATTCCCTGGAAAAGATGGACTTCTTCATATTTCTCATATTGCGGAAGAGCGAACAAAAGCAGTTGAAGATGTCTTGAAAATGGGTGACGAACTTCTCGTAAAGGTGATCGAAATCGATAATCAAGGACGCGTCAACCTATCCAGAAAAGAAGTATTGATTGAAGAGAAAAAAGCAGCAGAAAAAGAAGGTAAATAATATTTATCGCAACTTTTAAGGCCTAATCGTAAGGCCTTTTTTTATCGCATAAATATAGGTAAAGGGTATTAAGAAGAGGATGCTGTTGATATTCCAACAACATAACGATCTTTTTGCTGCAAAGATAGTTGAAAGGGGGAGTTTATATGATTCAAAAACACGTATGCGCAAATGGGGTGCGAATTATTCATGAATATATGCCGCATGTTCGTTCGGTCGCGCTAGGAATTTGGATTCAAGCGGGTTCCAAAGACGAGTTCGAAGAAGAGGCGGGGCTCGCTCATTTTATAGAACATATGCTGTTTAAAGGAACGACACGTAGAACTGCCAAAACGATTGCTGAAGAGTTTGACCGGATTGGTGGCGAGTTAAATGCGTTTACTTCTAAAGAAGCGACTTGCTTTCACACGACGGTTTTAAAAGAACATGCGGACCAGGCGCTGAATATTTTAGAAGACATGCTTTTACATTCGAGGTTTGATGAAGAAGAGATCGCGAAAGAGAAATTAGTGATCCTAGAAGAAATTGCGATGTGTGAAGATACTCCGGATGATGAAGTGCACGACCAATTATGGAAAGCGATGTATCCCAATCACCCAATCGGTAAGCCAGTTTTAGGAACAAAGCAGTCCGTTCTAAGTTTTACCAAGTGGGCGATTCAAAACTTTATGGATCGACTGTATAAGCCAGAGCATATCGTGATTTCAATCGCAGGAAATTATGATGAAACACTCATCCATTCTGTTGACAGGTTATTTGGCGTCTTTAAAAGTGTAGATACAAATCAAAGAGCGCTTATGAAGACATCGCCAAAATTTCATGCAGGTCTGTCAGTTAAAGAAAAAGATATCGAGCAAGCTCATCTTTGTTTAGGTTTTCCATCGTTATCCATTCAAGATGAACGGAAATATGAATTAGCGATTGTAGATTGCATTATTGGTGGTGGGATGTCCTCTAAGTTATTTCAAGAAGTTCGCGAGGAGCAAGGGCTTGCTTACTCTATTTATTCTTATTATTCGTCTTACGAAGAAACGGGCTCATTTATTATATATGGGGGAACTTCACCGGAGAATTTGGGGGCATTACGTAACACGATTCAATCAGTTATTCAAAATTTATTATCAAAAGGCATTCGTGATGAAGAACTGGAAAATGCAAAACAGTATGTAATAACTGGGTTTTTGTTAGGACTAGAAAGTACTGAATCTCGGATGTCGCGTAATGGCCACCAAGAACTTTTGTTACAATCTCATAGAAATGTTGAAGAGGTTGTGGCTAAAATAAATGGGATCAAAAAGTTAAATGTAGAAAAAATGATTGCCTATCTATTTCGTGAGGAGCCTGCTATCTCCATCATTAAACCACCAGCACATTAGAACAAATTACACTTCGTTAACAATCTTTTCGGATTCTAGTCATATATTGATAAAAAGAAGAAGAGAGGAGAATGAAGTTGTTACTATCGGAACTTGCACAAAAAGAATTAATACAAGTGAAAGATGGCGTACGTTACGGACTTCTCGCTGATACGGACTTAATTTTTAATGGAGAAACTGGTGAGATTATTGGATTAGAAATTAAAAAAAGAACAGGGCTGTTTGGGTTGAAAAATGATTCTTCTGAGGAGTTCATACCTTGGGAAGAAATTGTTTTAATTGGGGAACATCGAATTCTTTTCGGTAAAACAGGTCGGATGGATGAGGTTTTTTTAGATGAGTAATAAATGGTTGTTTATTGGTACAGATGATCGACTCAATGTGTGTAAAAATCTAATGAGTGAAGATGGGTACGATTGCCGAATTGTTCAAGCGAATCATTATTCCGAGAAATTAACAAACGAAATCATCCACTTTCAACCGAATCATATCGTCTTTCCGATTTTACAAATGACAGGGACGATTCCAGTAGAATTACTAAAGAACAAACCGACATTGTATACAGGAGTAACTTCACCGGAATGGTTGAAGCCCTTTGAAGACGCTGGTTTATCCATCCACTCCTATTTGAAGGAAGAACTATATATATGGGAAAATGCACAGATTACGGCAGAAGCCTTTATGAAAGAATTTTATAGGGAAACGAACCAAACAATAGGAAACAGTACGTTTCTTGTTGCAGGTTTCGGGAGAGTTGGAAAAATGGTAGCTGAACTGATTCGTGGTATCGGTGGGCAAGTTATTGTTGTCGCCCGTTCAGAGGCACAACTTGCGGAAGCAAAACTGCTTGGCTATCAAATCGCTTCGATTGCGGAAGAGTTACCAATGGAAGGGAATTATTTAGTGAATACGATACCAGCTAAATGGTTAGAAATTGGAAATCAACACCCCCTTTTCATCTTTGATCTTGCATCAGCACCGGGCTGCCTAGTTGAAACGAAAAATGTTGAATACTATAGATTACTCCCTGGTCTGCCAGGGAAGCATTTTCCGTTTGATGCAGCGAGTGCTTTAAAAGATGCGCTCAATCGGATAAACCGTAGATGAAAGGGGAAATAAATGTTACAAGGAAAGCGGATTGGCCTCGGAATAACCGCCTCACATTGTACGTACGAAGAAGTAATTCCCATGATAGATTCTTTAAAAGATGCAGGTGGGACGGTAGTTCCGGTCATTACACACTCAGTTCTTACTGCTGCGACTAGATTTGGAACTGGAGAGGAATGGATCGAAAGGATTGAAAAGGCAACTGGCGAAAAGGTCATCTCGACCATTGTAGGTGCTGAACCTTTTGGACCGAGTACGCCAGTAGACTGCATGATCATTGCCCCAATTACTGGAAACTCACTCAGTAAATTTGCGAATGCTGCGACAGATTCACCAGTGTTAATGGCAGCAAAAGCTACATTACGAAATGGTAGTCCTGTCTTATTAGGAATTTCCACGAATGACGCCCTTGGTTTAAATGGCCCTAATCTTATGAAGCTCCTAAATATGAAAAATGTCTTCTTTATTCCTTTTGGTCAAGATGATCCATTCAAAAAACCAAACTCCCTTATCTCTGATTTTACACGTATGGTACCAGCAGCAGAAGCAGCAATTAGAAAAGAGCAACTTCAGCCATTATTAATAATTCATGAAGAAAATTGAAGGTTCTTACACATTCAAGCCATTGTTATGATATAATCTTTCCAATACTACTGCATAGATGCTGAAAGGGAGATTTGTAATGGGTAAAGTGAATGTAGCGATTGTCGGTGCAACAGGAGCTGTTGGGACAAAAATATTAGAAAAATTACTTGAAAGAAATTTTCCTTCAAGTTCAATCAAATTGCTTGCTTCAAAAAGATCGGCGGGAAATAAAGTCGAAGTAGGCGAAAAGCAATTTGTTGTTGAAGAAACTGTTCCAGAAGCATTTGATGGAGTAGATATTGCATTTTTTAGTGCAGGCGGTAAAATTTCTGAAATGTTTGCAGAGGAAGCGGTAAAACGCGGCGCAGTTGTAATTGATAATACAAGCGCTTTTCGTATGGTTGAGGATATTCCGCTTGTTGTTCCAGAAGTGAATTTAGAAGCACTTCGTCAACATAACGGAATAATCGCCAATCCAAACTGTTCTACGATTCAAATGGTCGCAGCATTGGAGCCAATTCGAGCAAAGTACGGTTTGAAACGAATTGTCGTGTCAACGTATCAAGCTGTTTCTGGAGCGGGTTCAGAAGCGATTGATGAGCTACAAGCGCAAGCTGACCAACTTGAGAGTCGTGCAGAAATTGAAGGTGAAATATTACCTTCTGCTGCAGGGAAAAAACATTATCCAATCGCATTTAATGCAATTCCACAAATAGATGCATTCGATGCTTCGGGATATACACTTGAAGAACTGAAAATGATGAACGAGACGAAAAAGATATTTAGTATGCCAGAGTTACAAGTTTCAGCAACGTGCGTCCGTCTCCCTGTCGTAACTGGACATTCAGAATCTCTATATATCGAAGTAGAGAAAGAGAATGTGTCTGTTGAAGAGATACGAGAAGTTCTTAGTCATGCACCAGGTGTTGTTTTGCAAGACGATGTGGATACGCAAACTTATCCGATGCCTTTATTTGCGGAAGGAAAAGACGATGTATTTGTAGGACGAATTCGAAAAGATCCTGATAAGTCTACTGGTTTCCATTTATGGGTAGTGTCGGATAATTTATTAAAAGGGGCAGCACTAAACTCTGTTCAAATTGCAGAAAGCCTTGTTTCGATAAAAACATCGATATGACTTGAAAAGGAAGGGGTAAATGGAACTCGGACGAATATCAACGGCGATGGTCACTCCTTTTTCACAAACAGGAGACATTGATTTTGAGAAAACTGATCAGTTAATTGAACATCTAATTGCGAATGGCTCAGACTCAATCGTTGTTTGTGGAACGACTGGTGAATCTCCAACTTTAACGCGAAAAGAAGTGGAGGAACTTCTAACGTTTGCTGTGAAAAAAGTGAATGGTAGAATTCCGATTATTGCGGGTACAGGTAGCAATTCGACGGCTGGCTCTATGGAAGCGACTAAGCTCGCTGAACAGTGCGGGGTGGATGGCATTATGCTTGTGACCCCTTACTATAATAAACCGGACCAAAAAGGTCTGTTTGCACATTTCTCGGCCATTGCCAAGGAGACCGAGTTGCCAATCCTCTTATATAATATACCTGGGCGTTCAGTCATTAATATGCTGCCTGAAACGACCATTGCGTTATCAAAAATAAAAAACATTCATGCGATCAAGGAAGCAAGTGGGGATCTTGAGCAAATGGCTGCAATTATTAGTGGTACCGAAGATGACTTTAAAGTCTACAGTGGTGATGACGCATTGGCCTTGCCCTTACTTGCCATCGGTGGAGATGGGGTTGTGTCAGTAGCTTCTCATGTTGTGGGGAATGAAATGCAAAAAATGATGACTGCTTATTTGGAAGGACGTACGACTGCGGCGGCAACAATGCACCGCACCCTCTTGCCATTATTTACAGCGTTATTTACAGCGCCGAATCCAGTGCCAATTAAACATGCACTTAAAGTGTTTGGTGTAGATGTAGGTGAAGTGAGACTGCCGTTAGTAGGATTAAAAGATAAAGAATGCGTGAATCAAGCCATTAAGAACTTACAAAGTTCGAAACGGATTTTTATTTAAGGAAAAGCCGGTTAAAAATGAGACCGGCTTTTTTTGTTGTCTAGCTTCGGGTGGCAACCGCTCGAGTCATAAGCAAACTGTCTATGTGGCAAAGTTCGCCACGTCGAGAGGTCAACTTATGCTTGTAGTGAATAATCTCGCTTTATTCTAAAAATACATAAAATAAAATGACCACATTCTTCAACTTTTATATTTGTACCAAAACGATTCGTCACGTATAATGAAAAATAGCTGAACTGGCCGGGAAGTAGAATTAGGAGGAAAAAAATTGACGAAAATAAAAAATGAATGTATTAGAATCATTCCCCTCGGAGGGGTAGGGGAAGTTGGAAAAGCGATGTATGTCGTAGAAATTGACGATGAAATGTTTATCGTCGATTCGGGGCTTATGTTTCCAGAAAGTGAGATGCTAGGAATCGACATTGTCATACCTGACCTTACATACGTTGAAGAGAATAAAGAACGTGTAAAAGGAATATTTTTAACACATGGACATGAGGATGCGATTGGTTCACTTGCTTATTTATTACAAGTTGTACAAGCTCCTGTTTATGGTTCGAAATTAACGTTGGCGTTAGCAAAAGAGCACTTGAAAGAAAAACCTGCACCGCATCCAATACGATTTTTTGAAGTGACGAACAGAAGTCGTATGAATTTTAACCGTACGCATGTAACTTTTTTCAATACAACACATAGCATTCCAGATTCTCTCGGAATTGTATTCAATACGAGTGAAGGTGCGATTGTTCATACAGGAGAGTTTAAATTTGACCAATCAGCAAAAGGCAAATATCGTCCTGATATCGGTAAAATGGCAAGTCTAGGCGAGAAAGGTGTCTTTATTTTAATGTCTGATTCATCAGAAGCTGAGCGTCCTGGCTACACAACTTCAGAATCAGTCATTGAAACACATCTGTCCAAGACGTTTCATGAAGCGAAGGGACGTATTCTTGTTGCGCTCTATGCATCGAATTTTATTCGAATTCAACAAGTATTCGATAAAGCGTTTGAATCAGGAAAGAAAGTCGCGGTTGTAGGAAAAAGTCTTGAAAGCTACTTCGAAGTTGGCATGAAACTAGGGTATTTAACGATAGAAGATGATGTTGTGATTCCGGTACAAGAGATAGATAAGTATGAAAACGATGAAGTTGTCATTATCGTTACTGGCAATAAAGGTGAACCATTAGATGCACTGGAGAAAATTGTCCGTAACCATCATAAAGATATTAAGATTAACGACACGGATACAGTACTGATTACATTTACACCCTCTCCAGGAATGGAAGTCTCGATGTATGAAACGATGAATCAACTTTCTAAAAAAGGCGCAAGAGTTTTGACGTCAAATAGAAAAGTACATGTCTCTGGCCATGGAAGCCAGGAAGATCTTAAGTTAATGTTAAATTTAATGCAGCCTAAATATTTCATCCCGATTCAAGGGGAGTACCGTATGTTGATCGCGCATTCAAAACTCGCGCAGCAAACAGGGATTCAAAAGACAAGTATTTTCATCGCAGATAAAGGCGATATTGTAGAATATAAAAACAATAAAATGCGGATGAGTGGCCGCGTTCAAGCCGGGAATGTTCTAATAGACGGCATCGGTGTTGGAGATGTAGGGAATATTGTATTACGAGATCGAAAACTATTGTCGCAAGATGGAATTTTCACTGTTGTCATCACGCTGAATCGTAAACAGAAGCGAATTGCGGCAGGTCCTGAGATTGTGTCTCGAGGATTTGTCTATGTGCGTGAATCAGAAGAGTTGTTAGAAGAAGCGAGGAAACTTGTACGAAAAATAGTTGATAAACATGTGACTAAAAAATCGTTTGAGTGGACAGGGATAAAGACAGAGATTCGTGATACGTTAAGTTCTTACTTGTACCAACAGACGAAAAGAAGACCGATGATCATTCCAATTATTATGGAATACTAACTGACTGAGAACAACTTATGCCGAAGGGTTTCCTTGCCGTCTAACCGGCGGGAAATCCTTTTTGTTTAGTGAACTAATGTTGAGTGAATTTATAATTGCTTATTTTAAATGAGGGTATCTCCGTTGATTGTAGTGGAGGGCGGCGACTCCGGTGGGATTAGCGAAAGCCGTGACGAAGAACGGCTTTTGCGACCAAAAAGCGAAGCGTTTGAGAGCACATCTTTGCCCTAAGCCGTGACGAAGAACGGCTTTTACGAGCAAAAGCGAAGCGTTATGAGCCAGGAATATCCAACAGGATGCCGTAATTTCTGAGAAAACCGCAAAAATACGGCAAATCGCAATCTGCGTTTTGCGATTGGCTCACCGCCAGCCCTAAGGAAATACTGAAAGCTGAAGGCGTTCGCTTAGCCTCGACAGGCACTGGAAGACTTCCCACAAAAGGCGCTTTTGCCTTTTTGGAAAGTCTGAAGTGTCCCGAGAGGCTAGCGCCTGAAGCTGGAAAAGCGTCCGCCCGGAACGAAAATCAACTATATAGTGATATACCCAATCTTAAAGAAATAAAGATGCGAAAGGAGGAGGAACATGTCAAGAAATAAAAGGCGAAGAAAAGCAAAACCAAGAAAGAAGAAACAGACAGGTTTAAATCCTTTGCTATATGAAATTATTGGTTTAGTTATGATAGGGTTAGCTGTCATTATTATTTTTGAACTAGGACCAGCTGGAAGAGCACTTTCTTCAGGTTCAAGGTTTTTATTCGGTAATTGGCATGTAGCTATCCCGTTATTACTAATTATTCAAGCACTTATTTTTATGGTTAAGCGCAAAGTGGGAGGCTGGAAAAATCGAATACTCTTCGGGAGTTTGTTCGTACTTGGGAGTCTGCTATTATTTAGCCATATTTCCTTATTCGATACAATGTCTGAAAATCGAGTATTGTTGACAAACTCATCCATCAAACAGACGTGGCATGTACTTGTCACAAATGACGGAATTGCTACACGGAGCGGATCGCTTGGTGGAGGAATGGTAGGCGCTTTTATTTATGCATTGTTTTATTCATTATTTGATTCTACAGGTGCAAAAGTTGCAGGCGTATTGTTACTTTTAATTGGTCTAGTTTTGTTGTCAGGAAAAGCATTCATTCCTTATCTTGCAGAAACCGCCCCTAAAGTTTACGGTTCAACCAAACAAATGATTAGTGAAGTGTTTAAACGGGAAAAGAATGAGCAACAGAAGGAACCAGCTTCTACAAGACAATCGAGATCTAAAAAGAAAAAACAGGCTAAAGAGAAAGAGCCTGCACAAGTTCCAGAGATGGCGGTGGAAATTGCTGAAGAATCTCCTACACAACCAATTATTTCAGCTTTTAACGAACGAATCGAAAAGAAAGAAGAAATGCCTGAACCTACTCCAGAACCAGTAGAACAGTCAAATGCAGAGGAAGAACCGCTAGCGCCAGAGGAAATTGAAACTTATAGCGGCGTGACAGGAGAAGAGGAAAATGAATCGTATATTTTACCGCCGCCATCATTGCTTAAAGAAACGCCATATAATGACCAATCTGGTGAATATAATTCCATTCAAGCGAATGCAAAAAAATTAGAAGAGACGTTTCTAAGTTTTGGTGTGAAAGCACGTGTGACGCAAGTCCATCTAGGCCCTGCTGTCACTAAATATGAAATCTTGCCAGATACAGGTGTAAAAGTTAGTAGAATTGTAAGTTTGACAGATGATTTAGCATTAGCACTTGCGGCAAGTGACCTCCGCATTGAAGCGCCTATCCCTGGTAAGTCTGCAATCGGGATTGAAGTTCCAAACACGAACGTCGCGGTTGTTAGTTTACGAGAAGTGATTGAGTCTAAAGAGAATAATTCACCAGACGCTAAACTTATGATTTCACTAGGAAGAGACGTTACTGGACAAGCGATCCTAACGGAATTAAATAAAATGCCACATATGCTGATTGCAGGATCTACGGGAAGCGGAAAGAGTGTGTGTATTAATGGCATTATTATTAGTATTTTAATGCGTACAAAACCGCATGAAGTGAAAATGATGATGATTGATCCTAAAATGGTTGAATTGAATGTCTACAATGGAGTTCCGCATCTATTAGCACCCGTTGTTACAGATCCTAGAAAAGCAGCACAAGCATTGCAGAAGGTTGTTTCGGAAATGGAACGGCGTTATGAATTGTTTTCCCATACCGGAACAAGAAATATTGAAGGGTATAATGCACATATTGATGTGTGGAATGAAGAAAATGATGAAAAACATCCACATATGCCATATATCGTTGTAATTGTTGATGAACTAGCGGATTTAATGATGGTCGCTTCTAGTGATGTTGAAGATTCGATTACACGACTTGCTCAAATGGCACGTGCTGCAGGGATTCACTTAATTATCGCAACACAAAGACCGAGTGTGGATGTCATTACTGGTGTCATTAAAGCCAATATCCCGTCAAGAATCGCGTTTGCAGTGTCGTCGGCGATTGACTCTAGAACCATCTTAGATACTGGTGGTGCCGATAAGTTGTTAGGAAGAGGAGATATGCTCTTTTTACCAGCAGGTGGTTCAAAGCCGGTTAGAATTCAAGGTGCTTTCGTTTCTGATAGTGAAGTGGAGGCGATAGTCGACTTTGTAATCGAGCAACAAAAGGCTCAATATCAAGAAGAAATGATACCGACAGAAATCGTTGAAGTTCCGCCTCACGAAGAGACAGACGAGCTTTATGATGAGGCCGTCCAATTGGTCACCAATATGCAAACAGCATCTGTATCGATGTTGCAGCGCCGTTTTAGAATAGGTTATTCACGCGCAGCTCGAATCGTCGATCAAATGGAGATGCGGGGGATTGTGGGGCCGCCGGATGGAAGTAGGCCGCGTCAAGTACTTGTCGATAAAGGAGAGAGTGATTAATCGACGTTATCACTTTCAGCTATATCCCTCACCAAATAGTGGGGGATATAGGCAAGTTTTATAAATGCCGCGGATGACCAAAGTACGAGTGGGTTGTGGGTCTTTAGTCAAGGTTTAAAGACTTAAGTTTAACTGGCCATTAACAAAAAATTCAAGATATAAGTGGCGATGATAAGACGATAAGGGATTGGTTGATAAAGCTAAAACTTCATATCCTTCGATAATTTCCGAATAATAGAATCATTAGATGTGTGTTTATTTTATGAGTCGAAAGTGGTATAGTGAAATTGAATAAGAACGCAGAAGTTATTAACGGTTTATTCGTTAGAAGGTGGTGATGTAAGAATGGGGAAGGAAGAACATGAACAATTATACTTACATGTAGTTGAACGATTAAAACAAGACATTGAATCAGGTGTGATTAAGGCAAACGAACGATTCCCTTCCGAATTTCAGCTTGCAAAAAGTTTAGGCGTTAGTCTTGCGATATTACGGAAAGCGCTTCAAGTTTTAGAAAGTGAGAAAATCGTCGAACGGAAGCACGGTGTCGGTACTTTCGTGAATCCTAAACCATTGTTTACATCGGGGATTGAAGAGTTAACTAGCGTGACGACGATGATTCAACAGGCTGGAATGGAGCCAGGAACAATCTTTATGGATGTTTCTGAATCAGATGTCACGGATACTAGTATCAAGCGATTTAATTATGGAGAAACTGACAAAGTCATGACAATTAAACGTTTGAGAACTGCAGATGGGCAACCAGTCGTATTTTGTATCGATCAAGTGCTGGCGAGAAACTTTCCGGTGGGTGCTGATGAACTTTTGAAAACTTCGATATTTGACGCTATTGAACAATCTGGAAATATTCGGATTACACAAGCAGTGGCACAAATCGAGCCAATTGGATACGATGAAGAAGCCTCCGCACTATTAAGATGCGGTATCGATATCCCGCTGTTGGCATTGACACAAAAACATTACAGTGATGACGGTGAGATGGTTCTATATTCGAAAAATTATTTCAGAGCCGATAAGTTTAGTTTTCACGTAGTACGTAAAAGGGTATAAGACGCAGCAGCGTCCTACTAATATATAAGAAAAATAGGGAGGTCTATTTGTAATGCAAAAGCGTAGATTTAACCTTTTATTGGCAATGTTGCTTGTTGTAAGCGTTTTTCTAGCAGCATGTGGCTCGAATAAAGGTCAAGATGAAGGCAAGAGCAATGAAGGTTCTTCGAACGAAGCATCTGAATTCACGGTTGCCATGGTAACAGACTTTGGAGGGATTGACGATAAGTCGTTCAACCAGTCAGCTTGGGAAGGAATTCAACAGTTTGGTGCGGATAACAATATGGAAAGAGGAGACGGTGGATTTGACTACTTACAATCCAACGACGATACAGACTATATTCCAAACCTAAACAAACTTGTACAGCGTGATTTTGATTTAATTTTCGGCGTTGGCTTTATTATTGTCGACGCGATTGACGAAATTGCTGAGCAACGTCCGGATACAAATTTTGCGATTATTGATGGTGTTGTAGAGCAACCAAACGTTGCAAGCATTCTTTTTAAAGATGAAGAAGCAGGATTTTTAGCAGGAGTTGCTGCAGCGCTTATGACAGAGTCGAATAAAGTTGGCTTTGTTGGTGGAATGGATATTCCAGTTGTTGAACGTTTTGAAGCAGGATTTGTAGCTGGTGTTGAATCAGTTAACCCTGATGTATCAGTAGACGTTGAATATACAGGCGCATTTGATAAAGCGGAACTTGGTAAAGCAACTGCAAACCTCATGTATGCATCTGGTGTGGATATTATTTTCCATGCGGCTGGTGCGACAGGAAACGGTGTATTTGCGGAAGCAAAAGAGCGTAAGCAAGCAGATCCAAATGCAAATGTTTGGGTGATTGGTGTAGACTCTGACCAATTTGACGAAGGTCAAGTTGGCGATCAGAACGTTACATTAACATCTGCGCTTAAGCGTGTAGATGCTTCTGTTGTTGACGTTTCAGAACTAGCGAAAAAAGGTGAGTTCCCAGGCGGCGAAACAATTGTTTACGGCGTAAAAGAAGAGCGTGTTGGTTTAGCTGATTCTCGTGGAGCAATTCCTGAAGATATCGACGCAAAAATTCAAGAGTACATCGAGAAAATCTCTAATGGCGAAATAGAAGTGCCAACTGAGCGTAAAAAGAAATAATTGAATGGCTTGATGTGATTTTATAAAGACCGGGCTTGTTCCGGTCTTTATTTATGAAGTAAGTGTGGGAATATTCTTCTTATGACGAATGGTACCTCTGAATTAAACTAATAGAGGAAAGATTTTCATAGATTGAAAGTCTTTCTTGTATTAATTTATCTTTATAAAAATAGTCTAAAAGAATTAAAACATAGGTGTAAGGGAGTGAACTCATTGGAGTATGTAATAGAAATGCTAGGCATTCGAAAAGAATTTGGAAAATTCGTTGCAAATAATAACATTAATTTGCAATTAAAAAAAGGTGAGATTCACGCATTACTAGGTGAAAATGGCGCAGGGAAATCTACCTTAATGAATATTCTTTTCGGCCTATATCAACCTGAAGCTGGAGAAATCCGTGTCCACGGAAAAAAAGTCAATATCTCTAACCCAAATATCGCTAATAATTTAGGGATAGGAATGGTGCATCAGCACTTTATGCTCGTTGAAAACTTTACGGTGACAGAAAATATTATTTTAGGAAATGAACCGAAAAAAAGAGGCGTCATTGACATTGTTGGGGCCGCTAAAAAAGTAGAAGAAATCTCTAAGTTATATGGGTTAAATGTCGATCCTTATGCAAAAATAGAAGATATTTCAGTTGGTATGCAACAACGTGTTGAGATACTAAAAACGCTATATCGTGGGGCTGAAATTTTAATTTTTGATGAGCCGACAGCATCGTTAACCCCTCAGGAAATTAGTGAGTTAATTCAAATAATGAAGAAGCTCATTGAGGAAGACAAATCTATAATTATCATTACCCATAAATTGCAAGAAATTATGGATGTCTCTGATCGGGTGACGGTCATTCGAAAAGGAGAAGGTATTGGTACGGTTAACACGTCTGAAACGAATCCTGAAGAATTAGCGACATTAATGGTGGGGCGTCAAGTTTCTTTTAAAACTGAAAAAGTACCTGCCAATCCAAAAGATGAAGTATTGAAAATTGAAGAACTTGTCGTAGAAGATGCTCGAGGCATCGAGAAAGTGAAAAAGCTAAATCTGTCTGTTAGACGTGGTGAAATTGTAGGGCTTGCCGGCATTGATGGCAATGGCCAATCCGAGTTAATCGAAGCCATTACTGGTCTTCAAAAAGTGAAGAGCGGTAACATTACGATAAACAATGAAAATGTGACGAATAAAAAACCTCGAGAAATTACGGAAACAGGAATTGGACATATTCCACAAGATAGGCATAAGCACGGACTTGTGTTAGATTTTACAGTTGGTTATAACGCTGTATTACAAACGTATTATCAAAAACCGATTTCCAAAAAAGGAATTATGGATTTTAAACTGATTTCTAAAAAAGCGCGCGAACTAATTGAAGCGTATGACGTGCGGACCCAAGGTGAACATGCTTTAGCACGTTCATTATCTGGAGGTAATCAACAAAAATTAATTATTGGCCGCGAAATTGATCGTGACCCGGAGCTGCTTATTGCTGCGCTTCCAACACGTGGATTGGACGTTGGTGCCATTGAATTTATTCATAAAAGATTAATAGAACAGCGCGATAGAGGAAAAGCGGTCTTATTAATTTCTTTTGAACTCGATGAAATCATGAATGTATCAGATCGCATTGCAGTGATTTATGATGGACAAATTATCGATGTCGTCAATCAAAATGAGACGGATGAGCAAGAGCTTGGACTTCTTATGGCAGGTCATTCAAAAGATGAAATGGTCACCGTTGATGATGAAGTCATATTGAAAGAAGGTGACAATCACGATGTCAAATAGAGTTTTAAAAATACTAGTACCAATCATCTCAATTATTCTCGGTTTATTTGTCGGGGCGATTGTCATGTGGATGAGTGGTTATGATGCCATTAACGGATATATTGCGTTATGGCATGGTATATTCGGTAGCTCCTATTCTATTGGAGAAACGATTCGTCAAATTAGCCCATATATCCTTGCTGGGTTAGCGGTCGCATTTGCTTTCCGAACAGGTCTATTTAATATCGGGGTAGAAGGGCAACTAATTGTCGGTTGGTTTGCTGCTGCGTATGTTGGAATGGCTTTTGAATTGCCGGCATTTATTCATTTGCCTTTAGCATTGCTAGCTGCTGCTGCTGCGGGTGCATTGTGGGGGCTTATACCAGGTATACTGAAGGCGACTTTACGTGTCCATGAAGTTATCGTAACGATTATGATGAACTATATCGCATTGCATACTGTCAATGCGCTGATCACTACAGTTTCAGACGGCAGTTATAAAATCGACAGAATTCAGAAGACCGCATCGCTGCGTTCTGAGTTTTTGTCCAACTTAACGGACTTTTCAACTTTGCATTATGGAATCCTCATTGCATTGCTCATGGTTGTTGTCATGTGGTTTATTCTTGAAAAGACAAGGACAGGCTATGAGTTAAAAGCGGTTGGATTTAATGACCATGCATCGCAGTATGCGGGGATGAATGTAAATAAAAACATTGTACTGTCCATGGTGATTTCAGGTGCATTCGCTGGACTTGGCGGAGCAATGGAAGCACTCGGTACATTTGGAAATATTTCTAAAATGGGCGGTTTTACTGGTATTGGATTTGACGGCATTGCGGTTGCCCTTTTAGGCGCTAATACGCCGCTGGGTGTTATTTTCGGTGCTACGCTATTTGGTTCTTTGAAATACGGAGCTAATAACATGCCAAACGCTGCTGGTGTACCAGTAGAAATTGTTTCAATTGTCATTGCACTCATTATTTTCTTTGTCGCATCCGGCTATATCATACGGGTTTTATTAAACCGAATGAATAAGAAAAAGGAGGCGAAGTAAGATGAGTTTTCTTGATTTATTATATTTTATCGTTCCAGCAACCATCGCGTATGCTGCTCCGTTAATCTTTACAGCGATCGGCGGTGTCTTTTCTGAGCGCTCAGGTGTTGTAAATATTGGTTTAGAAGGTCTCATGGTGATGGGGGCTTTCATCGGAATTTTGTTTAACTTGTTGTACGCAGATACTTTCGGATCTTGGACGCCTTGGATCGCACTATTAGTGGCCATGGCCGTTTCTGCAGTTTTCTCACTTCTGCATGCGGTTGCTTCTATATCATTCCGTGCAGATCAAGTTGTTTCGGGTGTCGCCATTAATATGCTAGGGATTGCAATTGCGCTTTTCTCTGTAAAAATGATTTTTGGAAAAGGGCAAACAGATTTAATTCAAAAGAAAATCCCAAGATTTGATGTGCCGATTTTGCAAGATATTCCGTTCATTGGTCCGATGTTTTTTAAATCTGTTTATGGGTCATCAATATTGGCAATTGTCGTGGCACTATTCGCTTGGTTTGTTATATATAAGACGCCATTTGGTTTACGACTTCGCTCAGTTGGTGAACATCCAATGGCGGCAGATACAATGGGGATTAACGTGACGAAAACACGTTATATCGCAGTTGTGATTTCAGGTGCACTTGCAGGAATTGGTGGTGCGGTCTATGCAATTACGACAACAAATGACTTTGGACATGCAACCATTAATGGTCAAGGATTTATGGCACTTGCTGCGTTGATTTTTGGGAAGTGGCATCCAATTGGCGCGATGGGAGCGGCATTATTCTTCGGCTTTGCCCAAGCATTAGCCATTAGTGCTTCAAAAATTCCTTATATCCAAGATGTTCCAACAGTGTATCTTCATATTTTACCGTATGTGTTAACGATACTTGCACTTGCAGGATTTATCGGTAGAGCAAATGCACCGAAAGCAATCGGTCAACCTTATATTAAGGGGCAACGTTAATCATACGAAAGCTGCCTAAGAAGTCATTTCAAATGCACTTCAGGCAGCTTTTTTATGCATATGATTGTTGGGAAACATTAAGTTGATCCAATGTAATTTATGGATACGCGAAAAGTATTTCCTCTTTATTTTCATAAGTGAATTGACGAGTGGATTAATAATTACGAAAAACTTCACCAGTTATTTGCAAGTTGCATAACGTGAAATGTATAGTGAATGTAAGATGCAGCATATTAACAAAAACAGAGGTGCTAAATATGTTTACTAAAAGTCAAATTGAACAAGGCGTTACCTTATATACGCGTAAATCTGAGCAATTTAAAACAGTTAGTTTTTCAATCAAATGGAAAAGCGAATTAACGGAAGAAAAAGCAGCTGCACGTGCAGTACTTGCAAATGTCTTGCAGGACTCTAACGCTAAGTACCGAACTCAAGGCGAATTACGAAAGAAGCTAGATGATTTGTACGGAACTGTACTATACACAGACACTGCCAAACGCGGCGCGACCCATATGATTACACTTAACGTAGATTGTGTAAATGATGAATATATAAACGACTCTTATGTATTAGGTGAAACGCTGGAACTTATTCAAACAGTTATCTTCAACCCAAATTTAGTAAATGGCGAATTTGATCAAAAAATCGTCGCTCGAGAGAAACGTTCAGTAACTGAACGAATTCGTTCTCAATATGATAATAAGACAAGCTATGCACAAAAAAGAATGCTTGAAAATTTACGTCCAAATAGCCCGGTTTCTACTAGTTCGGATGGGACTGAACAAGCCGTTCAAGCGATTACAGCAGAAACTCTATTGCAAGCATATGAATCGATGATCGCAAATGATATCATTGATATTTATGTCGTTGGAAACATCGATGAACAAGAAATTGCTCAAAAGCTGAAAGAGTTATTACCATTTAAAGCGCGTCCTAGCCGTCAACAACAAGCTTTCAAAACAGACGAGCATAAGGCAAGTGGCGATGTTCAGCATGTACGAGAAAAACAAGAGATGAAGCAAGGGAAACTTCATTTAGCTTTTAGTACACCAGTTGGGTTTCATCATCCAGATTATTCAAAGATGCAAGTTACAAACGGCGTTTTTGGTGGTTTTGCCCATAGTAAATTATTTATGAATGTACGTGAAAAAGAAAGTATGGCTTATTACGCTTCCAGTTCTTATTCTTCACATTATGGATATCTTTATGTAATGGCTGGAATTGATGCAGAGCTAGAAGAAAAAGCTGTAACACTGATCAAAGAGCAATTGAGCGCATTGCAAAACGGAGAAATTACAGACCTTGAAATGGAACAAACGAAAGCTTTGCTGACGAATAGTATTACGAGCACATTCGACTCTGCTCGAGGGCAAATAGAAGTATTTGATCAATATAAAGAACTCGATGAAAACTTTACAGCAGATACTTTAATAAAAGCATGGGAAGCTGTCACCAAAGATGATGTGAAAGAGATGGCATCGACTATTCAATTAGAAATTATTTATTTGCTATCGGGAAAGGAGACGGCTTCGAATGAATAAAATACACTTTGAAAACTTACAGGAAACCTTATACAATGAAACTTTGGAGAATGGTCTTGATGTATACATTTTACCGAAAAAAGGTTTTTCAAAAACTTTCGTTACATTTACGACGAAATATGGCTCTGTTGATCGGACTTTTATTCCTCACGGGAAAGAAGAAGCAGTAACTGTTCCAGATGGAATTGCTCATTTCTTAGAACATAAGATGTTTGAAAAAGAAGAAGGGGACATTTTCCAGAAATTTAGTGTACTCGGAGGCTCTGCAAATGCCTTCACATCGTTTACGAGGACTGCCTACCTTTTCTCCGCTACAGATAAAGTATACGATAATACGGAAGTGCTTCTAGATTTTGTACAAGAACCGTATTTTACTGAAGAAACTGTGGAAAAAGAAAAAGGAATTATTGGTCAGGAAATTACAATGTATGACGATTTACCAGACTGGCGATTGTATTTCGGAGCGATTGAAAATCTATATCACAATCATCCGGTGAAGATAGATATTGCAGGAACGATTGAGTCAATTGATAAGATAACAGCTGCCCATTTATATGAATGTTACGAAACCTTCTACCACCCATCAAATATGGTGTTATTTGTTGTTGGTGCTGTAGAGCCGGAAGAAATGATGACTTTTATTAAAGAGAACCAATCGAAAAAAACTTTTGACAAACCATCAGAAATTGTTCGTAACTTCCCAGAAGAGCCAAATACTGCAGCGATTGCTGAACGAACGCTTGAAATGGATGTTACGAAACCAAAACTTAGCTTTGGGATGAAATGTACAAATACGAACATCTCGGGTAAAGAAATGCTCACACAAGAATTAGCGGTAGATTTGTTATTAGATATTTTATTCGGACGTTCTTCCTCATTCTTTGAAGAGTCTTATGAAGATGGACTAATTGATGAGTCTTATTCTTATAGCTTTTCTCAAGAACATGGTTTTGGATTTGCGATGATTGTTTCTGATACTGAAAATCCAGATGCATTAGAAGCAAAAATCCGAAAAACAATTGAAGATGCAACGACTTCATGGGCGGTAACTGAAGAAGAGTTGGAAAGAGTTCGTAAGCGAAAAATCGGACAATTTATGCGTTCACTGAATTCGATAGAATTTATCGCGAATCAATTTACGCGCTATAAATTTAATGAGATGGACTTATTTGATGTCGTTCCTACCCTTGAAAAAATGACGCTGACACATTTAAAAGATGCTTTCTCAACATTAAGCGCAACAGAAGGCCATACTGTATTCAAAGTGATTCCGGCTGAGCAATCCAATGAAGCAAAATAATTATGTGCTCGTTCTTGGCGCAACTGGTGGCATTGGCCAAGCCATTTGCCACCAACTTGCTAAGAGTGGTTGGTCAATTTATATTCACTTTAATGAACGAATTGAGGAAGCGAAGAAACTTCGGTCAGAGCTAGCAGAACGCTATCCTCAGCTTGAATTTCTACTTGTTCAAGGGAATTTTTTATTTGAAGAGGGCGCCAATCAAGTAGCCCATCAGGTCCAGCAAGCAAGGGCTATCGTTATCGCCAACGGTCAATCGATGAATAAGTTGCTAACGGAGACAACGACCGCAGATATGGAGGCACTATGGAGGGTTCATGTTCAAAACCCCGCACAGTTAGTAAGCCTTCTTTCTGCACGCTTAAGAAAGTTCACAGAATCTTATATTGTGTTTATCGGTTCAATTTGGGGGAATACAGGAGCAGCGGGCGAAGTTATGTATTCTGCTGTTAAAGGTGCTCAACATGCCTTTGTGAAAGCCTATGCCAAAGAAGCGTCTTATGCAGGTATACGTGTCAATGCCATTGCGCCGGGATGGATTGAAACAAGAATGAACGATTGTATACCAGAAGATGAGAAAGAAATGATTATGCAAGAAATTCCGCTACTAACGACAGGTACACCCCAACATGTGGCAGACCTCGTTGATTTTTTATTAAGTGGAAAAGCAGATTATATGACGGGAGAAATTTTGAAGTTAAACGGCGGTTGGTACATCTAGTTTTTACCGCATCTTATATCTTTCCTTTTCTTAAGGAGTTATATCCGTTATTATGGAACTAAGTTGATTTTTGAACGTCCTACTAATAGCGGAAAGGGTGTTTCGAATGGGGAATTGGTATCTCGAATACGAAATTCAAGTTAATCGTCCAGGGTTACTCGGAGATATTGCATCACTACTTGGCATGTTGCGTGTTAATATTACGACAATTAATAGCGTGGATGCTAACGTAGATGGTAGAAATCCCGAGCAAATTGATGGTGGTGTTCGTCGTGGTTTATTATTAAGGACGGATGACGATGCGCAAATCGCCCGTTTTGAATTAATCGCATCCACTATGGATACGATTCAAATCAAAAAAATACGCGAACCGAAATTAAGCGATATCTTAGCTGTTCGACACGGTCGATACATCTTAAAAGACACGGACAATAAGAAGACGTTTAGGTTTTTGCGTAGTGAACTTGGAATCTTAGTTGATTTTATGGCAGAGCTTTTTAAAGAAGAGGGTCATAAATTAATTGGTATTAGAGGAATGCCACGCGTTGGCAAAACCGAATCCGTTGTTGCTGCTAGCGTATGCGCTAACAAAAAATGGATATTTCTTTCTTCCACAATGATTAAGCAAACCATTCGAAAGACGTTGGCAGGCGATGAGTTTTCAAAAGACAATATTTTTATTTTAGATGGCATTGTCTCAAGGAAAGAGGCAGATGAAAGACATTTACAACTGGTCCGTGAAATGATGCGTATTCCAGCCATAAAAGTGGTTGAACATCCAGATATTTTTGTTCAACATTCGGAATACAGTATCGAAGATTTCGATTATATAATTGAACTTAGAACAGACCACGATCAAGAAATTACATACGAAATGATGGAGAAAAACCACATGATGTCCAATCACGGATTAATGGGGGGATTCGACATCTTTAACCTTTGATAGGCAGGTGTTATGGGTGACCGGACTTGGTGACCGTCTTAAAGAGGCGAGAAAAGCAAAAGGCTATACGCTAGATGATTTGCAAGGAATAACGAAAATACAAAAAAGATATTTAGCTGGTATTGAAAATGAAGAATTTAGTTCAATGCCTGGTTCATTTTATGTGCGTGCATTTATTAAACAATATGCGGAGGCAGTTGGATTAGATGCAGACGAAATGCTCTCTTTATATAAAGGGAGTGCTGAAACAGTTGAGGCTGAAGAAGAGCAACAACTTACATCCCCGACACTTACAAGAAGGCGTTCGCGACATTCAAGTCAACTCAGTGAAATTATGCCGAAAATTATTGTTGCGCTTTTTATTATTGTCATCATCTTAGTCATTACATTCCTTTGGAAACATAATGTGTCAAATCCTTCAGAAGTTCCAATTGGTTCTGAAGATCCGATTCAGGTCGAGGATCAACCTAATTCTAACAATGGGGCACAAATGGGCCACACCGAAGAAACGAATGATGACGCAAAAGTGGAAGATGAATCAGACAAAGTAGATGAAGTAGACGAAGTAGATGAAGTTGAGAAACAACAAAAACTGGAAAACATTAATGTGGCAGGAGAAAATTCTACATATTCACTTGAAAATAGTGAAGAATTCCAACTTGAAATTCGCACAAACGGGCCTTCATGGATTGGCGTGACAGACGAAAATCGGACAGAAAGAACGCCGGGTGCAAGAATTATGCAAGCGGGAGAAAAAGTTGAGGTAGATGTGACAGACACAGAGCAAATTCGTATTCGCGTTGGTCGTCCTACAGAAACCGAGATTTACGTGAATGGCGAATTACTTGAGTATGCATCCGATACAGTCCCACAAAATATTATTATCGAATACAATAAGGAATAATTGGGGTTGTTCTCGTAATCTAAACTGTAGACAAAGTTCGTTGACTTTGTCTACAGTTGTTTTATGCGTTTATTTAAAGTACTAGGCATCATTTATATAGGTGAATGCTTAAATTTATTAAAGGCTAGTAAGGTTTGGTTTTTGCTGCCTGAGTCTATTATTAAAATAGATCTCAATAAGCACAATGTTAAATATGACAATGATCTTTTTTTGAAAGGAAAGGTGTACCACTTGAATTTACCAAATAAAATTACAATATCTAGAATTATTCTCATACCGATTTTTATGGTTTTTATGTTAGTCGATTTTGAATTTGGAACGATAGCGCTACTCGGCACAACCATTGAAGTAGCACATTTCATTGGAGGGCTTATATTTATTGTTGCTTCATTAACAGATTGGCTCGATGGCTATATTGCCCGAAAGCATAATTTAGTGACAAATATGGGGAAGTTTCTAGATCCATTGGCTGATAAACTACTCGTAGCGGCAGCGCTCATTATACTTGTTGAACTCGGTTCTGCCCCTTCATGGATTGTAATCGTAATTATTAGTCGTGAATTTGCTGTGACTGGACTACGTCTTATTTTAGCTGGTGGCGGAGAAGTTGTCGCTGCGAATCAACTAGGTAAGATTAAAACAACTGCACAAATTATTGCGATCGCATCCTTACTCTTAAATAACATTTTCTTTAGCTCAATTGGCTTTCCTTTCGGCATGATTATGCTTTATATTGCACTGATATTTACTGTTTGGTCAGGGGTAGACTATTTTTATAAAAATAGAAGAGTGTTACTCGACTCTATGTAAGGGAGATAGTGTGATGAAAGTTGAAGTTATAGCAGTTGGTTCTGAATTATTGCTCGGTCAAATTACGAATACAAATGCTGCTTTTATTTCAGCACGTCTAGCTGAGATTGGCGCAGATGTTTATTATCATACAGTTGTTGGGGATAATCCTATCCGGTTAAAAGAAGCAATAGAAATTGCTGAAAAACGTGCGGATGTCTTAATCTTTTCAGGCGGACTTGGACCGACAAAAGATGATATGACAAAAGAGACCATTGCTGCTCATATTGGCTTGGAGCTTGTAAGCGATAAAGAGGCGCTTACTTATATTGAACAGTATTTTATACGAAGTAAACGAACTATGACAGAGAATAATAAAAAACAGGCACTTGTTTTTAATGGGAGCACAGTACTAAATAATCGCACTGGCATGGCGCCTGGCATGGCTGTTGAAAATAATGGGAAACATTACATACTCGTACCTGGGCCACCCCATGAAATGGAGCCAATGATTGTCGATGAAGCGATTCCTTACTTACTAGAACAAAGTGGAGAAAGAGAAATTATTACTTCTCATGTTTTGAAGTTTTATGGAATTGGTGAAGCAGAATTGGAACATCGTATCCAACCACTGTTAGATAAACAATCAAATCCAACCATTGCTCCGCTAGCAACGGCAGATGCCGTCACGCTTAGGATTACTGCGAAAGCGGCGACAATTGAAGATGCGCATAAAATGATTGCGCCAATTGAACAAGAAATACGCGCCATTGTCGGCGAATTTATTTTTGGAACGGATGAGGATACATTATCCTCAAAAGCATTAGAATTGCTTCAATCACATGGTTATACATTAGCAGCTGCTGAAAGCTTAACAGCGGGTCTCTTTCTAGCAGAGTTAGCGAAAGAGCCAGGGGTCAGTTCAGCATTGGCAGGCGGTCTCGTCGTTTATAATGAAGAAGCAAAAGTTGAACAACTTGGTGTGGACAAAAAACTATTGGAAGAACATGGAATTGTCAGTAGTGAATGTGCTGCTTCATTGGCATTAAAAGTTCAAGAGAAGTTTAATACGAATATTGGTATCGGAATAACAGGTGCAGCTGGTCCAACACCACATGATGGTGAACCGGCAGGAACAGTCTGGATCGGGATAGCGTTACCTAATCGGGTTCCAATGACGTATAAGCTATTACTTTCAGGTTCAAGAAATGCCAATCGTCACCGAACGGCAAGATTTGCTTTGTATTATCTAATCAAGCTGTTAACTAAGTAGGAAGAAAGTTATTATTTTTCATGTCTATTCGCAATGAAAAATGCATATTAACATGAATTCTTCGACGAAAATGCCATTTTCTAAATGTTTTCGAATAGATGTTCGCATTTTTGTTGTGTATTTAAGAATAAAGAGGTATAATTAGTTTAGAAATAAAACGAGGATGAACTTAGGGAGGAAATAAATTTGAGCGATCGCAAAGCCGCTTTAGATAAAGCGTTAAAAGATATTGAAAAACAGTTTGGAAAAGGTTCCGTCATGAAACTTGGCGAACAAACAGATCGTAAAATTTCAACTGTTTCAAGTGGTTCACTTGCATTAGACCTTGCACTAGGGGTGGGCGGATACCCACGTGGACGTGTTGTTGAAATATATGGTCCTGAGAGTTCAGGTAAAACGACAGTTGCACTTCATGCGATTGCCGCTGCACAGGCAGAAGGTGGGTCAGCCGCATTCATCGATGCAGAGCATGCGCTAGATCCGGAGTATGCTAAGAAACTTGGCGTTAATATTGACGAGTTGTTACTTTCGCAGCCGGATACGGGGGAGCAGGCCCTTGAAATTTGTGAGGCATTAGTACGTAGTGGTGCAATTGATATTATTGTTGTTGACTCAGTTGCTGCACTTGTACCAAAAGCTGAGATAGAAGGCGAGATGGGGGATTCCCATGTTGGTCTACAGGCTCGTCTCATGTCACAGGCACTTCGTAAGTTATCTGGTGCAATTAACAAGTCAAGAACAAACGCTATTTTTATTAACCAGATTCGTGAAAAAGTCGGCGTTATGTTTGGGAGTCCGGAAGTTACACCGGGTGGCCGTGCGTTAAAGTTTTACTCTTCTGTTCGTATCGACGTTCGTCGAGGAGAAGCGATTAAACAAGGTACAGATATTGTCGGGAACAAAACGCGTATTCGAGTTGTGAAAAATAAAGTTGCGCCTCCGTTCCGCACGGCAGAAGTCGATATTATGTATGGACAGGGTATTTCGCAAGAAGGCGAAATTATCGACCTTGGTGCAGAAACAGAAGTCGTTCAAAAGAGCGGTGCGTGGTATTCGTATGAAGGTGAAAGACTTGGACAAGGAAGAGAAAATGCGAAGCAGTTTTTAATTGAAAACCCTGATATTAAGGCAGAAATTGATCAGAAAATCAGAGCATTCTATGGTCTTGATGGCGCGGCTGAAATTATTGATGGTCATGATGTTGATGAAGCAGATGAAGAACTTGAACTATTATTAGAAGATAAAAAGAAGTAATCGTACAATTGTTTTTTTAGTGCTCATCCTCTCAGAGGGTGAGCTTTTTTCAACTGAACCTCAGAAGTGATTTGATTCACTAGAGAAGTAAGTGAAGCAAGGATAAGAACTGCGCTCACGTTAAAAGAAATTAATCATTAAATAAAAGTAGGTCAATGCTTGTCAATCCTTGACATGTCATTTTTACATCGCTACAATTAAAAGTGTATAATTGTATACTATAATGAATTAAATTTGGCAGTATATTGTAATTTGATGTACGAGCCGACTAACATGAAAAGAGAAGCAATAGGAGGTGACCAGGATGCTAGAAATCATCATCTCCGCTTTGCTAGGTTTCATCGTCGGTGCCGTTGTACTCTATTTTGTTAATCGAAAAGTGAATGAATCAAAAGTGACAGGTGCCAAACACTCGGCAGAAGCGATTGTCGAAGAGGCAAAACGTGAAGCGGAGGCAATGAAAAGAGAGGCACTATTGGAAGCGAAGGATGAAACTCACAAATTGAGACTTGATGCGGAGGCTGAAATCCGCGAGCGACGGGCTGAGTTGCAAAAACAAGAGAACCGTCATTTGCAAAGAGAAGAAAACCTCGATCGCAAAGAAAATACGCTCAATAAAAGAGAAGCGAGTCTGGAACGCAAGGAAGAAGCGTATACTGGACGACAACAGCATATTGAACGAATGGAACGCAAGGCGGAAGAACTCGTTAACGTTCAACAGACGGAACTTGAAAGAATATCTTCACTTACGAGAGAAGAAGCGAAGCAAATTATTCTCACAGAAGTGGAGAAAGAACTTTCTACAGATATCGCCGTCATGACGAAAGAGTCAGAGTTGCAAGCAAAAGAAGAAGCCGATAAGAAAGCGCGCGAAATTCTTTCTGTCGCTATGCAACGATTCGCAGCGGACCATGTTGCTGAAACAACCGTATCGGTAGTAAACTTACCAAATGATGAAATGAAAGGTCGAATTATTGGCCGTGAAGGACGTAATATCCGGACACTAGAAACGTTAACCGGAATCGATTTAATTATCGATGATACACCGGAAGCAGTCGTCTTATCGGGCTTTGATCCAGTCAGACGGGAAACAGCTCGACTCGCACTTGAAAAATTGGTGCAGGATGGTCGAATTCACCCGGCTAGAATTGAAGAAATGGTCGATAAGTCGAGACGTGAAGTGGACGAGCTTATTCGGGAAACTGGAGAGCAGACAACGTTCGATATCGGGGTTCATAACCTTCACCCGGATCTCATTAAGATTCTCGGTAGATTGCGTTTCCGTACGAGTTATGGACAAAACGTCTTGAAACACTCAACGGAAGTTGCCTATTTAACAGGACTCTTAGCAGCTGAACTTGGCGAAGATGTAACACTTGCAAGGCGTGCAGGACTTCTTCATGATATTGGAAAAGCAATAGATCATGAAGTCGAAGGCAGTCACGTTGAAATTGGTGTAGAACTTGCAACGAAATATAAAGAACACCCGGTCGTCATTAATAGTATTGCATCGCATCACGGAGATACTGAAGCGACATCGGTCATCGCAGTGCTGGTCGCAGCAGCGGATGCTTTATCTGCGGCTAGACCAGGCGCAAGAAGTGAAACACTTGAAAATTACATTCGTAGATTACAAAAGCTTGAAGAGATATCAGAATCCTACGAAGGTGTTGAGAAATCTTATGCGATTCAAGCAGGTCGTGAAGTACGGATTATTGTTCATCCTGACCAAATCGATGATATTACAGCACATCGACTCGCACGAGATATTCGAAAAAGAATTGAAGAAGAATTGGATTATCCCGGTCATATTAAAGTTACCGTTATTCGTGAAACACGAGCAGTTGATTATGCAAAATAATGGAATGGCTTCCGTGCATTGTAAAGCGGGAGCCATTTCTTTTTGGATATAGAAATAGAGCCGTTGAATTAAGGGAAAGCATCATAAGGGTCGTAAATTTAAGGAAAGAGGTTTTTTTATGAAAATTATTTTTATTGGAGATATCGTAGGATCACCAGGACGTGAAGCCGTAGAACGCTATTTACCGCGTTTAAAGAGGAAGTATAGCCCAGACGTTGTCATTGCGAATGGAGAGAATGCAGCAGCGGGGAGAGGAATTACAAAACGTATTTTTGACGATTTGTTACGAACCGGTGTGGACGTTGTCACAATGGGAAATCATACTTGGGATCATAAAGAGATTTATGATTTTATTGACGAAACAGATTATTTAATACGTCCAGCAAACTTTTCAGACGAGGCACCTGGTAAAGGGATGACAACAATTACTAAAAATAATGTAACATTATCGGTCATTAATTTGCATGGAAGGACTTTTTTACCTCCTCACGGGGATCCTTTTGCTAAAGCAACAGAATTGATTGAAGAAGCACAGAAATCTTCACCACTTGTATTTGTTGATTTTCATGCGGAAGCAACGAGTGAAAAAATTGCGATGGGTTGGCATTTAAACGGCCGTGCATCTGTTGTCGTTGGTACACATACACATGTACAAACCGCGGATGAACGGATTTTACCAGATGGTACTGCTTATATAACTGACGTTGGTATGACGGGACCATATGATGAAATCCTTGGGATGAAAAAAGAAGATGTCATTTATCGATTCCAAACCAATTTACCAGTTCGGTTTGAAGTACCTAAAAAAGGTCGTGATCAATTAAACGGTTTATTTGTCGAGTTGGATGATGCAACAGGAAAAGCACTCCACGTCGAAAGAATTATGATTAATGAAGACAGACCGTTTGAAGTTTGAGTTGCGTCTAAAAGTCTCCTCATATTCATATGATACTCTATGGACAAATCCGTTCATAGATATCGGAAAATAAGGAGGAAAAATGGTGAACCCATTGAAAGTATCTTCAAGCTCAAATCCTAATTCTGTTGCTGGCGCACTTGTTGCAGTTATCAGGGAACAAGGCTATGCCGAAATGCAGGCAGTTGGAGCAGGCGCATTAAACCAGGCGGTGAAAGCAATCGCTATCGCAAGAGGTTTCGTAGCACCCAGTGGATCGGATCTAACATGCGCACCTGCCTTCACAGATATAATAATTAACGGTGAGGGGCGCACGGCTTTAAAATTGCTCGTGCAAAAGTCAGCGAGAGCATAATTAAAATGTAAGGCGTTGCGTAAAAGATATTTTTAGACATTAAAAAACTACGAAGGAATTTTTCCTTTGTAGTTTTTTTATTGATAATGATAGACTTTTACTGAAAAACTTTTTTGTGGGGATGTGACAAACCTCCAACAATCTTAAGCACTTCTTTTACAGTGGCGCTATAGTTCAGTATAATGTACAATGAGTACGGACAAATTCCCGAAGGACTGTAAGAAAGGGGAACGAAAATATGAATGAAGAACAACGTTTAAGCACTGGTCAAGTAAAACCAGGTTTAGCAAATAAAGAAGAAAAAGATTATAGTCATTACTTTCAAACTGTTTATACACCGCCTTCTTTAAAGAAAGCAAGAAGACGCGGTAAAGAGGAAGTTTCTTATTTCGATGACTTTGAAATTGAAGAACGTTTTGAAGGTATGGGGAATGGCCGAAAATTCTATATTAGAACTTACGGCTGTCAAATGAACGAACACGACACTGAAGTGATGGCGGGCATTTTTACAGCACTCGGCTATGAACCAACAACAACTGTTGAAGATGCAAACATTATCCTATTAAATACTTGTGCGATCCGTGAAAATGCGGAGAATAAAGTATTTGGTGAGCTAGGACATTTAAAACCTTTAAAACAACGTAACCCAGATATTTTAATCGGGGTTTGCGGTTGTATGTCTCAACAGGAATCAGTCGTGAATAAAATTTTGCAAACGTATGACCAAGTTGATATGGTTTTTGGGACGCATAATATCCATAGATTGCCAAACATTATACATGAAGCATATATGTCAAAAGAAATGGTTCTTGAAGTTTGGTCTAAGGAAGGCGACATTATTGAGAACCTTCCCAAAAAACGTCTCGGCAATATTAAAGCTTGGGTCAATATTATGTACGGCTGCGATAAATTCTGTACATATTGTATCGTGCCATTTACCCGTGGAAAAGAACGTAGTAGAAGACCAGAAGATATTATTCAAGAAGTAAGACACTTAGCAGCTCAAGGTTATCAAGAAATTACATTGCTGGGACAAAACGTAAACGCATACGGAAAGGATTTTGACGATTTAAACTATCGACTTGCTGATCTAATGGCTGATTTGCGTCGTATTGATATCCCTAGGGTTCGATTTACAACGAGTCACCCGTGGGACTTCGATGATGAACTGATTGAAGTACTAGCAAAAGGCGGAAATCTCGTCGAACATATTCATTTACCAGTACAGTCAGGTTCTTCAAGCATACTAAAAATAATGGGAAGAGCCTACACACGTGAAAGCTATCTTGAACTTGTCGAGAAAATTAGAAAAGCAATTCCAGATGTTGCATTGACGACAGACATTATCGTTGGTTTTCCAAATGAGACAGACGAACAATTTGAAGAAACGATGACGTTATATAAAGAAGTGGGCTTTGAAATGGCATATACGTATATTTATTCGCCAAGAGACGGCACGCCTGCAGAAAAAATGAAGGATAATATTCCAATGGAAGTCAAAAAAGAACGTTTACAGCGATTAAATAATCTTGTCAATGAATATGCAGCTGAAGCTATGAAACAATTTGAAGGACAAGTTGTTGAAGTGCTTGTAGAAGGCGAAAGTAAACGAAATGACGAAGTACTTTCAGGGTATACACGTAAAAATAAACTTGTTAACTTCAAGGCACCTAAATCCGTTATCGGAAAATTAGTGAATGTAAAAATAACAGAGGCCAAAACATGGTCGCTTGACGGCGAGTTTTTACATGTCGTGGAGAAAGATGAGGTATTAAATTAATGGAGAAGAAATATACAAAAGAGGAAATCATTGAAAAAGCGTATGAAATTGCAAATATGATTGCCAATACGGAGCAGGTTGATTTCTTTAAACGTGCAGAAGCACAAATTAACGAAAATCAAAAAGTACGTGAAAGCATTTCAAGTTTAAAATCTTTACAAAAACAAGCTGTTAATTTCCAACAGTATGGAAAAGAACGTGCACTGAATATCATTGAAGAGAAAATCGCAAACATTGAAAAAGAAATTGATGCGGTTCCGATTGTTCAAGAATTCAAGCAATCTCAAGGAGAGGTCAATGAACTTCTACAATTGGTATCTACAACAATTGCCAATGGCGTTACGAACGAAGTGATTAAATCTACTGGCGGAGATTTGCTTCGTGGCGAAACAGGATCATACGTAAAAAACACAACTTATGACCATCTTCAATAATTTTTAGTCGGCAAGAAAAATTTCTTGCCGATTTTTTCACTTCTTGGGCTTCTGTCGCATATGATGAATTGAAGCGAATGAAGGAGGAAGAAAACTGAAGAATCTACGTCAAATTGTGACGAAGGCCGTAGTCGCGAAAGGTAAGCAACGGACGGAGTCAAAAGAAACATTAAGCCCGCCAAACAAACCGACAAGTATTCTTGGTTGTTGGGTTATTAACCACACCCATCAAGCAAGAAAGGTCGGGAAATACGTGGAAGTGTCTGGAAAATTTGATGTGAACGTCTGGTATTCCCACAGTAATCATTCTAAAACTTCGGTATTTACGGAAACAATTTCGTATAAAGACCGAATTCGATTACATTACCGGGATGAACCGACGTCAAGACATGAAGAAGTAATCGTGAATGTCATTCAGCATCCGAATTGTACCGAGGCAATTATCTCCAAATGCGGTGAGAAATTTGTGATTAGTGTAGAGCGTGAACTGATTGCAGAAGTCATCGGTGAAACAAAAATCTGCGTGACCGTTCATCCGCACACATTTGAAGAGGAATGGCCGCTTCGAGATGAATCATCAAGTCATCATCATGGGCATCATCACGACCATCAAGGTAAACATCAAGAGCATGGTAAAGGACACGGCCATGGACATAAAGAAGATCATCACCATGGACACGGTCGAAAAGATTAAGAGGGATTGCACTTTTCATACCATCATTGAGCCGGACTTTCCGGCTTTTTTCTATTTCAACGATAAATTGGATTATCTAGCCAATCCCCGGGTTTTCTTTAAATCCATTGGAATTTTGATATAATGAATAAAACATGACTTTATAGTGAGGTACATAATGACAACAGCTTATACACCAATGATTCAACAATATTTAAATATAAAAGAAAATCATAAGGACTCTTTTTTGTTTTTTAGACTGGGCGATTTTTATGAATTATTTTTTGATGATGCGATTCAGGCATCTCAAATTTTGGAAATCACATTAACAAGCCGGGATGCTAGAGAAGGTGACAGAATACCGATGTGTGGTGTGCCTTATCATTCTGCTGCCGGTTATATTGAAACATTAGTTCAAAAAGGTTATAAAGTAGCCATTTGTGAACAAACGGAAGATCCTCGTGCGACAAAAGGGATTGTTAGAAGAGAAGTGATGCGTATAGTCACACCAGGAACAATCACAGAAGGAAAAAGTATTGATACGAATACGAACCATTTTATTGGTGCGGCCAATATTGTTGATGATACGTACTATGGCCTTGCTTATCTTGATTTATCGACAGGAGAAGGGAAAGTTCAATATGTTGAGGGCGATGAACGTACGTTAATATCTGAAATTGAAGCGCTCGGTATGAAAGAAATAGTCGTTGATGAAAGTCTCCATATTGCACTTAGCGACAGTATGGCAAATCGAAATATTGCACTTTCCATTGAACATAATGAAGAAACAGTAGAACTATCAGAAAATATACCAGGGAATGTAGTGGAAGCGTGTAGCAGACTCATTTCTTATGTGAAGCGAACACAAAAAACATCCCTTGATCATATCAGGCCGTTTGAATTTATTCGAAAAAATGCGAAACTATCAATTGATGCGAACTCAATGCGAAATTTAGAACTTGTGCAATCCATCCGAACAGGCACAAAAGAAGGAACACTTTATTGGCTATTAGACGAAACCGTGACTGCGATGGGCGCAAGAAAATTAAAAATGTGGATTCATCAGCCTTTAGCAGACCGAAAAGAAATTGAAAAGCGTCTGGATATCGTTACGGAATTACTTGAAGAATTCTTTTTAAGTGATGATCTAAAAACGTCTTTAAAAGAAGTATATGATTTAGAACGATTAGCGGGTCGTATTTCGATGGGTTCTGTAAACGGTCGAGATTTAGCGCAACTTCGTAATTCACTTAGAAGAGTCCCTGAAATAAAAAACGCATTAGAACATTCGGGGAAACCTCTTCTTGAAGAGTTTGCAACAAGAATTAACCTTTGTGAAGACGCAACCGCATTACTAGAAAAATCAATTGCTGAAAATCCGCCGATAACAGTAAAAGAAGGCGGCGTAATTAAAGATGGATATGATAAAAAGCTAGATGAATATCGTGACGCCTCAAGAAATGGAAAACAATGGCTGGCGGAATTAGAGCAAGTTGAACGTGAGAAAACGGGCATTAAAAACTTGAAAATCGGGTATAATCGAGTATTCGGGTATTTTATTGAAATTACAAAGTCTAATATTCATTTAGTGGATCTCGAACGTTATGAACGTAAACAAACGCTTGCGAATGCGGAGCGTTATATCACTTCGGAATTGAAAGAGAAGGAAGATTTGATTTTAAATGCGGAAGCAGATGGCCTTGAGCTTGAGTATGACTTGTTTAGTCATGTACGTGAACAACTAAAACCATATATTCCGGAAGTTCAACAACTTGCCTCTGTATTAAGTGAATTAGATGTACTACTTTCATTTGCTGAGGTTGCTGAAAAAAGAAACTATGTGAAACCAGTATTCCACGATAGTAAGGCATTAGAAATAAAGAATGGGCGCCATCCAGTAGTAGAGAAAATGATGGACCATTCTCTATACGTCCCGAATAGTTGTGTATTAGCAGAAGATGCGAATATGCTGTTGATTACTGGACCGAATATGTCGGGTAAAAGTACGTATATGAGGCAAGTGGCTTTAACGGTTGTCATGGCACAAATTGGCTGTTATGTACCTTGCGACAGTGCTACCTTACCTGTGACAGACCAAATCTTCACGAGAATCGGTGCTGCAGATGACTTAGCTTCTGGTCAAAGTACTTTTATGATGGAAATGATGGAATCCCAACATGCAATTGTAAATGCGACTGAAAATAGTCTGCTGTTATTTGACGAAATCGGTAGGGGGACTTCTACATATGACGGCATGTCACTTGCACAAGCGATGATGGAATATATTCATAATGAAATTGGTGCGAATACATTATTTTCTACGCATTACCATGAATTAACAACACTCGATGAACAACTATCTCGTCTGGAAAATGTGCATGTCGCGGCGATGGAGCAGGACGGAAAAGTTGTTTTCCTTCATAAAGTGATGAAAGGCGCGGCAGATAAGAGTTATGGAATTTATGTAGCCGACTTAGCGGGCTTGCCGGCTTCACTATTAGACCGGGCAAAAGAATTGTTGGAGACATTTGAAAGTGCTGATGCAACCGTGATTCAAACTGTAGAGCCTGAACAACTTGCCTTCTTTGAGGAAGTTAGTGAAGAAAAACAGACGATTACAAATGAAGAAAAAGCAATTCTTGAGGATTTAAATACTAAAGATGTGATTAATATGACGCCCCTTCAAGCGATGCAATATATTGTGGAGTTACAGGAAAAGCTTCGAACCGAGAAAAGGTGATGGAACTTGAATATTATTAAAGTAATGGATGATATGTTATCCAATAAAATTGCGGCGGGTGAAGTGGTAGAACGCCCCGCCTCAATTGTAAAAGAACTAGTAGAAAATGCGATAGATGCGGATAGTACGGTGATTGAAATCGCGCTAGAAGAAGCGGGGCTTCAAAAAATTCGCGTGACCGATAATGGAAAAGGGATGTCAGAGCAAGATGCAGTTCGAGCATTTGAACGTCATGCAACGAGTAAAATATCAAATGAGCATGATTTATTTCGCATTCGAACGCTTGGATTCCGTGGGGAAGCACTTGCGAGTATTGCGTCCGTATCTAAAATCGACTTGTGGACATCTGACGGAGAAAGTACTGGAACAGAAGTACATATTGACGGCGGTCAACTCATTAAACATGAAAAAGCCGCTTTCCGAAAAGGGACTGACATGACGGTTTCACAATTGTTTTTCAACACACCTGCGCGATTAAAATATATGAAAACAATTCAAACAGAGTTGGGCCATACAATTGGGCTTGTAAACCGATTGGCTTTAAGTCACCCGAATATCGCTTTTAAATTGACCCATCATAGCCAAACGTTATTACAAACGACTGGAAGCGGCGATCAGCTACGCGTCATTTCTGATATTTATGGAATGGCAGTTGCGCGAAAGATGGTTCCATTTAAAGGAGAAAACGCAGATTATGCAATCCACGGATTCGTAACATTACCAGAGATGACGCGTGCTTCAAGAAATTATATGACAACGGTTGTCAATGGAAGATGGATACAAAGCCATGCCATTAATCGAGTGATTCTAGATGCCTTCCACACATTTTTACCAATCGGCAGATTTCCGATTGCCGTGATCAATATCGATGGCGATCCGTTTTTAACTGATGTAAACGTTCATCCGTCTAAGCAGCAAATCAGGATGAGTAAAGAAAGTGAATTACTGACGTTAATTCAGGAGACCATTCAACAGGCCGTTCGAGGAAAAGTCACAATTCCTGGAGCCGTTAAAAAAGAAGTACCTAAACAAAACTCAGAACAGACAAGTTTATGGGCCCAAAATGAAAAACAAGAGATAGAAAAGAATACAGAGCCCGTACCAACTAGTACAATAGAGCGTAAAGCCTATCAACCACCTAGTGTACCTTCTATTCCATCTTCTACAGCTACAACGCCTCTACCAAAGCAAGAGCCGATTTATAACAAGACAGAAAAGGTCGAGCATGCAGAAGATGAGTGGGTTGTGCAGGAGTCTGAAGAACCAGTAGTCTCTGAAAACGAACAATATGAAGAACCCGTTATTTCATCTACTAAACAGTTTCCGATGCTATTCCCGGTCGGTCAAGTGCATGGCACGTATATTATTGCCCAAAACGAAGATGGGTTTTATATGATTGATCAACATGCAGCCCAAGAACGTATTAAGTATGAGTTTTTTAGAGATAAATTAAAGCAAGCTGAAAATGAAGAACGCCAACTATTATTGCTACCCTTACAATTCCATTATTCAACAGATGAAAAAGTGAAGATTGAAGAAAACAAACAAGTTCTAGAAGACGTAGGTATATATTTGGAAGAATTTGGACCTACTTCTTATATCGTTCGTGAATTTCCAACATGGTTTCCTACAGGAGAGGAAACAGCGATTATTGAAGAAATCATCGAACAAGTTTTACACACACGAAAAGTTGATATTGGTAAATTAAGAGAAGAAGCAGCGATTATGATGAGCTGTAAACGTTCCATCAAAGCGAACCATCATTTAACGTTACGAGATATGGAAATCTTATTAAAAGATTTAGGAGAAGCAGAAAATCCTTTCACTTGTCCGCACGGTAGACCTGTCTTAATTCATTTTACGACGTATGAAATTGAAAAAATGTTTAAAAGAGTTATGTAAGAGATTTTGGAAAGGGTGAATGACATGTTCTCATCACTACAACGTCCGAAAATTAAACAAATACTCAATAAATATACATTCGATTTACTCGTGATTGGTGGAGGTATTACAGGAGCCGGCATTGCACTTGACGCAGTGACACGAGGATTATCTGTAGCGCTGATTGACATGCAAGATTTTGCAGCCGGGACTTCCAGCCGCTCTACCAAGCTCGTGCATGGTGGGTTACGTTACTTAAAGCAATTAGACGTGAAAGTGGTCGCTGAAACTGGTCGAGAACGAGAGATTGTTTATCAAAATGCTCGCCATATTACAGAACCTATGCAGATGCTGTTGCCGATTTATAAAGATGGTACATTTGGCAAACGCTCCACTTCTATAGGACTCTATGTTTATGATTTATTGGCAAAAGTGCATAAGAATGAGCGTAGAGAAATGTTGACCGCTGAAGAGGCGCTTGAGAAGGAACCTTTCTTAAAAAGTGAAGGCCTTCAAGGTGCAGGTTGTTACGTAGAATACCAAACAGATGATGCTAGGTTGACGATTGAAACATTAAAAAAGGCTGCTGAACGTGGTGTCATTTGTTTAAATTACGTGAAAGCTGAACAGTTTCAGTATGAACAAGGGAAAATTACAGGTGTGTATGCAACAGATATCCTTACAGGAGATAGACTTAACATTCAAGCGGCCAAAATTGTGAATGCAACAGGCCCTTGGGTAGATGAATTACGAGAACAAGACGACCTATTAGACAATAAAAAAATTATTCATACAAAAGGCATTCATATCGTCATTGACCAAGTACATTTTCCTTTAAGGCAGGGGCTCTATTTTGATGCGCCTGATGGCCGTATGATATTTGCCATCCCACGGGGAGAAAAGGTGTACGTAGGGACGACAGATACTTTTTACGATGGGGATAAGCTAGAGCCGAAAGCAAACGAGGAAGAAATTGCCTACCTGATTGACTGTGTACAATGTGCTTTTTCGACAATCCAATTAAAACGTTGGCATATTGAATCGACGTGGGCCGGCATTCGTCCGTTAATTAGCGCGGAAGGGAAAGAGCCATCGGAAATCTCTAGGAAGGATGAGATTTGGGTCTCAGATACCGGTCTGATTACCATAGCGGGTGGTAAATTAACGGGCTATCGTAAAATGGCTGAAACAGTTGTCGATAAAGTTGTTCATTACTTAGATAAAAAGCCATTCATTCCTGCTGTTACTGAACAATTGCGATTGTCGGGTGGAGAATTTAATGATGCCGAACATTTCCATTCATTCCTACGCAGTAAAATGCATGAAGCAACTTTATATGGCTTAACCTTAGCGGAAGGTAACTATCTTGCAAGTTTTTATGGAACTAATGTAGATCAGCTATTGGTTTTTGCGAACGTATTAAAAAATGTAGAAAATCCCCTTCCACTCCTTATGCGGGTTGAAGTGTTATATGCAATCCATTATGAGATGGCAATAACACCGTCCGATTATTTGATTCGCAGGAAAGGGAGTCTCTACTTTGAGATTGATAAAGTTGAACAATATAAATTGGCACTTGTGAACTATATGGCAGAATTGTTGTCATATACGGAACTTGAAAAAAGTACTTTTTTAGATGAACTTGAAGGACAGATTCAATTTGCGAAAGGGGGGCATTCTCCTTATGAAAGAATGGTCACTTGAAATGTCGGATGGCGTAGTGGTGTATGCCTATAGCCGGCAACCAGAAGGAACGCCAGTCGGCCATATCCATATCCTTCACGGAATGGAAGAGCATAGTGGGCGTTATGAGTCATCAGCTGATTTTTTTGTCAAACAAGGTTATATCGTAACTGGGCATGACCACCGAGGACATGGAAGAACAGCTGAAATGAACGGTAAACGGGGCCATTTTGCTGATAAAAACGGTTTTAATCGAGTTGTCGAAGATGCCTATGAAGTAATCAGTTTTATGAAAGATGAGTACCCGACAAGAAAGTTTATACTGTTAGGACATAGTATGGGGTCTTTTATTGCTAGACGTTTTATTCAATTATATGGCTATCTTGTCGATTTAGTTGTCCTTTCGGCTACTGGCGATGATGGTGGAGTCGCTCGTTATGCCGGCCAAGCAATTGGTCATATTATGGGTAGAAAAGCCGGTTATGCACAGCAGAATAAATTACTAGACGCGCTCGTGTTTGGCAGTTTCAACCGTGGGATTAAAAAACCGTCAACTAAATTTGATTGGATATCAAAAAATAATACGCTTGTATTTACTTATATAAATGATGAGTTTTGTGGATTCATTCCGACGACGCAATTTTTCCTTGATTTATTTTCAGGACTAGGCCTTATCCATAATACAAAGGAAATTGCACGCACACCGAAAAGGCTACCTATTTTATTATTTGGTGGGACAGAAGATCCAGTGGGCAATAACGGAAAAGCATTATGGAAAGTTGCAAAGCAATATGAGAAAGCGAAAATTGAAGATGTCACTGTATTATTATTCGAGGGCGGAAGACATGAACTCCTTGGGGACTCAACTCGGAAAGAAGTCATTCAGGCTGTGTTGGAGTGGATAGAAAAAAGATGAAAAATAAATTAGATGTACTGGCAATTGTAGGACCAACTGCCTCAGGTAAAACTGCGCTGAGTGTTGAATTAGCTAAATTGCTTGACGGGGAAATTATTAATGGCGATTCAACACAAGTGTATAAAGGGTTTGATATTGGTACCGCAAAAATTACGAAAGACGAAATGGACGGCGTGCCGCATCACTTGTTTGATACGAAAGAACCGACAGAAAGTTTTTCGGTAGCAGAATACCAAGCAGAAGTAAGAGGTTGGATTAAAGATATTCAAGCCCGGGGAAAATTGCCAATTATTGTTGGAGGAACAGGATTATATATTCAATCTGTCCTCTATGATTTTCGATTTACAGAAGAAGCATCCGATCCTGAAGTTCGAAGTCGATTAGAAAACGAGTTAGAAGAACTAGGGCCAGACTATTTATATGAAAAATTGGTCAGAATAGATCCGGTAGGTGCAGAGAAAATTCATCCGAATAATCATCGACGCATCATTCGAGCGCTTGAAATTATCGAAGTCACTGGAAGAACGAAAAATGAACATGAACAAAATGCTGGCAATCAAGCGCTCTTTAATCATTTAATCGTTGGCTTAGACATGAATCGTGAAGTTCTTTACGACCGAATTAATATGCGTTCAGAAATGATGATGGAACAAGGTTTTCTAGATGAAGTGGACAACCTTTTACAAAAAGGCATTCAAGATACCCAATCAATGCGGGCGATCGGGTATCGTGAACTTCAAGGGTATTTGGAAGGAAAAATGTCATATGAAGATGCAGTAGAAGCCATTAAAAAAAGTACGCGTAACTATGCAAAACGTCAAATGACTTACTTTAGAAATAAACTTGATATTATTTGGTTTGATGCTGAACGAGGGACAGAGGAAATTTTGAAAGAAATTTCAATTATTTTGAAGGATTTTCAAATTTTGCAGCGAAATAGATAGAGGAGAACTCAAGTAGTACATTGGAATGGGAGGAATATATCAATGACACAAGGGAATATGCAAGATGTCTTTTTAAACACATTACGCAAAAACAATGTTTTTGTGACCGTATTTTTGATGAATGGTTTTCAGTTAAAAGGATTGATAAAATCTTATGATAATTACACGATCCTGCTAGAAACGGAAGGCAAACAGCAACTCATTTATAAGCATGCTATTTCGACTTATGTACCGACAAAAACAATTACGATGGACTTAGAAGAATAACTAAAAGTGGAACTAGGCTTAAAAAACCAAGTTCCGCTTTTTTATTTATTAACAATTGATTTGACAGGAAGTGTCCAGTGATAAATTAAAGACAAAATTCGAAGAGAAGTGATCACTACGAGTAAAAGATATAAGGCAATATCATTGTTAAATAAGCCGAGACCGACGAATAATCCCCCAACAGCCGCCCAGACAGCATAAATTTCTCTTTTAAAGACTAATGGCCGTCTGCCTGCAAGTAAATCTCGAATGATGCCCCCACCCGAACCAGTTAAAATGGCGGCAACAATGACCGCGCTAATTGGAAGTTCCAATTCTACAGCGAACATAGCACCTTGTATAGCAAATGCTGAAAGGCCAACTGCATCAAAATAGGTGCCCCATCGTTCCCAATGGGTGATTAAATGATTTGGAAATAAAAAGATAATTGTAATGGAAATTATGGCAACTTGAAATAAAAATCCTTGACTCCATAAGGCTGTAGGTGGGAGGCCTATCAGCAGATTTCTAAGGGCCCCTCCACCAAATGCGGTGACCGTCCCTAATATATAAACACCTAACAAATCATATTCTTCTTCCATCGCAATAATCGCACCAGAAATTGCAAATGCAACTGTACCGATAAAACTGAAGACATCCCAAGCCAACACATATCCCCCATTTCGAACGGATTTCCATTGTTGTTTGATTAATCATAACATACGCTAATTGACTATAAAGAATATCGTATTTAGAAAATCGAAAGAATTACGCGATTGAAAAGTGAATGAAAAGCAGGAAACGTTGACCTACTGCTACAAACTGATAAAATGATTAGATGAATATACAACAGAGAGAGGCAAAATCATTATGGATCTAAATGAAGAATTAAATTTAACTAATAAAGTAGAGGGAATTGAAGAAAAACTCACGCCTTATTTCAAACAGATTGAACGAATTTCATATGCAAATCAAAAAAAGGTCCTGGCAGCATTTCGCAATAACCGTGTTAGTGATTTCCATTTAACTGGATCAACAGGGTATGGCTATGATGATGAAGGACGTGACGTATTAGAGCGAGTGTATGCGGAAACTTTTGGTGCAGAAAGCTGTCTCGTACGTAACCAAATCATCTCTGGAACGCATGCCATTTCCATCAGTTTATTTGGCGTATTACGCCCAGGTGATGAGTTATTATATATTACTGGAAAACCTTACGATACGCTTGACTCTATTGTGAGTGGTAATGGCAAAGATACTGGGTCACTTGCTGACTACGGCATTACATACAAACATATCGACTTATTAGAAGATGGTTCTGTGGATTTTGAAGAAGTTGAAAAAAACATTCACGACAAAACGAAAGTAATTGGGATTCAACGTTCTAAAGGTTATTCGGATCGGCCATCTTTTATGGTCCGCGAAATTAAGGAAATGGTCGAGAAAGTAAAAGCGATAGCGCCTGACGTGATTGTATTCGTCGACAATTGCTACGGAGAATTTGTTGAAGAACTAGAACCTACTGAAGTTGGCGTTGATTTAATGGCGGGCTCTTTAATTAAAAATCCGGGCGGCGGACTTGTAAGAACAGGCGGATATATTGCAGGGAAAGAAGCGCTTGTTGAGTTATGTGCGAATCGAATGACTTCTCCTGGATTAGGAGCAGAGGCGGGTGCTTCATTAGATACATTGCTTGAAATGTACCAAGGCTTTTTCCTAGCACCACATATCGTCAGTCAAGCAGTCAAAGGTGCAATTTTCACGGCTGCGCTATTAGATAGCTATGGACTTGTGACAACACCACATTATACGACCGAACGAACAGATTTGATTCAATCGGTGTCCTTTGCGAATGCTGAACAAATGATTGCTTTTTGCCAGACGATTCAAGAAAACTCCCCAATCAATGCTCATTTTGCACCGGTTCCATCGGAAATGCCGGGCTACACAGATGATGTCATTATGGCAGCAGGAACATTCATCCAAGGTTCAAGCATTGAACTAACAGCAGACGGCCCAATTAGACCGCCATACACTGCATACGTACAAGGTGGCCTAACATACGAACACGTAAAAGCAGCCGTTCTTTCCTCAACAGAAAAACTAATCAAAGAAGGATTGATCATGAAAAGCTGAAGGTGCCGGTTAGCCCTGACAAGCGCTGGAGACCCGCCAGCCAAAGTCGCTTTTTGACTTTGACTGGCGGGTTGAAGCGACTCGAAGGGCTGGCACCTGAAGCTGGATCACAAGAAAAGCTGAAGGCGTCGATTAGATGCGACAGGCATAAGCTAAACTGACGACGTGGCGATCTTTGCCACATAGTCAGTTTACTTATGACCCGAGCATCTGACGCCTGAAGCTGGATCACAAGAAAAGCTGAAACCGCCGGGTAGATGCGACACGAGATCATGAAAAAGTTAGCGATTAAAAAAAGAGTTTAGGGTGAATATCCTAAACTCTTTTTTGTGGTGCTATTTAATTGAGACGGCACATACACTATTTTAGGTGATTAATGAATCGTTCTGTAAACGCCGACTACTTTACCTAAAATGGACACGTTGTCGACGATAATTGGGTCCATCGAAGCGTTTTCTGGTTGAAGTCTGAAGTAATTTTTCTCTTTGAAAAATCTTTTAACAGTTGCTTCTTCTTCTTCGGTCATGGCAACAACGATTTCACCGTTATCCGCCGTACTCTTTTGTTTTACAACAACGTAATCGCCATTTAAAATACCCGCTTCAATCATACTATCGCCAACAATTTCTAACATGAACAGATTATCTTCGTTTGTTCCGAATGACTCAGGTAAAGGAAAGTATTCTTCAATATTTTCAATTGCTGTAATCGGTTGTCCAGCTGTAACTTTTCCGATAAGTGGAACATGCAAAACGCCCGGCTTAATCGCTTCTAGACCTTCAGGATCTAAAACTTCAATTGCACGTGGTTTTGTTGGATCACGTCTAATATAGCCTTTGCTTTCTAAGCGTGCTAAATGCCCGTGAACAGTTGAGCTAGAAGCTAATCCAACTGCAGCGCCAATTTCTCTTACAGAAGGTGGATACCCTTTTTGATTTACTTCGGATTTAATGAAATCCATGATGGCTTCTTGTCTTTTTGAAATCTTTGTCATCTCATTCACCTCTTTAAATTATTTCATCTATTCAGAGCATTAATCTACTCGAACATGAATTCTATCGTTGAATTTAGTATAACAGCGTTCGTATAAAAAAACAAACGCTAGTTCGAACGAAAGTATTGACAAATGAAAAAAACTATCCTAATATGAGAACAGGTATTCCGAACAAGTATTCTGAGTAAGTATTCTTAGTAGGGGGAGTTACATTGAATTTCATAAAGAAATATAATTATATACTATTTGTTATGGTGCTATTTATAATATTTACGATGGCGGGTATCAAGAAGTTAGAACAAGATGTAACTTATGAATATTTAACAGTTGCAGAGGGTGATACGTTATGGGGGTATTCTGAAAAGTATGCGGAAAATATCCCTACAGATAAATGGATAAATGAAATTGTGAAGATAAACAATCTGTCATCCACAACGATAAAGGTAGGGGAAAAAATACGTGTTCCTGCGACGCCACAAGAATTTAAATTGAATGATATTGCAACAAACACATTGGAGGACGGAAAGTGAAGAGTAAAAGCTGTGTAATCTATTGTCGAGTGAGTACTGAAAAAGAAACACAAGAACAATCACTAGACAGACAACAGGAAGAATTACAAAATATGGCAGAGCAATTTAATTTTGATGTACAAGCATCGTTTTCAGATCAGCATAGTGGTTTTGATATTGAACGTGAAGGTTTGTTAGATTTACTAGATTATGTACAAAAAAATGAGGTTGATGCAGTCCTTATTCAAGATGAAACGCGTATAGGACGTGGAAATGCTAGAATGGCGGTGTACCATTTATTAGCTAAAACGAATACTGACATTTTTACGTATCATAATAGTGGTCCCATTTCATTAAATGAGATGGATACAATGCTGTTAGAAATCCTTGCGCTTGTTGAAGAATATCAAAGGAAAATACATAATGCCAAAATAAAACGCGGGATGCGCCGCGCAGTAAGAGAAGGGTATCGTCCCGAGAAGAACCTCAAAAATAGAGGGAATCTCGAGGGCCGTGAACGGATTGAGGTTCCAGTGAGTGAAATTGTTTCACTACGCAATAAAGGTCTTACATTTGAAGAAATTACGAGTGTATTGAACGGATTAGGGCATGATTTAAGTAAAGCAACTGTTCATAGACGTTATAGAGAATATATAGAGGAGCAGGAAGGCTGAAACATTGCACTTCTTGCTTTTTTTGTATATCTTTTAACTATGTTATTCATTTTATTTTCCTGAATGAATAAACTGCTGAAATGTGAGATAATTAAGTGAGATTTATGAAATTAACTCGTTATGTTAAATTTATGGAGGAACGTATATGTTATCAAAAGAAAAAATAAACCGTATTAATGAACTATCGAAGAAATCCAAAACGTCGGGGCTTTCGATGGAAGAAGCGAAAGAGCAGAGCAAACTGCGACAAGAATATCTTGCATCTTTCCGTTCTAACATGCGGGAAACGATTGAAAATGTTCAAGTCATCGATCCCGAAGGTAATGATGTAACACCGGAGAAAGTGAAGCAAGCAAAAAATCGACAATCCAAACAGTAATAAAATCTATGATTTACTTCATTAAAATTGTTTTTACACAGAAATTTGTCTAAACTGTAAGAGTAAGTAAATGATTGAAAAGCGAAAGGAAGTACATTCATTATGACTCAACAAATTGATCAACTTGCAATTAATACAATCCGAACACTCTCAATTGATGCAATAGAAAAGGCGAAATCCGGTCATCCAGGACTGCCGATGGGGGCTGCGCCAATGGCCTATACACTTTGGGCAAAGCACATGCATCACAATCCTTCTAACCCACAGTGGTTTAACCGCGACCGTTTTATTTTATCAGCTGGACATGGCTCTATGTTGTTATACAGCCTACTTCACCTATCTGGCTACGATTTGCCTATGGAAGAAATTAAGAATTTCAGACAATGGGACTCCAAAACACCTGGTCACCCTGAATACAGATACACAGATGGCGTAGAAGCAACAACTGGACCGCTTGGCCAAGGGATTGGTATGGCTGTTGGTATGGCAATGGCAGAAAAACATTTAGCGGCCAAATATAACAAACCTGGTTTCGATGTCGTTGACCACTATACATATGCACTATGTGGAGATGGGGACTTAATGGAAGGTGTCGCTGCAGAGGCAATTTCACTTGCAGGACACCTACAACTAAATAAACTTATCGTTCTTTACGATAGTAATGACATTTCATTAGATGGCGACTTGGATATGTCATTCACTGAAAATATTCAAAAACGTTTTGAGTCATATGGTTGGAATTACATCCGTGTTGAAGATGGAAATAACGTTGGACTTATTTCAAATGCAATTGAAGAAGCGAAAGAGAATGTTGGCGGCCCGACAATGATTGAAATTAAAACAGTGATTGGTTACGGTTCTCCAAATAAATCCGGCAGTTCTGCTTCACACGGTGCGCCGCTCGGTGAAGATGAAATGAAGTTAACAAAAGACTATTACAAGTGGACATTTGAAGAAGATTTCCATGTTCCAGAAGAGGTTTATGAAAGTTTCCGAGAAGCGACAACTAAGTTAGGCCTAGAGAAAGAACAACAATGGAACGAGTTATTCGAAAGTTATCAAGCTGAACATGCTGAGCTTGCGACGGAATTGCAAGATGCGATCGCAGGTAAACTTCCAGAAAACTTTGATGACATTTTACCAAAGTATGAGGAAGGCACATCCCTCGCAACGCGTGCAGCTTCTGGAGATGCAATAAACGCAATTGCAGAAGTTGTCCCGGCATTATTTGGAGGAAGTGCAGACCTTGCAGGTTCAAATAATACAATGATTAAAGGTTCAGATGCATTCCTACCAGCAAACTACGCGGGACGTAATATTTGGTTCGGTGTTAGAGAGTTTGCAATGGGTACTGCATTAAACGGTATGGCACTGCATGGCGGTCTACACGTATACGGCGGGACGTTCTTCGTATTCAGTGACTACGTACGTCCAGCAGTTCGACTTTCAGCATTAATGGAAGTTCCTGTAACTTACGTATTTACGCATGACAGCGTAGCAGTAGGGGAAGACGGTCCAACTCATGAGCCTGTCGAGCACTTAGCAGCACTTCGCGCAATGCCAGGATTATCTGTTATCCGTCCAGCTGATGCGAATGAAACAGCTGCTGCATGGAAAATGGCAGTAAGTTCGGAAAGAACGCCAACTGCACTTGTGTTATCACGTCAAAACCTTGATGTTTTACCAAAATCAGCTGAGCTTGCAATGGAAGGCGTTTCTAAGGGTGCTTACGTTGTATCTCCTGCATCAAAAGATCAAGCGGATGCGATTTTATTAGCAACTGGTTCAGAAGTAAACTTAGCAGTTTCAGCACAAAAAGCGCTTAAGGAAGAAGGTATTGATGCATCAGTCGTATCTATGCCGTCTTGGGATCTGTTTGAGAAACAAGATCAAGCATATAAAGACAGCGTCCTACCGAAAAACGTTAAAAAGCGTCTAGGTATCGAAATGGGTGCGTCACTAGGCTGGCATAAATATACAGGTGACGAAGGTGATGTTCTTGCAATCGATACATTCGGAGCAAGCGCACCAGGAAATATTGTCATTGAAAAATATGGCTTCACAGTAGAAAATGTTGTCTCTAAAGTAAAGGCTTTACTAGAAGCGTAAAATAAAAGGTTTCAATGTCGTTCAGGCGGCATTGAAACTTTTTTTGTATGAAATGAATTAGATTATACCTTTTTCAGTACCTGAATTCAGATAAGACTGATTATTGTAATTACCGACAAAATTCGACGATAATAGTGAAGGAATCCATCACAGTGTGACAGCCTTTTTAAAGAAGAGTATGTATCATCTGTAGTAGGGGGTGGGGGATATGCGATCATACGGTATTTATAAAATTAAGGAAATGTATGAACAATTTATTCTTGGACGTGAGCAACTCTTATATGACTTATTGAAAGAAAATGTAAATCGTAGTGATGATTTACAGGAAGTCCGTTATCTATGTGATATTGTAGATCAGGAATCAGTTGATCATGCGATTGTTGCAAGGCTCGGTGAGATATACACGACAGTAAGACTAGAAAATGGACAATATAAATTAACACATCCAGTGAAAGGAACGATTCTAATCACATTTTCTCCCTACTCATTAACGGTGAAATGTGATGGTTCTAGGATGCTAGATCTTGATTTATTCGTCGCGTTATCTGAAGCGGATAGACGTTTTTTCGCAATCATGAATGGTCAAGGTGAGTGGGGATGGTTGAAACCTGTTAAGCATACACAAGAAAAATATAAAAGTGCAGTAGTTTTTCGATGAAATGGTAGTATATCCGCGCGTAGTGTTGTATAATCCTTCATGGAACCGTATTTTTGAACAACAGAAGTGAAGGAGGTATAGCGAATGGCAACGATTTGGTGGATAATAATCATCATCGTCGCGCTATTAGCTGGTGTGGCCCTTGGATTTTTCATTGCACGTCAATATATGATGAAATACTTGGAAGAGAACCCGCCGATTAATGAGGATATGCTACGAATGATGATGATGCAAATGGGGCAAAAACCTTCACAAAAGCGCATCAATCAGATGATGAATCAGATGAATAAAATGAGCGATAAGAAGGACAAAAAGTCAAAAAAGAAATAAGCAATAAATGGACCCGTTGAGAAAATCAACGGGTTGTTTATTTTTCTAGTATAATTTGTTCAAGCATCTTTGTCTGCGGGCATTCCAGTGCTTCCCATGGCATGATGCTCTTGAATTTCATTAGAGCACAAACTTTTGAAGGAATTCTTGTACCGTTTTTTCATATTCTTCAGGGTTGTCATTAAACGATTTTGCATGTGCACCTTTATCAAAAAGCTTTAACATTTTAGAACCGATTTTCTTTTCGTACAATTCCTCTGTCATGTAGGGAAGAATAAAATCATCTTCTAGACTATGGATAAAAAGCATAGGTTTTTGGACATTTGCAATGACTTCTTTTGGCGAAATAAGCTTTAATGTATAACCATCACGCATTTTCAAAAACAAGTTAGCAATTCGCAACACCATTGTCGTACGAAAAGGTGTTTCTCTTCGCAATACATGCAAGGCTTGCTCCGTAAAATCAGAGAATGGACAATCAACAACGTGAAAGTCTGCTTCATCTTCATATGTACCCGCATATAAAATAGTTGTAGCCGCGCCCATCGACTCACCGTGAATGCCAAGTAATGCATGTTCGCCAATTCTATTCCGGATATATTGAACGATTGCTTTTAAATCAGACTTTTCATAAAAGCCAAAGCTCGTCGTTTTCCCACCAGACTCCCCATGTCTTCGATGGTCATAAATAACTGAATTGAATCCAAGCCTTTCGAATAAACGTGCATATTTAAATGAATTAATTTTACTTTCAGTGACACCATGACAAATAATAACCGTACGATTTGTCTCTAAAGGTTTTAAGAAAATCGCATGCAATAAGTAATCGTTTGGAGATTGTATCCAAAGTTCTTCTTTATTAACGGCTTCATACCATTTTTCATCAAAGCGTTTTGCCAATACTTCTCGTTGTACAATCATGTCATGGTCTTTCAATTTTAAATACATTAGGCGGTTTGTCGAGAAGATGCCGAATATCGTTACGATCGCTGCGATTGCACTCGAGAAAATACTTGTCATATAAAGCGTTCGCCGTTTCAAAACAAATGTCCTCCTAATTATTGTGTTTTTGACCTTGACTTGTACAGTCTATACATACCAGTTTCAATGGGCCTTGAAACATGCGGTTCAATAAGAGAAATAGCTTCACATACCTTTTCGATATCAATCCCCGTCTGGATGCCAAGTGAATCGAGTAGATGTACGACGTCTTCAGTCGCAACATTTCCCGTTGCACCAGGCGCAAACGGACATCCACCAAGCCCACCAGCCGACGTATCAAATCGTTGGATACCAGCTTGCAGGGAAGCAAAAATATTTGCAAGCGCCATTTTACGCGTATCATGAAAGTGTGCTGTTATTAGTATATTCGGAAGCTCATTTAGTAGTGCGGAGAATAAATTGTAACTTTCAACTGGATTTGCTTGCCCAATCGTGTCTGCGACGCTTAGCTCATCTACCCCTAATTCGACGAACTGTTTACACAATTGAATAACGTCCTCTAGTTGGATTTTTCCTTCGTATGGACAATAAAAAGCGGTCGAAATACATGCGCGAACAAAAATGTCTTTACTTTTTAAATCTTGAATAAGAGGTGTAATCGCTCTCATGCTATCCGCAGTTGTACGATTAATATTCTTTTGATTAAAAGAATTACTGACCCCTACAAAAAATGCAACACTTTTTGCGCCGGCATCAATTGCAAGCTCTACTCCTTTAGCATTTGGTGTTAATACAATTTGTCTTCCAATGTGCTCACTTTGTTCAACAATTTCTTTTGCATCAGCCATTTGCGGCACCCATTTTGGTGAAACGAATGAAGTAAGCTCCATTTCCTCAATACCAGCATGTTGAAGTGCTTGAATAAACGCAAGCTTATCTTGAGTTTGAACAAGATTTCGTTCGTTTTGTAATCCATCGCGTGGACCTACCTCGATTATTGTCACGTTTTTTGGTAAAATAAACATATCATCCCCTCCTCCTTATTCTCTATTATAAGGAATGGGTGTATGTACAAGCAACTGAATATTTTAAATAGAGAATTTCTTAGGAGGAACAAAAAGTGTCAAATGAAGTTGTCATCGTAAGTGCCGTGCGAACTGCAATCGGCTCATTTTTAGGTTCATTAAAAGATATATCCGCAGTTGAGTTAGGTGCTACGGTAATTCAAGAAGCCTTAAATAGGGCAGGTGTTGAAGCAGACAAAGTGGACGAGGTTATTATGGGAAATGTTTTACAGGCGGGCATTGGACAAAATCCATCTAGACAAGCATCTATTCAAGCAGGGCTCCCTGAAACGGTCCCAGCTATGACTATAAATAAAGTTTGCGGTTCTGGTTTGAAAGCCGTTCATTTAGCACGTCAAGCAATTGTAGCCGGCGATGCGGATATCATTGTTGCAGGTGGTATGGAAAATATGAGTCAAGCGCCATATTTAATCCAAAATGGGCGTGAAGGCTTTAAAATGGGCAATCAAAAAATGATTGATAGTATGATTTCTGATGGTTTATGGTGTGCATTCAATGATTATCATATGGGAACAACTGCAGAAAATCTATGCGACCGTTATGCAATTTCCCGAGAAGAACAGGATGAATTTGCTGCACGTTCACAAGAAAAAGCAGCGAAAGCAATTGAAGCGGGAAAATTTAAAGATGAAATTGTAGAAGTTGAAATTCCGCAACGTAAAGGAGAACCTAAAATATTCAATACGGACGAGCATGTTCGTCAAGGAGCAACAGCCGAACAATTAGGCAAGTTGCGTCCAGCGTTTAAACGAGACGGCAGCGTCACTGCAGGGAATGCATCTGGGATTAATGACGGTGCAGCGGCATTTGTTATTATGTCAAAAAAGAAAGCAGATGAGCTAGGGATCACACCACTCGCAACCATTGCCGCAAATGCTGGAGCCGGCGTTGATCCATCTGTCATGGGGATTGGTCCTGTCCAAGCGGTGAAAAATGTATTGGAACGTTCGAACATGACACTCGGTGAGATTGACTTAGTCGAAGCAAATGAAGCATTTGCTGCACAGTCGATAGCTGTTGATAAAGAACTTGGATTTGATCAAGAAAAATTAAATGTAAACGGCGGCGCAATTGCACTTGGTCATCCAATCGGTGCTAGTGGTGCAAGAATACTTGTCACTTTACTTCATGAAATGAAGCGTCGTGATGTGAAATCAGGTCTTGCGACACTTTGTATTGGTGGAGGTCAAGGGGTCGCAACAATTGTCACTAGACCATAGATGAAAGAGGGATAAAGATGAGGAAAAACAAGCATCATCAGCGCAAATCGAATCAAGATTCGTCATTAAGTATATCCGATGCGCTAAATGAAGACGTCTTGTCCAAATTAAAAGAAGCGAAAAAAGAATTGGCACAGGTTGAAAAGAAAAAAGAAGAACAAAGACAAGAGCAAATTCGACTTGAGCGAAAAGAAAGAGAAAAAAATAAAACGTTTGAAGAATTGCTCAATGAATACGGCGATATCGGTTCAAAATTTTAACTGATTTTTCCATTTCAACACTTCGTCCTAAAAAAAGGATGAAGTGTTTTTTTATTTGAACAAGTTCTTTTACAAACAGGATTATAAAAAAAGTCGAACAGGGGAAACTATTTGACGTATCGAGAAGGAGGTATTGTTTTGCGTACATGGATACGCTCATTTATAGTTGCTTTTTGCTTCAGTTTTGTTTTCTTGATCACGGTTCATGCTGAAAACGAAAAGACAAGAGAAGAAATCTTGGCAGATCGAATGGATTATTACATGAAATATTCAAGCATTGAGGTCCCTTGGTTTTATTTAGCAGCAATTGATCAGTTCGAGCGAAATATTCAGGAAGTGAGATCTGATCTTGAACAAAGGGAAGAACCTATCGCTATGAATTTTTCTCCGCATATTTGGGCCGGGTTGCATAATCCTTCTTATGAAGACCAATCTCCATTTTCAATTGCTTATTTTGATGGTCTTGGAAAAGATGGAGATGGGGACGGCTTTGCAAGTACTAATAGCCCTGATGATATTATGTACACTTTGTCCGAGTATTTACATGCTTATTCGCATACAGAAAAAGGATTTAAAAAAGCGCTAATGGATTACTACGACAAAAAAGAAACTGTACAGCAAATTATAACGATTGCGAAAATATACGAACATTTTCAGACGAATGCGCTTGATAAGAGAGCCTTTCCACTACCAGTTAGGTCTCATTATAGTTATCGAGGGACATGGGGGGCTAGTCGCGGATGGGGAGGACGAAGGATTCATGAGGGTACCGATTTATTTGCAAGTTACGGAGTTCCCGTTCGTTCGGTCTCTTATGGAATGATTGAAATCATGGGATGGAATGATTACGGTGGATGGCGTGTTGGGATTCGAGATATGCATAATACCTACCATTATTATGCTCACTTATCATCGTTTAATAAAGAGTTTAAAGAAGGAAGCATTGTCGAACCGGGTGATGTTATAGGGTATGTTGGCAGTTCGGGATATGGGAAAGAAGGTACATCGGGACGTTTCCCACCTCATCTGCATTACGGAATGTATAAATACAATGGCAGAGTAGAGTGGGCGTTCGACCCGTATCCTTACTTAAGAATATGGGAACGTCAGGATAGAGAAAGTACTCAATAGGAGTAAGGACCGAATTCGAGAGGTGCTCGAATTCGGTATTTTTTTAGGGTTTTTGTCGGTTGAAAAGATAATTTGCAATGTTCAGTCGAATCACTGAAATAGTATTGACAACTAGGGAGGGACCACATACAATGTACCTAATTATCGGAATTATTTAACATTGTTTGTTGTAATATTCTATCCTACAAGAACGCAAACATAATTGACTGAAAATTCTCTAGGGATGAGCTGGGATATTGTCGATTGGGGGGCATTATGAGCAAATTACCAGTATTAGATGTTGAACAGTTAAAAACCTATTTTTATTTATCAGAAAAGCAAGTGGCTAAAGCTGTGGATGACGTTTCTTTTTCGGTCTATCCTGGCGAAACGGTTGCTTTAGTGGGTGAATCTGGAAGCGGTAAAAGTATGACTGCACTTTCAATTATGCAACTTATCAATAAGCCAGGACGTATTGTTGATGGGAAGATTACAGTGAGTGATAAAGATTTAACTCGTTTAAAACAAAAACAAATGACAAGTATTCGGGGCAATGAGATAGCGATGATATTTCAAGAACCGATGACCGCATTAAATCCTGTTTATACAATCGGTAATCAGATTATCGAAGTCATTCGGAAACATAAAAAGGTCAGTAAAAAGGAAGCGGAATCTCGTGCAATTGAACTATTAAAAATTGTAGGGATACCGAGGGCTGAAGAGTTGATTAAAGAATATCCCCATCAGCTTTCTGGTGGAATGAGACAGCGGGTCATGATTGCGATTGCAATCTCATGTGAACCAAAACTTCTAATTGCAGATGAACCGACAACGGCATTAGATGTAACAATACAAGCGCAAATATTAGATTTACTAGCAGATATGCAAAAAACTTTTGGAATGTCTATTTTGCTAATTACGCATGACCTCGGCGTTGTATCAGAATATGCAGATCGCGTCATGGTGATGTATGGGGGACAAATTGTTGAACAGGCCGCTACAAAAATTCTATTAAAATCAACAAAACATCCTTATACAAAAGGGTTATTGGCAAGTTTACCCAATATAGACCAAGATGTTGATCGGCTTGGAACGATAAAGGGAACTGTGCCGCCTGCATTTAATTTTCCAAAAGGATGTCGTTTCTCTACGCGATGTCCTTACGTCATGGAAAAGTGTATACAATCCCATCCAGAATTAACCGAAGTTTTGCCGGGATATTTTGTTCGTTGTTATCTTCAAGAGGAAGTAGGGGAATCCAGATGACGATTATCCAACAAAATATCGAGAGTTCCAATGAACAACATACTTTGGAAAAAGACTCACTTGTAGAAGTTCGAAATATAAAAAAGTACTTCCCGATAAAAGGGGGTATTTTTAAGCGAACGATTGGTCATTTAAAAGCAGTAGATGGGATATCTTTTACGATAAAACAAGGTGAAACGCTTGGCGTCGTTGGCGAATCTGGTTCTGGGAAATCAACCTTAGGACGTGTTTTACTTCGGCTTTTAGATCCTACCGAAGGAAAGGTTATTTTCAATGGTGTCGATATTTCCAATTTAAGTCAGCGTCAAATTAGGCCTCTTCGTGAAGATATGCAAATTATATTTCAAGATCCCTTTGCATCGTTAAATTCTAAAATGAGTGTTGGCCAATTAATTGAAGAACCGTTAATTGTTCAAGGGAAATTATCGGCAGAAGATAGAAAAAAACGCGTCCTGGACATTATTCAAAGAGTAGGGCTACGTCCCGATGATAGACAAAAGTATCCGCATGAGTTTTCGGGTGGGCAACGTCAACGTATTAGCATTGCTCGTGCCCTTGTCGTGCGTCCGAAGTTCGTCATTTGTGATGAGCCTGTTTCCGCACTCGATGTGTCTATTCAAGCCCAAGTGTTAAATTTAATGAAAGATTTACAAGAAGAGTTAGGGCTTACTTACTTGTTTATTGCGCATGACTTAAGTGTTGTCAAACATATTAGTGATCGAGTGGCCGTAATGTATTTAGGTAGAATCGTAGAGTTGACTTCCAAGAAAAAACTTTATAAAAATGCATTGCATCCTTATACAGAAGCCTTACTTTCATCAATTCCAATCATAGATTTGGATCAAGCCGCACCTAACGTAAGAAGAGAGAAAATTAAACTTGAGGGTGATTTACCGAGTCCAGCAAATCCACCTTCGGGCTGTGCATTTAGGACGCGGTGTCCAAAGGTTCATGACCGTTGTGTATCAGTATCGCCTGAGTTAATAGAATTAGAAGACAATCATTATGTGGCTTGCCACTTATATACAGATTCATAGTTTCTGAGTCTTTTAGGGGGTGATGTGATCGATAAACATTGTAAGGGGATGGCTGATTTATCTAATGAACATTTAAAAAGGGGGTATTTTCTTGTTAAAACGTAATCATTTGTTGCTCATGATTATATTATTTATGTTTGGACTTGTGCTTGCAGCATGTAGTGCGGATGAGCCAGACGGTGAGAAAGGCGACGGAAAAGCTACCGAAACAACTGAAGAGGAAAAAGCGGCATCAGATGGTCCAAAAGATGGGGGGACGATCACTGGTGCGATGCATACAGCGCCGGCAGGTATGTTTAACCCGATTTTTTATGAAGAAGCATACGAGGCGAACATTCTTGACTTTACGCATGAGGGGCTTACATCTCAAAATGAATCTTTAGAGTTTATCCCTAAACTAGCGAAAAGTTGGGAGACGAACGAAGACCAGACAGAAATCACTTTCCAATTAGAGGAAGGGGTCAAATGGCATGACGGTGAAGAATTTACAGCGGATGATGTTGTATTCACGTATAAAGCGATTTCTGACCCTGACTATGTATCAGCAGGCGGTGTACGTACAAACTATGTGGAGCCATTGCTAGGTTATGAGGAATATGCAAGTGGTGAGACGGATGAATTTGTTGGGGTTGTGGCGGATAGCGACTATCAAGTGACATTTAAATTTGAAGAGCCAAATATTATGCCGCTTTATTATACTAGTTTCCCGATTATTCCTGAACATGTTTTTAAAGACATTCCAGTAGCTGAAATTCCAGAGGCAGCGGAATCGTTGGATGCTGGAAAAGTAATTGGTACAGGTCCATTCAAGTTTACTGAAATGATTGAACGTGAACAATACATTCTTGAACGTCATGAAGATTACTGGCAAGGTAAGCCACATTTAGATAAACTAGTGTGGAAGATTGTTCAACAATCTGTCATGACAGGATTACTAGAAAAAGGCGAAATTGACTTTATCGCACTTCCAGGTGGAATTGACCCTGCTGACTTCGATATGGTCAACGAATATGAGAATGTAACGATGATTGAACAACCTGATTTTGGATACCAAATTCTAGGCTTTAAACATAATCATCGTACAGCTGAAGATGTTGAAAATGGCGTCATCAATCCTGATAATTGGGTGCCAAACGAAAAGATTGCCGATCCAAAAGTTCGACAAGCAATTGCTTGGGCGATTGATCGACAAGGTTTAATCGGTGAAGGTCATGGTCAAGGGCTACTACACGGTCATGGTGAGTTAATTAATTCACCAATTGCTGTACAGTTCTGGGCTTATGATGAAAATGCAGGAATGAACTATTCATATGATCCTGAAAAAGCGATGGAAATGTTAGATGAATTAGGCTATGTGGATGTGGATGGGGATGGATACCGTGAAGACCCAGATGGAAACGAATGGGTCCTGAACATGGAATATCCTACAGGAAACCAATTACGTGAGAAATCTGCACCGATTATTGCAGATAATTTGGATAAAGTAGGCATTAAAGTTGATTTACGTCAACCGAAAGAAATGTCTGTTTACGTAGAAGGATTAACGAATGATAACTCGGATTGGGATTTATATTTAATCGGTTGGAATCTAGGCAGTGGAGACCCAGATCCATTAGGTCTTTGGGGCATTAAAGATGCTTATAACTTCTCCCGTTGGAACAATCCAGAGTCTGATGAATTACTTTACGATGCAGTAAAGGCACCAAATGCATTTGAACAAGATTACCGGGTTGAAAAGTATCGAGAGTGGCAAGATCTTTATTCAGAAGACTTACCAGCGCTCATTCTGTATGCGCAAAATAGTATTTGGGCATACAATGATCGACTACAAGGTGTAGAAGTGTTGCCATACACGATGTACAAAGATGCTCATACTTGGTGGGTGAATGATTAACGATTAACGAGAAGAGAGTATATGAGCTTATCATATACTCTCCTCCTTTCTAGGGGGCGTTTACTAATGATTCAATACATTATCAGAAGAATTTTAGTGTTTATCCCAATGTTAATTGCACTGTCAATGATCGTATTTGGATTAGCGAAGGCAGCACCAGGAGATCCTTTTACAGGTAAAATTCTAGATCCAAATATTAACCCGGAAGTTTATGAACAACAACGTGAAGCGCTTGGTTTAAATAAGTCAATACCAGAACAATATTTGATGTGGGCAAGTCGGGTTTCGCGAGGAGATTTTGGCGAATCCATTACATATAATGGTCGTTCCGTCCAAAGTCTAATTAAGGAACGTATAGTTAATACGGTTTATTTAGGTTTATTTGCGCTTATTATAACGCTGGTTGTAGCCATTCCCATTGGTATTTATTCTGCTAAAAAACCTTATTCATTATTGGATTATGCGGGCACTACATTTGGCTTTGCGGGACTAGCCATTCCGAACTTTTTTTTCGGACTCGTTGTGATTTATTTTTTATCGATTAAATTAGGATGGTTTCCTGCACAAGGTACGTTATCTTCAACAGATCTGTCTGGATTTGCAGAATTTAAAGATCGAATTCATCATATGTTTCTTCCAGGAATTACATTAGGACTCGCGAGTACGGCGGCATATATGCGTTATATGCGTTCTGAAGTGTTAGATGTGCTCAGCAGTGATTATATTCGAACGGCCAAGGCAAAAGGGATGAGTGAACGTAATGTCCTTTATAAACACACATTACGTAACGCATTAATTCCAATCATCACATTAATGGGATTTGAATTTGGCGCGATTTTAAGTGGCGCGATTATTACAGAACAAGTATTTAATTTTCCGGGGTTAGGCACATTATTTATTGGTTCAATCACAAATCGTGATTACCCAATTGTGATGGCGATCGCACTGCTGTTAGGTGTAGCCATTCTGGTCGGAAACCTACTCGCAGATATTTTCTATAGCATTGTCGATCCGAGAATTCGTTATGATTGAGGTGATAAAGAATGACGCAATCTAACCAGGAAAATACATTTCCAATTGAACCACAATTTACCTCCGAGGACTTGGAGGCCAATCGTAAGTATAGAAGCCCATTACAACTATCAATCCGACGCTTTTTAAAAAATAAACTAGCAATCTTTGGGATTTTTGTTTTATTAATTGTCATTAGTATGGCTGTTTTTGCACCGTTTTTAACAGAGTATGATCCGCGGCAAGCTGATTTATTGAAAGTAGAGCAAAGTCCATCAAGCGAACATATTTTGGGGACTGATGGTTCTGGTCGAGATAACTTTGCTAGGTTATTGTACGGGGCTAGAATATCGTTAATTGTTGGATTTAGCGCAATGATATTCACACTTCTGATTGGACTGATTACGGGTGCTGTTGCAGGCTATTATGGTGGTGTGATTGATAACTTAATTATGAGACTTGCAGACTTAGTATTGGCATTGCCTTTCCTTGTCCTGGCGTTAACGATCATTGCTTTATTGGAGAAAGTGACCATTGGTATATTTGTGACAGTTATCGCCATCACCTCATGGCCAACGTTAACGAGAATTGTCAGGGGGACCTTTCTGTCATTAAGAGAGCAAGAGTTTGTGCTGGGGGCTCGGGCAATCGGTGCAAGCGATTCAAGGATTATTTTTAGGCACTTTATTCCGAATGCGATAGGGCCTATTATTGTGAACGCTACGTTAATGATGGCGACGATGATTATTATTGAATCTGCATTAAGTTTTATTGGGTTTGGGATTCCTCAACCGACACCAACATGGGGGAATATGATTTCGGAAGCACAAAGTATTCGGATCCTGCGTTATCACCCTGAAGCATGGATACCTCCGGGACTATGTATATTAATTACAGTTCTGGCGATTAACTTTATTGGAGATGGTCTTCGAGATGCGTTTGATCCGAAGAGTGATGGCCGATAAACTTCAAAAGACAGCCCTCTAACTTGTAGAAGGCTGTCTTTATTATTTTTATTTTAGTAAGCTGCTTGGAAAATTTTAATGATATCTTCTTCTTTTCCTTGAATTGGATTGCTTTTCGAGCGTATTGTTCCATCTGTTTCCTACAAGGGTTGGTTAATTGTATTTGCTTTGTTAAGTTTAATCATTACCAATTTTGGATTAAACGCCATTTTGACGATGGCATCCCCTATTTTATTACTTTTATATCCAATTGCCATCGCGTTAATCGCATTGGTATTGTTTAACAACTTATTCAATGGTTATCAATCTGTTTATGTTAGTACAATCATTGGTGTAGGGCTGATTGCGATTTTAGATGCATTGAAAGAAGCGAATATTTTTCCAGATACAATCGATGCAGTTTTTGGTTTCATTCCGCTTTTTGAAAATGGGGCAGGGTGGATTGTTACTGGAATAGTAGGCGCAGTGATTGGTTTTATTATAAGTAAGATGAAAAATGAACGTGTAGCTTTAATTCAAGAATCAGTGACAAATGTGCGTGTTGAGTGAATTGAATCGAGTAGAGAAGGAACTAGAAAACTGTCCGCTTTGTCATCGTCATAATAATTGCTGCAATGGCAAAGGAAAGTCATTAGGAGATTGTTGGTGTACGAAAGCGTTCTTTCCAAGTGAACTCTTTGACCTTCTACCGCCGGAAGCAGTAAGAAAGACTTGTATTTGCGAAAGTTGTTTAAATCGATTTAAGTCAACGTTTTATGATGAAAATTAAATGAGGAGTAGCTGTTTGATAGATTTATTATCAAACAGCTTTTTTCGTTCGAAAATAACTATAAACGTCATGGCCTGTTAAATCTATATTCATTAGTACCAACAAAACTGTTTGTGACCAGAATCCGATGATATACATACGTTAAGAATGGGTTCCGATTAAGGGTAAGGGGGGATTTGAAGGGTGAAAAAATTTGATGTTAGTTCACCAAGTGCAGAATATACATTCGATGTTAATCAAAACACTCTTTTTAAAAGGGATAATAAAAACTTCATTAATGAACTGAGTATTGATCAATTAAATACATTAGACAACACATCGGTGCTCGATATTTATTTAAGTGAAGGCAAGATTGTTGAACCGCATTACCATCAAAATGCGTCGGAATTGGTTTATTGTATTAGCGGGCGAGTTACAGTCTCACTCGTCAATCCGCGCACAAAAAAGCTTCTTAGTTATCCCATCACTTCAGGTCAAGTCGTCAATGTTCCACAAGGGTGGTGGCATTATATTGTTTCAAATGCCGACGACACACATTTTTTAGGGATTTTCAATGCACCGAAACCTGAAGTGATTTTAGGTTCGGATCTTTTAAATGTAACGCCAGCCAATATTGTAGCGGATACGTATTGTGTTGATGAAGAAAAATGGAAGAAAGTAACGAAGCCGATACCGCCATCAGTATTTATCGGACCTCCAAAAAATTGTCATCGTGATCAACACGAGCATGTCGATATTAACTCGACATTCACGGATCCTATTTATCAATGGAGTCCCTATACCTTTTGTAAACCGTTATAGGAAACTAAAAAGCTGCTATCCTGGTAGCAGCTTTTTCACATGGAAGGTGTTGGTTCTATCAGTTGACCTTCATTTACATATAAGATGCGATTACTAAGTTTTTCGGCTTCTGCTTTACTATGTGTGACGAGGAGAATGGGGATTTCCCACTGTTCATGTAGCCGTAATAGTTCACGATGGCCTTTTTCTTTTGTCTCATCGTCTAAAGCGGAAAAGGGTTCGTCTAATAATAACAATTCAGGTTCTGTCGCAAGGGCGCGCGCAATTGCGACACGTTGCTTTTCGCCGCCTGAAATTTCATGAGGATACTGTTCTTTCAGATGAACGATGCCCAGTTCCTCCATTAAATGTTCAGCGAATGGTTGTGATTTCATGCCGTATGCGATATTTTCCCATGCGGTTAAATGTGGGAAAAGGGCATAAGCTTGAAAGAGATACCCAATATTACGTTGCTGAATCGGTACATTGACTCGTTTATGATCAAATAACACTCGATTATGTAATGTAATTTGACCGGCAGTTGGTTTTGAAAGGCCTGCAATACAATTTAATATAGTCGTTTTACCAGAACCTGATGGACCAAAAAGCACAACAATTTCATCTTTCGCGACGGTAAATGAAGTTGTTAATTCAAAATGGGACAGTTGTTTTTGAATGTCTACGGTAAGCATCACTATTCTCCTATCTTTATTGTTTCACTTGAAAACGCATCATATGCCGTTTGCTCCACCAATTGAGCCAAAGGATTGCACTAAAACCAAATGCGATAATGATGAATACCCAAAATTTAGCCATATCCATATTTCCAGATTCAACGGCAAAGTAAATGGCTAACGGAATGGTATCTGTCACGTTTGGAATATAGCCCGCAAGCATGAGGGTCGCGCCAAATTCACCTAGTGCACGTGCAAAAGATAAGACTAATCCTGACAGCAAACCGGGCCATGCGAGTGGAAATGAAATGGTCCAAAATACTTTCCACTTCGAGGCGCCCATCGTATAGGCAGCATGTTCAATATTTCTATCGTATTGTTGGAAAGCAGCACTTGCGCTTTGATACATAAGCGGAAAAGAAACAACAACAGCTGCAATAATGACTGCATACCAAGTGAAAACAATTTGTATGTCAAAATAATGACTGAGCCACTGACCAATAAAACCATTTTTCCCAAAAAGATATAATAACCCAAAGCCGACGACGGTTGGGGGTAAGACAAGAGGCAATAAGATAATTGCCTCTAGTATACTTTTTCCGGGAAAATGATTTCTTGCAATCATACGGGCGAGTATCACGCCCAAAATAAAAACAATAACAGTTGCAAACGAGGCTGTCTTAATCGACAGCCATAACGGAGAAAGATTTAGTTCATTCACAATAAATCACCTAGTCTTAATGACGAAAGCCGTATTTTTCAAACACTTGTTGCGATTGTTCTGAAGTAAGGAATGTTAAGAAATCCTTCGCTTCATGTGCATGTTTAGAAGACGCTAAAATTGCACCTGGATATGTAATTTTGTCATGTGAATTTTCTGGAACAGTTGCTAAGATGGAGATTTGCTCTGCAGAAAGTGCATCACTTTCATAAACAAAGCCGATATCGACATTCCCAGTTTCAACATAAGTCACTACTTGACGCACGTCTTTCCCTAAAATGAGTTTTTCTTCTAAGTCATTCCATAGGTTTGCTGTTTGCAAAGCCTCCTGTGTATATTTTCCAGCCGGAACACTCTCAGGATTGCCAATTGCGATTTGATTCACTTTTTCAGGAATGATTTGATCGACTGATGGAAAGTGTAGCTTTGAGCCCTTTTGAGCGATCAGAACTAATCTATTTCCTGTAATCGTCACAAGTGATTGTTCATCAATGAGGTCATTATGTACCAATGTGTCCATCCAATTTTCATTAGCCGAAATAAAAATATCAACGGGCGCGCCTTGTTGAATTTGTTGGGCGAGACTGCCAGAGCCACCTAAGTTAAAAGTAAGTCGAACTGAATGATCTCTCTCGTATATTGTTTTAATTTCTTCGAGTGCATCTGATAAGCTTACTGCTGAGGAAATTGTAAGAACAACCTTTTCTTCAGAGTCACCTGTTTTTTCAGCGGTAGTTGAACAAGCAGTGAGCGAAAATAACAGTAGCGCCGTAAAGAATATATAAAATGATTTTTTCAATTGTCCAATTCTCCTTTATGTCTGAATTATACATCAGAATTAAATTGAATTCGAACTTTTATCATAATAAAATCATATAAAAAGAGGCTTTCAACAGCCTAAGCGTAGACTGATTGAAAAGCCTTTAAAAAGATTACCATACGGATGCATAAATTCCGTCGTTTTCATTAAAATGAAGTTTAATCCCTGCCGAGATTCCTTCTGATTCTGTGTAAAGATCAATCCATAAACGAAGAGCGGCAATTATTTTAGCAGTTGGAATTAATTCAGTTTTGTTATGGATACTCGTTTCTGCTGTAAAGGCCATTTCCTCTTCATCATCATAAATGAGTTCGACTTCTACTTCGTCAGGCTCGATATCTTTTTCATGAGACATGAAAAGACAAATCGCATTGATAATATCTTGTTCGGAAATAATTAATTGTCCCATCGTCTAGCTTCCTCTTTTTTCTTCTTTTTAAATAAGTCGAATACTTTTTTAATAAGTACAACTAATGCAACAATCGCAAGTGCATTTATTAAAAATCCTAGAACCGAACCTAACATGCCCATATTAGCAAATAATCCGCCAAATAATAAACCTGCTAAACCACCCATAAGTAAGCCTTTCATTAAGCCGCTTCCCATGGATGGTTTTTTATTGTTTTGAGCAGTACTGTTTTTGTTTACATTCTCATTTTCTTTTTTCTTTTGAATATTGGACTGACTCGGTTGCTGTTTTTGCTTATCGATATTAAAGTTTTTCTTACCAGATTTATAACGCTTTGCTTCAGCAACTGGGGAGTCGTTAAAAACGAAATTTCCAATAGGCGAGAACAGTAGCGTAATCGCGAGTAAAGATGCGAATAATTTTTTCATTGTTTCTACCTCCAAGTGTGTACGAAAATTTTTTAGACTTTACTAGTATACTTGATTTTTATAAAAGTAGAAAGTGTTTTCCCTTTCAGTCAGGTAGGTTCATTATAGGACTGTCTATCTGTCTATATTCGTGCGTAATAGAAGGCGATGGAGCGGACTTGCGAAGACAAAAATGGATAATTAGGCGTTAATCCATTATAATAGAGAGTAAGATGGACATAATTAAGCTCGGAAACCCAACTGCGCAATGCTTCGTATCGTGAAGCATGCGTTTGTTTTTTTGAATTGATACGCATCCTACATAGGAAAAAGTAATTAAAAGGCGATGCATTCTCTTCAATTTCTGCATATTTTTAAATGATCACGAGTAAAAGATAATTGGATTTAGAGCAAATAAATGTTCGAATTACCATCATAATAATATTTAGGTTCATAGAAAGGAGTAATTATTATAAAAAAGACATTTGATAATCAACAAAAATTACCATCATTCCCAATCCCACCATTAACGAGTACACATACGAAACTCCTCGAATGGATTAAACCCCTCGTAGATGAAAAACAATTTAATAATACGGCCAACGCTCTACAACATTTTTTTGAGAGAAATGGAGACGCAGAAAAGCTCCAAGAAAAACTTTATCAGTTAAAAAATAATACAGAAGGTAGTTGGCTTACGCCTTTTTGGGAAGACAAATATTTAAAGTACCGTGGTTCATTACCAACAGGTATGCATTTCAACATTTTAGTTGACCGACCGAGACTAAAAAAAGCGCCTACTACTGCAGAACTTGCAGGGAAAGTGAGTTTCTCGGTTGCGGAATATTACCATAAGATTATTGATGGTGAAGTAAAACCAGTTACGATCAAAGGTGTTCCATTAGATATGGGGCAATATAAAAAATTCTTTCGCTCTGTTCGAATTCCAAAAGTAAACCGAGACCAGTTCAGGGTTGCTAGTTTTGATAAAAGAAATAATTTCGTCATCATTATCTACAAAAATCATATGTACCAAGTTAACGTGACGAATGAAAATGGCGAAATTTACCAAAGTAAAATGATAACTGAAGCGATTGAAAACATCTTTCAAACAGAACAGCAAGAAGGAATGAATGTCGGTCTTTTTACAACAGCTGAAAGAGATGAAGCTGCACAAATCTATAATGATTTGAAGATATCTAAAGTAAATGCCGATAATCTTCAAGCGATTGCGGATTCCCTTATCGTAATTTCGATAGATGAAGATAGCGATAATTCTCAAGAAGCAATTGAAAATTTAATGTTAAATAGTCAAAGTAAATATTACGATAAAACTATTCAACTCGTCATAACGAAAAAAGGGCGAATTGGTTATAGCATCGAACATACCGCAGTTGATGGCACAACAATATTTGCCGTGATTAGTTATGTAAATGAAGGGTTTGCTGAGGAAACAGAGGAAATCATTTATACGGATGAAAAACCAACAAGTACAAAGTTGGATTGGGAAGTATCCGAAGAAATCGAGCAATCGTTACGAAAACTAGCAGAGAAAAGTAAGCAACGGAAAAATGAGTATCATGTAAAAACTGCGACATTTGAAGAATTTGGCGCAGATAAGATAAAGAGAATGCGTCTAAGTCCGGATGCTTTCTTCCATATGGCATTGCAAATTGCCCAGTACCGTACATTCGGTACGTTAAAGAGTGTTTACGAACCCGTATCTATTCGCCATTTTAAAGAAGGCAGGACGGAATGTGCGAGGGCGACTAGCATGGAGAAGTGGGCGTTAGTACAAGCATTAGAAAACAAGGATCATCATGATAACGAATTGTATGCGTTAATGAGGACTGCAAGTGATGCCCATTCAAATAGAATTCATGATTGTCGAACGGGTTTTGGTGTTGAAAGGCATATGTTTGGTTTGGAACAAGTTTATTTACAATACGGGGAAAACCTCGGAGTGAAAGAACTGCCTGCAATTTTTAAAGATGAAGGATATAAAACTTTACGTGAAGATTTCCTTTCTACAAGTGGGATGGCTTACGACAATGTAAAATCTCGAATTTTTGGACCTGTCGTGCAAGGCGGATTTGGAATTGCTTATATTTTACTGGATCATTCTATCTCGATTAATATTTCTTGTCGTACCGCTGAGAAAGAACAAGCCGCAAAGTTAAAACAACATATCATAGATGCATTAAAGGAATTAAAACAAATTGCAGGGAAGTAAGCGTTAAATAACAAAGTAAAACACCTTTTGATGGGAAATGGGGGAGAACGATTTGACCTCGTTTTACATTCAAGAGGTGTTTTTTATTCATTGAACAAAATAGATTACTACTTGAGGAATATAGAGGTGACAGTGTTCATATGGGGGACGATTCCCCCAGTGTATCGCAAAGAGGAAGCCAAGATTAAAGGGAAAGCAGTTTATGTGGGGGCTTCTTTAGAAAAATGAGGTAAATCCGATAGCATAAAGAATGGAAAAGTAGAGGGAGAATGTGAAGATTCTATCTCTACTTTTTTTATTGGAAATTTTTAGCTGGGGAGCTTATTTTTAAGTGCACTGTGAACGGTTTTTTCAATATAATGCATTGTCCTACTTGCGGCAACTTGACTGTCGTATTCTGTTCGGTTGTTTAACATATTTGATAACATCCCTTGCCAAATCAGAATTGTCATTTCATTAATTTCTTCTACATCTTCTCGTTTGATGTGACCTTCTTCTGCGGCGTTGTCCAGCAAGGATAAGCCTCGCTTTGTTATATTGCGTTCAAATAAAATAGATTTTAATTCTGTCGGAACATTAATTAATTCAGCAGGATAGATAGAATAATATTCTTCAATCAGTTTATGTGGTTGATTGCCCAAGTCTTGAATAAAGACCGCGTGAAACAATTCTGGTTTTTCGAATGAATGTTTGCACATGCATTCCCAAGCAAGCATGTATTTTTCATAGGAGTTTTGGCCACGAGCCATATATGTAGTCACATCGTCCACGTAGGATTTTAACATTTTCAGTGACGCGAAAAAAACTAAATGAGAAAGTTCTTTAAAGTAATTGTAGATGGTGGCACTATTGTATCCTGCGCGGTCTGCAACTTTACGGATTGTGACATGATGAATGCCTTCTTGTTCAATGATTTCCTTAGTCGCTTCGATAAAATACTTCCACATACGACTTTTCTGGATAGCTCTATTTGTCATTTTATTCCTCCTAGCATCATTTGCCTTGATTTGAATGGAAAATGTCCTCTGTATCAGTTTAACAAATCCAAATGGCCATAGTATGTTTGGTTTTTTAAATTCAATAATCTCTCATTCTTATAATTAATTTAGAAAATTGAAGGTTGTTCCTATATTTATTATATGGTAAAGTAACCGTATACAAAAATGTAATCATGATTACATGCTTGACTCTATCACATACAACTAGATTGGTAAAGTCTGGAATTATGGCGTTTTTGTGGAACTAGGGGGGATACAATGAGAAATGGACGAATTGATCCGTTTGTGTTTTGGGCATCACTAGTCGTGATTTTGGTCGCAACGGTCCTACTCGTTATGAACCGTAAAGTGGCTGAACCTTTTTTGGATGATTTGATGAGCTCAATTACTTATCAAATGGATTGGGCATTCCAGTTTTTAACAGTCGGTTTGTTTATTATCCTATTGTGGCTAGCTTTTAGCCGATATGGAAAAATAAAACTTGGAGAAGGTACACCAGAATTCTCTTCATTTAGCTGGGGAGCGATGCTTTTCACAGCGGGTATGGGTACGAGTATTATGTTTTGGTCGATGATGGAACCAATCTACTACTATATGGGTCCACCATTTGGCATAAAAGAGAAATCAGTAGAAGCAGCTGAATGGGCGGTAACATACGGATTATTCCACTGGGGACTATCAGCGTGGGCATTGTATGCATTTCCGACCGTTGTCATTGCTTACTCGTATTATGTACGAAAAAGGCCATCATTAAAAATGAGTGTTGCGCTGAGTGGGGCACTCGGTAAATATGCAGATGGATGGCTTGCAAAAGTGATTGATGTTTTAGTCATTTGGAGTTTAGTAGGGGGCCTTGGGACTTCTTTAGGATTAGGCGTTCCAATGATGTCCGCTGTTATTGGTGATATTTTAAATATCCCTGAATCGCTTGGCTTAAATGTTGTCATTATCATTATGATTACAATTATTTACTCAGCGAGTGCATTTTTAGGTTTACAAAAAGGAATTGCAAAACTCGCAGATCTTAACATTTATCTTGCATTGGCGCTTGCCGCATTTGTTTTCTTAGTAGGACCAACACTCTTCTTACTTTCTTATTTTTCAAACAGCTTCGGTTTAATGCTGCAAAACTTTTTGTTTATGAGTTTTTATACAGACCCAATTCAAGGTGGCGGCTTTCCGCAAGGTTGGACAGTGTTTTACTGGGCTTGGTTTGCTGCAACTGCTCCGTTTATGGGACTGTTCGTTGCACGAATTTCTAAAGGGAGAACCATTCGTGAGCTAATTACGCATATTTTATTATGGGGTTCTGTTGGCGGTTGGCTGTACTTTGCGGTGTTCGGTGGGTATTCTATGAACTTAGAGTTGAATAATATTGTCCCTGTTGCAGATATTTTGAATGAACATGGTGGACCGGCTGCAGTTGTAGCAATTTTAAAATCACTACCGATTAGCTTTATTGTGTTACCTTTCTTTGTAGTTCTTGGCATCATCTTCTTGTCAACGTCAATGGACTCTGCTACATATATATTGGCCGCGATTGCGACGAAAGAATTAAGAGAAGGGGAAGATCCAGCTAGATGGCATCGAATGATATGGGGAGCAATGTTAGCGGTTATTTCCATTTCATTGTTGTTAATTGGCGGGCTTCGTGTGATTCAAACATCAGCTGTGATTGTGTCTGTACCGATTTTTATTATTTACTTGTTGCTCATCGTTTCTTTATTTAGATGGTTGAAGCAAGACTTTCCATCTGGAAGGTGACAGTCACCGAAACATTCATGGATTTCATGTTAGTGACTGGCACCAATTATTTTTTGGAGGGATTTACATGGTTTTCAACGTTAGAGAATCAAACAGGTCGATCAAAACAAAATTTCCGAGAGAAGTTCGGGAAATTGAACATGTTTGGATTCCGATGTCAGATGGAACAAAATTAGCGGCAAAAATTTGGCTGCCAGTTGATGCGGAGGAAAATCCAGTTCCAGCGATTTTGGAATATTTACCGTATCGGAAAAATGATTTTACAGCACTACGAGATTCAATTCGGCATCCGTACTTTGCCGGGCACGGCTATGCAAGTATCCGTGTAGATATGCGTGGATGTGGTGATTCAGACGGGATTTTATATGATGAATATTTAAAGCAAGAACAAGATGATGGACTAGAAGTGCTCACTTGGATAGCTAAACAGCCTTGGTTTACAGGCGGCATTGGTATGATTGGTAAGTCATGGGGCGGTTTTAATGGCCTTCAAATTGCAGCGAGACGTCATCCTGATTTAAAAGCGGTCATTACACTTTGTTCGACAGATGATCGTTATGCCGATGACGTTCATTACAAAGGCGGGGCAATGCTTGCATCGGATATGTTATGGTGGGCATCAACAATGCTTGCGTATAATGCTCGTCCAGCTGATCCGGAAGTGGTAGGCGATTCATGGCGTTCGAATTGGTTAGAGAGGTTGGAAAAAACGCCGCCATTTGTTGAAGAGTGGATGCGTCATCAAAGACGAGACGAATACTGGAAACATGGGTCTGTATGTGAAAACTATTCGGATATTGATATTCCTGTGTATGCAGTTGGCGGTTGGGCTGACGGTTATACGAATGCAATTCCAAGACTTTTAGAAGGATTAAAAGGACCGAAGAAAGGTTTAATTGGCCCTTGGGCACACGAATATCCTGAAGTGGCTGTACCTGGTCCGCAAATTGGATTTTTACAAGAGTGTTTACGTTGGTGGGATCAGTGGTTAAAAGGTGAAGAAACAGGCATTATGGACGAGCCGATGTTACGTGCTTGGGTTCAAGATAGCGTTACGCCTGAAACAGATTATGCAATGCGTCCAGGACATTGGGTGGCCGAAAATGAATGGCCGCCGAAAAATGCCCAAGAGAAAATGTATTATTTAAGCGGAGAACAGCTAAGTGATGTCGTTACTTCTGAAAAAGAAGTCATCGTATCAAGTGTACAAGAACACGGCTTATACGCAGGCGTGTTTTGCCCGTTTGGACAACCAGGAGATTTATCCTCCGATCAGCGTATTGAAAACGGTCTTTCCACTGTTTTCACTTCCGAACCCCTTGAAGAACCGATGGAAATTTTAGGGTTTCCTGAATTTGACGTGGAATTAACATCCGACCAGATGAATGCCTTATTAACAGCGCGACTTTGCGATGTGGCGCCAGATGGTTCATCGACGCGTGTAACATGGGGCATGCTCAATTTAACGCATCGAAACAGTCATGAACATCCGGAGCACCTTGTACCAGGTGAAAAATATACAGTGACACTTCGTTTAAATGCAGTCGGTCATACGTTACCGAAAGGCCACCGCTGGCAACTGGCAATTTCACCAACTTATTGGCCACACGCATGGCCATCGCCAAAACCAGTAACATTGACTGTTTTGGCGAATGAAAATACAAGACTTCGCTTACCAATTCGATCTGCAAAACCTGTGGATAATGAATTAAAACCATTCGAACATCCTGAAACTGCGGAAGTGATGGAGCGAGAAATATTGCGTGAGGCGAATCGAACACGCGAAGTTCGACATAACACAATTACCGATGAATGGGTGTTAGACGATTTTTCAGATGAAGGTGCACGTCGACTTATTCAAAATGGCATAGAATATGGCAGTACTAACCGCAATATTTATACGATTAAATCAGGAGATCCTTTATCTGCAAAAGTACAATGTGACTGGACATTAACAGTTGGTCGTGGGGAATGGCAAACTAGCTTAGCAACGACAAGTACGATGACAGCGGATGAAGATACATTTTACTTGATGAATCATATTACAGCCTTCGAAGGCGATAAAGAAGTATTTACGAAAACGTGGAAAACTGAAGTACCGAGAGATTTTATTTAAAATCATATAAGCCTGTGCGATAGGAAATGGATGCGATCATCCGTTTTTCGCACAGGCTTTTTTATTGTTCCTTTAGCATACTTTTATTGAATGATTGAATCTATTTTAGGATTTCTGTTACAAAATAAATTCTATCATCTCATCAGCAATATGAAATCCAACTTCTTCTATTTGTTTCCGTACTTGACGGTCCGAATCGAGCGCTGGATTCGAGTGGTTGAAATGGGTGAAATAGATTTCAGTTTGTGAAACTAAATCTTGTAATCTATCCATCGTTTCTGTCATGAGTGGATGTGGAATTTCACCGTAACTACGACCAATTTTTTCTAAGTCTGCTACGGAATAAAATGTGCTGTCGAGTAAGCAAATATCTGCTTCTTTACAAGCGTCATAAATATCTTGGTCCCACTCATGCCACTGGTCGATATCTGGAATGTACAAAACTTTTTTATTCGGGCCTTTAATCCAAAAGCCAAAAGTTTCTGTGAATTCATTGCGGTGTGGTACCTCAACCGGCTTGATAGAAACATTTGGCGAAATTGACACATCTCGTCCATCCTCAATTTGTTCCAACTTAATATTTTCAAGCTTTGTCAACAAGCTCCATGGTGCATGTTCTTCCAGTAGCTTTTTCATTTTATTCCCAGCGAATACAGGCACACCTTTTGCGCCGATTGCTTCACGCCCTAAAAATAAGAGCCCCGGATAATGCCCTAGATGGGCGTGCGTAAGGAAAATGCTCTCCATCAGTTGACCTTGCAAATTGTATTGAATTTG